>NETF01000173.1 GCA_002172675.1 unicellular cyanobacterium SU3
TTAAGTCCAATCTTCTATTATATAAAACAAACTTATGTTTAAGGAGGTTTTTTGGGCTGTTTCAACGTAAATTGGCGATCGCAGATTAACGTTTCGCCTCTCTGAAACTGAGTTTGTGATCTACTGAGTGTAGCATAATGGTCAATGCACCAGTCTCATAAGCTGGAGTATGTGGGTTCAAGTCCCATCGCTGCTACTGACACCATATAAATATGGTGCCGTAGACAAATTGGTAAAGTCACCTGCCTTTCACGTAGGAGTTTGCGGGCTCAAACCCCGTCGGCACTGCTATTTTTTTAGATAAAACTCTGAACTTAATAAGGTTGCAGTTGCCACACCTTAACCATTTTATCTTCGGCCCCACTGTAGAGATATTGACCATCGGGACTAAATGCCAGAGATAAAACCCATCCCCGATGACCCTGTAACGTGGTTAATTTGCGCCCTGTGGCTAGATCAAATAACATAATGCTTCCCTCCTTATTAGCTGTGGCAACGGTACGATTATCGGGGGAAACAGCGATTGTGTTAATTTCTAGTTTGGGACCTTTAGTAGACCAAACTTGTTGAAGGGTGGTGAGATCCCAACTTTTGACAAAATTGCGGACTGCAGCCACTAATTGCGTTCCATCGCTGCTAATTTTCAGATCATTGATAAATCCTGGTTGTTGGGAGGAAGTATTTAATAATTCAAAAGTCGTTGCATCCCAAAACTTAAAAGTGCGATCGCTTCCTATTGCTCCGGTAATAAACATAGTACCGTCCGGAGTATATTGAACGCTAGTGGTGGGACCAATATTGGCCCCGATGGTTTTAATCAGTTCTCCAGACTCAAGATCCCAAATTCTAATCGTTTGATCGTCTCCACTAACACTAACAATATTGTTCCCATCGGGACTAATAGCCACATCACTGACTTTTCCTGTATGTTTTCTGAGAAAACTTAATTTTTGTCCATCGGATAAGCTTAAAACCATCACGGTTTGATCGTCACCCACGACTAAAATATCTTTTTCGACATTAAAAGCAATAGAAGAATAATTATTAACTAAAACCGCTTTACTGTAGAGGGTTTCTTTCGTTTCTAAATCAATGGCAGTCAGTTCTCCATCTCCTGTCCCAACTAATAATAATTTACCGTCAGGGGTAATAGCAAGAGATTTCACCACACCATTAAACCCCTGTAAATCTTCAACGGTTATATTCGCTTGAGCAAGATAATCTCTTGATTGAGATAAGGGAACTTGTGCAGAAACTTTTGACCCAATCACAGAATAATTTAGGGTTAAGGCGACACTAATTCCTGCAATAGTAGAGGATAAAAATTTTATATAGTTTACTTGTTTTATCATAATTTATCCTAAGATAGTAACTTTTTGCTATTAATCCCATAGGTTACAAAATCTTTTGAAGAAAAACAAGGAACCAGTTGACTGTTTATCAACTGGCATAATTGTTATCTATTTTTCGTTAAATCCTTATTAATTACTGTCAAATTTCATGAACCGCAGAATGACTCGATTGTGCTAAATAAATTCCTGTTAGAATAATCATAAAACCTAGACCCGTAATGGAGGTTAAACCCTCGGCAAAAATGATCCAAGCTAATATCGCACTAACAATGGGTTCTAATAATAGAAACATCGCAATAAAACTAGCGGAAAATTTATCCAAAGAATCCGCTCATAATCTTTGTCCTAACCCTTCCGAGATTAGACCTAAACCTATGACAGCTAACCAAGTTTGCCAGGTATTCGGAAATAAATTACCTTCAGTTAATAAAATAAAGGGAACCAATAAAACACTACCAACTCCACACCGCCAAAGTAAAATCGTTGTGGCAGAAAAACGACTTCTCAACTGTTCAACAATCAAAAAATAAATACCCAAAAAAACAGCCGAAAATAAGGCATAAAAATCTCCAATTAAATGACTATTTGTCCCTTGTAAATCTTCTAATCCGAGAAAAATTGCCCCTGATAACGCTAAGATCATTCCGAATATAAATTTACTGTCAAAGTGTTTTTTGAATAATAACCAAGCGAGAATACTGGTAAAAATAGGAGTCATATTATTCAATAACATACAGTTAGCAACACTGGTATATTGTAAAGAAATTGCCCACAATCCTAACGAGGTAATGGACAGAATACCTACTAAGAATAAAAGCAACCAATGTTGAGGGGTTAAAGGTGATTGGATTTCAATGTTTTCAGAAGAATAAAATCGCTGTCTAATGGTTTGAGCTAAGCCAAACACCATAAAAAATATAAATAATCGATTAAAAACAGTGCTATTTGCACTTAACTCATTTTCACTAATACGAATAAAAATAGGTGCAAAAGAAATAGAAATTAAAGCAATTACTAGAGTTAAAAACGGAATAAAATTAACCCTAGTATTATCCTGAGAGGTAAGTTTTAGTTGCATCATTTTTCTAACAGATTCACATTATCAATTATCCATAAATTAGGGGTTAAGAAATAATTTTCCTAACCCCTAAATTTAACCATCTAAACCCCTATAATTAACTAGGTTGTAGGAAACAAACTGGTTGGCTGTTGTTGCGCCAAGAATCTTTGATTGACGACTTCTTGAAAAGCGTTTAAATCGTTTTGCCAATCATCAATTCCTTGCTTTAACTTAGTAATTACTTCCTGAGGATTTCCGACCGCTAAATTATAATTAAAATTACCCGCAAATAATAAAGCAGGAATGGCAGATTTATCCGGCATTTGGATTTTAGCTTCGTTAATACTGAGGCTAAATTGACAGCGATCGAGTTGATACAGTAAATTTAAACCAGCTTGTAAAGGTGCATTGCCATAATTTTGCCACTCACCAGGAGATAAAAGGTTTTGAGTAATGAAGTTTCTGGCACCTTGATCATTGCCTGGAAAGGGAACTAAACTTTTAGGAGTAATCGATAATCCTTGGTACTCTGCATTAGCAAGTTTATCTACATATTGACGAGCAACATTAGGAATATTCAGTTCACCAGGTTTTTTGGTTCCGAGAGATTCCATAAAGGTAATGGTGCGAGGTTGAGCAACGATACTGACACCATTTTGAAAGGTTACTTGTGAAAGATTTTGCCCTAAAACCGGTTGTTTTCCTAATTCCCACTCATTAGGAACAATACCTGTCTGTTTAAGAAACTCTTGAGAGAGCATGGTGGGATTAAGATTTTTGGCCGAGATAGCGATCGCTAATTCTTGAATTTCCCGAACTTCTAGGGATTGTTTTTGTGTTTGGTCCGATGGAGTTGCCATAATATTTCCCTTAATGGTTTCTAAATGCGCTACCAAAGTCTGGCTATTCCCAGTTTAGGGGTTAAGGGGCCTCTCCATCGTTATTCATTAAGAAATGTTATGTTATATTTCAGCCACTGCTCTTTCTATTAAGCGTCTAGCTAAGGTTTGAGTTCCAGTGTGTTCATAATAATTAGTGGTCATGTCCAAAAAGGCAGCAAAATAATCTAACTTATCTTCTGAATATTCAATAAAGTTGCTCAAGCGATCAAAAAGTCCCTCTCGACTGATATCTTTTTTGGCAACAAACTCTGACATCCAACCTTTAACGGAGTCAAAACTTTCCCCGATAAAATCTAGTTGATTACTGGTTTTATTCCCAGGAATCTCTTTTTTAATGTCCTTAAATGTACCATTATTTTCTAATTCTTTAGGAGAAAGATTATTAAGTGTTGACTCTACTTTCATAATAAAATCAGGACCGAAAGGAATTAATCCATCTAAACAAACTAAAGCAGCCATTCTCATTAAAGATTCTCCGCTGTAATCCCCTAAAGAAGCAACAAAATCCCCGATACTATCCCCAGGAATACCATTAATTTGACAAAACGCCACTAATTCCGTTACTAATTTTAAGGATAAATCGATTGCTTGCGCTTTGTCTGCGTTGGGAGTAATACGGTTTAAAAAGCCAAGAAATGAGACTTTTTCCCCGATTTTATTGGCTAACGCAGCCGTAGCTAAAGCTTTATCACTACTGTCAATCGTCTGATATAACCATAAGGCCCGTTGATAACCTTGGGATTTATCATTAAACAGATAAACCGCGCGATCGCCAATTTGTTGGATCATCTCTTCATCGGTTTCTCCTGTCACCGTCCGAATCGTATTCTCAAACCCAACTAAGTTATCCCATTCCCCAGGAACCACATAATCAAGGGTTCTTAAGACTCTAACAGTCATGTTATTAGTGGGGAGTTCGTCTACAATTTCATAAATAGGTTTACTCATAACACCTCGTGGCAATAATTTAACGTATGACATAACTGTATCTTATTCGTCCTAATATTTGAGTAGAATAAAATAACTGACCTACTATTATTCAGGTAAATAGTCCATATTTAATACTTGTTCAAACTTAAAAGGACAAATTTCAGGGAAGGTATTTAAAGACAGTTCAGTTTCATCGGCTGCTTGTTTTCTTGCTTCTTGATAACTTTCATCAAAAATCTCCTCAAAATATCGTTTTAAACTTGGACTATTTCTAAAAGCTTTTAAAATACGTCTTCTATGTTCTCGGATACTTCTGCGCCAACTACCGCTTTGTTTTGTTGGTTGATATTTCCATTTTAGTAAGTGCATCAACACGACAATTAAGTTACTTTCTAACGCATTTTTCTGACTTATTCCCATGTCTTCTATTTCTTCAATTAAGTTGGTAACGTCTAATTCTGATAACCTTCCCTCTCTTAATAGCTGTACGGTTTCTTCTAACCATAAACAGTAATCTTTATCGTATAATTTTGTTTGCATAATAGCCTCTATTTTTATTCAGGTAAATAGTCTATATCTAAAACTTGTTCAAACGTAAAAGGACAATTCATAGGAAAAGTTTTTAAGGGTAAACCTGTTTCAATTGATGCTTGTTTTCTTGCTTTTTGATAACAAAGTTTAAAAACTTCGTCAAAATAGCGTTTTAAACTAGGACTATCAGCAAAATCATCCTCTAGTCTATCTCGATGTTCAAAAATAGTAGATAACCAGCTTCTTGAACGCTTTTGTAGTTGATATTTATATTTTAATAGGTGACACAGAAGAATTTTTAAGTTACTTTTTACTGCTTTTTTTTCGCTTCTTCCCATGTCTTCTATTTCTTCAATTAAATTATTAACATCTAATTCTCTTAATCTTCCCTCTCTTAATAATTGTGCAGTTTCTTCTAACCACAAACAGTAATCTTTCTCGTATAATTTTGTTTTCATTATGACCTCTCTATAACTCACAAAAAATTTTAGTTACTTTAGAAAAAGCTTTTAATCAGAGTAAGATTAAACTTCCCATAACCATCAGTTACATGATTGAGGTGAGGCTGTAATTTTTCATGAACTTTCCCTAAAGCGTGAAAAGGAATAGAAGGACAAAAATGATGTTCCCCATGAAACGGCATATTCCACATCAATATTCTGATAGAAAAAATTGTTAAAGTCGTGCGAGTATTGGCGCAAAGATTAGCATCTAAGCTACAACCTGTATGTTCAGCGAGTAAAATAAATCTTAGTAAGGGTTGTCCTACCGCTAAAGGTAACAGCCAACCTAAGAAAAACCAAGCTTGTTGATAATAGAATGAAACTGCGATCGCTGCTAAATAAATTAATAATTGAAGTTGCACAGATCGTTGAATTTTCCCTTTAACCATTTCTCGAATATAAGGAAACCCTTGAAACTGTCCCGTAACACATAGAAAATGAGTTTGTAGTTTCCCTAACCACCAAGGAATACCACTTAGGATCCAAACATATTCCCAGAGATTTGTCGGGGTTAAATCAGTCAATTCGGGATCTTTGTTTTCAATACGAGTATAACGATGATGCCAGATATGATAAAAACAATAAAAGGTAATATTGTAAAAGGATAATAACCCGGCAAACCAGCCTACAATTTCATTGAGACGAGGGTTAGCAAAAGCAGTATAATGAACACATTCATGAAGGGCGGCAAACATCGATGCTAGACTAAATCCATAGATAATTAAACTAGGAATTCTAATCAAAAGATTGTCTATCCCTAACCAAAAATAGCCACTAACAACAATGATAGTTAAATGTAGAAATAACTGTATTAAACCTTTAACATTAGAGCGTTCATTTAGTTCTGTGAGTTCATCCTTAGAAAAAACATCTTGAGGTGATAAATAAGCCTTAGTTTGCTCTAAGTCTGGGGCAAAATTTTGTTCTAGGGTCACAGGGTTTGATATTAACTCAGACATACCACACAATTTTGATGAATGAAATAATAATGTTTTTATATTGAAAATCTTAACTCATATTTATTATATAACACAGATTAAAGTAGTGTGGGTTAGACGGCGAGAATTTAGGTTATAACAAGAATATAAGAATCGGTCGTAACCCACCATTTTAGTTAAAATAATCCACGACATCTAAGCTGATTCTAAACTTCTAACATGAAGCACTTCGTTACTCATTAAAGACTCAATTTGTGATTCAGCAACAGTGACAACTGCAATGGTTTCTCCCACAGCATTAAACACTTCTAAACTATAACCATCTTCTCCATTTTTAACGGGATGATATTCAACAATAGTTGCTACATCTCCTCGACAGAGTTTATAGTTTGGTAAGTCTTCTTTTAAGGCGACTCTAGTAAATAGTTCAAATTTCATAATTTAATTTGCTTGTTAGGATAAAGGGTAATAAGTTTAGCATAACTCGCTATTTAACAAAATAAGTAGGGTGGGAAATGCCCACCTTAGCAAGATAAAATTAGAGTAAAATATTATGTCTAATTATCGTCGTTTTTATGTTCCTGGTGGAACCTATTTTTTTACAATTGTTACTCATCAAAGAAAGCCTTATTTTGATAATTATGATAACATTGATAAACTTCGTACAATAGTAGCAACTGTAAAAAAAGAGATGCCTTTTAATATTATCGGTGCGGTTATTTTACCTGATCATCTTCATTTTCTTTGGACATTACCTCCTAACGCTCAAAACTATTCTAAACGCATTGGACGCATGAAAATGCTATTTACAAAATCATTTCGGGGTAATAATGCTTTACCTGAAACCGTTTCTACTTCTCGACAAAAACACCGTGAAAGTAATGTGTGGCAGCGACGTTTTTGGGAACATACCATACAAGATGAATCAGAGTTAGAAACTTATTTGAATTATATTCATTATAATCCAGTTAAACATGGTTTAGTTTCTTGTCCTCATTTATGGTTATATTCAAGTTTTCATACTTGGGTTAAAAAAGATGGATATTCATCTCATTGGGGATGTGTTTGTCAGGGAAAATTAGATAAGATTCCTAATTTTGATAACATTAAAAATTATGTTGGTGAATGATGGATATTATCAGAGATTATTTTAGATTGTTTTTTATCTTAGCGGTAAGGTGGGCATTGCCCACCCTACAAAGTCTTATTTTGATTATATAATAGTAAGGGGATTTATCCGGTTTTTTGCTAATAATGGTTAAAGACTTTTTTGAACTTTTGATCGAATTTATTAAGGTAGCTGCTTAGCCGTCATTAATTTGGTATATAGCTTTAAGATATACAAAAGAGTTCAAATCTATATTAAATCGACTACAAACAGCAAAACTTGGTGGTGCAGAAGTTTCATTAAAAGAACAGGTTAACAAAATAGCTGATCAAACATTACAAGAAACTATCAAGTTAATCAAGCCAAGTATAGACAGTATAGCGAGTATAAATCATGGGGATGCAGATAGAATCATCTCGATTAGTGCTAATGATATTGATGGAGATGGACAAGATGAACTAATTACTTCTACTATTGAAGGACCATACTGGGTTCATATTAGATTATTTAAACCTGTAGTAACATTGGTAAATCATGATCACTTTGAGAACAATTTTGTGTTAATTGGAGAAATTTCTCCAGCTAATTTTATAGAGGATATACAAGATATCGATAATGATAACTGCTATGAAATTATTGTTAATGAAGACGATAAAGAATGTGATAAACCTCACGCAGCAGGGTATAGAGAAAGAGTTATATATAAATGGAATATTGATAAATTAGTGCCAATTTCCAGAGAAAAAATTCCACCACCACAAGAAGAAAATAAGTAGGGTGGGCAATGCCCACCTCAAACGGATTAATTAGCACAAGCAGTACAATTATTATCAGACTCCTTAAAATCGTCTTTCTGAACCGTCCGAACGTAATATATCGCCTTACAACCTTCTTTCCAAGCTAATAGTAATGTCTCAAAAATATCCTTAGCGGTTAAACACCGTTCCGGTTCATTGGGAAAGTAAACACCCTGATTCAAATTAAATAATAATTCCATGGAAATTCCTGTATCTATCCATTGTTGAATGGTAGAAACTGCTTTAACTACTTTTTGTTGTTCTAAGGTCTTATTTTCGTGATAAAACCAGAAAGAATCTTTAATAAATGGGGGTGCAATGGGAACCGTACCCTTAGCCCATTTATCATAGAAGAAACGACTATAAACCGGTAAAATACTCGCTGTACAACCCTGTACTAAAGATGAGGATGTATTAGGAGCGATCGCACTAATATGGGAGTTACGAATACCATACTTTTTAATATCTTCTGATAACTGTATCCAACGCTCTTTTTTATGAGCATTTTCTACGAACCAATCAACTGGTTTAGACCCTATTAATAACCCTTTACTCCAGTCACTTCCCTCAAACGCATCATAAGGACTTCTTTCTTTTCCCAACTCCATAGAAGTCTGAGTACACCAGTAACCCACCTCTTCAAAAATGTTACTAATTTCTGTTAAATTTTCGTAGGTTAACCCCTGTTTAGCTAACCAGTCAGCTAACCCCATACAACCCACACCAATGGTCCGATATCTATCGTTATGACTCTTAGCATCATCAAAAGGAGGGTTAGTAATATCGATGGTATTATCCAGAATACGAACGGCAATTTTACACAGATAATTGAGTTCGTCTTCTTCAATATTGGCTAAATTTAAACTAACCAAATTACAACAATGTGCTTCTTTTCCAGGGGTAACATTTGAGAATGATTCCGTGCATAAATTCACACCAGGAATATAACCAACGTGCTTGTTAGGATTAGCCTTATTTATGGTATCTTTAAACGCTAAATAAGGCATTCCCGTTTCTACCTGCGATCGCATAATGGTTTTAAACAAGTCACGGGCATTCACACGCTTATATAAGGTAATTTCTCGATCTAACTCAGCCTCAATTAAACGATAGGCTTCTTCAAATTTTTCACCCCATAATTCCGCTAATTCAATCCCCAATTTTTCTCTGACTTCATAAGGATCAACTAGCGTCCATTGTTCTTTATTTTCCACCCGACGCATAAATTCATCGGTCAATATTAACTGAGGAAACACATCATAAGCTTTCCGTCTTTGATCCCCATTTTCTGTTTGTATTTCCAAAAATTCAGGCACATCTAAATGCCAAATATCTACCCCAACCGTCACGGCCCCGGCCCGTCTTCCTCCTTGGTTAACAGCGATCGCAGTATCATTTAATAACTTAATCCAGGGAATAATGCCACCCGAAGCGTTATTTTTCCCCATCACCCAGCTACCGGTTGCCCGAATACGACTGACATTGACCCCGACACCACCGCCATTTTTAGAGATTCTAGCGGTGTTGGTAATTTCTTCAAAAATGCTCTCTAGGTTGTCATCAATAGACAAAATGAAACAACTGGTCAAAGACCCACCCGGAACCCGTAAGTTAGCTAAAATAGGGGTAGCAAGAGACACTTTACGACTGGCAATGGCTTCGTAAAATTGTTTTGCCCAGGGTAATCTATTTTCAGGACTTTCAACGGTGGCTAAAAGTAAAGCACAACTTAATAAAGCTTCTTGGGGTAGTTCGTCTGATAGAAGGTAACGACTGGTTAGTAAGACGGCCCCTGCATAATCATAGTCCGTATCCCAGTCTGGATTAATCCATGATCCGGCTTCTCTTAATTGTGTTTTAGAATAGGTTAAGAGACGATTATCGTATTCGCCTGATTCTACTTTAGTCTTGACGGTGGTTTCATAGTTACCATATTGATAACCGCGATCAACTAAGACATCTTTCCACAAACTCCAAATATGGAGTCTACCAGCCACATAACGCCAGTCTGGTTCGGTAGGACTACACATTTCTAAGGCGCAGTTAATTAGGTTATCCTGGATCTCTCTGGTGGTAATACCGTCACGGAGACGAGTGGTTAACCCTGCTTCTAAGGCTATATTATTTACGTCTTTTTCGGCACAAGCCCAGTTGACAACAGCCCGTATCTTCCCGATATTTAATGCTGTCCATGACCCATCCCGTCGTCTCACTCTAATCTTACTGTCTCCTAGCTGTGAATGGTAACTAGGAGTGATCTGAGTGTCGCTTTGATGGGTTTGCTGAGGGGAAGTTATGACAGTGGGTTGCATCATTTATACTACTAAGTCTATTCAGAAAACTAATAATTTTGTACTTAATTTTCGTCGAAATTTATGTCAACTCGATAAGGACACTTTTTGGTTATACCACAGATATGGTGTTATGTCTGCTAGAATTTTTCATTGATTACTCTATATATGGATGATGGGGATTTTTAGGATAACGAGTTTTTGTCAGGATGATTGTTATCTGAACTACAGTTACATAAGATTTGATAATTAATAATGAATAATTAATGATTGTTTTTTGTAAATTATTGAGAAATATGATGATAGCATAATTAATCAGTTAATTTGATACGATGGTTAAATATCAGTAACATGAGATAGGCAGTAATTACTAGATAATTAAGGGTAAAAAAAGGAAAAAACATGACAGTTTTACACGGAACTTGGATTGAGAATAAACAAGAAAAATATTTTTTTATTTGGGGAGAGAATTGGCGAACGCTATCTGATGATCTTGTTTTACACGATTCTATTTTACTACATCCTTTTGCGGTAGATAAAGATGAAATTGCTACTCAATTAAATAATAATAATATTACGGTTCAGTTCACAAAAGATGTTCAAGCAGCGTCAGAAATCTTTTATTTACCCAGTCAAGTGAATGATAAATCTAACCAACCTATTCCTTTATTATCGACCCAATTAGAAGAAGATTTCGTTAATCAAAAAGAGATCAGCTTTGTGGCTTGTAAAATTAAAGGAATAGGTTTAAAAATTGAGCATACGCTAGATATTCTGAGACAATTACCTTTAGGATTAGCAGACAAAAACAAAAATATTATAGGAGAGGATTTACAATTTTGGACACATTTATATCGGTGGAGTCTAGACTTATTAACAAGAGGAAAATATTTACCAGGAATTGAACAAGAAGACAATGAAGCTTATGGACGATGGTATCCTTTATTAGATAGTTTAGTAGATCAGCAAAGATTCTCTAAATTTATGCAAACAATGCCTAATAGTTGTCTTGCTTATCATAACTTAACTGATGAGCAAATTTCCTATTCTTTGATTAAACAAACGATTATTCTTGATTTCTTCTCTACTATTATTGATCAACAAGTTAGGCAATTCATTGATGTTCCCATTGCCTCTAATTCTTTTATTCAAAAATGGTTACACTCTCTAACACAAAATAATGCTAAGTTTGAAGCATCAGAACTTGAGATCAAAGGATTAAAAAATGCTCTAGGTAATTGGACATCCTCTTTAGAAGAATATATTATTAGTTCTGATAATCAGCAATTAGGAATTAATCAATTTAGGGTTTGTTTTCAACTAGAAACCCCCCAGGAAAATAATAAAAAATCAGAGCAAAGTAACTGGCGTTTAAACTATTGTTTACAAGCATTAGATGATCCTAATTTTTTAATTTCTACTCAGGTTATTTGGGATAATCCTGTCACTCAATTCGTTTGGAACCAGAGAACCATTGATTATCCACAAGAAACCCTATTAAAAGGATTAGGTTTAGCGTCGCGTTTATCTTATCTCATCGAAGATAGTTTACAAGAAAGTCATCCTAGTTATTGTGAATTAGATCCCATACAAGTATATGAATTTATTCGAGGGACTGCCAACATTCTTAAGGATAATGGATTAGGGGTTATTTTACCCACTAGTTTAGCAAAAGGAGTGGAAGAGAAACGCTTAGGGATCAGTTTAACAGCAGAAGTCAAAGCTAAAAAAGGACAAAGACTAAGTTTAAATAGTCTTTTAAATTATAAATTAAACTTAGCAGTTGGCGATAAAACTATATCCAAAAAAGAATTTGAAAAACTATTAGCTCAAAAATCCCCTTTAGTTGAAGTAAAAGGAGAATGGATCGCCCTGCAACCTGCTGATGTTAGGGCAGCACAGGAAATTTTAAATAAGTCTTATGATACTCAAGAACTCTCTGTAGAAGATGCTTTACGATTCAGTACAGGGGAAAGTTCAACCATTGCTAAATTACCGATTACTAACTTTGAAGCAAGAGGAGACTTAGCCAATTTAATTAATGCTATAAATAATAATGAATCTATCCCAATGATCGAAAATCCTCCAGGATTTAAAGGTCAATTGCGTCCCTATCAACAGCGAGGAGTGGGTTGGTTAGCTTTCCTGGAAAAATGGGGATTAGGTGCTTGTTTAGCCGATGATATGGGACTCGGAAAAACACCGCAATTAATTGGCTTTTTACTCCATTTAAAAAGCGAAGATATGCTAGAACAACCTACTTTAGTTGTTTGTCCCACATCAGTTTTAAATAACTGGGAAAGAGAGGTAAAGAAATTTGCCCCAAGTCTCTCTACTTTGATTCATCATGGAGATAAACGCAGTAAAGGGAAAGCCTTTGTTAAAGCAGTTAATGAAAAAAATGTCATCATTACTAGCTATTCTTTAATCCATCGAGATATTAAAAGCTTTGAACAAGTAGAATGGCAAGGTATTGTCTTAGATGAAGCACAAAATATTAAAAATCCTCAAGCCAAACAATCCCAAGCAGTACGTCAACTTTCGACACAGTTTCGCATTGCTTTGACGGGAACCCCAGTAGAAAATAGATTAAGTGAATTATGGTCAATTCTCGACTTTCTAAACCCAGGATTTTTAGGGACACCACAATTTTTCCGTCGTCGCTTTGCCACTCCTATCGAAAAATATGGGGATAAACAATCATTACAAATTATGCGTTCTTTAGTCCAACCTTTTATCTTAAGACGTTTAAAAACCGATAAAACCATTATTCAAGATTTACCCGAAAAACAAGAAATGACTGTCTTTTGTGGGTTATCCTCAGAACAAGGACAACTTTATCAAGAATTAGTAGATAATTCTCTGACTGAAATTGAAGAAAAAACAGGAATTCAACGAAAAGGCTTAATTTTAAGTTTACTCCTTAAACTCAAACAAATTTGTAACCATCCCGATCACTTTCTTAAGAAAAAAGCTTTAAAAAAATCTGAACCATCTGGTAAATTACTAAGACTAGAAGAAATGTTAGAAGAATTAATACAAGAAGGAGATCACGCTTTAATCTTTACTCAATTTTCTGAATGGGGAAAACTCTTAAAACCTTATTTAGAAAAAAAATTAGAGCAAGAAGTTCTCTTTTTATATGGTGCAACCCGTAGAGTACAAAGACAAGAAATGATCGATCGCTTTCAACACGATCCCAATGGACCAAGGATATTTATTCTATCCTTAAAAGCAGGAGGAACCGGATTAAATTTAACCCGCGCTAACCATGTTTTTCATATTGATCGTTGGTGGAATCCTGCTGTAGAAAATCAAGCCACTGATCGCGCGTTTCGCTTAGGACAAAAAAGGAATGTTCAAGTCCATAAATTTGTTTGTACCGGAACCCTAGAAGAAAGAATTAACGAGATGTTAGAAAGTAAACAAAAATTAGCCGAACAAACCGTTGATTCTGGAGAACAATGGTTAACAGAATTAGACACTGATCAACTCAGAAATCTATTATTATTAGATCGAGAATCCATTATTGATGAACAATAGTTACATCGAGCCGTCGACTATACTGGAATAGTAGATTAGGGAGATCAAGGAAAATTTTTATGTTTAAATCTCTTGTGGTGGGAGGTGCGATCGCAATGGTAGGATTAACCATACCTACGACTGCTTATGGTCAGTTTAACGGGCCTATATCACCAACCATACAAACAGAAACCGCTGCTAACCCCGAAGTCAGTCCCCTAGAATTACAACAGTTTGTGCAGGTGATTAAGCAGTTTCAACGCATTGAAAGGTTTACGCAAATGCAAATGGCCAAAGCTATTAAAAAAGAAGGATTAACCCCCCAGAGATTTATGGAGATTAATGAGAGTCAAAGACAGTTGCGATCGGAGTCGGTTAATTCCTCAGAAGACTTAGAAAAATTCAGAAAAGTGGTAGTACAATTTCAAGAAATCATGGATGATGCTGAGGAAAAGCGGCAAAGTACCGTAGAAAACCAAGGACTGGAGTTAGAGAGATTTCTAGAAATTGAAAAAATTGTTGCCAAAAACAAACAATTACAAAGCAAAGTAGAGCAAATGCTAGGAAATTAACAGGTTTAGGAGTCAGAAAACTCTTGCTAAATCTAATTTCTGACTCCTTTGACAGCCAATGTATCGAATAAAAATGTAAAAGTCCGTCGTAACCCATGATGTTAGCGACTTGAATATCATTACACTCCTACACTAATATCCTCTCCCAAAAAACAGCATCAGAAAATTTTCAAATACTTTACAAAATGGTAAAATTGTCAAGGACACTTAAATAAACTTAATATTTGCTTCTTAAAAAATTAGAAATTTAGGGAGGGATAAAAAGAAAAATATAACGATCAAGAAAGTTTTGTTTACGAAGTTTAGAGGCTTCCCCAGGATAAGAAGTTTGGTAGACAGACTATACTCCCCATCCTAACTGATAAATAGAGTAACACGAAAATAACTAAAATGCAAATATCAGTCAAAATTAGCCAAAACAATCAAACTATTAACTTTTGTAAAGTTAGGCATTTATTTTATAAATTCAATCTTTATTGGTTTTATTGATAAGCCGAGTTTATCAATTAACCCAACCCCATTTCACGACTTCTGGGTGCTAAAATTTAATTGTTTTGTTTAGCCTTTATCGCGTACTCTCTAAATCTTTCTAAGTCAGCCATAATAGTAGATTCAACAACTCTACCCAAGAATAAGTTATCCATTAACCTACCCAACCATCCAGGAATATTATAAGCAACGCTTAAACGGACAATACTACTCCCTTGTCGATCATAAAAACGAATCGCTCCACGATTGGGTAAACCATCCACTGATTCCCATTGTATAATTTGATGAGGAATAACCTTTAAAATCTTCGATAACCAAGTAAATTCAAAGCCACCACTGGCTAATTTCCAGCGTGACAATTCTGGATCTTCATCTAATACTTTAACCGAGTCGATCCACTTCATCCATTTCGGCATTTGTTCTAAATCTGACCATAAGCCCCAAACTAATTCTATGGGAGCATCTACTTCAATTTGTACGCTATGTTCTAACCAATGGGACATTTTATATTTACATAATAATTAAACGTAGGTGGGCAATGCCCACCGTCTTCGTTATTTTAGCGAATTGTAGAAACTTGGGGAGATTTTTTAAGAGTTTCTGCTTTTTCGAGGATAACTTGTGCTGCTTGTTTACCGGAAATCGTTGCTCCTTCCATACTATCAATATAATCTTGTTGGGTGTAACTTCCTGCTAAGAAAAAGTTAGGAATAGGGGTAGCTTGAGAAGGTCGATAAACATCCATTCCTGGTGCTTCTCTGTATAAAGATTGAGCTAATTTTACCACGCTATACCAAGTCATGTTTAACTCTTTTGAAGAGGGAAATAACTCATGAACTTGTTTTAAAACATGGTTAGCAATGTCCTCATTTTTCTCTTTAATAAAAGGATCACCAGGGGTTAAAACTAACTGTAATAATGAGCCTTCACCTGGTTTATAATAATCTCCAGGACTACTTAAGGCTAAGTCAGAAAAACAAGAAAAATCAGCATCAGCAGTATATAACAAGTTATCAATTCCTGCTGCTTGTTGTAACTGTTTACGCTTATTTTCATCTCGTAATTCTGTCACCCAACCATCAAACCTCAATTGAACCGTTGCCACAGGAACCGCATCCAGTTGATAGATGTTATCAAACATAGGAAACTTACGCCAATGATCAGGAATTAATCGTTGAATTCCTGGCACATCGCAAGCGCAAAGATAAGCATCAGCAGTAATGGTTTCTTCTTTTTCTCCATCAGGAATAATTAAGCCTGTGACTTCAATTTTATCATTATTTTCTTGATATAAAATTTCTCTTAGCCTGCGTCTGGTATGAATTTTTACTCCGCGACTTTCTAAATAATTAGTGATAGGTTTGTGGAGATATTCATGAGGAGACCCTTCTAACATTCTCAGGATAGATGCTTCGGTTTTTGTTGCAAAAAAGAGAAAAATGGTTAACATACAACGGGCAGAAATATTCTCCGTATCAATAAAGCCCAACGCATAAGCAATAGGGTTCCACATCCGCTTGAGACTGCCATTATTTCCCCCATGTTGACGAAACCAGTCAGCAAAACTAATTGAATCAAGGTTACGAATGGTTTTCATTGCCCCTTCAAAGTTGAGTAACCCTGGTACTAGGGGACTGGTTCCCAAAGCCAAAGAATTTGCTATCTTATCAATGGCAGAGAGTTGGGAAGTGGTAAAAAACGCCTTTAACCCGTGTAATGGCGCACCAACAGGGAAGCGAAAATCCAACTCTCCAATTTTCCCCCCACGATTAATAAACGTATGGGTGTGTTCCTTGAGGCGTAAATTATCGATCGCCCCTACTTTTCTCATCAAGGCAAAAAGATTATAATAGCAGCCAAAAAAGACGTGCAAACCCATTTCAAGGTGATTTCCGTCCTTATCGACCCAACTGCCCACTTTTCCCCCCACAAAGGGACGAGATTCAAAGATTTCTACTTCGCAACCTGCATCCACTAAATCAATGGCCGTCGCCATACCTGCTAAACCTGCACCAACGATCGCAACTCGCATTCTTTAACTTCCTTGTCTCATTTTCTTTACATATTTTAATAGAAAAGTGTTACCAAGGCACTCTAGATGTAACTTGCATCAACCAAGGATGACCCCACCACAGTAAAGCCACAAACCCTAAAACCCCCACATAAGCAGGGCGTAAAAATTCCTCCCATTTCAGGGTCTGACGACCGTCTAAGACGGCTAAAAAAGGAATAATGGAGGTTCGCTCCTTAACTTTAAGAAAAGCGTCTCCATAGCGTTTTTTGAGGCGATGATCTCCATGCCAAACTGCAAACAAATGATGAGTGACTAAACCCAGAGAAGTCACCAAAGTAAACGTTGTACCTAGCCATAATGTATGGGCAACACACCAGATCACCTGTCCTACCATTTGGGGATGACGACACACCCTTAAAATACCGGTTTCGTAGAGATGGACTTGAGGTTTAGCGATCGCAGCAATTTCTAATAGATTAAAAGTAGCTGGATAAAGAAACAAAAAAGAGACAACCGACAAGACCCAAACCGTCGCTTTAACCCCTGGTACTCCCTGAACGTGCCATAATGTTAGACCATCGTAACGATGATTAAAAAAGTAAACAATTAATACCACCGCTAAGGGAATGCTGACCAAAGCAAACAAGACACGATATAACCTCGCTCCAATTTTTTCCTCTCCCCAAAGCCGTAAAGCAGCCAGTCCACTGTGAGCAACGGCAAATCCTAACAATAGTGCTAACATAATCCCATGACTAGGGGTTAACCAGGTGGATAGTCCCATGTTGTTAATCTGTCCTCTCAATGGTGTGATAAATTCTCCTACTGTTAACTATCGTAAAGTAAATTGATCCCCGTGTTGTGCTACTGTCATCATCAGTAAGAGTTACTTTAACAGTGAACAGTGACCGAATAAATTTAACTGATAACTGATAACTGATAACTGGTAACTGATAAAATCCCTTTATTGATAAATCTATGTCGGATATTCCTTTCACTTTAGATCAATTGCGTATCCTCAAAGCGATCGCTGCTGAGGGGAGTTTTAAACGAGCGGCCGATACCTTGTATGTGTCTCAACCTGCGGTGAGTTTGCAAGTGCAAAACCTAGAAAAGCAGTTGAATGTCCCTTTATTTGATCGCGGTGGCCGTAAAGCGCAATTAACCGAAGCCGGTCATTTATTATTATCCTATGGGGAAAAAATTATTACCCTCTGTCAAGAAACCTGTCGGGCGATCGAAGATTTACAAAATCTTCAGGGAGGAACGTTAATCGTTGGTGCGTCTCAAACCACAGGAACCTATCTCCTACCCCGTATGATTGGTTTATTTCGGCAAAGATACCCAGATGTAGCCGTACAATTACAGGTTCATTCGACCCGACGAACCTCTTGGGGTGTAGCGAATGGACAGGTTGATCTGGCTATTATTGGGGGTGAAGTTCCTGGGGAATTACAAGATACGTTGAAAATTATTCCCTATGCTGAAGATGAACTGGCTTTGATTTTACCGATCGATCATCCTTTAGCTAAAGTTGAGAAAGTCCAAAAAGAAGATTTATATCGTCTTAATTTTATTAGTTTGGATGCTCAATCAACTATTCGTAAAGTTATTGATAAGGTGTTAACTCGCTGTAGTATTGATACGAAACGGTTAACCATTGAAATGGAATTAAACTCCATTGAAGCCATTAAAAATGCGGTACAATCAGGGTTAGGGGCTGCTTTTGTATCCATTACCGCGATTGAAAAAGAGCTAAAAATGGGAGAAATTTATGTGGCCAGTCTTGAAGAGGTTAAGGTGAGAAGAACCTTATCGGTTATTATTAATCCGAATCGTTATCGGTCTAAAGCAGCAGAAGCCTTTATTCAAGAAGTGTTACCAGAGTTTTCTACTTATCCTGAACAATTAACCCTAGAACATTTTTCACCGTCTCCTAACGTCTTAAAAGAGGTGGTTAATGACGTTGTTGAAGCGTGACCCAAACTTATTTATTGAGATTACTATTAATAATTTAGGTTAAACTTAAAACAAAGTTTCTTTTCTACTCTTTGCTCTCTCTTGCATCTCTATTTCAAAACATAAGTAGTAACTGTTTTTAAAGCCAGTTTTCCACTTTTAAATTAGGACACGAACAAACTCACGAATATTCTCTGTTACAACAATTAAATCCTGATTTAGAGCATGGATAGCAATTAATAAATCATTACCACCAATGGGAGTTCCAAGACGTTCTAAATGGGTACGAATTATAGCGTAGTCTTGAGCCATATCAGGAAGAAGAGGCAAAATAGGGAGCAATTCTAAAATTAGATTAACTCTTTGTTTTAATCGCAATGATTTCTTTTTTTCTGCTCCAAATTTTAACTCACAGGCAACAATAATGTTAGTACAGACTTTTTCTTCTCCAACTTCTCTTATTTTCGAGAATATTTTTCCTCTAGGATATTTAACTAAATCTGAGAGAATATTAGTATCTAGTAAGTAAAGATATGACATTATTATAAGTCAATATTATTTAAGGGTAATAATCCTTCATCTACATCAGGAAAATCTTCTTCAATATCTTCAAGAGTGGCTAAAGTTTGGAGTAAAGATTTTTCTTTTGAGGGTTCAATAATAAGTTTTTCACCTTCTTGTTTGATGAGCACTTCTGTGGTATCGAGATTTAATTCTTCAGGTAGAGTAATGCTTTGGGTCTTACCTTGTTGAATGAGTTTGATTTTATAGGTAGTTTTCATAGTCTTAATAATTAGAATATTTTTATGATTATTATCAGTTGATGTGTACCTTTTTCTATTTCATGAAACCTGACGCTAATCAGGTTGAACTTTTATTACAGGGATAAGACAAAGCCGTAAGGTTAGCCACCAAATATATGACATTAATGGAGAATAAAAATACACATCATCAATTAAACCATGAGCCATAAGATTTCTTAGGTTACTCCCAGATCGTTCAACCAACAAACATTTTAAATCAAACAATGTACTTTCATTTGACAAAATATCATTGATTCGTACACTATGCTCTAAATTAATTTGCTTTCTAGCTGGCTCTATATATCCTTGAGCCGTTAAACTTTGATGATATGAGGTCGCCGTTTTACACATCTCAAAATAAGTTGCTTGCTCTACCTCTTCAGGATTATTAGAAAAAATAGAAGTTGATTGACGAGCAGTGACTTTACCTTTTTCATTCACAAAAACAGCAGTAAAAAGATGAGAAGCCACAAAGTTTTTAGCTTGCTCTTGTACTTGTTTCTTCAATGAAGGAACATTTGTTGTCGGAAAAGAAACAGCCAAACTAAAAAGTGCCTGTTGAAAGTCTCTACCCTTAACAGAATCTATTGCACTATCTACCAACTCGCCAATATCTGTTGTTTGTGAATGAGTTATCATCTGACTCAGAATTTGTTCTTGATATTCAAGAAGACGCTTGTGAATTTCTTCGGCTCTTGCCTTAGCCTCAATGGTTTCTTCTTTTGTCCCCCGAATAGTTCTAAAAGCTTGAACAGCATATTGTAAATTAATGGATGCGAGGAAATAGTTTGGAGGAGTCAATTGAAGGGCTGACTCCCCTTCCTTAACATAAGTTTCAGCTTCTAACATCGAAGCAACACGCTCTTTTAAATCATCTTTTTCCATTCGATGCCATTTAGCTTTAATCTTCCAAAGAATTCTTGCTTTATGCCACTTTGAAGCTGATTCTGCTAATTGGGCGGCTTTCTCTGCTAATTGGGCATATTTTATCGGATCTCCCTTTTCATACTCTTGCAACAAATCCATTAACATTGCAGATAACAAGAGAGGATCTTCTCCTTGATAGCGATTTAAAACTGTCTCTATATGTTCAAAAACCACTTCAGTCTTATAGTTGATTTTGTGTGCCAGTTGTAGTGACCTTCTTATTCTGTCAAAACAGAAAGTCCAATGTTCAGGACTTTCTAACGTAGTGGCAGATTCTAAATAAGCATCAACTGCCAATTGAGCCATTTGATACTTTCTTTGTATAACCCAAAGAATATCTGCTACTCTTGCTCGAAGTTCAGCATCGGATATTTCAGGTGCAATTTCAGTCAGAAAGTTTAGTAGATCCTCTGTACAATTCTGAGAAATATTAACAAAAGACTCTCCCGTTGATTCTGGATCAATACCAGGGCTAGTTATAGTTGCTAAAAGTTCAAACACCTCTGTTTCTCGTGGTTCTTGAGATTCCTGCGCTTTTTTCCAAAAGCCATCCCAATAATAGAAACAAGCTTTTTCTTGACTGCTGTTGACTATATCTTCCCAGCAAGTATCAATAAAGTCTTGTTTGGTTAAAGGAGGATTAATTTCTGACATAACATGGCTAAAAGATATAAAAGTAAAGTAATAAAATTTTTACTGAATCCAAACTCAGTTAATGATAGGTTCTTTTCCTTTTTCTATCCAAACAATAGCTTTAATTCCATTTTCTTGAGAATATTTTTTTATTTCTTCCTCATTTCGATTTTCTAAGTCAATGGTAACTCGTAGTGAGTTGTCATCATCCCTTAATTGTTGAGCATACTTTAAAGCTTCTATTTGGGATTCAGAAGTTTTTGCTACCACTAAATAATCGATTAAATTAGGCTTTTTAGGTAAAACATCTGTTGATAATAAACAGCGATGTAACGCCCCTACATTAAGGGAAAAACCAATGCCAGGAGCCGATTTTTTTTGAGGATGATAAACCCCTAATAATTGATCGTAACGTCCTCCTTGTCCTAAATTTTGTAGCTGATTATTGGTCTGTCCAATGGCTTTAAAAATAATGCCTGTATAATAATCAAAGGTTTGAATTAAACTTAAATCTAAGGTTAAAGGTAACTTAAAAGAAGCACTATCATTCACTACTTCTATTAAGGATTTTAAATTATTGAGACAATGTTTGCCGGTTTCATCTAAAGTTAACCCTCCCACTTTTGATAAAACATCTTCAGGCTTTCCTCGTAAGTTAAAGAGTAACATGGCTCGATTTTTTAAGTCTTCGTTAGGATAGGAAAGATTTTCTAATTTAACGAAGTCTAACGTGGCTAGGCAATGACGAACTTCTTGGCGTAACCCTTCAGGAAAGGGTGATAAAAGCGATCGCGTTAACCCGGCATCTCCTAAAATAAGATACCAGTTAGGAATCTCTAATTTTTGCAGACAATCAGCCACTAAAAGAAGAATTTCTGCATCTGCTAAAGTTCCCCCAGAAAATAGCAATTCTACGCCAGCTTGATAAAATTCCAATTGTCGGCCATGATGACCACTCGGAGGGTTACGAAAAACATTAGCCCGATAACAGAGTCGTTGAGGATAACTGGTATCTGTCATCCTGGTTACTGCAGCGCGAGCAACTGAAGCGGTTAATTCTGGCCGCAACCCTAATTGTCCACTACTATTATTATAAAGTTGAATCACTGTGTCATCTTCGATCGCACCTCCTGCTTTGAGGGTATCGAGTCTTTCGATGGTAGAAGTCACAATACGCTGATAACCCCATTGTCCGAAGACTTTTTGCAGGGTATCATTAATCCAAGCTTTTTGTAGGACTTCTAAAGGCAGTAAGTCTCTTGCGCCGGCAGGTGGTTGATGAATCATAAAATTACTATTAACTTATCCCTCGTCTATTATCTATAATCTTGTTCACTTTTTTTACTTTTTCTTGCCAAATAATCCAAAGAAACCCCCTCCCTGTTGTTTTTCTGAAGATTTTGACCGATCTGAGTCCGGGCTAACTTCGTCTAGAGCTTTTTTAGCTTGAATAACGATGGGATCTTGAGGATTAACTTTTCTGGCTTTATTAATATGAATTTTAGCCATGGTTAATTGCTTTTCTTTAAGGTAAGCTAATCCTAATAAACCGTGGCAAGTGCTATTGTTAGGATGTTCTTTTAAGGTTTCTCGTAATTCAAGAATGGCTTGAGAAAGATTATTTCGTTTAATATATTCTTGAGCGCGTTTTAAAGAAATTTCAACGGCTGATTTTGGTTCTTCTCTGTTAGATTTTTCTTCGGTGAAATTCGTTGCTTTTGATGTTTCTTTAGGCTTAGGAGTAGCTTTCGGTTTTGTTTTTGCTTTTTCTTTAATTTGTTCCCCTTGAGAAAGCATTAAGTAAATTAAATTTAATTCACTAATCTGAGCAGTGATATTAAAAATATTATCTAAACTATCATATTGTTGACTAACTAATGGTGTTAAAAGACGATGATACGTTAATTCTCGATCTTTACTGGTTTGTAACAGTTTTTGAGCTTCATCGGTAGCAATAGTAATACTACTAAGTTCGTCGGCTAAATTATGTCCCATTTGAGACAAAACTAATTTATATTCATTCCGCGAACGATCTTTTGACAATGTTTCGTAGGCTGGATTGACTAATTTTGATAAAATTTTGGTGGCTAATTGTTTTTCTTGTTCTGTTTTACCGTTAAAAGTATCAGGATGAAGAAGATAAGCTATTTTTAAGTATCGTTTGCGAATTTGCCGACTATCAGCGTTAATGGGGACTCCCAAAATGGCGTAGTGATCGGTTATATCATATTTAAACAGCCCTTGTTCTATGGGAAAAGACATAAAATTAACCGCTTATTTCTAAGATTCAATGACCTATTTTCAGAGAATTTTTCTGAAAGATAAGAGTGCAAATTAACAGTTTTTCTTGAAGATATGACATTATTTTTGTCACAGTTTAAGCAGCCTTTTGTTACTTCACTTGATAAAAGTATTTTTAGCTTACAATCAACATCAAGTATCTTAAAGCTTTGTTACAAAGTTAAACTGCTTAGAAGGTTTATACTTCAATCATACCATTTTCTCTAGGGGTTCGCTAATTTTTAAGATTTGTCTATCAATTTTCTCTTGGGTCAAGGGATAGTTTAACAGACGTTTTATTTTAAGCGTAAAATGCTTTTAACCAGGGTAATGCTTCTGTCAACCCTTGACTTAAACTATGATGAATCAATCCATTCGTCGCTAATAAACGTCCTGATTCTAATTTTAGGGGACTTTCATCATAGGCTGTTACTTTACCGCCAGCTTCTTCTAAAATGATAATGCCGGCTGCGATATCCCAAGGACTTAACCCCCTTTCCCAGTAACCGTCTAACCGTCCACAGGCTACACTCACCATATCAAGAGAGGCCGAACCCCCTCGACGCACTCCTTGGGTAAGATGGGTTAAATAACAAAATTCTGGATAGTTTGTATCTTTGGTTTCTCTGCGATCATAAGCGAACCCTGTTACTAATAAACTGTTGCTTAATTCATTGGTTTGTGATACTTTAATGGGACGATAATTAAGGGTAGCACCGAGTCCTTTGGCGGCTCGAAATAACTCTTTACTAAAAGGATTATATACAGCACCCACAACTGGTTTTCCTTGCCATAATAAGCCGATAGAAACCGCTGAAGCAGGATAACCATGAGCATAATTTGTTGTTCCATCTAAGGGATCAATTGCCCATAAATAATGACTATCCTTTTCTCCTATCTTACCAGATTCTTCGGCTAAAATTTGATGATTAGGAACTCTACGTTTTAGGATATTTAAGACAGTTGTTTCTGCTTTTTTATCCGCTTCTGTCACTAAATCCCCTGGACGACCTTTTTCTTCAATTTTTTCTAATTTATCGACTAAGTTCTCTAAAATAACACCAGCAGTCATCGCTGCTTCTGTAGCAACATCTAGGAAGATTTGTAATTCTTTTGTATCCGGAAATTCCATGAATATTTTTAGGATAAGGGAGCTACTTCTATTATTCCTTATGATTGAAAAATTGAAAATGATCGCTATAATTTTACCAGCCTGTGCAGGACTTAATATTATTAAGCCCCTACTGCATTTTTCTTCATTAATTTTCAAGATTTAATCATCATCTAAAGGAAATCCTAACTTAACTTTTCCTTTACCAAAATATCTTCCAAATTGTAGCTCATAGACTTCATCTTCGTCTTGAGTTTCTACTTCTAAATCTGATTTAGCGTAACTAACACATAATAAAGCATAACCCTTTTCTTTAAGTTCTGGAGACAATCCTACTGCTTCAGGTTGGTCAAGTTCTCCTGATATAATACGCACAGCGCAAGTCGTGCAGGCCCCGTTACGACAAGAAAAAGGAAGTTCATAGCCTTGATCTTCTGCGCTGTGAAGAATGTAGCGATCTTCTGGAACTTGTAGGGTATATTCTTGATTTACTTGACGATGATGAATGCGAATGGTGTGATAACGACTCATGAGGAAATATTAGAGTAATCAACCCTCATTATAGACTTTATAGACTTTTTTGAAAACTTTAACGAAAAATTACTTTAAGTTTAACAAGAAATTATTTTATTCTTAAATCCAGCACATCTAAACCTCTTTTTTTAAGTATTTCTTAATTTCCATTAATTAGAACTTAAGTTTCTTTCTTAAAACCCTAAACTTAGGTTGTGTTATTTATTTTTTTGAGTATAGTTTTCATCAAGAGTCTATTTGAAGTGTGAATAGGGAGTGTGAATTCTGTGACCTTCAATGCAACCGAGATAAGAATCAATTACTTAACCTCATTCCAGAGAAAACTGTTAAAAGAAAATCTTGAAAAGGAACAAGACAACAAATATCGTCAACGCATTGAAATTATGCTTTTGTTTGACGAAGGAAAAAGTCAAACGGAGATTTGTCAGTTATTAGGCTGTTGTCAAGCCACCGCCAGACATTGGATAATGATGGCAAAAAGTGGCCAAGCCCATCGTTGGAATGATAGAAAAATTGGTCGTCCTAAAAGGGTAAATGATGCGTATTTAGAACGATTAAAAGAATTAGTTAATCATAGTCCCCGTGACTATGGCTATAGTTTTAGACGATGGACAGCCGAATGGTTAAGCCGTCATTTAGACAAAGAATTTGACATAAAAGTGAGCGATCGCTACATTAATCAGCTTCTCAAACAAATGGGATTATCCACTAAATTCAAAGACCAGAAATCTCAAAACACCCACAAAATTTCTTCAACTAATAACAGCTTACTTATTCGAGATTTATCCCTCAAACAACCGAGTCAATCAAAACAATTATTTTCTTTTAATTTACCTCAAGCTGAATAGAAATCATGGTACAAATTCATAACTCTGTTATCTCCCGTAACCAACTCAACGAAGTATTAGGCTGTACCTTATCTGAACAAGAATTTTCTTACTTAAGACAACACATTAAAGTCATTGAACCATCAGTAGGATTATTTTGGGAAACCACTAAAGCAGAAGCTGGACTTTACATTGTTGTTGGAGGTAAGTCGAGATTAGTCAATCAAGCTAACGAAAAAATCTGTAGCTTAGAAATAGGAGACACCTTTGGAGAATGCCGATTTTTTCCCGATGAAACCTTTGAATTCTATGCAATAAGGGCTGGTTTAAAGTCAAAACTATGTTATCTTTCTCCTGAGCTATTATTTCCTTTAATCCGTCAATACCCTCAAATCCAAGAACATTTTTATCAAAAAGCTCAACAGCATAATTATCAATTAAATCCCACCACTTCTGTACAGAAAACCATTGAGCTTGCGCTAAATTTGCCCTCAGAAAAACCAAGTCCTAAAGTAGCACAAAAAGTTAATAAAGCGTATTTTCCTAGTCCGACTCAGCGAGTTGGTCATTTATTACAAAAAGTGTGGCGACGCTATCCCTTTTATGCTCAACAAAGTGCTTCAGATTGTGGAGCTGCTTGTTTAGCGATGATCGCCCGTTATTGGGGTAAGAAACTGAGTATTAATCGTCTTAGGGATATGGCTAATGTTGATAGAAACGGAGCCTCTTTAAGGGGACTTTGCCATAGTGCAGAAAGTATCGGTTTTACCACTCGTCCGGTTAAAGCCAGTTTAGATAAATTAGCAGAACAACAACTTCCCGCCATTGCTCATTGGGAAGGAAAACATTACATTGTTGTTTACGAAATTACCAAAAAAGAAGTCATCATAGCTGATCCTGGGATTGGACAAAAAACCATCACTCATGAAGAATTTAAACAAAATTGGACTGGTTACACTCTGTTATTAAAACCGACGGTTTCCTTAAAAGATACCAAAGAAAGCACGACTCCATTTTGGCAATTTTTTGAATTGATTAAACCTCATGGTTTAGTGATCTTTGAGATATTTATTGCCTCGTTATTCATCCAAATTTTTGGACTGATTACCCCTATTTTTACTCAATTAATTTTAGATCGAGTGGTGGTACAGCGATCCGAGGTTACATTACTAGCCATCGGATTAGGATTAATCATTTTTGGCTTATTTAAAGTAGCCATGATGGGGTTACGTCAGTATTTATTAGATCATACCGCTAATAAAATTGACATTACTTTAATTGTGGCATTTATTAATCATACATTGCGCTTACCTTTGGGATTTTTTGAGTCACGTTATGTAGGGGATATTATCTCTCGTGTCCAGGAAAATCGCAAAATACGACAATTTTTAACTGGGGAAGCTTTATCAATTCTTTTGGATTTAATTACCGTTTTTATCTATGTAGGATTGATGTGGTGGTATAGCTGGAAAATGGCACTTCTTGCTTTGGCCATTGTTCCTCCCTTTGCTTTACTTGCTTTAGTTGCCACGCCTTTTTTAAAGAGAATTTCTCGAGAAATTTTCGGGGAAATGGTTACAGAACAAAGCTATCTAATTGAGGCTTTAAGTGGTATCCGAACAGTTAAATCGAGTGCTGTAGAAAGAAGTGTTCGTTGGCATTGGGAAGAACTATTACATAAAGAAATTACCACACAATTTTCTGGCCAAGTCATTGGTAATCGACTACAAATTTTTAGCAACACAATTGAAGCTTTAGCAACCACAGGATTACTCTGGTATGGTGCATGGTTAGTGATTCAAAATCAATTAACCATTGGTCAATTAGTGGCTTTTAATATGCTATTTGGTAATGTCATTAGTCCCTTTCAAAGACTGACAGTATTATGGGAACAATTACAAGAAGTGGTCATTGCTGTAGAAAGGCTTAATGATGTACTTGACTACGAACCAGAAGAAGATTTACAACAAGAATCACGACAAATATTACCTCGCATTCAAGGTAATATTCGCTTTGATAATGTTACCTTTCGTTATCATCCAGAAAGTGACATAAATGTGCTAGAAAATCTTAGCTTTGAGATAAAACCCGGTCAAACCGTTGCCTTAGTTGGACGGAGTGGTTCAGGAAAAACTACCATTTCTAAACTGGTTTTAGGTCTGTATCCTGCTACTGATGGAAAAGTCTTAATTGATGGTCAGGATATTAATAGTTTATCTCTGAGTTCTTTGAGACAACAAATCGGCGTAGTGGATCAAGATACCTTCCTTTTTGGAGGTACAATTCGAGAAAATATTGCTTTAGCCCATCCTGATTCTACCTTAGAAGAAATCATCGAAGCTGCTAAATTAGCAGGGGCCCATGAATTTATTGAAAAATTACCCATGGGATATGAAACCCAAATCGGAGAAGGGGGAGGAATGCTATCAGGAGGACAACGACAAAGACTAGCGATCGCCCGTGGTTTGTTAGGTAATCCTCGCCTGTTGATTTTAGACGAAGCTACCTCCCATTTAGATGCAGAATCAGAGCGTATTATTCAAACAAATTTAAACTCAATTCTACGTCATCAAACGACTTTAGTGATTGCTCATCGCCTTTCTACTGTCAGAAAAGCAGACTTAATTTTAGTGTTAGATCGAGGGGTTTTAATTGAGAGTGGAACCCATGATCAATTAATGACGAAACGAGGTCATTATTATTATCTGAATCAACAACAATTAGATATTGCCAATTAATCTTTATTTGCCAACTTTTTGAATTTTTGGATCACAATTATGACTAACTCAGCTAATAACGGACATCTTTCTTATCCATCTCATGAAACATCCTTTACTCAAGATGAACTTATCTCTAAAAGCGAAGAATCTCAAACAAAAACAACAACGAATCATGCTGATGATTGGGCGAACTCAACAAAAGAAATTCTTGATACTTTGCCCCATGTTTGGACGAGAGGACTCCTTTACTTTTTGGTCATTTTTGTAGGAATTGCTTTACCTTGGGCAATGTTAGCAAAAGTAGATGAAACAGGAACAGCAAAAGGTAAATTAGAACCTCAAGGAAAAACCCTTAAATTAGATGCGCCAGTGGAGGGAAAGGTATCTTTAATTAATATCGAAGAAGGAGAAACCATAAAGGCTGGTGATAGATTAATGGAGATCGAATCTGACTTAATTAAAGCAGATTTAAAGCAACAACAAAATAAATTAGAAGGTCAAGAGCAAAGACTAAATCAATTAAAAATTTTGGCTAATCAATTACAATTAGTTTTTCAAACTCAACAACAACAAAATCAAGCTCAAAAGTTAGAAAAGTTAGCACAAGTTAATCAAGCAAAAGCTAATCTTGAGATGTTGAGAAATTCCTACAATTTGCAAAAGGAGGAAAAACAAGCACAAGTTAATCAAGCTAGACAGGATTTAGAATATAGTCAAAAAGCGATTACATTAGCAGAAGTTCAGTTAGAAAATGCTCAAGAAGTTAAAGAACGTTATGATACGGCTATTAGTGAAGGAATCGTCTCACAAATTCAAGTCGTAGAAAAAGAAGACGCTCTGCAAGAAAGGAGAAAAGCTTATGAACAAACTAAGTCAGATATTGAGCAAGCTAAACACCGTTTAGCAGAGCAAAAAAGTAGTTATAAAAATACGATAGAAAAAGCGAAAGCTGATATTACAGAAGCAGAATTACGTCTAAAAGAACAAGAGAATAGTTATGATAGTTTAATGGGAAGTGCTGAACTTTCATTACTTGAAAATCAAGAGCAAATCAAAAATTTAGAAACAGAAATTACCACACTAAAATCAGACATAAAACAGACAAAAAGTCAAATAGAAAGTTTACAATATCAGTTAAGTCAACGGATAATCAAAGCACCCATTGAAGGCACTGTTTTTGATTTACCCATTGATACAGAAGGAGCCGTTGTCCAACCAGGAACCCGAATTTTAGAAATTGCTCCTCAAGGAACAGCGTTAATTTTACAAGCAGAAATGGCAACCAGTGAAAGTGGTTCAGTGACTAAAGGAATGTCAGTAAAAATGAAGTTTGATGCCTTTCCTTTTCAAGACTATGGGGTAATTGAAGGAAAATTAATCCAGGTTTCTCCTACGACAAAGGAGGTAGACACCCCCGATGGTAAAACCCTAGTTTATGACCTTACCATTGAGCTTAATCAGACTTGTATGCCTACTCCTGAAGACTGTATTAACTTGCGCCCTGGAGATACGGCAACGGCAGAGATTGTTGTGCGTCAGCGTCGTTTAATTGATTTTGTACTTGATCCCTTTAAGAAGTTACAAAACGGAGGTTTTAAACTTTAAAAAGAATTCTAAATTGGTGATAATAAATAGCTTCAAAAACAATGAGTTTTTGAAGCTAACTAAGTTTTTGTTCAAACTTGCATTGTACTCTTTACTAGAAGAAAATGGCGATTAAGCAAGTGCTATAACAATAGCAGGCATAGCTAGTAAATAACCACCTTTAATGATTTGCTGTTGTTTCAATGAAAGTTCGACTAATTGCTTTTTCTTTGAAGTTACTTCTAGATCAGTAATGATGATTTTATGATTAGTCATTGAAAAACTCCTACAGTTTGAAGAATAATTAATGATTAGGTAATGAGGATAGGAACTATCTTAATTTCTCATGAAAAAAATCAGAAATCAAAAACATAGTTAACCTCAAGAAAAAAACTCAAAAATATAGATTCATGTCAGATTTGATCTGACATGATATACTATCGTGCAAAATATCCCATGGTAATTATGTCTCGGCTCAAACCTCCTTTGATATGTCTAACCTCTTGCACTGAAAGCTCTCTGAGATCATCTTCTAACTCCATAGTTTTTTGTCTTCTTGACCTTGCATTTTCTACTGACTCAGAAATGAGATCATCAAGCTGAATTTGAGTTAAATTTTCTGTCAATTTTTCCTTCATATGGAACTCCTGATTTAATGGTAATAAGAGAAAATTTCCTTTTCTATATTTTTATTTATATCGATTTAAAAATCAAGATTTTTTTTGTACTTTTTTGACAAAAACATAACCAATTAATTCTATTTTTTTGAGTAAATTTATCCAATATTTTAGAGATCATCTCTCAAATAGTAGATAAAAATCAAGAATTTTTCAATTTAAACTGAAGTTTAGAGAAACAACTCAATCAATTATTTCTTATTAAAATAAAAAGGTTGAGAGACTGTTTCTAAAGACAACATTAAGTAGAGTTCGCTACACTTATCTGAAAATTTATTTTACAAACAGTCTCTTAGATTACTATTTATCATTGCTTTAAGTCATAGATGTTTTAGTTCATTGAGCAAGAGTGTTCATTAAATAGATAACGCTCAAAAGACTGAATTTACAAATTATTTCTCCTTGCTATATTATAAAGAGATAGAAATTTTGGACTTACATCATAATTATGTCGTTAACTATTACTATTACTGATGAAGAGATTATCAAACAAGTTAAGTTATCTGGTAAAATGCCAGAGATTGTAGAGGGCATTATTAATCGTCAAATTGTTCTTAGAGAAGCAAATAAAGCAAACATTGAAGTAGATACCGCAGAGATTCAACAGGCAGCCGATCAGTTTCGCTTAGGGAAAAACCTTCAAAGTGCTGAAGATACCCATAAATGGTTAGAAAAAAACCAGCTTTCTGTAGATGATTTTGAAGAAATGCTTTACTTTAGTGTTCTTTCTGGGAAGTTAGCTAATCATCTTTTTGCTAATCAAGCTGAACCTTATTTTTATGAGCATCAGTTGGATTATGCTGAAGTGGTAATGTATGAGGTGATTGTCGATGATGAAGACTTAGCAATGGAGTTATATTATGCTATAGATGAGGAAGAAATAAGTTTTTGGGATGTAGCTCATCAATACATAGAAGATATAGAATTAAGACGTAAGGGGGGATATTTAGGAAGGGTTAAACGTCAAGATTTAAAACCTGAAATTTCGGCGGCTGTTTTTGCGACAAACCCACCTCAGTTATTGAAGCCTATTATGACTTCCCAGGGATTTCATTTAATATTAGTTGAAGCCTTGATTAATCATGAGATAAATTCTGATATAAGCTATCAGATTATATATAAGTTATTTTGTGAATGGCAACAGCAACAATCCCAGCAAATAGAAATTATTACTGATTGACAATCCAGAGAGTTTTTTTTAGGAACATTTAGCTTTCTAAATATGTTTTCATAGAACTAATCACACAGAATAGGGACGTTGTATAAAACGTCCCCATACTAATAGTTTAATTAAACTTTTTGAGTAGAATCTACTATCCTACTTTGTTACAGTAGCAGAAGAATAATAGCATAGCAAGGAGTGGTAGAACCCCCATGAGTTGTCTTAATTTGTTCATCAGTCAGTTCAGTCATGAAGCTTTCAGAATCATTGAACAAATCGGAACCAACGGGGTTTAAGTTAGAAATTTTGATGTCAGCCATTGTTAGATTTCCTCCAAAAAAATGATTAATGATCTAATGATTATTGAGCAAGCAAATAACCGATAGCAATATAACAAATAGCGGTAGAACCCCCATGAGTTGTCTTAATTTGTTCATCAGTCAGTTCAGTCATGAAGCTTTCAGAATCATTGAAAAAGTCAGAACCAGCGGGGTTTAAATTAGAAATTTTGATGTCAGCCATTTTTAGATTTCCTCCAAAAAAAATGATTAATTAACTAATTATTTTTTAGCGATTAAATAACCAATAACCACATAACAAACAGTGGTAGAACCCCCATGGGTTGTCTTAATTTGTTCATCAGTCAGTTCAGTCATGAAACTTTCAGAATCATTGAAAAAGTCAGAACCAACGGGGTTTAAGTTAGAAATTTTGATGTCAGCCATTGTTAGATTTTATCCTCAGAAAAATGTTTGATTCATTTGACTCTTTTATTATAGGCTTACTGTTTTTATAAAGCAACACTTTTTACTGGTTAAAAAAGAAAAAAAACTTACAAATAAATGTCTTATTTATAGCTAAAAAGCTGATTAATTCATTCTTTTTTCTAAAGTTACCCTCTGAAGGTTTACACTATCTTTTGATAATAGTCAAAAATTAAAACAATTGTTTCTTTTTTGTTATTTTTAAACTTATGTTTTATCTCAATAAAAAATAAGACTCAAGTCTACACTTGAGTCTATAAAGAGAAGATGAAGAAAGCGAACCATAATCTTAAAACTAAAAGGTTTATCTTTCAATTTTAGATTCACTAATTATTCTCTCAGTCAATATTACTTAATTCCCATGACGGTTGTAGCATAGATATTTTCAGACTGAGGATTAAGATAGCTATATTGTAAATTAATTCCTAGCCGAGAAAATTGTTGAAAAATAGCCATCATTTTTCCTTCTGGAGAATTATCTCCATTGTATAAACTCTCTAGTAACCCATTAGCAATTATTTGACAACGATTCATGCCAAAACTTTCTTTTTCAAAAATCTTTTGATTCGGTTCTTCTGCTAATCCTAATCCTTGTGCAAGCTTTAGGGTAAATAAAGGAATTTCTGCCTTGAAATAGCCTTGATATTCGTTATATATGTTACCTAAAATTTCTCTAACTAATAGATAATGTTTTTTGTCAAAATATAACACGCCAGAATCATGACGCTGGTAATCATTTGGATTGTACAAAACCTTAAAGCTAAAGGGAATTCTCCCTTTATTTAGCTCCTTAGTTAAACTTTTCATTACTTTAATAGATCCCAAAGAAGTCAAATTAAAGTAAATGCGAACAATGACTGATTGATTAGAGTTAAATTGGGGGGTTTGTGGTCCTTGATTTCCCACTGCCACATAAAAGCCATTTTGTACTAAGTTCTTAGGCAGTTTTATGGCAACTTTATCTCCTACAATAGCTAACTTTTCACAATCTTGTAAATGAGTTTCTCGGTCAATATAGAGTTTCAAGTCTCCTTTATTAACTATTAAACCTCCCTCATTTTCTTCTTTAATAATTAACCAATCTGAATCAAAGTAACCTTCTCCTTGATTACTCTCATGTAATTGATGATAAAATTCTAAATCCACCCCTAAGAATGTATTATTTTCTAGATCAATTGGCTTATTACTTGATTCTTGGTCAAGTGCTAAAGAAGTTCGCATGGAGCCATTATAATAGATTCCATAAAGAAAACTTTGTACCTGTAAACTCAAATATTTTTGCTTAATGTGTTTCGGAATATTTTGAAAACGAGCAACAACTTCTGCGGGCAATTCAAAAGGTTTATAATCAGGATGATAAATGGAAAAATTGGACTTAATTTCTACTTTGTTAACAATATCAATGAGAACATTAAGTAATTTTTCATCAATTTTATTAGACTGTTGCTCAGAAATAGATTCGAGTAATTGCATAGTTATTTTACCTTAAAAAGTGACTTAAACAACAAAAGAATTAAGCTGAGAGAATTGGGTTGTAGCATTACCAAAAAGAGTAGGAAATGCTTGGGTAGGACGACACAATAATGTCTTAGCGACTTGTAGCATAGCAACTCCTGTATTTCCAAAAGATTTTTGGTATTGAATCATGGATTGAATTTGACCAATTAGAGCAAAACCAGCACACTGAACAACTAACTTTAAGAAATCTGGTTTATACTCTAAAATGTTAGGAAAGTTTTTCAAATAAGTTAGACATAAACTAGCTAGAGAAGGTTGTAATAATTCTAAGGGAGTCGTTGCTAATTTAAGAGATTCATCAATGGTTAAAGATTGACTCATGACTAAACTTCCTAACCAAAGTTGTATATAAGCTCCCATTAGCATTCCTAAATCTAATGTCGGATCTCCCCATCCTGAACGTTCCCAATCAATCAAACGAATGATATATTTTGATGATTTTTCCCAGTTATTTAAGAGAAGAATATTGTTGAGTTTAAGATCATTATGAGTTAAACAAATGGGTTCTAATTTGTCTCCTAATTCTGCGATCGCTTTCCCCAAACTATCATAACGTTGATAGAGAGCGAAAAATTTTAAGCCATCAAAAGGAACCACACTAAATATATCTGGAGTCACCTTTTCTAAATTTTCAATAGACTTTAAAACAAAATTAAAATTTTCGTTTTCTGAGTCGCTCATCAAAAAGTCTTGACATTGTGGATTATTAAAAGTTTGAGAATGGATAGTAGCCAAAGTTTTGCCTAAAGAGGATGCAATGAGGGGAGAAAAATTTTGGCTTTGGGTATAAAAATTTTCTAAGTCTCTGTACTGTTTGAGATACTTGCTAATAAGAATTGAATTCTCTTGATCAAAATGGATAACTTCAGGTAAAAAAGAACACCAGGTATTGAATTGAGAAAAGTGTTTTAGTAATTTTTGTAATCTCCACTCTCCTAAAAACTCTCCGGCAGTTTTTCCTGCTTGATTATGTCTTTCTTGTTTCACTAAAAGTTGATGAGTTTCGGAAAAAGTCAGTAAAAGATTAAAGTTTTTAGCTGAGATTGGCTCAACTTTAGCACTTTTCTGATCAGCTTTAGTGCAAAGGTTATGTTGAACTAAATAATCGAAAACGTTTTGGGAATTCAGAATGAGTGACATAAGTAATTAAAGGGTGAATGGGTTTGAGACAACAGTCAAAGCTGCAATCATAGATTTGAGCGATTATAAATAGTTACAGCAGCTCAATTCTCATCTTACTAATGCTTATATTAGTCATGAGTAATTTCTTTTTTTACTCAACTCATTTAATTCATTAATAAAATGAGTTTGATTTGTGAGTAATTTTTGCTTCTTCTTCAATTCTATCTAAAGCCTTCTTTGCCTTAAATAATGCCCGCAAATAAGCCACATTACTAACCCAAGCCGAACGGGGTAAAATGGCTTGATTTGATTTTTGATTAGACTCAATTAAATTCTTTTCCATGATTAATTATCCTCAAAAATTAATGACTTGCACCAACTAAAGATAAAGGTTTTTCTTGCTCTAGTTCCCAACTAACTGGCCATTGAATCTTATCAGCCGTAAAGCGTAATTCATCTTCGGGTAAAGGACTATTAAAAGGTTGTTCAGTTAACTCAAATACGCCATTATCAAAAGGATTACCTTTGGCGGGATATTGTAAAGCAAATTCTTCACGAATACCTCTTTTTTGCTGTGTTAAAGCCCGATGATGACAGTAAGGATTATTCCCTCTTTTATCGAAGAAAACATGAGCCGTCCAACTACAGCCACCCCGACATAATTCGGCAAATTCACAAGTCTTACAGAAACCCCAAAGATGGTCTGTTCCTTGAGGGGTTCCGGCACCTAAATTAAAGCGTAATTCTTCCGTTTCTTCAATAATAGTTCTCAGAGAATAATCACGAATATTGCCCCCAGTATAAGCAGTGGTAGGTAAAGAAGGACATCCTTTTATAGCACCATCTGCTTCAATTCCTAACGTAGAAAGTCCAGCACCACAGCCTTGCCAAAATGACCAAGCCTCACCCCCACGCAACAATCTTTCATAGGGTCCATAATAGCCAATATTATTACCTGCTTGAACACGCACCCCTTCCTGTTTTGCTCGTTGTGCTACCTTGGCAATCATCGGGTAAATATCTAACAATTCATAAGGCTGTAAAAGGATATGATTATTATCAGCAGCCCTACCCATTGGAACAGTTAATTGAATTTGCCAAGCAGCAATCCCTGCATCTCGAAGACGCTCATAAAGTAAGGGAAATTCCGGCGCAGAAAGACGGTTAATTTGGGTATTACAACCAAACGTAATCCCTGCTTCTTTTAGGTTTTTCATAGTTTTAAAAGCCCATTGCCAAGCCCCCGGTTTTCCCCGTTGATAGTCGTGGGTTTCTTCTAACCCGTCAACCGATACAGAAACCACTTTAATTCCGGCTTCTTTCATGCGACGAGCGGTATCTAAAGTAATACCAAAACCGCCGGTTGTCATACCACAAACCATACCCGCTTTTGTGATAGCTTGAGCAATTTCTAACCAGTCAGAACGTAAAAATGCCTCCCCACCAATTAGAGTAACTTCCTTGATACCAACCTCGGCCATTTGTTGCACTAAATTTAAAGCTTCTTCGGTTGAAAGTTCTTCCGTTCTATTATTTCCAGCACGGGAACCACAATGTTGACAAGCAAGGTTACATTTTAGGGTAATTTCCCACACAGCGTAACTAATTCGACGATATTCTGCCATAGTTTTTGAACTCCACCACAAAAAAGAATTAAATTAATAGAAAAGGGTAGGTTGTTGAAATGAGGTTTAATTTTGAAATCAATAAACCTAAAGACAACAACAAACCGTGACTTATTTTAAATATCTAAACTCAATTTTAGAAGTTTAAAATAATTTAAACGGCAAACCGTAGATAGTGACATCGTTTCGCGTTAATCCACCAAAAACCGCCGCTAATTCTTGTTGTTCTAACTCTTCTAATGCATCTTGAAACTTTGTTTCATTTTCACTAGATTCTAAGAGTTCAGCCGTATAACTTTCAAATTCCTCTTGGGTGAAATCGTAGCCAGCTTTTTTTACAAACTGACTACATTCTTCTTTATTTCTTACCGTTTGAAGACCAGCACGAAAAGCTTCATCGTCGGATAGTCTTTGGTAAAAGGCTTTGACATTTTTGACAGACATAGTTGCTATTATTTTGTTTAAGTTGATAGATATTAATGAAATAATTGTTTATTGAATTTTAGCCAAGGATATATTTTTAATAGCCAAAATTCAACAAAGATCCCTTGAATAATATGCCTAATTAGACGTATCATTTAAGGAGTATTTCCAGAGAAAGGAAAAGGTCCGGGGAAAGGAATGGGGCCAGGAAAAGAAGGGGCGATAACTCCATAAAGAGCTTCAATAGGAGGAAATGGAGTCATTCCACCAAATACGGCTTCTAATTCTTGTTCGTTGAGGTCTTTTAAGTCGCCCTCATTTAGATTAGATTCGAGTAATTCAGCCGTGTAGTTTTCAAACTCTTCTTCAGTGAAATTATAGCCAGCTTGCTGTAATAGTTGACTAGATTGTTCTGAAGTTTCTAGCCCTTCAAGTCGTGAACGAAATTCCTCATCTTTAGCTAATCTTTGGTAAAAAGCCTTAACACTTTCTAGAGACATTTGTTTCTCCTAAGTTTTACTTGAAAAATGAATATTTACGTTAGAATAATGGTTCATCAACAATAACACCATAAAGAGGTTGAGGACCCCAATCTTTAGGTGGCCAAGTGATAATACCATACATAGGTTGAATAGTTGGCGAAGAAATTTGACTGCTTGCACCACCAAAAACAGCCTCTAGTTCCTTTTCATTAAGGTCACTTAATTCATCTTTATTGAAACTAGATTCTAAGAGTTCAGAGGTATAATTCTCAAACTCTTCTTGAGTAAAATTATAGCCAGCTTGTTGTACTAATTGGCTACATTCTTCTTTACTTTTTACTTCCGATAATTCAGAGCGAAACTGCTCATCTTGAGCTAATCTTTGATAAAAAGCTTTAACATTTCCAACCGACATAATTCTCTTCTCCAATAGTAGTAGGCATTGATACTTTACGAACTAACTCAGAGGCGTTGTAATTATCAGTAATGACTTGAGGACAACGCATACAAGCTTCTTTTCCTTCTTGTTGAAACCAGCGACAATCTCTTCGGATAGAACAAGCTGGTAACTTATTTTCAACCACAGGAAATTGTTCTACAACTCTTTGTGCTAAACGGCAATCACTGCCGTCAAAATGCTGACATTTATTAGTAGCACAAGGACTAGCTGTCCGAAATACTTCTGCTGGTGTTACAGGTGCAGTTAAAGCAATTAATTCCTTGGTTATCGGTTGAGGTTTTTTGAGATAAGTAACATGGGGTTCATGGACTGTTCCACTAACAACACCAAAAGCAACACTTTCAGGTAATTCTGGTCTAGAACTTGGACATAAAGTTTTTTCAGAAGACTGATGATGTTTCATTGATAATTTCTTAATTAAAATTATTTCGATAAAGTAGGATCTATAGCAATTAATCCTACTGTTGTACAACAAGGTTCAATAATTATTCCTAATGTGGTAGGATCAGGATAAACAAGGGGAGTAAAACTTAATCCTCCTTCAATATTTTTGGCTTCATCTTCAGTTATATCCACTAAAGAATCTTCTACGAATTGTTGTCTTCTTTGGGCTGCGTTAGCAACTGATTCTTCGATTAAATCAGCAATTTCGAGTTCACCTAAATGTTTACCAAGATGCTCGTTCATGATCTTCCTCTGTCGAATTTTTTTCGAGCGTTAATAAGAATAACTTTGCTCTTGCACTTATTCTGAAAATTCTTCTATAAAATGTCAATAAGTTCCTGATTATAATTTGTCGATAAACTACACAAATTATTTCCTTTTTATTTTCGAGCTTATCTGATGATTTTACGAATCTTAAAAATTACACCCTTATTTATCATCTTTATAAAGCGACGGAAACATAAGCAAAAACCTAGATTTTAATTCTTCATTTTATCCATAAAGGTTAACTGATTTTTGGGGAAACAACTAAAACAATTTTTTCCGAAAAATCAATAACTTAATCCTCATTGTCAACTGGGTTCGCACTATAACTTCTAACTTCTCCTTATTGAGTTCGGTGTATTAATACTTCCTTGAGCAAATAACTATGAATACTATTCCTGTTCTCTCTTCCTTCCCCTCACTAGCTAGTTTTAGCGAAGATGCAAGATATAACTTTTACTTATGAATAGCATCAAAAAATATGTGTCAAGACTCCCTTTACAAAGTTTTACATAATCTGTTACATTTATTTACATAAGGACAAACGAGGAACACACCATGTTTACCACCAGCGACGAAAACGGCATTCTCAATAACTTTGCTAATGAACCCGATATGTATTACGCTACTTATCCGACACAACAGCAACAACGGGGTTACTTGGTACAAGGTGTCTTCGCAACATTACTGATTATTGGTTTAGGGGTTGTTGTTACTCTCATTAGCTAATATTTCTAGAACAAAACTTTTATTTTTTACGACTTAATAAGTAAAGAGGTTAATATAGAACTGCCAAAGATAACGGTAAACAATTAGGTTTACTAGCTTACATCAGCAAAAAAGTTTCCATTGCATTGGATTTCTCCTACCTTCCCCCCTTGGTATAACTACCAGGGGTTTTTATTATATTAATTAATCATCAATTTTTTTAAAATATCTTGGTGCATAAAAGCGCGATCGGTCAAAGATTGAATTCGATCTTTAAGTAACGGTTCACCATTAACAAAATATTCTAACCAAGCAGTACTAATCACATTAGGATCATTGGGAAGTTTGCCTAAATCCCATCCAGGAATTTCTATTTCTTCCATTAAATAGTTGACTTTAGGATCATAACTAAGGGCGAAACACTTACACTCTTCAGAAGCAGCCATAATTAAACTATGTAAACGCATTCCGATGGTCATTTCTACTCCTTTAAACACTCCTTTTAATTCCCTAGGATTTTCTAGTTGAATAATTTTATAATTTCCTGGCAATTTTTTCGCAATGAAACGAGCTATTTCTAAATCTTGAGAAGCTTGAAAAGGAACTAATAAAAGACAGGTATTCGTGGCTTTTTGAAAATCAATTAAAGCTTGAGTTAATATCTTTAAACGTTGAGGAGTTAATAAGGGATGACTCCGTAAATTAACGACAACTTTAGGGGCTGGTAAATCCGCTAAACCTGATACTGATTTAGCCGTTAAAGCCCAGACAGGATCAGGAGCAACAAGGGGGTTAATATGCCATTTTGATAACAATTCAGCAGACTTATAATCCCTAACACTAACCGCGCTACAACCTAATAAAACTTGACGGGTCAACCAACGGGTGAAAGAATTATTTAATGGGCCAATTCCTTGCGCCCAAGCAATCGTTTTTAAGCCTTTTTGTTGAGCTAATGCCATCAACCCTGCATAATAGATAGGACTGGCTAAACTGGTTATATCCTGCATTAAACTACCCCCACCCCAGATAAAAAAATCAGAGTTGTTTAAAGTGTCTAAAATAGGAAAGGCAGAACGATTGGGGCAAGTTTTTACTCCATATTGTTCATAAGTTTTACGGGGGTTAGCTGAGAGGACAATCGGTTCAATTTCCGACGGTAACATCTGCAACAACGACATGAGTAGCGCTTCGTCTCCACCATTTCCTTTGCCGTAATAACCACTAATAACTGCCCGCATTTTTATCCTAATTATTAAAAAGCCAGAGATACAAGCATAATAGCTTAAATTCTACCGGTTGCCGGATAAATTTTTGTTGAGATGATAATGAATCAATTCGGTGGGACATTTAAAGGAGCGATCGCTTTACGATACAATGACTTTAGATAAATTAGAGTTATAACCTTGAACATCTTTAAAAGCAGAATCGGAGTTACTGGGTTTTTCTTTAATTACACTAAAGCTACCATCGGTTTCTAATACAACTGCTTCAACATCTTCTATAGCTGAAATACCATTAGCGCGTATGGCTGCTAATATTTCCCCTTCACTAACTCGTTCATTTTTTAACGCAGAATCAAGAATTTTTCCTTGATATAATAGTAGAGTTGGTTTTGCTTTGATTAATTTTTGTATAACTGAAGAACGCGCAGCTATCCAAGTTAAAAGATATTGAAAAAGTACCAATAAACCAAATCCCAAAAGACCTTGAGCTAAAGAGGTGCTTGATGACAAAAGCATGGCCGCTAAAATCGAACCAAAGGCAATGGTAACAACGAAATCAAAAGAATTCCATTTTGATAAAGTTCGTTTACCAGAAATACGTAATAAGATGATGACCCCAATATAAGCCAAAATTCCGACAATGGCTGTGTTGAATAAATAACTTATACTATTGTACATATTGGCTGTATCCCTTGTGCTATATATATTTATGCTTTTACTAGGTTCTGATAATATGCTCATTTAAGCATCTATCTTGAGAATGAAAGAAGTTTCTCGAAAGATATACTTATATCTTGCACCTTCGTTAAAACTAGCTAGTGAAAATAGGCAATAGGCAATAGATAGAAAAAAATATTTCATGAATCATTCCTGACTGCTATATATGTTTAAAAATGATTTAATCAGATACAAGATGCGAAACTAAAATAGAGCGATCGCCTTTTTCTCTCTCAGGCGATCGCTCGTTAGGTTGACCAAGACGATAGCTAGTCACTGCTATCAAAATGCAAACGGGCTGTTCCTAAATATAACCCCTGACTATCCATTCCTTCAGAATAAGCCCTAACACCAAATAAATAAATTCCTCCATGTTGTGGATTTTCGTTCGCTTTTAAATCTAAGGTGACTGTGTCGCCAGGTTGTATCGGTTCGTCAAAGGCGATAGTGACTTGACCCTCATTTGATTGACCGCCAATACTACTTAAAGCAACCCTTTCTCCCTCTCTGAAATGGTTACTGGCAAAGGCGCGACTTTCATTGACAGTAAAATTAATTTGTTCAAAATTAGGTTTTTGGGTGATCGTCACAGCTTTTAGGGGTTGTCCAGCATTGTCGGGGACTGAAATGGTAAAAGAATAGGTCGAAGAGACGCTAGGGTTGTGATAAGTAGCCTCTGTTGCCACTAATTTAGGGGAGTGACTAAACATCTTACTTCTGTGATCTGAATTAAACGCGATCGCTGGTAAGCTCAACAAACTGGTTGTTATAACTATTCCTAAAATCGAACTTATCTTATCATTACAATTCTTTTGCTTATTTAACATTGTCTTATTCTCCTTATTTATAGAGAGTCACAACCTTTTTATCGGATTGTCATTTATTTCATTCCTCACATCAAAGCTTGCTTAAAAAAGTTAGCCAGTTGATGGTCTTTCTTCTCTTGCAAATAATCTGGCTAGTTATTGTGTCTTTTCTTGACATTTATCTTCTTTTATGTTAACGCACTTTTAAAAGTTTCTTCAACTTAATAAAGAAACTCAAGGGATGAGATGATAAGGAAATTAGATCAGTTCTCAAAAGGCCAAATGAGCTTAGTGTACAAATAAGCAATGGCTTCCATAATCACAGATTTGACCCCTGTACTGGTTTTCCACCAAGACTTAGAATAGGAAGGAGAAAAGGCGATCGCTCCCACTTTGATTTCAGGTTTTAAGAGAGTTTTAAACACTAACCAACTACGACGAGTATGAACATCATGGGAATAGAGGTTGATCGCCTTAATATGCAAATCTGAATCTAATAACCATTGTTTAACGGCCTTGGCACTGGCGGCGGTTCGATTAACAGAAACCGTTTTATTGGGAACTGAAACTACTTGATCCTGATTTAATCCTAAAGCCATGGCCGTGGCCGCCGCTAAGTCAGCGAAAGTCTTGTAATCACTCAAATATTTACCCCGTCCGATCTCATTACCTGTGGTAATCATCAAACGATAGTTTTTCTTTTGGAACTCTGCGATCGCTCCTTTGATGGTTATGTCGGGAACCCATCCCTCTATGACCATAACGTCTGCATTAACAGGACGAGAAACCCTCAAAAAGGGATGAATAGAAAGGCCAAAACTAATCAAGACTAAAATTAGTACAAACGTTAAAAATAGCCATCCTTTGAGGGTTAATGTCCATTGTGGTTTATATTCAAGTAATCCCCAAAATTTGTGATTAGACAGTTGCGATAACAGCATGATTAATCAATTAAGAAACAGGGGCAGATCGTTGTTGTTTGAGGTAAGTGAACACGGACTTATCTCCGATATCAGGGATTAAGGGTTGAATGGCTTTGCGTAGAGCAAAAATAATAAATAAACCTGCCCAGATTCCCAGTAAAGCTTGTTCGACCTCCACAGATAAAATGCCAAACAAGTGACCTAGTAAAAGGACGGGAACTAAGGGGGTTAATAATTTCGTTTCTAGACGATTAAAGCAAAAAGCCTCTTTAAAATAGATGCCGGTTAAGGCAACGAAAACAAATCCTATTCCTAGTAAAGTAAGGGGAGTTTGGTAAACGCATAAACCTAATGGCTCTTGACAAGATATAAAGAGAATTATGGCGGTTATGGTTCCAATCCCCCAACAGACTTGTAAGAAACGATGGAGAGGGATCAAGTAAATATGAATAGTTATTAAGCTAATGCCTAAACCAAGACAAAATAAGGTAAATAGGGGAGTGAGTAAAGTAAGGGTCAAAGAAGTAGCTCCTCTGACTAAAATTAGGCCACTTCCTACAGCAAAAGTGAAGGCCGATAACATTAATCCGGCGCGATAAATTTTCACTTCTTTTAAGTCTTCTGGGGTAATGGTATATTGTCCAAATTGTCCTTGATACATTGCTAAGGGTTCAGATGGGGTCTTCATGGTTCTCTTTTATTATTTTGACGATTAAATTGTATCGTTTTTTTGAAGAAAAGAAACTACTTTTTAATTAATTATAAAATTCAGCTTAAATTTAATAGGTTATCTGAGCATTTGAGATAAGATAATATCTTAAAAATAGAAGTTTATAGAGAAGATTGCCTAGTAAAATATCGAATTGTAAAATAATGCTGTGAATGTCAATTCTGAACAAAATGAAAGAGCTAGAATCATTATAGTAATAAGTAAGGTGCTAGGCAGAGAGAAACAATTTAGCGACCTATAAAGTGTGGTGTGAGGTAGTGAAAGTCCCATAAACTATTATGTTTAGGGCAATTTGAATAACACAGCAGTTTGTTATGAAAACACTGCTCCTTACACTCTTTGGAGGTCAAAATGGTTAACAATTCAGTTAAGTTTATTGCTTTAGGTACATTAGCCGCTGTTGGTGCATTAGGATTTGTTTCCGAAGCGCAAGCTCAACACTTTAAGTATCCCGAAACCAGAATGGTTTCTGAAGGATCACCTTCTCCTGTTGATTGGGACAGCAATCCTGGCCCTCGCGCTTTTGAGCGTACCATCCGTAAAGTAGCTTTTGAATGTGTACCTCAAGCAGACGGCAGTTATGCCACTGAAGAGAAGGTAGTAGAAATTACCTTCAACCCTGCAAAAGCTGCGCCTGTTGGTAGCACTTTTGATCCTCATAACCCCTATAGTGGTGGCGTGTATTCACGTGAGGATGTTTCTACTCAGTACATCGCATTGGGTGAATTAACCGCTGGACCGATGATTTTATGGACAGAAGATCGTCCTTCTAATCATCCCGACGGAGTATACACTCCCCAAAGCCGTTGTGAAACTGTTAGTGCTCGTTTAACCAATCTCGCCTACGCCTTTGGTGAAACCACTCCTGTAGGTGTCGCGCAAGCATTCACTGAAAGAATGGCTACAGGTATCGTTAACGGAGAAAGAGTTATCTTTATGTCCTACGATCCTGAAAACGTTTCTACCGATAACGTTGTCTTCACATTGAAGCCTGAGAACGGATTAACCTTTGCTGAAGCGCAAAGAACCCTTGCTCAGTTCAATAATTCTCTTTCCCCCGCAATTGGTGGTTTAGAAGAAGATCCCGCCAAACTTCCTCCTATTGTTGAGTAGGTTCACCTATAGGGAAAGACGCAAAATATGTTTATATTCTTTCCCTTTTTTGCTAGAGAGTTAGTGTGTTACTACTCTCTATTTTTTTTTGCAATTTTTTAGATAACTATCTAAAGAATGATGAATTGAAATAGTTTACCAGGTATATTGAATTTAAGTGTAATCAATTGAAATAATGAACTTAGAAAATATTCCTCAACAAAGCCAGAAGCTAATGAATAAGGTTACTAATACCGTCGAACAAACAGGAAAAAAAGTGGCTCATCAAGTTTCTAATATCGCCAACGATAAAGCAGAAGAAGTGACCGAAGAAGCAATTCAAACAGCCGTTGACCAAGCTTTGGATATTATACAAATAGCTGGAGAAAGAGTAAGAGAAAAAAATATTAATGGTGAGAGAGTTAATCTAGAAGTGGCTGTCGGCGTGGTTAACGTCGCACATCTAAAGATAACTACCGATGTACCTCCAGAAAAGACAGAAAATAAACAATCTTGATCATTTCAGGTTCGTTGGCAAAACCGATTTCAGTAATATTAAGACTGATTTTAACTTAAACTGACATCTTGCACACCTTAAATGAAAACTTAATAGCTAAAAAGAAGACAGTCAATTTTAAAGCCATTAGACTTAAAATAAAATACTTTTTCCTCTTGACTCTTGACTCTTGCCATCCCCCCTGCCCCCCTTTGAAAGGGGGGAGTTAGAGGGGGGATTATCGAAGGTGCAAGATATCAGTTAAAGCGATCGCTTTTTTTTATTCCAGTTGCTTAAAATATCTTTAATTAATACCTCTTCAATCCATACTTGAGCCACTACAGTTAATGGTAATGCCAAAAATAAACCAATAAAACCAAAAAAGATAGCAAATGAGGCTTGAGCTAGTAAGGTAACGGCTGGTAACAAAGATACCTGCTTCTTCATTACTAAAGGAGTCAAGATATTACTTTCGGCCTGTTGAATCAGAATATAAAGTATCAATACGGCTAACGCTTTCCAGGGTGCATCGATTAAAGCCAAAACGATTGGGGGAATACAGCTTAAAACAGGACCTAAATTCGGAATAAAGGTTAATAAGCCAGCCAAAAGTGCATTAGCTAGAGGAAGTTTAACTTGTAGAATTGTTAATCCCAACCAGCTAAGAACAGTAATAACCAGCATATTAAACAAAATTCCCTTAGTCCACCCCACTAAAGCAATCTCGCTTTTTTTGAGAATTTCGGCAGCGCGGCGGCGATAGAAAGAGGGGAAAAAAGCGAGAAATAAGCGTATATAAGGTCTGGGACTGGCAAGTAGCATAATCATTACCACTGTCACCAGCAAAATATTTAAGAGAACACCTAACGAACTTGAAAAAATACTATAGAAATTGCCGACAAGCTGGGTAGCAATGCTGGGTAAATCGCGAGTCAAATTTTCTAGCTTTTGAATTTCTCCGACAAGCTGTTCTGGGACTGTTTCTTGCAACCACATTAACCAAGCTTCAATTTTATCTACAGCCAGAGGTAATAAAGAAAGGGATTGTTGTACCTGATCGATGAATGGCGGAAAAATTAGCAACAGAAAAACTGTCAATATCAACAAGAGTAAGAATAAAGCCAGAAAAATTGATACACTACGCTTTTTGATCCCTGACTTCATCAATAACTGAACTAAATGATTAACTGCTGTTGCCAAGGCTACCGCAGCAAACGTCAGCAGAATAATAAAGCGAATTTGCCATAAAATATAAATGGCGATTAGCAGCGCAATGACACCGACAAGGTTACTAAAATACAAAATATTACCTAGTTTATTTGATCAAAAAGTTATTTTGATTGTTATAAAAGTTGACTGAAAAAATAAAATTTTTTAGACAATTAATATACGTATCATTATTAGATTATTTTTACATCATCCAAAAGATAGATAATAAAAACATTGACGAGGTTAAATAAGAAATTAAGCAAGTCAATGGGAAAATTCACATCATTATTAAGCATATAACGATAATAGGCAAAAGTTAACTATTTTTACAGCAAGTCTACTTTTTTTAACATCTTTGATGCTATTTCTTCATCATATATTTGTGTTAAGAGTCCTGATAACCAGTCTGTTTTAGCACCAATATTATTAGCCTTATGCTGTTGCCAAAGCTTTAGAAAGCTATATACTTGCTCATCAAGATTTGGAATGAGCCGGCGGATTTCATCCATAAACTGATGAGTACCACCGAGCAAACCGTGATATTCATGAGAAGTCATCAGTCCCCATTTTCCTGAAGGTGAGTAAAGAACATTTTCAGCATTAAAGGCGGAGCCAAATATTTTATAATCATTTCTTTTATAAGCAGAGATTTCTGAAAAAGGAATATACCAATGATTGAATTCTCCCTTAGCTTCTTCGTTCATACGCCAGAGCATTGTGAAGTAACATCCTCTATCATTAACACTCAATGCAGCACTCACCAAGGCATCAATAAGAGGGGGTTTTACAATATATTTGAGATCGTATTCTAGTCCAAATACGACCCTTCGCTGAGGAATCGTTTTAGCAAATGGATGCCGACTAAAGGGATTGTCACTGATAAAAACTTGTCGCAACAATGGCTCGGCTTCAGCTTTAAACGCTTTTTCTGTTAAAGGACGCATCGATATTTTTAATCCTGCAAAAATTCTACTAACTGAGTTAACTTATCCCAAGCAGCCCCACTTTTTAGGATATCTTTAGTGGTTTCTATGGCTTTTTGATGATCTTGCCAAGGAACAATATTACCCACTTGTAAGGCTAAAGCAGCATTTAAAACCACGGCATCCTGTTGCGCTTGGGTTCCTTTTCCTTGTAAAACATTGGTTAAAATAGTGGCATTTTCTTCGACATCACCCCCTTTTAAAGCGGTTAAAGGAGCAGAAGTTAACCCTAAAGCTTCTGGGCTAATTTCTCCTAAACTAACCTCACCGTCTTTTAAAAAAGTCACATCCGTAATATCTCCTAACCCTGCTTCGTCTAGGGTTTCACGACCATGTAATACCATTGCAACAGAAATTCCCAATTGATTTAAAGCTTGCGCCATGGGACTAATAAATTGAGGATGATAAACCCCAATAATTTGACCAGTGGGACGTAAAGGGTTGACCAAAGGCCCTAATAAATTAAAGATAGTGCGAACTTTCAGGGTTTTTCGTAACGGTGCAACGTACTTCATTGCAGGATGCCAACCAGGGGCGAATAAGAAGGTAATACCCACTGTTTCTAACGCTTGGGCAACCTTTTGGGGATTGGCTGAGAGTTGAACCCCTAAATATTCTAAAACATCGGCTGAACCTACCTTACTCGAAGCCGAACGGTTTCCATGTTTAGCCACTTTTACCCCGGCTGCAGCAGCAATAAAAGCCACCGCCGTCGAAATGTTAAACGTAGAAGCTCCATCCCCTCCAGTGCCACAGGTATCAATAACAGGAACAATATGGGAGATGGGTGTCTCTTGCATAGACTGTTGTTGCAACACTTGGGCCATTCCTGCTAATTCATTAGCCGAGACTCCTTTTGCTTGAAGGGTGACTAAAATAGCCCCAGATAATACCGGGGGAATGGCTTCGTTTAACCAACCCTGCATCAGTTGACCTGCTTGGGTTTGGGATAAAGACTGACCGTCAAGCAGTTGTTGCAATAAACTTTGGGTAAATTCTAAATAATCTTGAGTAACCATTAAACAATAAACAGTGAACAGTGAACAATGACCAGTTATCAGTGGCCAATGAATTCAACTGGCCACTGATAACTGATAACTGATGAAAATATTAGCAAAATAAACGGGAATACTAAGCATAAATAGTCAATATTGATCCCCATGAGACCAATGCATAAGTCCCGAAAAACTATTGCCGTTACTGAAACTGGCAAACGTATACTTAGAGAAGCACAAAAGCCAAAGGGTGGTAAACGTATCACCTACGAAGACATCGAGGAAATATTAGATTTCCAGGTATCTCGCAGTACCATAGAAAGATTTTTTCGAGGAAAAGCGGTGGACTTCGATAATGCCATCCGCATTACAAAAGCATTAAACTTACATCTTGAAGAAGTGGTAGATGTTGCTATCTATCACCAAATGACATTAGGGTAGCCAGGGATATTGCCGAAAATTAGGGGATCGCTTCTCTAAAAAGGCTTGTTTTCCTTCTGCTCCTTCTTCTGTCATATAGTAGAGTAAGGTAGCATTGCCAGCCAACTCTTGTAACCCCGCTTGTCCGTCACAATCAGCATTAAAAGCTGCTTTGAGACAACGAATGGCAATGGGACTTTTTGCTAAAATTTCTGTTGCCCATTGAATCCCTTCTTCTTCTAATTGTCCCACAGGAACGACACAATTAACTAACCCCATCTCTAAGGCTTCTTGGGCGTTATACTGACGACAAAGAAACCATATTTCTCTCGCTTTTTTTTGTCCTACAATACGGGCTAAATAACTGGCTCCAAAGCCACCGTCAAAACTACCAACTTTTGGACCAGTTTGCCCAAAAATAGCATTATCGGCGGCAATGGTGAGGTCACAGATGACATGAAGAACATGACCACCACCGATCGCATATCCAGCTACTAAGGCGATAACCACTTTAGGAAGCGATCGAATTAATCTTTGTAAGTCTAGCACGTTCAGACGAGGAACCCCTGCATCGTCCACATATCCTGCTTGTCCTCGCACACTTTGATCGCCACCAGAACAAAAGGCGTATTTTCCATCGGTATGAGGTCCAGCCCCTGTAAGTAATATAACCCCAATGTTGCTATCTTCTCTCGCATCACAAAAGGCATCATATAATTCAAATACAGTTTTGGGGCGAAAGGCGTTTCGTTTATGGGGACGGTTAATGGTGATTTTGGCGATCCCATCGGCTTTATGATACAAGATATCTTCGTAAGTTTTGGCAATTTGCCAGGTTATTTCCATCGGTTAGGGCAACATAAGCATCAATAGTTTATTAAACCATGATCTGACTTCTAAAATTGCAACTTAAACTAACTTTATTTTTCAGCAATAACTGTTACTGTCATAATCTCATTCCAAATGCCTTGAGGAGTTTTTATATTTTCTAATTCTTGATAATAATCTTGTTTTGCTGTGTATAATTTTTCGTCTGAAAGACTTTTAAAAGGAAAGAGATTATCATTAGCAACAGGAAAGTTAATCATCATTTCCCATTTATTTTTAACTGTTTCCAAATCAAGGTAATAACCTAATTGATCTTGATAAAATTTTATCTTTTTAAAACCAATCTCTTGCAAAAGATTAAAACAAGTTTCTTGTGAGCCTATTCTTTTGTGCCAATGAGGAAAATCAATATTATATTTAGGAGCAATTTTACTTAATATATATCCTTCTATAAAAGATGTTTCTGACCAATAATTAAATCCTAATTTACCTCCTGATTTTAACCAAGAATAACAATGTTTCAAAACAGTATCAATGTCATAAAAGATTACTATAGCAGCGCAAACAGCAATTCTGTCAAACTTTTTTTTTGGTAATTCTAAATTTTGTATATCTGTTTCTCAAAATTGAATATTATTTAAGTTTAATTTTTTCGCTTTTTTTTGAGCTTCTGCTAACATAAGATGAGCAATATCAATTCCTATGACACGACCATTATCTCCTATCTTTTTAGCTGCTTCAATAGCGAATAAACCTGTCCCCGTAGCAATATCCAAGATAGTTTGTTTCGATTGAATGTCAAGATAGTTAACTAATAATTCTACTAATTTTGGATGAAAATCACCTTGATCATAACTTGCGCTACGTTGATTATAGAGATTAGCGATCGCTTGTTGATAGGGAGTTAACATAAGCTGAGTTTGGTGTTAAAAGTTTGGAGTTATGAGTTAAAATATTTTTGATAACAGAATTAGAATTTAAAATATGTAGAGACTCAATATTTTATCAATCAATTATTTTATATCTAATTGTAAATTAACATAGTTTTCTTTTTTGGCTACTAAAAAAACAAAGCGATCGCAAAATTCTAAATTAGAGACATTAGCATATTTTTCTCTCATTTCTATTAATCCTTGCTCAAGTTCTTCGTCATTAAATCTTGATAATAAGGACATATATCTATTTTGAACCATGTTAAAGTATTTTTCTTTAGGGATCGAAACAGTATATTCTATAAAGTTTACTGTCGTTTTAAATCCAATATTTTCACAAAGATTAACTAAATTATTATAGTGAGGTTGTACAGACTCATACACTGATAAGGCTTGTTGAAATAAGGGGTATTCTATAGTGGGAGGAAGTAAAATAATTAATAAGATTCCTTGGTCATTTAATCGATTAAATAATCCTTGTAAAAGTTTTTGTTTATCATTAATATGATGAATCATTTCTTTAATTAAAATTTTATCATATCTTCCTGATTCATTAGCAAATTCTACAGCATCTTTAACCACTGTTTGATAATAATTATTATTTGGTATTTTTTCAAGCATTTTATCAGAAGGATCGACACAAATTATTTTATTTTCTAAGTTAATTTGTGTTCTAATTGCTTTACTATAAATCCCTGTACCACAGCCAAGATCAACTAAACTATCTGTAGATTTTAATTGTAAATTTCCAATAATTGCTTTAGTTAAAAAGTCAATAAACTCAGAAGAATTAGCCCAAAACTCGTCATATTGTTTAGCTAAATTTTGATAATGATCTTCAATTGAATATTTCATAGTATTACCTATTTCAATTAAAATTAATGTTAATTTCTAGAAAAAAATTAGAAGACAAATATTAAAATAAACTGATATATTAACTATTCTGACTCCTATTCCCTAGAGCCGAAGTGGAGTAAGGGAATTCTGACTCCTGACTCCTGACTCCTGACTAATAAATGCTTAATCAAACTATCATTAATTAGGTGATTTTTAGCGACCTAAAGCCTCTTTAATGATATCAACTAAGCTGGTTCCTCCCCAAATAGCCACCATAATAATAGAAGTAGAAAGAATAGCCGCCAAACAACAAATAACTAGTCCGCCTAAACTAATAAACCCATCATCTTCTTGAAGTCCAAAAGCCGTTACAAAAATACCGATCGCAGGTAAAGTATTGGTTCCAGGAATAGGAATCATCATAGAAATTGACATTAAAGCAATGGCAACACCAATAATAATTCTTCCAGGAATACTGGTACAAATATAAGTCATTCTCGGACGAGTTAAAGCTTCAATTCTTTGTAACCAAGGATTTCCTTTTTTAACAAAAGCTTGAACCGTTTTTAACTTCATTGAGCCTTTCATCATCCTTTCAGGAAGCCAAGGAATTTTAGCTCCTGCAATGAGTTGAACTGCTAACAAAAACATCAAAATTCCAAAGGGAATAGAATAACCAGGAGCCGGAACTGGTAAAGCAGAAGGTAAGGCTAAAATTACAAATAAAAAGCCAAAAACTCGTTCTCCGGCTAACTCTAAAATATCAATTAATTTTACATCAGAGGAGCGTTCCTCTTGAAAAAAATAACGATTTAATTCTACTGATAATTTTGCCATAAGGGTCTTATTGAGAAATTTTAAAAAAGATTGACAATCAATATACCATATAAAAAAAGGGGTAGGAATGACCTACCCGACAAGATTTGAAAAACTTACCGTTACGTTATCGACAAAAGACTTGTGATAAATAGCCCTTTGTCTTTGATGTAATTAGAAATTTAGGTTCCAACAGTCCAAGAATTGATATATTCGTCTTGTTCAGGGGTTAACGTATCAATTTCAATGCCCATTGCTTTAAGCTTTAAGCTGGCAATTTCTTGATCGAGTTCTTTAGGAATATTGTAAATACCGGGTTCTAATTTACCTTTATTCTGTACTAAATATTCACAAGCGAGAGCTTGGTTAGCGAAACTCATATCCATTACTGCGCTAGGGTGTCCTTCAGCAGCGGCCAAGTTGATTAAACGGCCTTCTCCGAGAACCACAATCGCTTTACCACTGGGTAAAGTATATTTTTGGGTAAAGTTACGAACTTCTTTAACTTCAGTGGCTTTTGCCCCTAAAGATTTTAAGTCAATTTCAATATCAAAGTGACCAGAGTTACAAACCATTGCGCCGTCTTTCATCACTTCAAAATGTTCAGGACGAATCACGTGCTTATTACCGGTTACAGTAACAAAAATATCTCCTTGCTTCGCAGCTTCGGCCATAGGCATGACGCGGAAACCATCCATCGCAGCTTCAATGGCTCTGACGGGGTCAATTTCCGTAACAATAACATTAGCACCGAGGCCACGGGCGCGTAAAGCGACCCCTTTACCACACCAACCATAACCAGCGACAACAGCCACTTTACCAGCTAGGAGAACGTTGGTAGCACGGATAATACCATCAAGGGTAGATTGACCGGTTCCGTAGCGGTTATCGAAGAAATGCTTAGTATCAGCATCGTTGACATTCATGGCGGGGAAGGTAAGAACCCCATCCTTTAACATCGCTACTAGGCGAACAATACCAGTGGTAGTTTCTTCGGTAGTACCGATAATGTCTTCCATCTGATGTTGACGCTCTTTGATCAAAGTGGCAACCACATCACTACCATCATCAATGATAATATTGGGTCGGTGATCTAAAGCCGTTTGAACATGACGATGATAAGTCGCGTTATCTTCCCCTTTGATAGCATAGACAGGGATATCATAATCAGCCACTAAACAAGCAGCCACATCGTCTTGAGTAGACAAGGGGTTACTGGCAATGAGTAGCGCATCTGCACCGGCTGCTTTGAGAGCGATCGCTAAATTAGCGGTTTCGGTGGTAACGTGACAACAAGCAGTGATACGAATACCATCTAAAGGTTTTTCTCTAGCATACCGTTCTTGAAGTTGGCGCACAACGGGCATTTCGCGGGCAGCCCATTCAATGCGTTGTTTTCCTTGAGGGGCAAGATTTATATCTTTAATGTCGTATTTGGCTTTAGTTGGAGTTGCAACCATAGGAGAAGTTGTCCTTAATCAAAATGATGTGCTAAGAGGCCAGTTTAACTCAATATTACCCTTTTACGAATCTTCGGCTATTTTAGTGAGCAGTGAACAGTGAGCAGTGACCGATAATTAATAACTGATAACTGGCCACTGATCCTAGAAATTTATTAAGATATTACAGTAACATAAGTTTACAAAGCTTATCATAATTAGCTCGATGAAATCCCCAAAAACCTCTCATCAAGGACAGGGTTGGTCCCTGGATGAACGCGACCCTAAATTTATAGAACAAATAATGCCTTATTGGCAATGGTTTTATGACCACTATTTTCGGGTTCAAACCGATGGATGGCATCATATTCCCCCCAATGGTCCAGTGTTATTGGTGGGGTCTCATAATGGGGGTTTGGCTTCTCCTGATACGTCGATGATGATGTATGACTGGTTCCGTCGTTTTGGTACGGAACGTTTATGTTATGGGTTAATGCACCAGTCTGCTTGGAAAATTAACTCTCCTGTCACTAGGTTAGCAGCAAAAGCGGGGGCGGTTCGGGCTCATCCTAAAATGGGCATGGCAGCCCTCAGACGAGGGGCTAGTGTGTTAGTTTATCCGGGAGGGGCACAAGATGTGTTTCGCCCCTACAGAGATCGTCATAAAATCGAATTAGCGGGGCGAAAAGGCTTTATTAAACTGGCGTTACGGGAAAAAGTGACTATCATTCCTCTCATTTCTGTCGGGTCCCACGAAACTTTATTTATTATCGATGACTGTTATGAACAAGTCAAAATGTTGCACGAATGGGGGCTACCTTGGCTCGAGGATACTGATCCAGAAGTTTTCCCTATTTATCTCGGTTTACCTTGGGGGATTGGTATTGGCCCTGCCCCTAATTTTCCTCTTCCTGTTCCTATTCATACCCGTGTTTGTCCGCCGATTGTTTTTGAACGCTATGGAAGAGAGGCAGCCCGCGATCGCACTTATGTCGATGCTTGTTATGATTTAGTAGCCACAAAAATGCAGCAAGCTTTAGATCAATTAGTGATTGATAGTGGAAAGGGGTAAAGAAACTCAGGTTGGATTTTAAGAATAATTCTGTTCCCTGGAAATGAACTAAGCTAAAGCACTTTCACTACCTGAGTCACTCATAAACAAACAAGATGAACCAGTCATACTGATTATTTGGTGAACAAAATTAAAATCAGGAATAGACTGTAAGCCAATAAAGTCCATATCTCCTTGGGGAGTTTGACTGATACAACTGGGAAATTCGCCAACAATAATTAGACTGTTAGCGGTGGTGGGAATACGGCACAAATCTCTTAAACTCTTGATATAATTTTCAGCTTCTTTTTTATCTTCTTTTTGGGGAATTACTGAAATAATATTTAATTGCGCTTTCCAAGCTTTTGATAATCGTAAGGCCATTAAAATCGCTAAGTCTGTATTCCCTTTTTCTAATCGTTCAATCATGGGTAACTCTTCTAATTGAGGCCGAATCCATAAATTGATGACTTCCATTCTTCCTAACCCGGCACTGGGATGTAATCCTAATAGCATTACTCCCACTTCTAACTGTTTGGCTTCGTTAAAAACGGGTAATAATTGATCCCAGTCACTAGCTTTATCAGGAAATCTCAAAAAAAGAATATTAGGACGAAAAAATGCACTTTGTAAGGCTTGTAAAGCAGCAATAATCCCTTCACTTTCTAGTTCAACTTTCATCACTGAAATGGTGGTTAACAGTTTATGCTGACGAAAGGAACTGGCTAATTCCCTAAGCTGTAACGATAAGGTTTCTCCTTGATGATTGATGGCAATTCCTAATAGTTGTAAAAAGCCCTCGGGTTGGGATAAATCTAATAAAAGACGAAATTCTCCTAATAATTGTGAACCGTCTTCAATGGGGACTAAAAAGGTGGGTTTCCAGGCTCGAACATTGGTTAAATCTAATTGAATGACTTTCATGGCTGACCATTGAGCAATAGCCGTAAAAATTCCACTTCTAACATCAGCCGGACGCTTTTCTTTGGGTAAACTCACTAACCTCAAATAAATGGCTAAAACAATCGCAATAGCCACTAAACTTAGAAAGGGACGTATGACTAACATGGCTAATATACAGCCCAGAATTCCATATAAAGGTACAACAATAGGAACTCGAAAGGTAGGCCGAAAGTTCATTAATCCTAAACTAGATTCTACTAACACGACTAGGTTGATAGTGGCATAAGTTAGAAGGAAAAATAAGGTAATTAAAGGAGCGATCGCATTTAAGTCTCTTAATAATAAAGCGAGTAAAACAATAGTTGCACTCACCAGTAAAGCACGACGAGGTTCCCCATTTTTTGATAGTTTAGCTAACCCATTGCCCCAAGGAATTACCCCATCTTTGGCTAAGGCTGTCAAAATACGAGGCGCACCCACTAGAGAGGATAAAGAAGCACTAAATGTGGCTGCTAATAACCCCATTAATACTAAAAATTGCCATCGGGATTTTTCCACTAAAATGGTATAGTTATTAATGAGTTCTTGGGGTGGGGCTGCACGGGCAACCCACCAACATAAAATGACATAAATAATGGTACTTAAAGTAATGGCTGAGAGGGTTCCGATAGGAATATTTTTACGACTATTTTCTAGCTCTCCTGACATATTAACCCCTGACATAATTCCTGTGGTAGCCGGGAAAAAGACAGCAAAAACACCCCAAAAATTAATATTAGGAAAATCTCCCCATTCTTGCCAGGTTTGACTACTTTCCCAAGTCAGAGAACTAGAAAAGATTGAAATTAAAGATAAAATAATTAAAATTAAGACTAAATATTGAACTCGAAAGGCAAAACCAGCACTAATATAAGCAATTATAAAAATGACTAAAAAAACAGTAAAATCGATGAGTAAAGGGGAATGCTTAGGAAATAAAAATAACCATCCTTCTCGAAACCCAAAGATATACATGGCAGCAGCTAAGGCTTGAGAAACAAATAAAGGAACTCCGACACTTCCTCCAATTTCTAACCCTAACGATTTAGAAATCATCGCGTAAGGTCCCCCTTCTCCCATGCGTGTGTTGGTGGCAATAGAAGCAATAGAAAGTCCTGTAGCTACGGTAATACTCACCGATAAGAGGACAATAGTTAACCCTCCCCATAAACCAGCATTACCCACCACCCAACCTATTCTTAGGTACATAATTGCGCCTAAAATAGTTAGTAATGTGGGCTTAAATACTCCTTCAAAAGTGTTATACTTTTTACGGGGAGACGGAGAAGTTTTGAAAGGTAATGGGTTAATAAATTTTAAAGTTTTCTTGATTTTCCAAGGCATAATTAAAAAGAATATTCTTCTTCTTTCATTGTAATGCCTATATTTTGAAATGATAGGAATTGTAACTTAGTTTTATACACTTAATTTAAGGGCATTAACGGGAACTTCATCCCAAGAGTCTACGGTTCTTAAATTAGCTACCCATCCTTGTTTTTTTTGGTCTTCTGTGAGATTATTGACCCAAGTTTGATGGCAATCTTCTGCTGCATTTTTATCGCAACAAGCAATACAAGAATAGACGATTCCAGAGGGATCAATTTGTTCGTTTACCCAAATGGTCATAATATTTGATTGTTGTTTGAGCTTTCGTTTTTATATCTTTTATTATAGCTGAAAATTAGCTGATTATAAATAAAAAAAGATAAATTAGTTTTAAAATGGTAAAATAATCAGTAGTAATTAACAGCTATTTCTTTAGGTACATTAGTTAAAGTTAAAAAGATAGGAGCAATCAATATGAGAAAACTATATTTTTTACTACCAGGAACAGGAAAAAAGTTTGCTTGTGGGGGACTATTTGCAGAGTTAAAAACGTTTGAGTTAGCTAAACAAGTTTGTCCCTCTGAAATAGTGACTTATCGACAAAAAGAAACAGATAAGCTTTTTTTAGATCATGTTTTAAAACAAAACAATTTGGATGATGTCATTTTTGTGATTAGTTGGGGCTTCGATGTTCCTAAATTAGCTCAAAAATTAAAGTCTTATAATGTTATTTATCATGCCCATAGTGCAGGATATGGCTTTAAATTACCTTTTAGTATTCCTATTGTAACCGTTAGTCGTAATACCATGGGCTATTGGGGTCAAAAATCTCCTAATGCTTTAATCTATTATTTACCTAATGAAATTTCTGAGCAGTTTAATAACTTAAATATTGATAGAGATATTGATGTTTTAGTCCAAGAAAGGAAATCGTCAGATTATTTATTAAAACAACTGATTCCTGCTTTACAAACTAAATGTAATATCGTGGTTATTAATCATTTTGTTGATGATTTATCTAAACTTTTTAACCGTTCAAAAGTTTATCTTTATGATTCGGCAGAGTATTGGGCGCAACAGCGTGTCAGTGAAGGTTTTGGACTGCAACCCATGGAAGCTTTAGCTTGCGGATGTCAAGTTTTTTCTAGTATTAATGGAGGACTTTCTGATTATTTAGATCCAGGTTTTAATTGTTATAAAATTGCTGGCTATTCAACAGATTATGATGTTAAACGTATTTTAAAATCTGTTCATTCATCTAAAAAGTTAACTTTATCACCTCAAACTTTAGCAGAATATCGAAGTGAAAATATTATCAAACGCTTAAAAATTATTTTAGAAGAAATTAATTTCTTTTTTGATCATAAACCTCAATTTAAAGGAGATATTAAAAATTCAACTCAACTAAAAATGGCTCAATTATTTTTTAGAAAAGTCATTAAAAAACTATTTTCTAAATAAAAGTTATAAAATAGGAGATAATAACTGCCATCCTTTGATCAAGTTTCCTTGCATCAGTTTAGAAATACCCTTTAAGGCTTTAAATTCTTCAATGTTAGGCTGCATTTCCAAGGCAGGTTTTAAAGCATTTTCTGCTGTATTGGGTTGCCAATTATATAAGTAAACAAAAGCAAGATAAGCATGATGATAGGGGTTATTTGGTGATATTTTAATTAATTCTTTTAAAGCTGCGATCGCCCCTTGAGGATCTTCTTGTAATACTTGAGATAATACTAACCCATAAGTCCAATTTAATTGATGATTTTGTAGAGACTTATTTAAGCGATAGTTTAAAGCGATTTCTGTTTGTTTAAGATAGTCTTGAATAGGATCATATTGATTAAAGCGGCCAACTTTACTAAAAATAGTATCTAATCCTGAGATTCCTTCCTTTAAATTAACAGAAACATTGCGTAATTGAGTTCCTAAATCTAATTCAGGAGAAGGTAAAGCATCGAGACTATTATTAATCGTTAAAGTAAGATCAGGAACAGGAATTAAATAACTTTCATTGGTCTTCCGATTTAGATAAATTGCCCTTAAACTATAATTACCATTGTTAACAGTTTGTACTGGTAACATTGCCATTTTTTCAGTTACTTCAAAACCTTGATTATCAGGAAAATTTCCCCATAACATCCCTTCCCCAATTCCATGATCATGTATCCAAGCAATTTCATTATTATTGCTTTCTTCGGGATACCAAGATAACAAGACTAAACCATCTTGTAATTCTTGCCAATTTCCTGACCATTCATAAGTAATAGGAATGGGATAATTAGAGGAAGCTTCTTGAGGAATAATAACTTTATCTAAGCGAATTTTATCAACAGATTGAGTAATGGGCTGAACCTTAACAGATGTTTGTTTACGATGATATAATTTGACTATACTTTCATCGGGCATTTTCCAGGTTTCAATCACATTAAAATCGGGATTATTGTTTAAAGTTTCAGCAAATTTTAATTGATTTTCTCTTGCAAAACCATTGTCGCCTGTTTTACTCAAAAACCAATCAAAAGAAACACTATCTTGTTCAAGATAATCCTCTTTATTTCCTAATTCTCTTCCATAAAGCTGAAAATTAGCTAATTGACCGTAATAATTAATCGTATTATGATTAATGGTATCAGTATTGGCAATAACTCCTAAATTAACAATTTGATAAGGTGTGGTTTGTTGTGCCGTTTCAATAATATCTTTAACAGGAACTTCTTGACCTAAATAAGGACGAAAAGCAACACCAGGACTTAAAAATAAAGAAAATTGTTCTGTTTTAGGAATGGGAAATAAATTAGTAATCATGACCACAATAGCAAGTAATACAGTTATCCATTGAACCGGTTGGCATTTTCCTCGCCATCGGGTTAAACCATAGCTTAAAAATACTGCTAAAATAGGCAAGTAAGACATAATATAGCGTGTGTCTTTGTTAAAAATTGCTGAACAAATTAGATAAGATCCACCAAAATAAACTCCTAACCATTTCATGCTTTCGATGACTTTTTTATGATCAATATTATCTTTATCTTTTGGAAATTTTCCTAATAAATGTAACAATAATCCTACTACAGGCACTAATAATAATACCCAACCGATAGCTAACGGTAAATCTTGCCAATAATACGTCCAAGCAGCTATAGTATTTAGAGGAGGATCACCTTCATAAGTGGCAGGAATAGCATTAGAGTTTTGCACCGTACTAAATAAATAAATCCAGTTAGTTCGATACCAAGGAAACCATACTAAACTAGAAATAAGAAAACTCACAAATAATTGTAGAATTCTTTCCCATTTTTTTTGCCATAAATAACCAATACCTAACCAAACTAAAGGAGTAAATAAAAAAAACATAACACTTTGTTTGGTTATTAAAGCAAGTCCCCAACCAACCCCAAAAATAATCGTCCATAACCATTGTTTTCGTCTATTATTTTCAAATTTCCACAGGGTTAAACAGCAAAAACAAGCAACAGTTAACGTCATTAAAGGAGTATCAATAAGAAACTGTAAACGGGTTTGGTATAAACGAGGAAATAAGAGGGTTAACCCTGCACTCCATAAACCAACTTTCGGATTAAATAAAGTTTTTCCGATGATATAAACTGAAATAATTAAAATTCCGTTGTATAATAAATTAGATAAGAGAGCTTGATCATTTCCTAAGCCAAAAATCTTTTGGGAAAAAGCTCCGATAATATAGGTTAAAGGAGGGTATTTTGTCGATAACATCCAAAAACTACGCCACCATTCTCCATTAAAGATTTCAAGAGAATTTAAACTATAAAAATATTGTAAAGACTTAGTTAAATGATTACTTTGATCCCAAGCAGGGAGAGAATGATCTAAAATTAACCATAAGCGATCGCATAAATTACTTCCTAACCATATTAAACCTAGAATTATCCAAATACGAGCTTGAGTAAACGAGAATTTTTTCCGTAACATAGGTAATGGTTATAATTAAAGCATTAGATTATAATTTACTCAATTATAGACGAAAGCTTAAATATAATTGTTCGGTTCAACTCCTTCTTAGGTATCAAGTATCTCGAAGTTAATAATTATTTAGGAAAACAATTGAGTTATTTTTTCTCTTTTCTCTGATTTTATTCCCGTTTCTAAAGGTTCCCGTACAACCTAACATAATCAACAATGATCCTCAAAGTAAATTATCTATTTTATTTATTAAGCGAATTGCTATTTACCAATCTACAATATTACCTTATTTGGCATCATTTCGAGTAAGCAACCAGTAACTATGAAAATAGCTCTCTTCGATTAGTGTAACTAGAAGAGAGCTATTTTAAGAAGACTATATAACACACACATTGCCCCATGAAGAGCTAATTATTGTGAAGTAAAAAATCTGCTATAAAGGTTCCGGCTAAGATTAAAGAAAGTGAAATAAGATCCATGGGGTTGCTCCTGCTCAAACTAAACGAAAGACATTTATTATTTTGGGAAATCAGCTAGTGCGATCTCACTTATACACTCTATGTTACGGAAATTCCTTGCTACGCACTTCCCCCAGGTAGCTCACCCATTTGGGTTAATTGTTTTACGGAAAATTACTGACCCCAATTTATTCAATTGTAACAAATTATTACAAAGCTTTCACTTCTCGTTGATGACTGCTCACTCCAATGATTGTATCCTTTTGGGTGGCCATCCAATTTTATAAGCTTGACCGACTATAACATCTTTGGGTAAGAGTCCCCACACATGGGAATCAAAGCTATTATTACGATTATCCCCTAAAACAAAGTAATGGTCAGCAGGAATTATTTTAGATTTCAACTGATATTGGGGTGATTCTGTAATATAGGGTTCTTGAATGGGTGTATTATTCAGATAAACTTGGCCTTGTTGGATTTTCACCTTTTTGCCTGGTGTAGCAATAATCCGTTTTATATAATGATCTGATACATCAGGATCAGCTTTTTTGATGTTTTCTGAAGGAGTAAAAACCACAATATCTCCTATTTTTGGCACATAATGAGAAGATTTTTTCACGAAAACAATATCATTTATTTGCAATGTCGGCTGCATGGATTTACTAGGAATGAGAAATTTATCAAAGCGTTTTTCTAACCATTGTGGATAATAGTTGAGACTAACTCCTAAGATAAAAATAATTCCTGTCATGATGACCACTAATGACCATCTCTTATTACTACTTCTATCAGGAAAAATAAGATAAGTATGATAAAGCGTCAGAGAGATTATCAAAGGAGTAATTAATAATAGATTAGAATAAAAATCATCAATTCCTGTGATCAGTAAAGTAGTAGTTAATATTAGTAAACCAATAATTGGTCTTTGGAGATAAAGATGACCTAATCCTGGTAAAATTCGGGTGATAAAAATAGCAAACCACAGATTCTTATGTTTACGGGGTATTTTTTCTAAATTGGGATCATTTCTCTTTTTATAAACACTGAGATGAGCTTCTATTAAACTGATAAAATAGAAGATAATTGTCATCCCTAAACAAATGAAACCAGTGACAGTATTTCCCTTCGCTGCAAACATATGCCAAACTGTTAGCACTAACCAAAGAATTTGACCATTAAAAAATAAAAATCCTTGTAAATAATTGCCAGCATAGAATTGCCCCAGTCCAGGAAAAAACATGGATAAATTAACAGCTAACCAAGGATCTTTTTTGTAATTGTTATACACTAATTTAGATAATCATTAGGTCATTTTTTGACTTAAAAACAGTGACCACTTTTTAGAAATTATTTCTTATCAGGTAAGTTTCTTGGGGGTATTTCTCGACCTTGATAAAATTGTTTTTCCAGTCGATTTAACCCTAACCAAATAATCACACCTAAAGGTACAGTCACACTTAATGATATCATACCCCAAACCGAAGGATGCTCGAAAGTTAATAATAAGATAACGATTAATGACCACATCACAGAAGTAGCGATCGCAACTCCTATTTTGATGCGCTGTAAGTTCTTCAAAGCAGTGCGACAACTACTACAATGTTTGGTATGGGAATGATAGCGATCTAATAAGCTTTCGGAGGATAATGCAGGACTTAAGGACTGTTCTGGGAATAATTGTGCTTGATATTGATTGATCCAACTGTGTAATTGAAAGACAAATAAATCGGCTTTTGTGGGTAAATAAAAGGCTTTAGAAAACTTAGGACTTCCCCCTTTTTCTTCTAAGTAACGTTCTTGATAATGCAAGAAAATTTGATCATCTTCTAATACTCCATTTTGTCCTATATGAGAATACCAACGAGGGGTTAAATTAATGAAAAATTTTGGAATAGGGGAGGAAAATTTGAAAGGGAAACGAGCAAATAATCGACAGTTTCCTTTGCTAATGGGAGTGGCATAAACAACCGTTAGGGTACGACCAAACTGTTTAGAAGTTAGATCATGGTACATCATTCCAGGGGCAAAAAAGTGGGTAGTTTGTCGTCCTAAAGTGCCTTTCCTCGGTCCTTCTTCCCAGAGTCCCTTAAATCCCCATTTTCCTGATTCAACGACTTCTAAGTCTACAGGAGAAACATTGGAACGGTTGCCTACACTTTTATGATGGGTGTAAGGAATATGACTAGAATCTAACACATTTTCCATTAAGGTTAACGCATCATAAGGGATATCTCGGAAGGTATTAATACAAACCCATTCATCGGACTTTTCTTCTAAAACATCCACTAAAGGAATGGGGGTTTTTGGTGCGTTTTCTGTCTTCCCTGCATAGACAAATAACAACCCTTGCGCTACTTTAGTAGGATAGGTTTTAACGGATGCTCTAGGGGATTGTTCGGCGTTTCCTTCTGGCTTTTGTTGAGGAATCACTTCACAGTTTCCTTGTCCTGAAAATGCCCATCCATGATAAGGACATTCTAAACAACCTGACTCGTTAATTCTTCCTTCTGATAAAGGGGCCAAACGATGGGGACATTGATCGTCAAAAACAGACCATTGACTGTTTTTTTTATCCCACCAAATCACGATATTTTTCTCTAATAATGTAAATGATGTCGGTCTAGTTTTGTCTAAATCTTCGATATAATGAACAGGATACCAAACTTCTTGCCAGTCAAAATGGTCGGGATCATTTCCCCCTATAGTTAAAGGATTTTCTTGAAAAGATACAGTGTTATTAATAGTCATGATAATAAACAATTAAAAACAAGCGTTATGTATATTGACAGTTAGGGAGTTATTAGAAATTTTTAAATGATAATTTCTGTAACTATAACGACTAACGACGAAATCAAGTATTTATTTACCAAAATTTAGAGCAATTTCTACTTGATGAGTCAATGAACTGATATATATTGTAACAAAATGTAAAAAAAATAAACGATTATGAGTACCTTAACAACACGAGAAGTAGCTAAAACCGCTTTAAGAGACGCTTTGAAACAATACGACGGAGACGTTAAACAAGAAGCAGTAAAGGCTAAAATTGAACGACTGTGTAAACTTAATCCTACCCTTGCACCTACCCACAGCGATCGCTTAGAATCAGCAGAGTGGATATTAATTAGTGCGCCATCCTTTCCCCAAGGAGAAAAGTTACCTAATGGCAAATATGCTTACTCTTTGGGACGCTTGTCCTTTAATATGTTTCAACCCACTAAGCTTAAGCTAGTGATCGACTGCGTTAAACAACCTGTTGTTTTGCTGGATGAAGAAGAAAAAAGAAGTCACGATATTATTGTTGAATTTACCGTTATTGACTCAGATTATCCTAAACTAAAAGGGGTGGTGCATAATTTAGGAATCTGTTATCCTCAGACCGATGATACCCTACAAGTGGAGTTTACAGGAGGAAAGTTAAGTCCACAACCGAATCAAGATTTAAGTGAATGGAAACAAGTCTTTAATAAAAAAAAATCAGATAATAAGGGGTTAAAAGAATTATTTACCTCATTTATATTAAAAATAATGTTTGGGTTAGTTCCCCCCAAAGCAATGAATGAACAAACTGGAGAGATTTCTTTTCAGATGAAGCGATCGCCAAAAGGAAAGCTAAAAATACTTTATTTAGATGACGAAATACGCATTACACTCGGAGAAAAAGGAACTATTTTAGTTTGTGAACGTTCAATGTATTGCTAAATCAGAAACAGAAAATTTGTGTTAAGTTAGTCAGTGGATTGACTAAATCGGTGGTGTAAGGACTCATGACTAATATCCCCCCCAACCCACCCCCAGAACCTTCTGAGGGGAGTACGCCTGTATTGCAAAAATTATATAATTTCATCAAGAAACCCTCGAGTTTGATCGCCGGTGGAGTGTTATTATCATTGGGGGTTGCAACCTATGGAGGAGTCAGTTATTTTGTTTATGAAAAGTTATCTCCTTTATTGTCTCAACAGTTAAGCAAAGCATTAGAAAGAGAGGTGAGAGTTGGGGAGGTTGAAAGCTTTTCTCTTAATCATATTCGTATCGGACAAACTTCCATTCCTACCACAGAAAATGATCCCGATCGGGTTGATCTTGATGGGTTAAAAGTTCAATTTAATCCCTTACCTTTATTAATTGGACAGCCTTTAGATATTGATATTACTATCGATAATCCTGATTTATATGTTGAACAAAATCCGTCTGGAAAATGGCTAGGTTTTCAAGAACGTGAACAAATTGAAGATGTAGAATTAGATTTACCTATTGATATTGATGCAGATATTGAGTTAAATAATGCTAATGTTGCTTTACTTCCTAATGGATTTCAAGAACTGGTAAAAGTGGACGCAGAGGGAACAGCTGGTTATACTTATCGCTCTAATGAAGATCAAGAAATTAGTTATAATTTAGATGTTTCAATATTAAACAGTGCCATTGCTATTAAAGGGCAAACTAATATAAAATCTTTTCAAACTCAGGCAGAATTGATGATTTCTCAATTAGCCTTACCTGAGTTAACAGCTTTAATTCCCAACTTACCTGTCACCTTAAAAAGTGGTTTAGTTGAGAGTAATTTAAACATTAATGTACCCTCATTGGAAGAAATTGAAGGAACAGAAGGAAACGGAAATTTTCAACTCTCTAATGTTCAAGCTGGTTTAGAAGCATTAAAAGTTCCCATTAAGCTTGATTTAGGACTAGATTTTAATAATAAAACCGTACAGTTTACCGAAACTAGCTTTAGTTTAGGGGAGTTTGTTACTGATATTAAAGGGTCACTAAATTGGCAAGACGGCTATAATATTGATGTTGATATTAATCCCTTTTTATTGAAAAATTTATCTAATATTGTCAAGTTCAAGTTACCTGTTAACTTAGCAGGGGAAATAGAAGGTAAAATAAACTTAGCAGGAGAAATCAAAAATCCCATTGTTACAGGGACGATTAACAATAGCAAACCTTTATTAATTGAGAAAACAAGAATTGAAGAATTAAAAACAGTTTTTCAGGCAAACTTAAATCAAATTAATCTCAAAGAATTTCAAGTAAAACCCACTGCAGGTGGAAACATTGCAGCCACAGGAAAAGTCGAATTAGGTATTTTAAAAGCCTTAGAAGAAAATAAAGAAATTAACTGGCAAAAAATGCCCGTTGCCTTAGGATTTGAGGCAAATGTACCAGGAGATGAATTAGCTAAACCCTATTATCAATCCCCCCAAGATGTGAGTATAGGAACCTTGACAGCACAAGGTAAAATAGCAGGAACCCTAGGAGATCCAAAAGGAAAAATAGAATGGGCTGCCCCTGGTGCTATAGCTGTTTCAGGAGAAGACATATCAGGAAGAGGGTCGATTCTTTTAGGGGGAAAAGATATATTAATTCGGGATACCGTGTTAACCTCAAATGGAGGAAATATAACTATTAAAGGATTAGGAAATATAGAAGAAAAAGAATGGCAAACTTTAATTACTGCTGATCGATTTTCCCTTGATCCCTTTGTCGAATTAGCTTGTTCTTTTACTACCTGTCCCTCGGAAGTATTAACCCAAACTATTACTCTAAGAGATGGCAATATTAACGTAGCAGGAAAACTTGATGACTTTAGTCTAAATAGTCTTCAAAGCCAAGGTAACTTAAATCTACAAGTAGGACAAGGTGCGATCGCCCTTGAAACGGCTTTATCCCAAGGAAACATAGCAGCAACGGCCGCCGTCTCTAATTTACCCGTCGATCCCTACATTCCTAGCCTTACCGTCCCTGTCCAACTCAATAGAAGCAATTTCAATCTGTCTGGTTCTGTGAACAATCTTTTCCAAGAAGGACAATTAAATGTTAACCGTCTCAATGTCAATGGTAATGCACAGTTATTGGTTGATGGCAGTCCTATCAATGCAAATATAGAAGTCGCTAACGGTATTTTAACCACTGTAGCCGATGTAGGAACCATTAACCTTAACCCCATCATCCCCAATTTACCGGTACAATCTACATTAGTTAGTAGCGAGGTGCTTCTCACAGGAAACCTGAACTCTCTCCTGGCCTCTCTTGGAAATACCCCAGATATTAGTAGTTTTCGAGGCCAAGCTGAAGCACTATTAACCGTAGAAGGGAGTCCCATCCAAGTGGTCGGCAACCTAGGCAGTGGTCAAGTTCGCGGTGTCGTCGACCTTTCTAGCCTATCTTTGGATAAGATTGTGCCAAACTTACCCGTCGATGTGCAATTAGTAGACGGACGGGCCGTGGTTTCGAGTAATGTGCGTCCTCTACTTTCTGCTACACCGGATCTTAGCACGGCACAAGCTAGGGTTAACCTGCAACTAGCAACTGCCAGCGGAACCATTAACACCCTAACCCGTTTACAAAACAATCAATGGACCAGTCAAATCACTGCATCCAACCTCAATCCTAACCTGATTCTTACCCAAATCGCCCCACAAGTCCCCCAAACCGATATTGATGACTTAAATGCTCAAATCTCTCTTTCAGGGAGTCTAGCGAGCCTTTTTGAAGAAAACGCCGTTTTACCCATTAACGCCAATAATATCACCGTTCAGGCCGACGGACAAAGCCTAAACGCCAGGGGTAATATTTTCGTCACCAACCCCCTCACTAACCCCGATGCTAGGGTCAACCTTGCCGTCCAAGCAACCTCTAATCTTGGTGATTTACCCCTAACTCAACTCATTTCTGCCTTGCCGGTACGAGAGGACTTTCTACCTGAAGAATTACAACTTGAAGGGGTAGGCAACTTTGACGGAACCCTAGTTGCAGAAAACTTAATTACTGCCCCCACAGCCCCCGGTAATATTACACTCAGAGGAGATGTAACGGTACGGAACCTTGTCTTTAACGATCGCGCCTTTGAACCTCTGTTAACGGGTCAACTGAATGCCACCCTCGGCCAAACCATTGCCATCGACTTACGGGGGAACCAAGATGTCATCGCTGCCTCCTTACAACCCTGTACCCGTCAAGATTGTCCGGCCCCTTATCTCCCCGTGGCCTTTGAACTGCGACAAGAAGCCGGGGATCTCGATCCCATCGCTGTGATCGGTCGCTTAGAAGGGGATGAGTTAGTGGCCAGAATTGAACAATTTCCCCTTGATATCTTCAAAATTGCCCCAGGGGGAGACTTTGGTGTTCCTGGGTTTTTGTCCGGGGAAGTGCAAACCGAAATCGTCATCAACCCTTACACCTTAGAAGGAAGAGGAAGATTGGTCATTGATAGACCGAGTATTGGTTTTGTTGAAGCGACCCAACTCACCGCCGATGTCATCTATCAAGATAATATTGCCAGATTACAAAACGCCACCCTCAAGTTAGGTCAAAGTTTATATGCTGTGCAAGGATCACTCAACTTAGAGTCGGGAGACTTGGATGGCCGTTTAAATATTGATGATGGTCGTTTGCAAGACCTTTTTATTGCCCTGAAACTCTCCAGTGTGGAACGGTTACTAGACTTATTGCAGATTCAACCCATCGACTATAAAAACGCTGAGGCTATTCCTTCTCAGTCTGTGGGACAAGATGCGGAAACCATGGCCGAAAAAGTTAACTTGTTAGCTGTTATTGAGCAAAGAATCAAAGAATTAGCCGATGAACGAGAAAGAGGAGGAGTCCCGACGGAATTGGATTTCCGAGGAACTTTTGACTTGAATGTTGCCTTAGGGGGTACCATTTATCGACCGGATCTCAGCATTGCCTTAAGGGGTCAAAACTGGGAATGGCATCCCCAAGAACCCTATCCCGATATCATCGAACCCTTTGGGTTAGTGATTCGAGATGAGTCAGTGATTCCCATTAATGAGGTTGCTTTGCAGGCCGATTTAACTGATAATGTTTTAACCGTTGATAGGGCTGCCATTCAAATTGATAGAACTCGACTAGCATTAGATGGTAAGTTTTCCTTACAAGAAATTGCTGCTAATTGGCAAGTTAACTATTTATCCATCGCCACCATTAATAATTTTATTGAGGTTCCCGTGGATGCAACCGGGGCGTTAAACGCTTCCGGAACCATTAGTGGTAGTCCCTTTCAACCCCAACTCCAGGGACAATTTGCCTTTGTCGATACCACCTTTCAAGGAAGACCTTTAGGGATCACCCTTGCCGGACAATTTAGTTATGAAGGTCAACGCTTTCAACTGGCCACCACTGAAGATTCCATTGCGGCTACTTCGATTGATATTCCCTTCCCCACTTATCCCGATAATGATAACTTTGCCGTTAGCCTTAATTTAGATACAGAAGCCTTACAATTAGTCAGTGTGTTGACCGGTGAACAGGTTTTCTTAACCGGTGGGGAAGGACAAATTAATGCCCAAGCAACAGGAGAATTAGACTTATCTCAAGGGTTATTAGTTTCTAACTTAAATGCAGGGGGAACGATTACCTTAAATGAAACCATTTTCCAAACTGCAGCCTTACCTCAACCGTTAACGGTCACTGGAACAGTTGTCCTCAATGATCAAGGGATTAACGTTGAACAAATACGAGGAAATTTTGCTGATAGTACCCTCAATATTGCTGGCGTTTTACCCTTATTTCAACAACAAACTAATATAGAAAATCCTCTAACTGTTGCCATAGAAAGAGGAGAAATTAACTTACAAGGGTTATACCAGGGGTTAGTTGATGGCAGAGTTGTTGTAAGAGGTTCTGCTATTCAACCAGTGGTAAGCGGAGACGTACAATTAGCCAATGGTCAAATATTTATTCCCACTGAATTACAAAGTCGAGAAGAAACCGTAGCAGAAATTAATCGATGGGTGGTTCCTAGAACACGAAGACAAACCGCTAGTAATCAACCAGTTCCTTTCATGCCAAGATTACAAAATTTTGAGGTTAGCTTAAACAACTTATTTGTTGAAGTCTTACCTCTGTTTCGGTTTGATTTTGGCGGTGACGTTACTGTTAACGGTCCTGTTAACGATCTTACAGCCCTTGAACCCGACGGAGTTATTAGGGTCAACCGAGGGTTAGTCAATTTCTTAGATACTCGCTTTTTTATCGAACGTCGCACAGAAAATCAAATAGTCTTTAGTCCAGACCAAGGATTATTAAATCCTACCCTCGACCTAGCCATGAGAACCATTGTTTCAGAGGTTCCTGATACTAGCAAAAACTTTCGTTCAGGAGAGACAACAGAAATTCCTGATGATAGTTTGAATAAAGTGCAACGAATTGATATTAGTTTGGGCATCGATGGACCTCTTTCTCAATTACTTCCTAACTTGGGACAAGAAGGTTATCAAGTGTGTCAAATTCAAGATCCCCTTAAACCGATTCAAACTAAAGCAGCTTTATCTCAAGAAGATTTAGACAAGGTAGGAACTTGTTTACAAACCTTAGCTAATCAAGGAAGTGTCGATGAGCAACTCTTAGGTAATCCTGTGATTAACTTAAGCAGTAGTCCTCCAAGAAGTCAAGGGGAAATCGTTCGTTTACTCGGTGAACAAGTTCTGGTTTTAGCAGAAGCATTGCAAGGAAAAAGTACAGAACAATTGATACAATTTGGGATTGTTCAATTAGCCTTACCGATGGTCTTTCAAACCCTCATTTATGATATAGAAACCTCTGTTAGTGAGACGATAGATAGTACAGATTTTCGTATTGTTCCTTTCTTAGAAGCTATCTATGAAGTCGAAGATCAAGGTTATGTTCGTGTTTCTTATGATTACGCTTTTAATGAGTTTCGGGTTAGGTACGAGAAGCGGTTTTGATGAGATATCCATCGCAAAAGACAAAAACAATCCTTGATTTTGCATATACAAAAATGTATATTAAAAATATGGAATTCTAGTGGGATGAACAAAAGAATCAAACCAACATTATTAAGCATGGTATTTCGTTTCAAGAAGCAAAGGAGATATTCAACAACCCAAATCTACTAACTTACATCGATGATCGTTTTAGCTATCAAGAAACAAGAGAATTATTAATCGGTCAATATGTCAGATGAGGACATCGACTATTCAGATATTCCTGAGCTTGATGAGGAATTTTTCAAGGGTGCAAAGTTGGTAAAACGAAAACCAGCAACAGAGTCAATATCAATACGAGTTGATACCGAGACTCTAGAGTGGTTTCGCAATACTGCTAAAAATAACCCCGAAATAAGAGGTTATCAAACTTTAATTAACGATGTCTTGCGAACCTATGTAGCTCACCAAGTAAGTAAGGGTGAAACCTCACACGAATCATGAAACAGCGATCGCAGTGGATGATTTTCAAAAGAAACGGGGAATAGGAAAGAGATTTTCTCATCAACCCTGAACCCCGAACTCACTTTTAAGTACGAGAAAAAGAAAGTATCCAAGTTCCTACATAAACCCGTAAAGGAATTTGCCCTGAAGTTAAAACATCAGCAATAAAGTAATAGGTTCCAGAACTAGGATTTTTGACGTTAGACATGACAATTTCTGCTGAATTCCCGGCTTCTAAAGGTTCTTTTAAGTCAATTTCTATTACTCGACTTTCTTTATCCCAATAAACTTCTCTAAGAGGGAGGGATTCGCCGTCAACTCGCACTTCTACAGAGTTGGTGTTAAATTTCCCATCAAATTCGGGATCTTTGAGATAAGAGATAAAAAACTTACTGACTCCTTGGGTTAATTTCTTCTTGGAAATACGCAGTCTGATACGTTCCCCAAAAAATTTAGGTCGTCCATTAAAGTCCATTTTATAGTCTAGGATGTCGCTGCGTTCTTCAACCCCACTAAAAATAACTAATCCTGAATTACCATTGGCAAGAGACAAAGTTTGCACACCAGCTAATAAGCATCCCGATAAGGCTAACGTTGCCATAAAGCGTTTAGATAATCCTGCCGCTAAGGTTTTGACTTTATTCATAATTATCTCTGTTTTAGAATCACTCGTTTTTAAGATAGAGTAATCATAGTTCACTCCTGTTGTTAAGCATAACAAATGATTGCAGTGATCAGTTATCAGTAGTGAACAGTGACCAGTTATCATATAAAAATCAAAACTCTCCCCACACTTCCCATCCTTCCTATACTCCCCATACTCATTCAACCGAAATATTTACCACCTATTGAAAGATAGTCTCATCCGTGGAGTTAACTCGGTGCATTCCAACTTCAGAAAAGCGTTGAAAGGCTGCGTCTGCTTTATCTGTAAAGTCTATAACATTAGGAACTACCACAGGAGAAGTACAATCTTCTAATAAATAAACTTTTTTGGCTAGGTTTGGATCTTTTTGGTTAATTTCTGTGAGTAAATCTTCAACTGTCCAAGCCACACAATGACTTTTTGCTTGACCGGCAATAATGATTTTATCAAAAGACAGTATTTTGTTGAGGAATTTAGTATTTTTTTGTGCTATTTTTTCTCCTCGATTATCTTCTAAGACTTCAGGACTAAAAACCGAGTAATTTTCGGTTAAGGGATTATCTCCTTTTAATTCAAATTGAGTTTGACTACTGCGAACCATATTATGAAAGAATAACGCTTCTTCAACAGCAGAAACTAACGTATGACCGATTCCTCCTAATATGGAATGATAAGGCCAAATAGTTAGGGGATATTTACTATCTTCTGTCACTTTTTTAACGTAATGTAGGGCATAGTTTTCTAGTTTTTCAGCAGAAATGTGTAGATTATCGGCAACATTTTGATTAACTTTCCATCGTCCTTGTTTAACTTCATCGTAAGAAATCATCGTAATACCCGCTTCAGGATGATTCCCCTTTTCATCTACCCAAAAAATAGGATGAAAAATTTGCATGGCTGTATGGGTGTCCATTGTGGTTGCAATAGTCGTTATTTGTCCCAAATTTTTATAAATAAATTCACATAAACGAATGTTATCTTCTACTGCACCATTACCCGATTTTCCTGCAACAAATAATTCAAAATCAGGCAGACAAAAAGTATTTTGTACATCAATTAATAATAAGATAATTTTAGTTTTATCTTCGGTTGACGATGCTATTTTATGCTTTTTTTTCCATTCTCTAGCTTCCTTAGTTCTTTGTAAATAGGGAACTCGCCAAAAATTATTAACTTTTTCAGCATCAAAAAAGGAGGGGATAGGTAATTGATTCATCATTTCAAATGTTTAATTAATCTCTAATAATTTTTATGCTAACAGATTGATAGAGAAGATAAACTTGAATCATACCAATTCTCAATTCTCAAACTTAATGTGTCATTGTGAGGGGTAATATAAACAGTAAGCTTTGATGGTGGTTAAAAACGCCGCGAAGCAATCTATCATTAGTTTAAAATTATTAATTGTAACCAAGTATCATGACACGAAACACTTATCAATGGACAATTGAACACTATCATCAAGCGATCGCTGCTGGATGTTTTGAGGATCAAGAGGTAGAATTATTAAAAGGAGAAATTATTGTCATGACACCCGAAAGAGAAAGTCATGCTTACTATAATTCAGAATGTGCTGATTATTTAAAAGATTTACTGAAAAATCGCGCTAAAATTCGAGATGCTAAACCGATAACTTTACCTAATAATTCTGAACCCTCTCCAGATATTGCTATTGTTAAACCCTTGGGAAAAGAATATTTACAACATCATCCTTATCCCGATGATATTTACTGGTTAATTGAGTTTTCTAAAGCAACGTTACGAAAAGATTTAACGGAGAAAAAAGCAATTTATGCAGAAGCAGAAATCAAAGAATATTGGATAGTTGATTTAAACAATTATCAGTTAAACGTTTTTAAAAACTTAAAAGAGGGTAATTACACGACAGAATTAACCTTAACTGAGGGTAATATTAGTCCTTTAGCTTTTCCTGATATCGTTATTCCTGTACAAAAAATCATCAGTATTAATTAATCATCTGTTTGAGTTTCTTCTTGTTTCTTTTGATAGTCTATAATTCCTTGACGAAACCCCAAAGCAACTAAAATATTAGACAAAGTTAAAAAAGATTCTGCACTACCATGTAACCAATCAATATTAGCTAATACTTCGCCATACTGAACTTTAGCATAAATTCCAGCAGGAATGGTAACAGCTACAAATACTAATAAAACATAAAACCCAATTAATGCTAAACGAGGGGTTTCTTGGGAACGAGTAAGAAACCATAAAAATCCTAAATAGGGAAATAAAGAAACTGCAAAAAGATTATCTTTAGAAAACATCTAAAATGTAACGATAAGGAACAATTTTTAGTGTATCACATCTCCATTCTATTTAACTGTTGATCCAGCTTTTTATTGCTGCGATCGCAAATGCACCAACTGGATTATCTAATGCTTTTTCTAATGCGGCAAGTCCCCCGTCTTTTGCAGCAGTAATGAGTTTATATTTTAAAGTAGGATTATTTTCTATGATTTCTATGGTTTTGATGCCTTGGGTTGTAGTATTGTTGGGATAGTCTTGAGCAACTTGTTGATAAATCGTTTGTATTTCGGTGATAGCTTCAGTTAGGTTTTGAGAATTATAGTTATAGGTTGTATTTTTGTTTCCTGCGACGTTATCACCACTACCAGAATGGGTTTGATTAATGTTTCCTTGGGACATTGCTTTTGCCTCTACATGAATGGGTTTACTTGCTAATTGTTTGATGATATCTAATAATTCTCTATTTTGTTGATTATTGTTTGTTATTTGAGTTGGGTTAGGGTTTATTTCTTGAATAATTTCTAGTAAAGCATAGGTGAGTCTATTTCTCTCTCTTCTAATATCTTCAGAGGATAAAATATTTAGGCGATCGCTTTTTTGTAATTGTTTTAAACTGGCAGCATGAAGGATGATTTCGTTATGATAACGAGTGTTTTCTGTTATTTGTATAAGTTGAATAATTGCAGTTTCTAAATCTCCTTGTTGGATGATGTTTTGAATATTAGTCAGTTGAGGTTTCATTTTTCTTTTGGGAGTGATAAATGTTTAATTAATATATGTTTTATATAAGGGAATGTCAGTATATAGGCTATAGTTAGTATTAGAAAATATGTTGTGTAAAATAAATAATTTTTTTCAAATATAAATTGACCAGCAGCATTTCCAGAATATAATTCTCTTGTAATGTATATGTTAGGTGGCTGACAAGATAGTGTTGTACCATAAACCATATTCATATTGCTATTTTTCTGTAACCATAATATAATTGGAATGGGAAAAACTGCAATTATCATTTCAATTAATATTAGATTTACTATTAAAATTATTTTGTTAAACACATACTTTTTTTGTTTTCTACTTAAATAAAATAAAAACAAAAGTAACAATAAAATAATCATGAAATAACTGGTTAATAAAATTTGTTGATTAATTAAATTTTCAACAATCTCATTTAAAATGTTTTTCCCAATAAAGACCAAAATAGGTTTAGTTAAAATTAATAATAAAAAAGCTGGAATAAATATTAAAAACATCTCTAATGAGAAATATCTAAAATATAAACAAAACCAAAATATGATAATACTAAACACTATACTTAAAAAAATAAATGATGAATAAAAGTAGCCTAAAATTATATCATTGAAATTGAATTTGTCTTTATAAATTTGCTCAAAATAATTGTTGCATATTTCAATTGCCATTGTTAACCAGGTATCAACTTGTTTTTTTGATTTTATTGTCTTTCCTGTATATTTATTAATCAAAGAAAATAGATTATTATATTGTCTAGAAGCAAGAGACATTAAAATTTTTTGCTTTTTTATAGAATTATAAATATTATCCATCATTTCTTTTCCTTCATATTGAGAACAAATAGGATATAGAATTTGTGTTAAAAAAGGAGATGTCAAAAACGTTAAGAGTTTACAATCTTCAATATTATTTTCACAACTAAAATTTGTAGTGCTTTCTAAAAAATTATTTAGGAAAAAGTAATTTTCATTAAAATTGATCCAATAACTATTAGCAATAATATTTTTTTTTATTTCTTTCGATCTTATATCAAATTTCAATTGATTGACAAATCGATAATTATAATCTAATATGTTTTCATGTGCCTTTTTTTCAAATAAAAACTGTTTTTCTTTTCCTGCTTCCCTTAATGAATCCAATTGTAGTTTTTCCATATTTAATAACTTTAAAATAACTAAATCTGAAGTTACTTCAAATTCATCAATAGGATAAGTTATCATTCTTATTTTAGTAACCGTGGAAAATATTACCGCAGGTGAAGCAAGAATAATCAAACAAAGTAAATATCCAAAAATATCAAATAACCAACCTTTCTTAAAATCAACTTTACCAAATTGTTTCTCAGGATTGTAAGCAATATTATAATAAAATTGTAGAATTACCCAACCTATAATTCCTATACTATTAATAGCAAAGAAAACTTGTCCTAATTGAATTAATGTAGTGGTATGATATAGCTTAAAACGATAAAAACAAAGACCAATTAATAATAATAAATTAACGATTCCTACATAATAACAAAGATAGTGAATTTTCAGCGTCCATAACCTCGGATGATTTAGTAAATAGTTTTGATCTATCCGTTGCAGGAAATTAGGATTAAGAGCTTTTTTAATAGATTTTAGTATCATAACTTAAGTAAGTAAAATTAATTATAAAATAGCGATCATAAGATAACAATCAAATTTTTTTCTCCTGACTCCTGACTCCTCTCTTATTACTTAACTCTCAAATAACTGACGAGTTGATTGACTAATATCTCTAAAATACTTAATAGAAACTTCATGATTTGCTAAAACTTCCAAAAATTCTGCACTGCTAACAGAAATAGGAACATAAAGAATAAAATTGCTACCAGATTCCTTAATCTTACTACAACCTATTGGTTTCAACAGATTCATTAATAATTCTTGACTAACATCACAATTAATCTCATATATATTACAATTTCTATCCTTCTGAAACTCCGACATCAAACCATTATATTTTGCTTCTCCATCCTTCAAAAAGATAATTTTATCTGCAATACTTTCTACCTCATATAAATGCTGTGAGCTAATAATTGCAGTTAATGGATCTTTCTGACTATTAAGAATACCTCTTAAATTTTGTAAAAATTTCCCTTGAGCATTAATATCTAAATTAGCTAATGGTTCATCAAAAACTAATAATTTTGGTTTCCAAACTAATGCTCTCGCTAAAGAAAAACGAGTTTTATAACCACTGGAAATCTCGTTCCATTTTGCTTGAGCATATTCTTCTAAACCTAACCGACTAATTATCCAATCAACGTCATCAATATTATCTTGTCCTTTAATTCCGTTAATGGTTGCAGTAAAATGTAAATTAGTCATTAATGACCCATACCATTTCGGTAACTCTTGAGGAATATAAGCAATTTTTTGTTTAATCAAATACCAATCTTTTTTCTTATTTTTCATTAAAAGTGGATAAGTCAACTCTCCTTCACTAATAGCTAAATCACCAGAAATTATCCGTAAAAGCGTTGTTTTACCGTTACCATTTTCTCCGACAACTGCCGTTATTTCTCCTAAATTTAATTCAATACTAATAGGAGATAAACAAAAAATTACTCTTTTACTTTTATAAACTTTACTAATATTAATCCCTTTAACAACGGTTTGCGTTGTTTCTTCTTGTTTCCGTTTTTCCTTCAAAAAGTTCTCTTTTGCTATTTCATATTTAGTTCTAAAATCTTGAGAAGACTTTTGTTCTTGATTTTCTGAAGTATTATTTATAACTGATGTTTCAGAAATTGAATTATTATAATCTAAATTACGTTGATTATATTCATCAATAATAGAATCCTTAAACTCTAAAATTTGTACTATTAACCTTCTAACTTCTAAATTATACTTATCATACGCTATCACCCCTAAACGATTTTGATCATTTAAAAGTTTGTATTGATTGTTTATAACAATAACTTCTCTGCGTTTAGCACGATCAATAGAAAATTCTCTCTGAAAATCCATCAATTGCGTAGTAGCAGCATCTAAGTTATTATTAGTAATAAGTTCTTCAATTTCTTCTGATCTTGATAAAGGATCTTGAGCAGACATCGTTAATTGTCAAGTCATAGAATAAGATACCAAGATCAGTATAATAACTTATTATAATTTTTGCTATTAAATTTTTTTACATTCTTTCTAGTTTCCATTCTCTTAAATAAAATATTGCATCTGGTCGTATTTTTAATTTTACCATTGTAGTTTATAATCAATTAAAACAACCGTAAAAGTAACGTTAAAAATATGCCTGATATTGTTGATATTGCTGTAAATACAGAAGGGTTTGAAACCTTAGTCACTGCAGTAAAAGCTGCTAATTTAGTTGATGCTTTAAAAGGAGAAGGGCCTTTTACTGTTTTTGCACCCAATGATGATGCTTTTGCTAAACTTCCACCAGGAACTGTTCAAACCTTAGTTCAAAATATACCTCAATTAGCTCGTATTTTAACCTATCATGTGGTTCCAGGTAAACTAATGAAAGCTGATTTAGCTAAAGTTAATTCTGTTATTTCTTTAGAAGGTTCTCCCATTTCTATCGATTGTTCTGATAGTTTTGAAGTTAAAAATGCCACTGTACTTGCTGCTGATATTGAAGCAGATAATGGAGTCATTCACGTCATTGATAATGTTATCTTAATGGGATGATTTACAAATATAATTAGCAATAGCACCGAACATCTTGACCACATTCATCCGCTAAATAACATAACGCACGAAATCTTAAGGCAACAACCTCTTCATAGAAGGGGTTGAGTTTGCATAATGGGGGAATATGACCAATTTTACGACCAAAGAGATAAATATCTTGTTCAAATGGACATTGTACTGGAATCAGACGACACAAGAAATGTGCAGTGGACTCTTTTTTTATTTCTACGTTATTGAGATATTGACGGAGTGGTTGTAAGTAATCTTTAGCTTTACCTTGGTTAAATCCAATTTTACTGTTATTAACTTGCTGATTGCTTGGAAAACAGACCATAATGACCTCTTGATTAATTTCTATACTTCTAGTTTAGCTATAAGTTTTATGGATGACAATGGTTTTTATATATAACTTTTTTTTATAAATGATAAGCTCTACTTACCTCATCAGAGGATTTTGCAGAAACCGACAATTATTAATACCTACAATAAAAACAGTCTTCTTAAAAGATTGTAAGAGTGCCAAAAAGTAGCACTGTAGCATGATAGGTTGAGCTTACAGAGTATCAGGGAAACCTCAACCATGGCCGATCTCCTCATCTACTTTAAGCGTCCTTCCTCATGGGAACAAAGCATTAATCTTTATTATTGGGACACCCATCCCTCTTCTAACTCAGTATCTTGGCCAGGGGTTCCCATGACAGCAGAAGGGGATGACTGGTATAGCTGTTGCCTTTCAGGAGTCGATCAAGCTAGTTTAATCTTTAATGATGGCCAGATAAACCAAACGAGGGACTTACGACGACAAGGAGATGGTTGGTACTTCAATAATAAATGGTACGATCGCAACCCTGAAACTCCCATCACTCCTTTGGTGGTTCATTTTAAACGCCCCACATCCTGGCAAAAAACCGTTAATATTTACTATTGGAATACCAGTCCCACCTCGCCAACCATTGAATGGCCAGGGGTTCCCATAACAGCAGACGGAAATGATTGGTATAGCTATCGTTTCCCAGAAGTAGACAAAGCCGATCTTATCTTTAATGATGGAAGTGGAAAACAAACCGATAACTTAACAAGGAATAGAGAAGGGTGGTTTTTTAAGGATAACTGGTACGACCAAAACCCCCAACGGCCTGCCATTCCCGTTATTACGGCCATGCCAAAAGGGGCAACCTATCAAGAGTCTCAGCGTGTTACGCTCTCTAGTAACAACGAAGACGACGCTATCTACTATACAACCGATGGCACAACACCCAGTATTCAATCTAACCTTTATCAGCAACCTATTCTGATCGAAACTAGCACGACTTTGCGTTGTATTGGTCGTAACGCATTGGGAGAAATGGGGGCTATTTTTGAATTTATTTATACCATTGATCCTAACGCAGACTTCAGAAAACCCACCATTACAGCGAGTGAAAACTCAGGAAACTATCAAGAAGCGATCTCCCCTCGTTTTACTATTACTGATCCCCGTGAAACCCCCATTATTGCTTACTATAGCAGTGATGGAACTGAACCCACCACCAACAGTAATATTTATGTTCAAGGAAAGGCTATCAATGGCTTAACCGGTCCAAAAATGATCCTCGATAAGACTACCAATGTAAGATTTTTGATCGTTGATGGTGCCGGCAATGAAACTTATGCAGACTTCTACTACAATGTAGGGGGTAAGGTAGAAGAGGGAGACTTTCGAGCAGAAACCATCTATTTTCTGATTACCACCCGATTTTATGATGGTGATCCCAGTAATAACTTTTTCTGCCGCGATCGCATTAAGTTTAACGCAGCAGGGAAAGCAGAAGATCCTCACTGGAGAGGGGATTTTAAAGGGTTAATTCAAAAATTAGACTATATCAAAGACTTAGGGTTTACCGCTATTTGGATTACCCCTCCCATCGAAAATAGAAGCGGTTTAGACTATCATGGCTATCATGGTTATGACTGGACAAAGATCGATCCTCGTTTAGAGTCTCCCGATGCAACCTATCAAGATTTAATCAACGAGGCCCACGCAAGAGGCATAAAAATTATACAAGATGTAGTGGTTAACCATTCTTGTCAATACGGTATCAGGGGCAAAGTTTGGATCGATCATCTCCCCATTAAATATTTTGTCCCCCAAGGATCACAACAGGGACAGGTTAATTACGGACCCTATCAAGGTAACTTAGGCAACTATCGAAGCGAGTTTAGAGAGGATAATGATAACCCTGTAGCCCCTGACTGGTTCAAAGAAAGACAAACCTCTGATGCTGATGGAGTCGTCCCCTTAGTTGATCCCCTGACTGGGGAAACCGTTCCCAAAGAAGGGTATAACCCTAACCGCTTTTTTGGTATTGATGCTAATAATCTCGATCCTGAATGGTATCATCAAGACGGGTTTATGGCCGGAGGAGACTGGGAAAATGTTTCGATCCAGACTAAACATTTAGCCGGGGATACCATCGATCTGGCAACGAGACGAGACAATGTTAAAGATTACCTCATCAATGCCATTTGTCGCTATTTAGATATGGGAGTAGACGCTTTACGCATTGATACGGTTAAGCACGTTGAACGCAATAATTTACTAGAATATATCAACGCTTGGAAGGCCCATAAACCCAGTTTATTCGTGTTTGGGGAAAACCTGGTTAAAGGAACAGGATGGGGTGATTTATTTGGCGATGATAATGCACCCTCGTTTTTACGGCCTTGGTGGTACACTCGTCTAGGAGACGATCCCAAAGATCCCAACTCTGGGGGTGACTCTGGTTTTGCGGTGTTAGATTTTTCTCTATTTTCTACCTTTCGGGATAATGTCAGTCGGGGCAGTTTTAGCGGTATTGGGGCTATTTTAGCCAATGACTGGGTTTATGGAGATCCAACCACTTTAGTCACTTTTTTGCAAAACCATGATGTGGGGCCTGATAATGACTTTCGCTTTCGTTTCCAAGGTAATACAGAATGGGCTGCCGCTGCTTATAATTTATTGTGGACGATCAGAGGTATTCCTTGTCTCTATTTTGGGGAAGAAATCGAATATATGAAGGGAAAACCCCAGGATATTATCGGCAATGATGATACGTTAGATGAAACAGGAAGGGCTTATTACGGTCCTCATCTCGAAGAAGATACGATTCAAACCACCCAAAGTCATCCTCTTTATCAACATATTAAACGGTTAAATCTCATTCGTAGTCGTATTCCGGCCTTACAAAAAGGGGCTATGAGTCAGGTGAATGAGTGGGGAAATGCCATGAGTTTTGTTAGAGAAGATCAAGGCAGTAATAGTTATGTTGCGGTGGGTTTAACCATTGGTAGTGAACAACAAATTACCCTTAATAATGTGAAAAATGGGTCTTATTCTGACGTAGTAACCGGCAATAAGATCGATGTAAATAATAATACCCTTTCTTTTCTGGTTAAGGCCAATTCAGCCGGCATTTATGTCTTGAATGGAGAGGGAAAAATAGGAGAAAATGGGTCTTATTTAACCTAAGTTCGTTATAATAGAAGTAGTGGAGGACTTAGAGAGAGCAAAGTCCTTCTAGGTGTTCCCCCAGTTGCTAATTAATTGATGAGGAAAAGAAAATGTTAGAAACCCTAAGAAAAGCCTATCATAATAATCCTAATCGAGCGATGGCCATTGGACTGGGGGCTTTAGTTGTTACTCCTGTGGTTCTTCCTTTACTCAAACCGGCGGCCAAAGCGACAGTTAAAACCGGTGTTATTCTCTACGAAAAAACAAAAGGAACCCTAGCAGAAGCAGGAGAAATGATGGCTGATCTCGTGGCAGAAGCTAAAGCAGAAGTGATTGCAGAACAAGCTGAAAAGACATCCCTAATGGCTTCTAGTTCTGAAAGCCAGAACGAAAGTTCAGTAAGCTGAGTTACAGTGCTACGCACAAGGCAAGAGGCAAAAGTAAGTTAATATCTTACCCTTGATGCGTAGTGCTATAGAAGTGAGAAATTGAATGTACACGACAGAGGCCAGCGGCCTCTGTTCAATTATGTTGCTATTGCTTACTTGAAGAATTAGAATAAGTCTTGAGAGGCTTTTTAGAAGGGGTTTCTAGGCTTTGGGGAGAAAGAGATAATCCTGTTTTAATAATAGACTTAAGAACCGGTCGTCCGAATTTAACGGCTGCAGGTAGGGCAAGGGTTCCCAGCAAAATTGCACCTAAGCCTAACACGCCAGAAGAATCACCTTTTTGATGATGATCTTCGATGATCTCTTTAACGTGCAAGGTTAATACAGATTTATCCCAGTGTATCGGTGACATGATTTCGATCTCCTATGTTAGTTGTTTTCAAGTTTATGTTGAACGAGAGGACGTAAACTATTCAAACCCGCCACGATCGCAGTTCCGTTATGAACCAGGGTGGCTAACAACGGGTTCAGTCCCACCGTGGTGGCTAACCCCAAAGCAGCAATATTCGGGGCAACCACCATTAAGGTATTTTGGGTGATTAACTGTTTTGTTTGTTGGGCAATGGCAATGGCCTCTAATAAGTCTTTTAAGTCATTGTTCATTAACACCACATCGGCGGTTTCTCTGGCAATATCCGAACCGTTTTCAAAGGAAATGGACACATCTGCATAGGCTAAAGCCACAGAATCGTTGAGTCCATCCCCCACAAAAGCGACGGTTTTACCGCCATGGTGCAAGTTTTGGACAATTTTCGCCTTATCTTCGGGGAATGCCTCGGCATGGACTTGAGAAGAGGGGATATTTAACTGTTTGGCTACCTCTGTCGCCCGTTTTTGCTGGTCTCCTGTGAGCAGATGCACTTCCATTCCATAGTCTCGTTGCAAGGAATGGATCAATTTGGCACTTTGGGGACGCAAGGGATCACTATAGTAAATGATTCCCTGAAACACACCATCGCAGGCGACATACACAGGGGACAACCCTGCTGTTTCTTGTTGCTTTACTGTTTCAATAAGGGTTACTCCTTTACTAATCAATAACTTCTCACTCCCCACTAAAACCGTTTGTCCTTCGATGGTGGCTACCATGCCTAAGCCTACCTCATAGTCCCAAGCTTGACGAGGTAAGATGTCTATGTTTTTCTTGGTAGCATAATGGGTAATGGCTTCGGCGACGGGGTGAGTAATGCGTTGTTCGGCGGATGCAGCCAGTTGCAGGACTTTATATTCATCAAACCCTTGAGCAACGGTTTCTATCTGGACAACCTGGATGTTTCCTTGGGTTAAGGTTCCTGTTTTATCGAAGACAATGGTATCAATTTCTGATAATAGTTCTAAGGTGCGCCCACTACGGACTAAAATGCCATGACGGGTGGTATGATTTAAGGCTCCTAAAAAGGCAGTGGGCATAGAAACTCGAATACCCGTGACAAAATCTAAGGTAAGAATAGAAGCCACTCGACTGGGATCTCTAGTAACTGTTAAAATAATGGCTGATAATAATAATGAAGGCATAATTAACTGTTCAGCTAAGTTCGCCGCATAGTTCGCCATTCGGGTGTCATGAACGGGAGCTTTTTTTAATAATTCAAAGCTGGCAGCCGCACGAGTATTATGTCCAATTCGCTCTGATTTAATGCGTATTTCTCCCGATCTAACTAAGGTTGAAGCATAAACATAAGTATTTTCTTCGGCCACAATAGGCATTGATTCACCGGTTAATTGTTGTTGATCAATGGTGGCATTTCCTTTAACCACAATGCCATCGACGGGTATTTTTTCCCCTGGGTAAACAACGACAATTTCTTCTCTTTCAACAGTATGACTTTCAATAGAAATAATGCTTCCATTTCGTTCTACCCAAGCAAAGTTGCCTATAGTATCTAATAAATTGCTGGTTTTAGATTCAGTGGAGCGAGCAGTTTTTTCTCTAATAATATCTCCCAGTTCATGAAGGGTAATGACTAAAGAAGGGGTAACTATTTTTCCTTGTAACCCACTAAATATCAAAGCTAACGTATCGATACAATCAATATTAAGTTTTTGCTGATTAACAACACTATTATAAGCCCTTTGTACCACAGGAAAAGCAGCCCGAAGTAACATTAAAATAGCTATCAATCTTAAACCAGGTAGTTTTATCTTTAGGGAAGTTAAAGAGAAAAGTGTAGCTAACCCTGGATAGGTTAGGCTTGACCATTCCTCTAGCTTTTTTTGGTTATTACTATCTTTTTTTTGGCGAAAACTGTTGGCAGTTTCTGCTTGGCTAATACTCAAGAGAATCTGATGATTAATATTGAGTTTTTTCGTTGTTTCATAATGAATAATAACAGAAGCAGACCAACAATTTAAACGTACCTTTTTTATTCCCTCTACTGTGATCAAATGTTCCTTAAGAAGCATAGCAAAGGATTGATCATAACTTAAACGATGCACGCGAATCCTTACCCTTCCAGGAACTTGATGAATTATAAAAGGTAGGGATTCGATTTTATTTTTCAACCTTGTATTTCCGAGGGGTTTACTCATTATCATTTTATTCTTTTAATGATTGATAATCATCCTAACTCATGCTAGTAACGGTTTCAGTTCCTTTAGCTTGATTCAAGATACTAAGTAGTCGTAACCCAAGCTCCATATCAGATACGCCTTCCCCATCATAATTAATGATCACTGAGGCAGCAGAGCGGTTTACACGAACTTTAATAACACAATCATCATTGTTTAATAACTGTTGTAATCGTTGAACAAACTCTGGGTCTTCTGCTAATTGAGGAATTTTAATACGAATCCGCCCAGGGACAGAATGAACAATTTGATATTCACTTTCAGCTTCATCATTGGCGTTTTTTACGCCCTTATTTTGTTGGGTATTTTGTGTTAATGGGGGTTGATTTTTGATAGTCGCAAAAACTTGTCGACACAGACTAGCTACCGCTAAATTAACCAGTAACGCATTCGCCCCACGGAGTTGAAAGCGGCTGGTAACAAACACCCCAATTAGAACAGGAACAACCATTTCAATTTCGTTATGCTGTCTTAAATAGTTAACTAATTGTTCCTCGGTTTCCCCAATTTGTTCGCCGATGGTTTTATTATAGTCTTGCTCTTTAGCTACGGCTCCTAAAACATTATCTATCATGGGAGTTTCTCCTATCAATTCAGTTATGTTGTGAGATAATCTAATCTCCGCTCTATCCTTATTCTTAAAGCAGTTAAAAATAGAGCTTTCTACTTTAATTATAAAGGATAATTCAATACCATTGATTAATAGTTAATCATAATTATTCTCAATAATATTTGATGATGACTTTCAAGAGTTGAGAAGCGATCGCCACTATTCTTTACCATCTCTTAACTTTACCCTTTTACCTTTTTCCTAGCAGCATAGTGTTTGTCAATCTTTTATAACAAAATTTTACAAACTGTTAATATTCTGTTACATTAGAAAAGTAGCAACTTCACACAAAAGTTTTTATGATTATTATTCCAGAACCCCTTAAAAGCAAATCAGAAGTATCCGATCTCAAAAAACGCCTTGACTGGGGTGAGCCAGCTTTAACCATTATTGATGTTAGAGATAGAGAAGCTTTTAATAATAGTCATATCACTGGGGCTGTTTCTCTTCCTATGGATGAGTTAGTCAATAGAGCCTTAAATAATTTTGAACTCATTCGTGACATTTATGTTTATGGCGCAACAGAAAAGGAAACCGCTTTAGCTGTTACCAAACTTCGCCTTGCTGGATATAAAAACGTTGCTGAGTTAGTTGGTGGTTTAAAAGCTTGGAAATCTGCAGGTTATCCTGTTGAAGGACAATCTCTAACCCTTGCGTAACCGTCGAAAAGTCTATGCCTTATGACGAGGGTAGGGAGTAAGTTATCCTTACCCTTTTTAGTAGTTAAAAATTACTGAGCAAGTTAGCCCCTTGATAAAAAATAAAACTAACCACCCAAGCCAACACCAAACCATAAACCACAGAGAAAAAGGTAAAACTAACACTTTTAGCTTCACTGCGAATGGTGGCTAAAGTTGCCACACAGGGACTATAAAGCAAACAAAACAACATGAAACTATAGGCTTGAATAGGTGAAATAGTTTGAGCAATAGTAGCTTGAATGGCACTCGGATCAGATAAGCTGTAAATGGTTGCTAAAGATCCCACCACAATCTCTTTAGCAATAAAGCCGAAAATTAAAGCAATAGTCAATTCTTCAGGAATGCCAATGGGATCGAGAACTGGAGCGAAAAACTCCCCTAAACGCACCGCATAACTTTGATCTCCAGTACCTGGTAAGTTGGTTAACAATAAAACCGCTAAAACCCCAACAACGATCCAAACCCCGGCTTGTTGGAGAAACGCTTTAACCGCATCGCCTCCTGTCACCATCCCAAAAATTACGGGAACCCCTACCGCTAAGGTTAACCCTGTGCTACCAATGGGGTTGGCCGTTCCTTGGGGTAAGTTAGACATTAACCAAACCCCCACAACTCCGGCTGTAATAAACCCAGTAGCCCGACGTAAAAACACTCTTAACTCTCCCCAACCTCTCAACCAGATTTGTTTTAAGGTAGGAAAGCGATAAGGAGGTAACTCGATAACAAAGGGTTCTTTGCTGGCAAACTGTCCTTTCATTAAAAAGCCTGTGACGAATGCCACTAAAAAGCTGACGATGTAGAGAGAGAGTAACACCAACGGCCCCCAGGTGCGATCAAATAAGGCATCGATGATAAAAACAAACACCGTTAACCGTGCTGAACACAGGGCAAAAGGCATGATTAAAATGGTTAAAAAACGCAAAGATCGCGATCGCATTACCCTTGCACCCATAACAGCAGGAATATTACAACCAAAGCCCATAATTAATAGGACAAAACTGCGACCATCTAACCCTAAACGGTACATGATCGAGTCCATCATATAAGCCGCACGGGAAAAGTAGCCACTGTCTTCAATAATGGCCATCATAAAGAAAAACACCACCACCAAGGGAACGAAAGAAATAACGGTGGCTAACCCTCCATAGAGTCCGTCAACAATAAATCCTCGTAAAAAATCGGGTAATCCTGCGGTCAAGGGGTCAATCGCTATTGTTTGAAACCACGTGGTCAAAGCATCAGCAACATCTTGAGAGGGTAGCCCCACCTCCCAGACAAACTGAAACATGAGGTAAATGGTTAGGAAAAATAGGGGTAAACCGATAATAGGATGCAATAATAAGCTATCAAGACGTTGGGTAAAGGTTCGATACATTTGAGAGGGCATTTCAACGGTTTCGTTTAACACCTCTGCAATCACTGAGGAAGGAATTTGTTCATGGGCTTCTATTTTTAACGTCAAGTCTTCGGGAGACGTAACCCTTTGACTTTGGCGTAAGACATGACTAATCTTGTGCTTCGCTTGCACAATGCCTCGGTTATATTTGGCACTGACTAAGGCGACTGGCATCCCTAGCTTTTCTTCAAGTTTCTCAGCATCGATTTTGATGTTGAAATGGTCTGCTTCGTCTGCCATATTGAGAACTAACATTCCCGGTATGCCCAACGCTTTCACCTGTAGGGCTAATCGAATCTGGCGATCGATCTGTCCTGCATTCAACACCACTAAGACCAGGTTAACCGGAAAGCGTTCAAAAAAACCTTGTACCACTCGTTCATCTTCCGAGTAGCCTTCTAAATCATAAATTCCCGGTAAGTCCACAAACTCAACGGTTTCCCCGTTAAGCTCAACCTCTGCTTCTAATAAGTCCACTGTTACCCCTGGCCAGTTCCCCACAAACGCACTGGCTCCGGTAATCTGGTTAAATAGGGTCGATTTCCCCACATTGGGCATCCCCATGACACTAACGCGCTTGGTGGTTAGTTCTGAGGATAGGGTTGTTCCCCCTGGGCTATGACAATGGGTCATTGACTTGTTCCTCCTCTAGAATTAGTTAACATTGGGTTCTATTTCTATGCCTTCTGCTTCATGCCGTCGCATGGCAACTTCTGTGGTCATGCCTACACGCACATGAAGGGGCCCATTCCACCAAGCTTTACGTAACAGTTTGACTTCTTGCCCGGCAGTGAAACCCATTGCTTCTAGGCGACGGGATAATCCAGGATCATCGGTATTGAGGGTACGAATAATTCCTGAATGTCCTGGTTTGAGGTTTAATAATTTCATGGTGAATTCTCAAAAATTGACACAGTATTAATCAATAATTTCTTTCATTAACTGAGTTTAATGAGGTCGAATCATCAACGTTTTTCTCAATCTTGAGAAAAGCATTATTTAGTAATCAATTGTTTGACAGAGAAAACTCGAATTAAACAACGTAAATATTGTTTAATTTATTTCAAATAGCGATGTCCGCAGTCTTAAACTCACTATCTTTGCAGAGGCTTGAGGATAGTCAGCCCCATAGATTAATTGTTGTCCTGAAGCTAATAATAACTATTCTCAATAATATTTTATAATGACTTTCAAGAGTTGAGAAGCGATCGCCACGATTCTTTACTATCTCTTAATATAAAAATTTTTACTTCTCTGCTATGTCTTCATTCTATTGTCTTTAACATTAGTTTACATAAGTGATTAAAGCAATTATTTCTTAAAATTTTGTTAGCAAATATGGGTCAACTCTGAAAGCTACACTAGAGTTAACAGAACCAAGAAAGATTCGGTAAAAAATAGTAACTTTTTATACCAAAAATGAAGCGTTTAACTCATATATGCTTAGGGATTTCTTTATTTTTAATTCCCTTCATTCCTCGACCCGTTTTAAGTGCAGAAACCCTCTATTTTATTTACGGTCCGTTAAAATTACCGTTATCAGTTGATTCTCTAGAAATTTATGCAGAAGAAGGTAGAATTACTAAAGAATTTGCTTTTTTTGCCAGTCAGTTTGACGAACAAAGCCTATTGGAGTTACGAGAAACTTTACAAAAACGTCACAAAATAGACGGAGTGAGGTTTTCTCGCTTATTACGAACTCCATTAATGGAAGACTTATTAAAAAGTATGGGAGAAGTGTTTAGCACCCATCCTGGATCTAATGGATTTTATGCCATTCGAGGGGCTTTAATTTCGGCAGCCCTTCATCAAGAGGAAGACGGATGGACAGCAATCGATATTATGCGACACTTTCCCACGGAAGGCATTTCAATTGATACCAAACTTGCCACAACAATGTTAAAAGATAGTAATTTTTAAGAAAGATTATCATGAAAAGAAGACAATTTTTAATTCAATCCTCCCTTGCAGCCATGACTGTGATCGCTTATCATCAGCTACCCAGTCAATCGAGTCCAATTTATAAACAGCATAAATCCTATAAAAGTTGGAAAAGTGATCATATTTTTTTAAAGGGAATTAATGCACCGGTATTTGAAGAAGTTGATATTACCAATTTAAAAATATCAGGAAAAATTCCCAATGAATTACAGGGAATGTATGTTAGAAATGGTCCGAATCCTATGTTTAAACCAGAATCCTATAGTTATCCTATTGAAGGAGATGGGATGTTACACGGGGTTTATTTTAACAATGGAAAAGTCAATTATAAAAATCGTTGGATTCAAACCCGTGGACTCACTTATGAAATGTTTGAAGGAAAACAATTAGATGAATTAAAGTTTAAAAATTATGCCAATACTAACATTATTGCTCATGGAAATAAACTATTAGCCTTATATGAAACGGGTTTACCTTATGAAGTTAATAAAAACTTAGAAACCATAGGAGAATGGGATTTTAATCATCAATTAGAACAAGCAATGACAGCCCATCCTAAAATCGATTCTGATACGGGAGAGTTGCATTTTTATCGGTATTCTTTTTTCAATACCCCTTATTTACATTATTACGTTGCTGATAGTAATAATAAGATTATTCGAGAATTGCCTATAGAAATTCCTCAACCAACCATGATTCATGATATGGCAATGACTGAAAATTACGTTATCTTTTTTAACTGTCCTTTAGTATTTGATATGACAGAGGCAAAAAATAATAATATTCCTTTTGTTTGGCAAGAAGAACAAGGAAGTACCATTATTTTAGTAGATCGCCATAATCTTGATAAACAACCCATTTATCTAAAAACAGATGCCTTTTGGACTTGGCATTTTATGAATAGTTTTGAAAAAAATGATCAATTACTAATAGATTTTATAGCTTATCCTAAAATACAATCAGAAAATGACTGGGAAACGATGTTAACCCATAAGTCGAATTTACGACGAGTCACCATCGATTTAGCAACCCATAAAATGGAGTTTCAAGATATAGATGATCGTTTTGTAGAATTACCTGTTATTAATCAGAATTATGTCGGAAAAGCATATCAATTTGGGTATACATCTTACTACGATACAAAATTATCATCTCAGAAAAAAATACCTAATTTATCACCGTCCCTTGTCCAGTATGATGTCGTTAATCAAACCCATAAAGTTCATCAATTTAAACCTGGATGTTATGGGGGTGAAGCTGCGTTTATTCCCAGTTCTAAGGGTCAATCTGAATTAGATGGCTATGTGGTGACTTTCGTCTATAATGAGAATACAAATACCAGTGATTTTGTGATCCTTGATCCGAGAAACTTTGAAGCCGAACCAATCGCAACCATTCATTTACCAGTTCGCGTTCCGGGTGGTTTTCATGGTAATTGGATTGCAGGATAATTAATAATTATTAATTGTTAATTGCTAAAAAGATAGTTATTCATTATCAATTAATAGTTTCTCTAACATTTTAAAAGTCATGCCATAAGTAACCGTCGGTTTGTCATAACCTTTGAGATTAACCGTGTACTGAGAAAATAACTTTTCTATATTTTTAAACTCCACTGAATAGAAATAGGTATCTTCTCCAATGGCTACATCTAACCCTAATTCCTTCGTCGCTGACTCTAAGCGAAAGGCTGCGTTAACGGTGTCTCCAATAGCCGTATAATCAGGATGATCTCCACTGCCGGTATTACCCACCATCGAATAACCCGTATTAATGCCGGCACCAATCTTTAATTCAAAGGGAACTGGATACTCTTGACTTAACTGTTTGGTCATTTGGTTAAGATCACGAACCGCTTGAAAAATTTGCATCACATCAGCTTTAGTGACTTCATTTTCTCCATGAAACCAAATAGCCATCACCGCATCACCGATATATTTATCCACCCAACTCCCTGCGTTACGAATAATGTCCCCTGCTTGACGAAACCAATTACCAATTAAACAGGATAGAATTTCTTCGTCTAATTGTCGTGTTAAGGTGGTAAAGTTCCTCATATCCACTACCATCACAGACGTTAAGCGACGTTCATGTAAAACCATGGTATCGTGATCGGCAAACTCTGGAGGAGTAATATCACTGTGGTGACGGGCAGGCCCATAAAACCCTACATCAGTCTTGCCAAAGGTCACTTTATCCCCACTTTTCAGGGTAACAGGAATACTCACACGACGCTCATTAACAAAGGTTCCGTTACGACTGCCTAAATCAATTAACAAAAAATCCCCTGTTTCAGTGGATTGCAAAATAGCATGGTTACGAGAAATACAATGATCTCCGATGACAAAATCGTTGTCTCTCCCTCGGCCAATCGTCCAATAGTTTTTACCCACCAAAGGAAAATACCGTTGACCTTTAGCAGTATTTAGCAACAGATGAGGAGTCTTGGCGAGATTATCCACAGATGTTTGACGGGGTGGCAGTACAAGAATAATTATAGGAACAAAGCCTATTAAATTGTATGTACTCAATCGTACTGAGTTATGCAAAGGAAGCCGCAACCCAAAATAGACTATCTACTAAGATTGTACTCAATACTGCACCGGCTAACGCCCACCAATGACGATCAGATTTTTGCATCGCCCATAAACCGATTCCTAAAAGTGCATTAGCTAAGACAATGGCCCAACTGGTTCCCCAGGGGGTTTGCACTTGTTCTAATGCGGATTGAAAAATAGGAGTCGCTAAACTAGGGTCAACTTGCATTAGTTGTCGCCAATGGGGAATCAATCCCGTCACATAAAAATAAGCATCAGTGATGGCTGTCCCTAACAAAGAACCAATATAAAAGAAATTACCCACTTTTCCCCATCTTTGCCAGAGACACCACAAGGCAACGGGAACACCGATAGATTCAATCGGAAGGTGGATTAAGGGTTCCCAACGAAACCAACCCCAGTATATTGCACCGGCTAACCAACTCCAACTAAACCCAAATAATAAATCTCCCCATAAATGGATTTTAGGACGCTTCATGAGGTAAAACGCTAACCATAACCACCCCCCTGTCATTATCACGCTAATTTCAGGGCAGAAACGCACTAGAGGGGCTTCTATGAACACGGGAACAGACACCAAAAAGCCGGCAGCCAAGAATGTTAGCCAATTTTTGACGATTGGGCGACTGAAAAAGGGTTGACCCGCAGAGGCGTGATCTGAGGATGTTAAAGAATGAGTGGTCACGGTAGATGGGGTAGAAATCAACGTTTTGTTAACCTTTATGTATATTATGAGTTTTTCTTTACTTTACTTAACTTATCGCAAAACTTCTTCTTAGGGTATATCCCCTGGGGGGGCATACGATTTTATAGTAACGAAATTCTCTAGATCCGTCAATGTATAGGGGTTGAACAGTGTTCAGCCTTTACTACAGTGTTATGCCCTTACCACACCGTTAAGCACTGACAAAAATTTATAAGGTTATAATATTCTTAAATTTCAGAGCATAATTATTTTAAATAGAAAAATTGTGAAATAAAAATAATAATATGACCACATAATTAAATTTAGAAACTAACTCGACGGCCGAACAAATTATTGTTTTTCCTGGATATTATAATTGGCCACAATTTAAAACAATACAGTCTATATAATCAGTTATCAATTTATTATTTGAATAATGGTGAATATAAACAAGTTAATAATAGTATTTTATTACCTGAATTAGATATTAATTTATTAGTAAAATGTGTTAATTTGCCTTCTAGACCACAAGCTAAAAAGATGTTTATGAAAGGGTTAGAATAAATATAATTATTCTTTTGAAACTGGACTTCAATAAAATAGAGTTTTTCAGAAGTATAGCAATCAGGAATGATATATGAGAACTGCTCAGGACATAATAATATTATGTCCCTACAAATCACTTCTGTAGGGGTTTAACAATGTTAAACCCTGCTTAATATTTTCTCACAACTGAAACCTGATTGCTATATTAGACTCTTTGGGAATAAATAACCCATCAATTCTAAATGCAGTTTGTTTGACTTCAAAAGAATCAAATTTATAAGCATCGACTAAATTTGTAGATTCTCCAATTAATTCAAAGAAGCTACTAGGATATTCTTGAAATAGTCGATAAAAGATAGGATCAGTTTTCATTTTTTAAGATAAATTTTACATAAAAAAGGTGGGCATTGCCCACCCTACCAGTTAAACAGTTAACATCTCAGAGGGTAGCCGTTTAAAGGTCAATCTTTCATCCTCAACATCAACAAAAATTGTGTCTCCTGCTTTGAATTCTCCCCTTAAAATTGATTTAGCAATAGGAGTTTCTAAGTATCGTTGAACCGCCCGTTTTAAAGGTCTGGCACCATAAACAGGATCATAACCAATATCAGCCACAAAGTCTAAGGCTATATCAGCTAATTTGAGAGACATTTTTTGGTCTTCTAAACGATTTCTAAGGAGTTGAACTTGTAGCTTAACAATTTCTCGCAGTTGTTCTTTTTGTAAACTGTGGAAGATAATAATTTCATCGATACGATTGAGAAATTCAGGACGGAAATTATTACGCATTGCGTCCATAACACGGGAACGCATTTCATCATAACGAGTATCGTCTCCAGCCACATCTAAAATGTATTGAGAACCGATATTACTGGTCATAATAATGATAGTATTCTTGAAATCAACTACCCGACCTTGAGAGTCTGTCAAGCGTCCATCGTCGAGAATTTGTAACATGATATTGAAGACATCACCATGTGCTTTTTCTATCTCGTCAAAAAGAATTACTGAGTAGGGACGACGACGAATTGCTTCGGTTAATTGTCCCCCTTCATCATAGCCTACATACCCTGGAGGCGCACCGATTAAACGAGATACACTATGCTTCTCCATATACTCGGACATATCGATACGAACGATGGCTTCTTCGGTATCAAAAAGATTCTTAGCTAAGGCTTTTGCTAATTCAGTTTTACCTACACCAGTCGGACCCAAGAAAATGAAACTAGCAGTAGGACGATTAGGATCAGAAAGTCCAGCACGAGAACGCTGAATTGCCTCTGATACTGCGGTAACAGCCTCTTCTTGTCCAATTACTCGCTCGTGTAATTCGTCCTCTAAATGTAATAATTTTTCTTTTTCAGATTCCACTAATTTACTAATAGGAATACCTGTCCATTTAGAGATAATCTCAGCAATATCTGACTCTACAACTTCCTCCCGTAATAAGGTTTTACCTGTGGTTTGTCGTTCTTCAATTTTGCTTTCTAAGTCCTTAACTTGTCGCTGTAAATCCGTTAGTTTGCCATAGCGTAATTCGGCAGCTTTATTCAGGTCATAATCCCGTTCTGCTTGTTGAATTTCTAAGTTAATTTGATCAATTGTTTCTTTAAGTTCACGAATCTGGTCAATGACTTCTTTTTCGGCTTGCCATTGGGCATTAAGTTGAGATTGTTCTTCTTTGAGATCAGCTAATTCTTTTTCTAGTTTTTCTAGACGTTCACGAGAAACTTCATCCTCTTCTTTTTGTAAGGATAAGCGTTCCATTTCTAACTGAAGAATCTTCCGATCAACTTCGTCTAATTCTTCCGGTTTAGACGTGATTTCCATCTTCAATTTAGCTGCTGATTCGTCTACTAAATCAATAGCCTTATCTGGTAAGAAGCGATCGCTAATATAACGGTTAGATAACATGGCTGCTGCCACCAGTGCGGTATCAGCAATTTTAACCCCATGATGAACTTCATAACGCTCTTTGAGTCCCCGTAAAATGGATATAGTATCTACTACATTGGGTTCGTTAACTAATACCTCTTGAAACCGTCTTTCTAAGGCTGCATCTTTCTCGATATATTTACGATATTCATCCAGGGTTGTTGCCCCAATACAGCGCAATTCTCCCCGTGCTAACATAGGTTTTAAAAGGTTTCCTGCATCCATCGCCCCTTGAGTTGCACCGGCACCCACAACGGTATGAATTTCATCAATAAAGAGGATAATATTGCCTTGAGAATCAGTTACTTCTTTGAGGACAGCTTTCAGTCTTTCTTCAAATTCTCCTCGATACTTTGCCCCAGCAATTAATGATCCCATATCCAAAGCAATTAACTTTCTATCCCGTAAAGATTCAGGGACATCTCTATTAATAATTCGTTGCGCTAACCCTTCAACAATAGCTGTTTTACCCACACCAGGTTCCCCAATTAAAACAGGATTATTTTTGGTTCTACGGGATAAAATTTGGATAGTACGACGAATTTCATCATCCCTACCAATTACAGGATCCAGTTTACCTTCTCTGGCTAATTGAGTTAAATCTCGTCCATATTTTTCTAAGGCTTCATATTTATTTTCTGGATTTTGATCGGTCACTTTTTGATTCCCTCTTACTTGTTTAATAATCTCTTTTAAGTTATTTTCACTTAGATCAAATTCCTTGAACAAATTTTTGCCAAAACGATCATCTTTACTGTAGGCTAAGAGTAAATGTTCAATGGAAATATAGTCATCTTCAAATTCTTTGCGAAACGTCTCACTTCTGTCAAGCAAACTATCTAAACTACGACCTAGATAGACTGACTCCCCAGGGTTAGATACCTTTGGTTGGCGACGAATAAATTCTTCTGTTCGATCTCGTAATTTTGGAACACTAATGTTAGCTTTATTAAAAATACTGGTAGCGAGTCCCTCTTGTTCAGTCAGAGACTTCATTAAGTGTTCACTTTCAATTTGTTGCTGACTATTTTGTTTAGCAATATCAGGGGTTCGCACAATGGCTTCCCAGGCTTTTTCTGTAAATTGATTAGGATTAGTAGGTTGCATTGTTAGAATTATCTATAATTAATTACACTGTTATTGTAATCTGGCTTACTCTTTTAATAACGGCGGTTTACCCTACTTTTCTAGGTTGGGTTTACTCATATCTTGCGCTTTCTATAAAATTGATTAGTGATGATAGGCAACAGGTTTACACTTAGCTTAGTCGAAGTGCAATAGAACTTTGTTTTGAGTTAAACTGCTTTATAATTGACTGTCTTCTTTTTAGTGACACTGATTCTGAAGTTTAGAAAAATGTTGAAGGATGGGGAAAACTTGACAAATTGTCAGAGAATTGTGTTATCATAATAAATGAGCATCATATATTGAGAGAAAAATAACTTAGTTAGAATTAACCGTTTTATTGTTTAGTATCGGTAATATTTTCTCCGAAGATCACGCTCGAAACGTCGAAATCAAGATAAATAGTTCATGTCAATTTATGTCGGAAACCTCCCTTACGAGGTAACAGAAGCAGACCTAAACGTTGTTTTTTCGGATTATGGTTCAGTTAAACGAGTCCATGTTCCAACAGATAGAGATACAGGTCGTCCTAGAGGATTTGCGTTTGTAGAATTAGAAGCAAAAGCAGACGAATCCAATGCCATTGATACCCTAGATGGGGCTGAATGGATGGGACGTACTATGAAGGTAGATGAAGCTCGTCCTCGTAAATAGGATTATTAACCATATACTTTCTAAGAGATTCACCTAATATCGGATGAATCTCTTTTTTATTGTTTAAGATTCGGGACAAGGTTCCCCAAAACGACCAACCTCTTCATTTTTAAGAGATTCAGATTGAGCATCAACCCACTGATGATAATCTTGTGATAATTGGTTTTGAAGACGGTTTTTAATGCGACTGAGAACCCCTCTTAAAAGACCATTGCCCGTCATTTTTAATAAAGAGTCAGGGGTTAATCTTAATGCAGGAGGTAAATCAACTTCAACCATTAAGTTGGCTTGTCCTTCTAGATAGGTTTTCCCCTCCTTTTCTTGAGGAGAGAGTTTCCCTTTAAGGGTTAGAGAAAAGCGATCATTAATATAATCAATTCCCCGAATCTCACAATCTTGGGATCTTAAAAAAACCGTTCCCTTACTATTAGACCAAACTCCTAAAATAACCGTCGGTTGAAAATGATACATCTCCATAAAATTCAAAGGACGCATCTTCAGACGAAACTCACTATCCGATAACTGTTCCATCAACTTCGGATCAGCGATCGCCTTGACTAATCGTTGCGGTTGTCTAAGATAATGGTGAATAGGAATAGGAGTCCGTTTAACGGGTAAAGAAAGGGACTCGGACGCTTTAAACTGAATTGGGTGTGAAAATTTTTGATTAGGCATTGAAAATGTTATGAGTTCTATCGTAGTGTGATAAGAAATACACTACACGAAGATTGGTAAAATCTATAATTTTGCTTAAGAACCTATTCTAACACCCCTAGACTTAAGGGATCTAGGGGTTTATGATGAGATAAATTCCTTCTCATTGGAAAAAGCCGGCTTCTTGGTAAGCCATAAAAAATTGTTGTTGGGAGAAAACTTTAATGCGAGATGCCGTTACCACGTTAATTAAAAACTATGATCTAACCGGCCGTTATTTAGATCGCGATGCCATGGCCAACCTCAAATCTTATTTTGAGTCAGGAAACGATCGCATCACCGTAGCCGCCTTAATTAACGCCAATTCCCCTGCGATCGTTAAAGAAGCAGGACTTCAACTATTTGAGGAAGTTCCAGAACTGATTCGTCCAGGGGGTAACGCCTACACCACCCGTCGTTATTCGGCTTGTTTACGGGACATGGATTATTATTTGCGTTATGCCAGTTACGCTTTAGTAGCAGGAGATCCCGCCGTCCTCGATGAACGGGTTCTGCAAGGGTTACGCGAAACCTATAACTCCTTAGGCGTTCCCATTGCCCCCACTGTTCGGGGTATCCAAATAATGAAAGAAAAGATCAAAGCCATGGCTGCCGATGCAGGGGTTGAAGACACTTCTTTTGTGGATCAACCCTTTGATCACATGAGTCGTGAGTTTAGTGAAATCTCTGTTTAATGACTTTTTTAAATAAGAAAAGCGATCGCCTGTCATCAGTCAAGCGATCGCTTTTTCTTATAGATAGAAAAGAGGATAACTTCAGAACATTTACCCATCACCTAGGCTTTTGTGCCAAAAATTGTTAAAATATTACAAAGTCTGTAACAATCAGACTCTTTAGAACTTTTTTAGTGACTAAGATCCATGCGTAAGAGACTATCCATCGGCATTCAAGGGATGGCCACTTCAACCTCAACTGCCCCAAAAGGATCAACAGTTATTGATCGCAAAACCTACCCTAACTATAAGGTAATTGTCCTCAATGACGACTTTAACACCTTCGATCATGTGGCTAATTGTTTAATGAAGTATATTCCGGGGATGAGTAGCGATCGCGCTTGGGAACTCACCGAACAAATTCATTTTGAAGGGTTAGCCATTGTCTGGACTGGTCCCCAAGAACAAGCAGAATTGTACCATCAACAACTACGTCGTGAAGGGTTGACTATGGCCCCTCTGGAGGAAGCATAAATTATGACCCAAGGGGACAAAGGAAGGCTAGTCTGGAACCATTCGACTCATCTTGATGGGTTAATTCCTATCTTAGAAAAGTTAATTAATTATACAGGAATCAGTACCGTTACCCCTGGGGTCATTAGTCGCGCTAAAGGCCATTGTCCCCATTTAAAATTAAGGGTTTCCGTTCCTATTCGTGGCGGTTATAAGGCGATCGCACGACAAGGAAAAACAGTACAAGAGGTCTTTATTGTTACCGATTTAAGTCAACAAGAATTAGAATCAGCCATTCAACAAGTGTTAAGTTAAATTATTTTTAGGAATGAGAAATAAACGATGGGAAACGGTTATCAAGTTAGCTTGTGTCTTATTCGTCTTAATATTTCTCTTAATTGCCTATCCTTCTTCTATTGTAGCTGATGTAGAAAGGTCAGCTTTAACCCCTGAATTACTTCAACAAAGAATCAAGTCTCCTCAACTTCAAGAAGGAATTTTAACCCTTGATTTGACTTATTTAGAGATTGATTTAACTGCAGATAATAATGAATTTAAAGAAGAATTTTATTATCAATTACAAAATTTTTTAAATCATTCTGATAAAGCTATTGGTTTAGATTTTAGCCATTCTTTAATTAAAGGAGATTTAAGTAGTAGTCGTTTAGGTATTTCAACTATACTTTCACCCGAAGCATTACCACAAAATTTTACTCAAACTGAACAAAAAATCATAGAATCTGATCCGCAATTTTCTGCCCAATCTTTAGACTCTATGAGTTCAGTTATTTTGTTTCGTGGATCGTTAAAATTAAACGAATCTAAACTCACAGGAAAAGTTAACTTTTCTAATACTTTATTTTTACAAAAAATCGAAGCTAAACAAGCCAATTTTAACCAAGAAATTAATTTTAATAATGCTGATTTTGGTAGAAAAGTAGATTTCAGTGAGTCAGTTTTTAAAGAAACTGCTAACTTTAATGGGACTCAATTTCAAGAAGCAGTTAAATTCTATCAAGTTCAATTTTTAGGAGAAGCCACTTTTAATTATACTCAGTTTAAGCAAGCTGCCGATTTTAGTGAAGTTGTTTTTAATAAAGTTGTCAATTTTAGTCATACGTCTTGGTCAGATACCAGTAAATTTATTAGTCTTAATTGTCGCGATCGCATTTTATTTTCTAATAGTCTTTTTTTAGATTCAATCAACTTATCCAATTCAACTTTTGAGAAAAGTATTGTCTTTCGTAATTCTTATTTTAGAAATACTATCAATCTCAAAGATATTAAATTATTAGGAATTATGGATTTTAGTAATGCTGAATTTTTAAAAGAAAAAGCGATTAATATTGCTGGTTTTGCCTTTGACTCAGATACGGCTAAAGTTTTAGGAAATACGGGAGAAATTGCTCAATTTATGTATCTTAATAGTATTGAAGGAAATGAAAGCGTTTTAAGAAATTTTATTCAAAATTTTCGAGATTCAGAACAGATACCTGATGCGAATCAATTAGAATATAAAAAACAGAAACTAACTAAACAGCAATTATCAGAAAATATTATTAGAACCCCCTATAAAGATTATTGGCGACTTAGCTTTAGTCAAAAACTGGGACATTGGTTATTATTAAATATTCTATTATTATTAAGTCAATATGGAACTAATTTTAGTTTATTGTTAGGGGTTGGTTTAATTTCTATTGGTTATTTTGGGGTTTTATTTTGGTTTGTAGATCGGTGGCGCAGACGTTTACCGACTCCAATTGTCCCTAATCTTTATGATATCATTTGTATGGTGAGTAGTGGCTCCTCTTTATTAGTCATTGGAACCATAGAAATTTTTAATTCTGCTGAATACCCTTTTATTACTTTACTGTGTTTAAGTCTAATTTTAATTCCGCTTCCTTTATCTTTAGTAAGCTTAATGTATGAACGCGGAAGATATCATGATCTAATGGAAAGTTCTTATTTTCTGTTAGATGGAGGATTTCGACAATTACAATTATTAATTGTTCGTTTGCCAGTGATTCCTGAATTTCATTTTTTCCGCGATCGCTTCACTCCTTTAGTATGGGAAAGACGCTGGAATTGGTTAAATTATTATGATTTTAGTTTAAACAATTTTCTAAAATTAGGGTTCAATGATATTCGACTCAGAGATCAACATCTTCCTGGTTTAATCTCTACTTTAGTCTGGTATCAATGGACATTAGGAATACTCTATATTGCTTTATTATTTTGGACCCTTTCTCGTACCATTCCAGGGTTAAATTTATTGATTTATTTGAAATAAACTATAATTTAAGTAAACTTAATAACGATAGATTAATATGACTTTAGCATTACTAAGCGACTATTTCCCCTTGGAATTAGAAAAAGGCGATCGTGAAGAAAAATTTATCACCTCTGGTGTAACTTGGCAAGCTTATGAATCATTGTTGACATCGTTAGGTAATCGTTCTTGTTATCGTATTGCTTATCTATTAGAAACCTTAGAAATTATATCTCCTAGTCACAGTCAAATCTAACAGTCAAGTCTTACCTAATCTTGACCTTAATTTAATGGCAGAATATGTAACAATCAATGATCCTTTAGAAGTTATCACCCAATGGCGTAAACAAGTTAAAAGTAAGACAAGCTTGTAGACTTTAACAACGATAAATTAGTCTAAACTGTCATTGCGAGGGATAATATAAACAGCAAGCTTTGATTTTCACTAAAAACCCCGAAGCAATCTCTAATAACACCCCTACAATTTTTAATTCTAAATTCTACATTCTAAATTATTCCTCATCACTAGGGTTATTCACTTCTTCTTTAAAACCTCGTAATGTTTTACCCAAAGATGATCCTATCTCTGGGATTTTTTTTGGACCAAAAATTAATAAAGCAACAACCAGAATAATAGCGACTTCGGGCCATCCTAGTCCAAACATAGATATCTCCAAAAGTTAAGTTATGTCTGCATTATGACATTAGGGTACAGTCTTCAGTATATCCTGAGAATACTGTCTTTTGTTGCATCTATTACTGACACATGACTACTGTAAAAACCTCACCCACAACCTTATCCCTACATCCGTTGATTCATCAGTTAGCTGAGGTTATTATCTCTAATTGGCAAGAATATTTAGAGTTAAGTCCCTACGAGTTACCCGATGGTTTAGGCTATGTAGAAGGAAAATTAGAAGGGGAGAAACTGGTGATTGAAAATCGTTGTTATCAATCTCCCCAATTTCGGAAAATGCACTTAGAATTAGCTAAAGTAGGGCAAGGATTAGATATTCTGCACTGTGTCATGTTTCCTAACCCTGATTATGCTTTACCCATGTTTGGCTGTGATATTGTCGCAGGAAAAGGAGGGGTGAGTGCCGCGATCGCAGATTTATCGCCGGCTAATCCTGAGTTAAGTTTATCTAATAACTATCGTCAACCGTTATCTCAACTAGAAACTCCTCACTTTTCTGATCAAAGAGAATTACCAGAATGGGGTGATATTTTCTCAGAATATTGTTTATTTATTCGTCCCCATACCCCAGAAGAAGAAAAATTATTTCTTAAGCGAGTCAGCGACTTTTTAAGGGTTCATTGTCAGCAAGCAAACCAGTCTCAACCTGTTTCAACGCAACAACGGGAATTTAATATACAAGGCCAAGAATATTACTGTCGCAAGCAACAACAGAACGATAAAACCCGTCGTGTTTTAGAGAAAGCCTTTGGGGAAGCCTGGGCCAATCAATATATGACTAAAGTCCTATTTGATATCCCTAACTATTAACTTATGATAGTGAGTAGTTACCAGTTACTGGCTACCAGTTATTCAGTTAAATTTATAATTAATTGTTGGCTGCTGGCTTTTAGCTGCTAACTGTTGATTGTGTATTGATACGAGGAATTGATTAATAATGAATGAAAAGGCCAAATTACTAGAAACCATTGCAGGGAAAAATAGAGGTTTATTAGCCTCAGAAATGGATCGAGTTAGGGTATTATCAGCCATTGAACAATTAGAAGATCATAACCCCAATCCCAACCCCATCAAAACCCCTGAATTATTAGAGGGAAATTGGCGATTATTATATACAACCAGTAAGGGAATTTTAGGATTAGATAAGTTCCCTGTGCTTCAATTGGGGCAAATTTATCAATGTATTCGAGTCGAAGAAGCTAAACTGTATAATATTGCAGAGATTGTCGGGGTTCCTTTATTAGAAGGACTTGTTAGTGTTGCAGCGAGATTTGAACCGACATCGGATAAAAGAGTGCAAGTTAAATTTGAAAGGTATATTGCAGGATTACAAAAGCTTTTAGGGTATCAATCTCCTAATAAGTTAATTAAGGAAATTGAAAAAGGAAAAAAGTTTTTTCCCTTAGATTTTAGTATCGAAAATCGAGAACAACAAGGATGGTTAGAAATTACTTACATCGATGATGATTTACGCATAGGAAGAGGAAACGAAGGCAGTGTTTTTGTCTTATCCAAAGAAAAAAAATAAGATCATTTTTGATCAATTATATAAATAGACACTTGCATCAAACATCAAACGTTTCCCACTCTTCTATGTTACTGAGCTTGCTTTGTCCTGAGCTTGTCCAAGGGTCGAAGTACACTCACCGAAGTGAAACTATTCAAACACCCAATTGAAAACTACTATAACATTCCTGTGCGTTTGTCCTCGATTTCAAGATAAACTACAGTATGATATAAGATTGTTGTTGATATCATTATGAGCGTAGTTAGCCAAGTTATTCTAAAAGCAGACGATGAACTCCGATATCCTAGCAGTGGTGAACTCAAGGGTATCCAAGCGTTTCTGAGTACAGGAGAACAGCGTGTTCGCATCGCTGAGACTCTTGCTGAAAACGAAAAGAAAATCGTTGATCAGGCTCAGAAAAAATTGTTTCAAAAACGCCCTGATTTTCGCTCCCCTGGGGGTAATGCCTACGGCCAAAAGCAGTATAATCAGTGTTTACGAGATTATGGCTGGTATTTGCGCTTAGTCACCTACGGGGTGTTAGCAGGAAGCAAAGAACCCATTGAAAAAATTGGTTTGATTGGAGTTAAAGAAATGTATAACTCCCTAAATGTTCCTGTTCCTGGGATGGTAGAAGCGATTCGCTGCCTCAAAGAAGCAGCTTTAGGACTATTGAATAATGAGGATGCAGAAGAAACTGCTCCCTATTTCGATTATATGATTCAGACGATGTCCTAAGGTTGCATCTGTAAAACTATAGCACTATGCACTAGACGATGGGCGATCCCTTTTTAGACTGTCCTTATTTTAATGTATAGTGCCATAGATAGAAAAGACACGAGATCATCGTGTCTTTTTTGATTGAAAGAAAAATATAAATTTTTTCTCGTCATCAACTCCCCATCGTTAAAATGAAACTATGGTAAAGTTGATTCGTGTTCCTTTCTTTTGCATCGTTCTTGTTGTGCTAACCTATGCTTCGTTTGGTTGGTATATTGCCCAATCTGCTAGTATCTGGACGGTTTGGTTAGCTGAGCAAGGAGAAGTTTGGGGATGGGTAGTAGAAGAGGACACTATCTTTTTACTGCTTCACATTTTTGCAGGGACTCTAGTTCTCTTAATTACCGCTAGTTTAATAGCACCAGTTGCTCTTATTACAGTTGTTTTTGGTAGTAGTTTTAAATCAGATAGTAAAGCAATTATAGCAGTTTTATTATGGTCGTTTGTTGTTGTTGTCATGCTTCGTTGGATTGCTTTTTCGGCTCACCTCTTTTTATTATTCGCTGCTGCCATTTTAGCTAAATTAGAATTACAAAAACTAGGGTATTCCCAATGGAAAGTTATATCTATTTTGATTGTCATCTGTTTAGGTGGATTTGTTTTAGGTTTGTTGGGTTCATACAATTTTGACATTAGAAACCTTATATTCAACTCTTAATTTTAATTATTTATAGTGAGTGACTTGTGTTGTTGTTCCTTGGCGAAGGGCGCGAGTTTGTTCTAAAATGTTTTCAATATTTTCTTGAGAGAGATTTTGAACATAGTTGATTTTAATTTCTTCTAGTAAATCATTTAGCAACAATTCGATCTGATCAATACTATGTTCTGCTTGTAATTCAGTCCCGAAAGAACGACTAAATTTATCAATTAACTGCTCTAAAAGTCGATCAAATTCTGGGTCTTCAATTAATAATCCCTGGAGTCCAACGGATAACCCTTGATACAGTTGAGAAACTAATCTTTCTGTTAATTGGTGCTGCATTACTTTGACCCCTGGAACGTTTTCTAAACCACGATAAGCAGGGGTTTGGGTTAAGGCTTTATCTACGTTATATCGTAAAAATTCTTCGGCTTCGGGACGAATTTCAGGAATAACTTTTGTAATGACTAAATCAGCCATAATTTTGACTAACTCTGAGGTTTCATTAACATTATTAATATCAATATATTCCTTAGTATTTTGTCTAACTAAAATATTCCGAACCGTTCCATCTTTAATGGTTCCTTGAAGTTGATTAACCACTTGAATGATAACGACTTCGGTAACATCTTTAGCAATTCCTGCTACAAACCCTTGACTGGCTTGTTTTTTAATGGCTTTTAGATCGATTAGATTTGATTCATCCAAACGAACAATTAAAGGAATAATTCTCAGGAAACGAAGTATGGGAATTAGTAAGAAAATATCGTACCAACGCCATAACATAGCATCAAACCAGCTAACCCCTGTGTGACGACGACTAATATACCAACTACGAGCTAAAAACTCGGTTAAAAATAATAGAAAAAATGGAAAATCAATTAAACCAAAATTATCAACAGGTTCACCATTTTCTCCAACGGGACGAAAGTAATTAGTAGCAATTAAAGGAGCAATTTGTTGATCAAAAAAGTTGAGTTCATTTCGCCAACCATTACGCCGAAAATTCTCCTCACTCCAAAACTGCTCAAAAGCATCTTTTGCTGAAGTTTCTTCTGTATCAAAAACGTGTTCTCGCATTTTATTTTTAATGCGTTCTAAGGTTCCAGTCTTATTAGCTACTTGAAAGGGATTATCTGCGATCATTTCCCTACTTCTGTCTCGAAGATCAGCTAATAGTTCATCAATAGTTGAGCGAGATTCTCTATTTTCTGCTGTGATAGAATCCGTAAACGCTTGTTGACTAATAAGCTCATTAACTGCTTGGTTTAAATTTTCTACCCTTTCTAAATATAGGGCAGTATCTCGATAGGGTTCGATCCCTTTTATAATGTCATATTGGGTAATTAAATCTGAAACAGAGCTAGGGATAACTCTTAAAGGTGGTTTAGGAATTTCTTTTTCAAAAGTGCCAATTTTTATATAAACTTGAACTTTACCTTGTAACCAAAAATCTCGTAAAGGAATATAAGTTAAATCAAAAATTACTAAAACATAATTAACTAAAACGATCAAAGCCATGATCTTTTCAAACCAACGGCGAGGACGAAAAAACTTTTTTTGAGATTTGGAAGACACTTTTGTTATTGTCATATAAAAATGATACCACCCTCGAAAATTATACTAAAATGCGAGCTAGACTTATTATAAAGGAACTTTCTTGTTTGTATCGCAAGTCTAAAATTTATATAGTAGACTAACATTAAAACTACTGAGTTCCAAGTTGGCTATTTTTCTTTTACTATTTTCATACCCTACAATGAATTAGAATTGATAATGACTACAAATCTTCAAAAATCTTATAGTTATAAAGTTGGTGGAAGTCTAGGGTTTGATCATCCTACTTACGTAGAAAGACAAGCAGATACAACCCTTTTCACAGCATTAAAAGAGGGGAAATTTTGCTACGTTTTTAACTGTCGTCAGATGGGAAAATCTAGCTTAAGAGTAAGAGCGATGCACCAACTCCAAGAGCAAGGAATGAGTTGTGCGTCTGTAGATATTACCAGTTTAGGCAGTGATATTACTCAGAAACAATGGTACAGTGGCATCATTACTCAACTATTTTTAGGGTTTAATTTAATTGGAAAAGTCAACTTAAAAGTTTGGCTCAGAGAACGGGAAGAATTATCAGGAATCGAAAAGTTTCGTGAGTTTTTAGAAGAGGTTTTACTGGTTCATTGTTCTGGAGAAAAAGTTTATATTTTTATTGATGAAATTGATAAAGTTCTCAGTTTAAATTTTTCTTTAGATGATTTCTTTTCTGTGATCCGTTTCTTTTATAATCAAAGAGCAGAAAATCCAAAATTTGAACGATTAGTCTTTTCTTTATTCGGAGTAGCGACTCCCACAGATTTAATTCAAGATAAAACTCAAACCCCTTTTAATATCGGTTTTCCTATTGAACTAACTGGATTTACTTCAGAAGAAATAGAACCATTAGCCCCTGGTTTAATCCCTATTACCGACCATCCTCAAGCGGTTCTCAATAGTATTTTATATTGGACAGGAGGACAACCGTTTTTAACGCAAAAAGTCTGTGATTTACTTTTAACTCAAAGTCAGATTATTCCTTCAGGAAAAGAAAAAGAATGGATCGATAAAACCGTCAAAGAATTTATTATTGAAAATTGGGAATCTAATGATGAACCCGTGCATTTAAAAACCATTAGAGAAAGAATTTTTAGAAATGAAAAAAGAGCCGGACGACTCTTAGGAATGTATCAGCAAATTTTGCAGCAAGGGTTTTTAAAAAGTGATGAAAGTCCTGAACAAACAGAATTAAGATTATCCGGTTTAGTGGTCAAAAAGAATGGAAAATTAGTCGTTTATAATAAAATTTATCAATCTGTTTTTAATGAAGAATGGGTTAAAAAAGAACTAGAAAAGATTAGACCCTATTCTGAGATGTTAACAGCTTGGGTTAATTCTAGTTATGAAGATAATTCCCGTTTGCTACGAGGACAAGCACTGAAAGATGCTCTTACTTGGGCAATGGATAAAAGTTTAAGTAACCTCGATTATCGATATTTAACGGAAAGTCAAAACTTAGACAAACGAGAAGCAGAAATAAATTTAGAAACCCAACAACAAGCGAATGAAATTTTAACCAAAGCTAACCAAAAAGCTCAACGGATGATCCGCTTAGGAATGGGAATTTTAGCTGTTTCTGTGGTCAGCGCAACCATTGCCTTTAACCAAGCGTGGATAGCCTTTCAAAGACAAGAAGAGGCACAAATGGGAACCCAATTAGAACAAATAGGAGATAGTGCTTGGCGACAATTTGAATTTGAACAGTTGGACGGATTAGTATCAGCGATGGAAGCGAATCAAAAGTTACAAACTTTAGTAAAAGATCGACGACTCTTAGAAGATTATCCCGCCACTAGCCCCATTTCCGCACTAGAACAAATCTTAAACCGCATCCAAGAAAAAAATAAATTAATCGGTCATCAAGACGCTGTTAATAGTGTTAGCTTTAGTGCCGATGGTCAATGGATAGCAACCGCTTCGAGTGACGGAACGGTTCGTTTATGGGACTCCCAAGGACAACAAAAAACCGTTTTAACTGGTCATGAAGGGAATATTTATGGAGTAGCTTTTAGTCCCAATAGCCAAACCCTAGCTACTGCAGCCCAGGATGACACTGCTAGAATATGGGACTTACAAGGGAAACAATTAGCCGTTCTCAAAGGTCATGATGCGTCAGTTTATAGTGTCACCTTTAGTCAAGATGGTCAACGCCTGGCCACGACTTCACGGGACAATACGGCGAGAATTTGGGATAAACAAGGTAATCTCTTAGTGGTGTTGCAAGGTCACACAAAATCAGTGGATGACGTGGCTTTTAGTGCAGATGGTCAATATATTGTCACAGCTTCACGGGACGGAACGGCGAAATTATGGGATAACCAAGGAAATTTAATCAAAAGTTTGCAAGAAAATGCAATTCCTTTCTATAGCATTAATTTTAGTCCCGATGGTCAACGAATTGCTGCAGGGGCTAGGGACGGAACCGTTAAAATTTGGGATAAGCAAGGAAATTTGACCTTAACCTTGAAAGGCCATCAAGAATTAGTTAATAGTGTCGTATTTAGTCGAGATGGCAACTGGATAGCCAGTGGTTCGAGTGATGGAACCGCTAGACTCTGGAGTAAAGAGGGGCAAGAAATGACTGTGTTAAGAGGTCATCAAGACCCTATTTATGATATTGCTTTGAGTCGTCAAGGAACAGAATTGGCCACCGCTTCGAGTGATGGAACGGTTAAATTATGGGCAGTTAGACAAACCCCTAACAATGGGTTTAATACCTTGGATACTTATGTCACCAGTGCCGACTTTTCTCAAGATGGTAAACTATTAGCGATCGCTGATGAAAGTGGTAAAGTATATCTTTGGAATTTACAAGGAAAAAAGTTAAAAGAATTTGAAGCACATAACAGTGGAATTAATGCCATTCGTATCAGTTCCAACGGTAAAATGATCGCGACGACGGGGACTAATGGGAATGTAAAGTTATGGAATTTACAAGGGCAATTAATAGGAGAATTAAGAGATAATAATGTACGAATTTATAGTCTTAATTTTAGTTCAGATAGTCGAATTTTAGCAATGGCGAATCGTTCAGGAGAAGTGTGGTTATGGGATTTACAAACAAACCCTTATCAATTACTCGAAAAATTTAAAGCACATGAGGATACTATTACTCATGTCAGTTTTAGTCAAAATAATCAACAAATCGCCACAACATCTATGGACGGAACAGCAAAAATATGGGATTTAAACGGCAATTTACAACAATCCTTATCAGGACATTCAGACCCCATCAATTGGTTAAGTTTTAGTCCAAATGGAGACTATTTATTAACCGCTTCTCAAGATAGTACCGTTAAATTATGGGATCAACAAGGAGAGTTAATTACAACATTAACTAGCGATTTATTTCCTATTTCTCGTGTTACTTTTAGTTTCAATGGACAATATTTTATTACCGCGTCTCAGGATGGAACAGTGAGATTATGGGATAGAGAAGGAAAACTACATACGAAGATGAAAGGCCATCAAGAATCTATTGAAAGTTTACAATTTAGTCCTGATAATCAAACCATATTAACCATTAGTAGAGATGGCAAGGTAAAAATGTGGCCAGTAGAAGCAGAATATACACGTTTAACTTCACTTTTAACCCAAGGATGTCAGTGGTTAGAAGATTATTTAGTTACTCGTCCCCAAGAACAAGAAAAATTATCGAGTTGTTCTAAAATTAAGCAAACACCGAACACAGATTAATTTTTATTTAAAATTTAGGAAATTCTGTCCTAAAACCGATAAAGTATGTTTCAGGGATTATTTAAGGAGAAATATTCTAGGCAATTATGGCATATTATTGGTTTAAAGCGTTTCATTTAATTGGTATTGTCGTTTGGTTTGCAGGATTATTTTATCTCGTTCGTTTATTCGTTTATCATGCTGAAGCTTCAGAGAAAAAAGAACCTGATCAAAGTATCCTTAAAACACAGTATGAAATTATGGAGAAACGTCTTTATAATATTATTACAACCCCAGGGATGATTGTAACTGTTGCCATGGCTATTGGCTTAGTTTCTACGGAACCTGATGTTTTAAAATCAGGATGGTTACATATCAAATTAGCTTTTGTTGCTTTACTGTTAGGTTATCATTTCTACTGTGGAAGAATAATGAAACAGTTAGAAAAAGGGGAATGTCAGTGGACAGGACAACAGTTTAGGGTATTAAACGAAGCCCCAACAGTTCTATTAGTTATTATTGTTTTATTAGCTATCTTTAAGAACAATTTACCCCTAGATTTAACCACTTGGTTAATTGCCGCTTTAGTTATTTTAATGGCAGCATCTATACAATTATATGCCAAAAAAAGACGACTGGCTCAAGAAAAGTTAAGTTCTTCTACTGATTAAGTTAAGTAAAGTAAGCTGATAACTTGTCTGTTTAGACAAGTTATTTTATTTTTCACTTATCAATGAATAATTATTCATTATTAATTATCAATTATTCATTGAGAACTTACATTCTTTCTAAGACAGAAATTCCCAATAAAGATAATCCTAATTTTAGAGTTCTTGCGGTTAAATCACATAGTAATAAACGGGACGTTTTTACCGGTTCATCTGATTTTAATACAGGACAATTCTCGTAAAAACGATTAAATTTTTTACTGAGTTCATACAAATAGTCACAAAGACGATTAGGAAGTAGAGTTTTTTCCACTTCTTTTATTGTTTCACTCAGTTGTAGTAAATACTTTGCTAATTCAATCTCAGTGTCTTCTTTGAGAAGAATTTGTATATTTTCGCCTAAATTTTCGTAGTCAATATTTCCCTCTCGACTAATACTTTGAATTCTTGCATAAGCATATAACATATAAGGGGCTGTATTTCCTTGTAAAGCTAACATCTTATCATAACTAAAAATATAATCACTAATACGATTTTGACTTAAATCTGCATATTTGACTGCACTAATTCCTACCGTTTCAGAGACATGATTAATAAATGCTTCTGACTCTTTTCTCTCTTCTAATTGTAAGCGATTTTCTAAGTCTTTTCGAGCATAATTAACTGCTTCATCTAATAAGTCTTTGAGTTTAACGGTTTCCCCTGAACGGGTTTTTAATTTTTTGCCGTCTTCCCCTTTAACTAACCCAAAAGGGACATGAGTTACTTCTACATTATCGGGTAAAAAATTGGCTTTTTGGGCAACTTGAAAAACTTGAGCAAAATGATTAGATTGCCCGGCATCGGTTACATAAATAATCCGTTTAGCTTTATCTTCTTTAATACGGTATCTTAAGGCAGCTAAATCTGTGGTTGCATAGTTATAACCCCCATCAGATTTCTGAACAATTAAAGGTAAAGGATCACCTGATTTATTAGTAAATCCTTCTAAGAAAACACATTGCGCCCCTTGATCTTTTTCTAAGATATTTTGTTCATCTAAAGCCTTAATAACATCATCTAAATAAGGGTTATAAAAAGATTCTCCCCTTTCTGTTACTTGAACATCTAAACGATCATATATTTTTTGAAATTCTCGACGGGATTGATCACAGAGTAATTGCCAAGCTTTTTTACTTTCTTCGTCGCCTGATTGCAATTTTACTACTGCTTCTCTGGCTGCTTCTTGAAACTTAGGATCTTCATCAAATCGTTTTTTGGCTTGTTTATAAAAGTTGACAAGATCCCCAATTTCTAGGGCATCTGCTTTAGTTAGGGCATCGGGATAAACTTCTTTTAAATAGGTAATTAGCATCCCGAATTGGGTTCCCCAGTCCCCTACATGATTCAGTCTTAAAACCTCATAACCTAAAAATTCTAAAGTACGGGCAATACAATCACCGATAATGGTTGATCGTAAGTGTCCGACGTGCATTTCTTTAGCAATATTAGGACTAGAAAAGTCAACAATCACCTTATCAGCATTCTCAACTTTTTGAATTCCTAAACGCTGATTTTGATATAAAGATGTTAGTTTAGTTTCTAGATAACTGGACTTAAGTTTTAAATTGATAAAACCCGGACCGCCAATTGTAGGAGATTCACAAATGTTATCTAAAGATAAATTATTGATAATAATTTGAGCAATTTCTCTAGGATTTTTTCTGAGTTTCTTGGCTAAAGGAAGGGCAATATTAGCTTGATAATCTCCATGTCTGAGATCCCTAGCGGTGGTTACTTGGGGATCAATTTCTGTAAATTCTTCACCAAAGGATTTCACTAAAGCGTCTTGAAACCCCTGGGATAATTGCTCATTAATAGAAGTCATAATACTTAAAAATATCTTAGAAATCTTTAACTACATTTTTAGCTTTTTTAGCTTATCATAATTAATAGGGTAATAACTATAAATTCATCACAAAGATTTATCTACAAGCTTATCTCTTCACTTCCCTAGATAATGGAAAAAGGAAACAGAAATAATCATGAAAAAATATTTAAAGACAATAACCCAAATTTTACATACCCTACCTCAATTTCTTATTGTTACTTTGTCTCTTATTTTGGTGGTAATTATCACCTCGATAGATTTTTATATAAAAATTGATTTAGGTATTTCAATTTTTTATTTATTTCCTATTGCCTTAGTCACCTGGTATGGTAGTAGAAAAATAGGAATTATTTTTTCTGTGATCTGTTCTTTGTGTTGGTGGTGGGCAGAAACAAACATTAGCCAAAATTCTCAACTATGGTTAGAACAATGGAACGCGACTGTACGATTATCTTTCTTTATTATTGTAACCTATTTATTATCAGAACTCAAAACAGCTTACGAAAGAGAGAAAAAATTAGCCCGTATTGACAGTTTAACCGAATCGGTCAATAGACGGTTTTTTCGTGAAGTTTTACAAGAAGAAATGGATAGATTTTCTCGTTATAATCACCCTTTTACTTTAGCTTATTTTGATGTGGATAATTTTAAAATGGTTAATGATCAATTCGGTCATAATCAAGGGGATGATTTATTAAAGGCGATCGCAGATATTATTAAAATTAGTATTAGACAGACAGATACATTAGCTAGATTAGGAGGAGATGAGTTTGCTTTAATCTTATTAGAACTCGATTATCAAAGAGCTAATGGTGTTTTAAACCGTATTAAAAGCGAACTTTTAGTTATGGCAAAATTAGAACAACTACCCATCAGTTTTAGTATTGGTGCTATTACTTATTATACAATTCCTCAATCAGTTGACCAAGCTATTGAACAAGTGGATCATTTAATGTACGATATTAAAAATAATGGCAAAAATGGCCTCAAACATAAAATTAATTATAAAATAAAAATAATGAAATAAAATGGCTATATCTCGCAGAAATTTTCTAACCATAACAGGGATTAGTTTTACTAGCATTATTGCTGCTAATTCACTAAAAAACTACTATCATCTTGTTGCTCATAGTAAACCCACAAGCACCAATAAATTTAGCCCATTAATTCCTGATCCAAATGGTATTTTGGATCTCCCTAAAGGATGGAAATATAAAGTTATTTCCTACGGAGGAAAATCCATGAATGATGGAAATATTGTTCCGCCTGCTTTTGACGGAATGGCAGCATTTTCGGGTAATAATGGTCAAATCATTTTAGTGCGTAATCATGAATTAAGTTCCAATTCACCCTATGGTATTAAAGGGTTAATAAAAGATAAATATGACCCTATTTCTCAAGGTGGAACCACCACTTTAATTCTCGATAAAAATCTTACTTTAAAAGAAGAATTTGCTTCCTTAGCAGGAACGAATCGTAATTGTAGTGGGGGAATAACCCCTTGGAATTCTTGGATTAGTTGTGAAGAAGATACTTCTATTTCTACGATAAAAGATCGAGATAATTCTAATGAGATAATTAAGAAACATGGATATAACTTTGAAGTTCCTTCTCAGGGAAAAATGGCAAACCCAACGCCCTTAATTGAGATGGGAAGATTTCGACACGAGGCCATTGCAGTTGATCCAAAAACAGGTTATGTCTATCAAACAGAAGATCAAAACGATAGTTGTTTTTATCGCTTCCGTCCCCATGAAAGCGAAAATTTACAAAAAGGAGGCATTTTAGAAGCCTTAGTTATTGAAGGAATGCCAAGAATAGATACCAGTAAAGATTATCCTATTAATGAACCGAAATCAGTGCAATGGGTAAACATTGAAACCGTTGATCCCGATGAAGATACATTACGCTACGCAGCACAAAAAAAAGGAGCTGCCATTTTTAAACGAGGGGAAGGTATTTGTTTCGCAGACAGTGAGTTTTATTTTACTTGTACCAGTGGAGGAAATGCAGAAAAAGGACAAATTTTTCGCTATGATCCAACAGAAGAAACTATCGCCTTATTTGCAGAATCTCCGGGTGCAGAAATTTTAGATTATCCTGATAATTTAATTATGTCTCCCTTTGGTGATTTAATCCTTTGTGAAGATGGTTTAGGAGAACAATTTTTGATCGGTGTGACACCAGAAGGAAAATATTATAAATTAGCTCGTAATGCTTACAATAATAGTGAGTTTGCTGGTGTTTGTTTTTCTGGCGATCGCAAAACCATGTTTGTTAATATTTATTCTCCGGGATTAACATTAGCCATCCGAGGAGACTGGTAAACAGGCTAAGTAATTAACTTACCTCAAAAAACTTTTATCATAATTTCCAATTTAACGGTAGAGTATGTCAAAATCATAAAGTGGCAAACAAGGGAACACAGAGTTAAGAATGCGAATTTTATTTGTAGGGGCAGAAGTCGCTCCGTTAGCTAAAGCCGGCGGAATGGGAGATGTTATCGGAGCTTTACCGAAAGTTTTACATCAATTAGGGTATGATGTACGAATTCTCATGCCTTATTACGGATTTCTCGACGATAAAATAGAAATTCCCTCAGAACCAATATGGACATCTAACGCCATGTCCCAAGAGTTTTCGGTTCATCAAACCACTCTTCCTGAAAGCGATGTTCCCCTTTACTTACTGAGACATCATAGTTTTGCCCCTCGCCGAATTTATGGAGATGATGAATATTGGCGGTTCACTTTCTTTTCTAACGCAGCAGCAGAGTTTGCCTGGAATTGTTGGAAACCCAATATTATCCATTGTCACGACTGGCATACCGGTATGATTCCGGTGTGGATGCACGAAACCCCTGACATTACCACTGTTTTTACGATTCATAATTTAGCCTATCAAGGGCCCGGTCGTGGCTTTATAGAGCATCATACCTGGTGTCCCTGGTATATGGATGGAGATAATGCCATGGCGGCAGGAATCAAATTTGCTGGACGCATTACTACTGTTTCCCCAACATACGCGCAACAGATTCAAACACCCGCTTATGGAGAAAGACTCGATGGATTATTATCCTATGTGAATCAAAACTTGGTGGGTATTCTCAACGGCATTGACATGGATGTCTATAATCCTGCCGAAGACCAGTTAATTTATCAAAGTTTTACCCCCTATACCCTCGAAAAACGCGTTGCTAATAAAATTGGTCTTCAAGAAGAAACGGGGCTAGAAATCAATAAAGATGCCTTTGTCATGGGGATGGTGACTCGTTTAGTTGAACAAAAAGGAATTGATTTAATCCTACAAATTTTAGATCGTTTTATGGCCCATACAAATTCTCAATTGGTTGTTTTGGGTAGTGGGGATCATTATTATGAAAATCAGTTATGGCAGTTATCAGCCCGTTATCCTGGCCGCGTATCAGTTCAAATTCTCTACAATGATGTCTTATCTCGACGCATTTTTGCCGGGTCTGATGTCTTTTTGATGCCTTCTCGTTTTGAACCCTGTGGGATTAGTCAACTGTTTGCTATGCGTTATGGTTGTATTCCTATTGTTCGACGGACTGGAGGATTAGGAGATACAGTAACGTTTTATGACCCAATTCATCAAGAGGGGACTGGTTATTGTTTTGACCATTATGAACCCTTAGATTTATTAGTTTGTATGATTCGTGCTTGGGAAGGATTTCGCTTTAAAGCAGATTGGATGAAACTTCAACAGCGATGTATGAACCAGGATTTTAGTTGGTATAAATCAGCAGCCGAATATATTAAAATTTATAAAGAATTATCAGGAGAACCTGGAGAGTTAACCCCCGAAGAACAAGATAAAATAAACCGCTTAATCAAAAAAAATCTTTCGTGGAATGGTAATGAAGAAAATAGTCTCGATGAAAAAGTTATAGAAGATAAGACTAAAAATGATAATGATGTATCTGACCAAGAATCAACCGAAACACAAACAGATATTTTACAAGAAAGCAAAAATGTCGAAGAGATAAAACCAGAATCTCTCTCATCTGCTCTAACTTCTTCAGAAACTAAAAATACAGAAAAAGAAGCAGAAAAAAACAGCAAGATTGAACAGATAGAATCAGAGAAAGACTCATTTGCTCTAACTTCAGAAGTTGAAGATACAGAAAAAGAAGCAGAAAAAAACAGCAAGATTGAACAAATAGAATCAGAGAAGGACTCATCTGCTCTAACTTCTTCAGAAACTAAAAATACAGAAAAAGAAGCAGAAAAAAACAGCAAGATTGAACAAATAGAATCAGAGAAGGACTCATCTGCTCTAACTTCTTCAGAAACTAAAAATGTAGAAGAAGAAGGAAAAAAAAACAGTAAGATTGAACAGATAAACTCTCAAAACTTATCACCTAAAACGAATTCGTCAGAGATGAATTCATCAGAAAGTGGGAAGGAAATGTCTTCCATGCCAACAGAAAATATAAAAGCAAAAATATCGTTGTCTCAAGCCAATTCTTCTAGAAATTCTAAGACAAAAGGAATAACTTCTGAGCAAGAAATAATCAAAACTAAAGAGATTTCTATACAGAAGTCTATGTCTTCTCTTTCTCAATCTACGAGGGACTTATCTAAAAAAGAATTGATAAATTCAGATCAATATCGATTAGAACCAATTAATAATAAACAAGACATAGGGTATTAAAAAAGGTAAGATGAGTTCAAAGCAAATCATGTCAAATGTTAATATAGATTAAGTTAAGATTGAGTCTAGGCTATGGCTGACCCTAGTTTATGATTGGCTCACTGTCTAACTTTTCCTCAACCAACTATCAATTTTTCATTTCTATTATCATTTAATTGTTTAACTAGAATTTTTGATAAACATTATGTTTGTTCTACGTTATTGTGTGTGTGTGAGTGTTGGTTTGTTGTCCGCATTATCCCCGAATACAGAGTTAATGGCGCAAACCGTATCTTCTAAGGAATCTGAGGCTTCTAAATTACTCTTGCAACCTGAGAATTCCTTGAAATCTCAACCCCGTGTTACTGATATCAAACAGATGAAAGAGTCCTCTGTTTCATCCCAAACAAAGAAAAAAAGGGCAACTGTTGTAGGAGAAAGCCAAAAAACTGCTCCCACAATGCTGTCCCAGTCCACAAACCCTCCTAGTCTCGAAGAATCTGAGGAATATTCAGAAACAGTTTTAGAACAATTACCCCCAAATAACCTAAATCCTAGTGGTAATCCTTTACTTTTCCCGACTAAACCCGAGAATGTAGAAACAACTATCAATCGACCTTTAACTTTAAAAGAAGTAATTGCTTTTGCCCTACAAAATAATCGGGAGTTAGAAGAAGCTCGTATTGCAGTCGAAGAATCTAAAGCTCTCTTAAGAGAAGAAAGAGCAGCCTTATATCCGACTATAGATGTGGATTCGAGAGTAAACCGTGAATTTATTGAACGACAGATTGGAGACTTTAGTGCGGGTTTTGAACGGGATTCTGTGGCTGAATCTCGAGAAACCACAGGTATTTTTAACGTAACCCTTGACTATGATATTTATAGCGGTGGGGAACGAGATGGTCGTATTACTAGAGCTAGACGGGAAATTCGCTCTCGCCAATTAGAGTTAGAAAGAATTTCTGAACAGGTGCGTTTTGAAGCGACTGATAACTATTATCTTTTACAAAATGCCGATGCTCAGGTAGCGATCGCTCAAGCAGACGTAGAAAATGCCTCTCAAACCCTACGGGATGCCCAACTTTTAGAACAAGCAGGGTTAGGGACTCGATTTGATGTATTACGGGCCGAAGGAGACTTGGCTGCAGCTAACGAGGAATTAACCCGGGCGATCGCTCAACAACGAATCGCCAGACGCAGGTTAGCAGAAACCCTCAGTGTCGGCCAGCACGTTCAATTAGTGGCTGCTGATGAAATTACAGAATCAGGAACTTGGCCTCTCTCCCTCGAAGAAACCATCGTTCAAGCTTACAAACATCGTGCGGAGTTAGAACAACAGTTAGTACAGCGAGAAATTGCTCAACAGGATCGTCGCATTGCGATCGCTGGAATTATTCCACGCTTAGATTTTCTCGCTAATTATGGATTTGACGATGACTTTGATGATTCTTTGGGTGCATTGGTTAACTATCGTTTTGAAACTCGTTTAACTTGGCGATTATTTGATGGGGGACGAGCGTTTGCTGGTGCTAGGGCTGCTGAACGCCGTATGGATCAAGCCAACATTCAATTTGCTGATGCTCGTAATCAAATTCGTTTTGAAGTTGAGGATGCTTACTACCAATTGATTGCGAATAAGGAAAATATCAGCAGTACCCAGCAAAATGTAGCCACTCGTGAAGAAGCCCTCAGACTGGCAAGATTACGCTTCCAAGCAGGGGTCGGCACTCAAACGGATGTTATTGATGCTCAACGAGACTTATCCCAAGCACGGGGTAATTTTCTACAAGCTATCATTCAATATAATCAGTCCCTTAATGCCCTGCAACGGGCGGTAAGTAACTACCCCGATGGCCGTCTTTTTGAGATCAGGTAAATCCTACTATGTAAGATTTTTCTCTTGTCTGGTTAGGATCAACTATTGAATACGTTGGTTAAATTTCTTATAATTTCTTAACATTATAAGTAATGGTTGTTCTATACTATCGGCATAATGCAAGGAGGGCAGATGACTATCAATTTTGTTAAAGAAAATAAAGAGGTTGTATCAGCGCAAGGAGCGAATCTACGGGAGAAAGCTTTACAAAATAAAGTTGATATTTATACCTTCAAAGGTAAACTGATGAATTGCGGTGGTTATGGGCAGTGTGGAACCTGCATTGTCGAAATTGCTGAAGGGATGGAAAATCTCTCTCCCCGTACTGATTTTGAAAAACGAGTGCTTAAGAAAAAGCCTGATAATTACCGTCTCGCTTGTCAAACCATTGTTAATGGACCTATCAAGGTAGTTACCAAGCCCAAATAATAGATAGAACGCATTGCAGTCATTGACCGTTGTAATGATATTCTAAGAGTTGTTGTTTTCATTTGATAACATAGAGGCTTATTACCCATGGAAGTTAACGATCTTGGCTTTATTGCGACTATTCTTTTTGTTCTCGTTCCTACCGTATTCCTACTTATTTTATACATCCAAACCCGTGAGGAAACGGAATCTTAAGCTATTTTTCATCAATGCTTAATTCAAGAGAGTAGGGGAATTTCAATTATTGAGATTCCCCTCTTTTTTTAGTTTTCTACACTTAGCAACATTAATTCATCAGCCATTTCAAAGTTAGTGGTCACATTCTGTACATCATCTAAGGATTCTAAGGCCTCAATTAATTTAATAATGGCTTTGGCTTGCTCATCATCTTCAATGCAAATAAGATTATTAGGAATCCATCTTAATTCAACTTCTGTGACGTTAAAGTTTTTATCGTTCAATGTTTGACTTAATGTATCTAAGTTGGTCATCTCTGTAAATACTTCGGCTGCTGGTTCATCTCCTTCTTCGTATAATTCATAACTGTCGGCTTCTCCTTCCATAGAAGCTTCTAATAAAGCGTTTTCATTAATGTTACCTTCTATCCTCACCACTCCTTTTTGTTCAAACATCCAACTCACACAGCCAGTTTCCCCTAAGTTACCCCCATTTTTATTAAAGGCAGAACGTAAGTCGGCTGCAGTGCGATTTCTGTTATCCGTAAAAGCTTCTATTAAAATAGCAACCCCCCCAACCCCATAACCTTCGTAGCGAATTTCTTCATAGATGGTGTCATCATTTTCATAGGTTCCAGCACCTTTTGCGATCGCCCGTTCAATATTATCATTGGGGATGCCGGCTGCTTTGGCTTTTTCGATGGCGGTTCGTAGTTGAAAGTTCCCGTTAGGATCAGGAATACCGTGTTTAGTTGCCACAATAATTGCACGGGATAACTGAGCAAATGTTTTCCCTTTTTTGGCATCTACTCTTTCTTTTTGGCGTTTAATATTTGCCCATTTACTATGTCCTGCCATAATAATATTTTTAATAACTATCTCTATTTTATTCTACCTTATTTAGAGAGTATATTGTTCTTGAATTAATAAGAATTTTTGCTTGACTTCTTCTGCATTTTTAGCAATTTCGCCAAATTCTATAAATCGCTTTAACTCTTTTCTTAATAAGTTTCGTTCAACTTCCCAGGTTTCTCTGTCTAAATTAGGAGGCATCACTATCATATCATAAATAATAGCTTGTTTTTTAGAAGGATAAGGTCGTAATACTCTGCCTCTTCTTTGAATAAATTGGTGAGGGTTTCCACTACTGGCTAAAATTACAGCTTGTTCAATTTCTGGAATATCGATTCCTTCATCTAAACAGCGAATGGACACGACACCTTGCAAGTCTCCTTTTTGTAATTGTTCCCGTATTTTTTTTCTTTCCTCTAAGGTATTTTCGGCGGTATAAGTATTAACTCGATAGCCTAATTCTCGTCCTAAAATACGAGTCACGGCTGCAATTTGTTTTTTATAATTGTTTGGTTCATTTTCTAAATAACCATCCCCACAGTAAAAGAGTGTATATTTCGTTTCTAAACGAGTTTTCATCAATTCTCTGAGGGCAGTTAGTTTATTTTCTGCAGTTCCAATCAAACGCGATCGCTGTATTAATAATGAGGTCAAGTTTTCATTATTTTTAATATTATCATTTTTTCCTAATGCCCATCCAATACGCTGAGTTAATTTAGCATAAGTAAAGGCTTCTGACTCTGTTAAATTAACAAAAATAGGATAGTATAAATAGGGAACTAATGCCTCTTTTTTAATGGCATCGGCTAGAGTGAATTCTGGTTTAAGTATGTCTCCAAAATAGGTTAATAAAGCGTCGGTTCCTTCCTCATCAAAATAGCGTTCTGGGGTAGCTGATAAGGCTAATCTTAAGCCAATATTTCGGGGTAAACTACTCTCTAAACGGGGGGAACCTAAATGATGTGCTTCATCACCAATAATTAAGGTTTTTTCAGGGAAAAATTTGACTTGTGATTGAAATCCTTGATTAATTAAAGTCGAATTAGTGGTAATAATAGTTAAAAAAGGTTTTTGTTTACACTGAATATTATATAATTCTGTTGATAGTTGACTTTGCCAATTATAAACACTTTCAAAGGCTAAAATAGGATTAAGATTAAACTTTTTACATTCTCTTTCCCATTGAATCACTAAATGACGATAGGGACAAACCACTAATAAAACTTCTAGTCTAATCTTTTCATATAATTCTGTAGCAATGGCTAAAGCAGTAATCGTTTTTCCACTTCCCGTGGCCATTTTTAAGGTGCCTCTTCCCTTATTTTTAAACCAGTTAATAACCGCTTCTTGCTGATAATCTCGTAATTTTATAGATTCTGGAATTTGAGGGGTTCCTTGAGGAAATAGTTGATAACTTTTTTTCTTTTCTGCAACTTTGTAATTAGAATAGTTTTTTTGATAATCTATAATTAATTGATTCCAATCAATCGTTAAATTAATTTGATTATAGTCATCCATTAGCTTTTAATTATTTATATTCTAATATTTATAGAGACGCTATTAATAGCGTCTCTTACTCAAACTTTCTTGAGATTTATTATCCTACAAAATTTGATAAAATACCATTAATAAAACTCAAACAAATTGACCCAAAAAGCGCACTCCAAAAACCATAGCGTAAGCGGAAACCGCTAACTAAAGCAGCAGCTAAACCAAATACGATGGCATTAACAATTAACAAAAACAAACCTAATGTTAATATAGTTAAAGGAATGCTAAGAAAAATCAGAATGGGTTTAACTAAGGCATTGAGAATACCAAAAACAATAGCAGCCACTAAAGCTTTCCAAAAACTATCCACTTCTACCCCTATGGGTAGTTGTGCAATAATCAATAAACTGATAGCGGTAATTAGCAAAGAAATTAATATTTCCATAATCTTATCTTTTTCAATTTATTAGCATTTTCTCCTATATTATAAGACAAACAATTAAAGAAGAAAGTTATACTTCTTTGTGAGTAAACGCTTTTGCATTCTCACCAGAATAGGTAGCTGCAATGTGACCCTTTCCTGTAACTTTATATTTATAGGTAACTAACCCTTCTAACCCCACAGGACCTCTAGGAGGCATTTTTTGGGTACTAATGCCAACTTCTGCCCCAAACCCATAACGAAATCCGTCTGCAAACCTGGTTGAACAGTTATGATAAACACCAGCAGCATCGACTTGATTCATGAATATTTTTGCGCTATTTTTATCTTCTGTAATAATACCATCGGTGTGTTTTGAACCATAGGTATTAATATGATTGATGGCTGCTTCTAAAGAATCTACAATCTTGATAGATAAGATCAAATCACTGTATTCTGTCTGCCAGTCTTCTTCAGTTGCTGCTTCAATATTGAGATAATCTTGAGTTAATTTATCCCCTTTTAATCTAACTTGATGATAGGTTAAAGCCTCAGTTATTTTAGGTAAAAATTCAGTAGCAATAGCTTGATGAATTAATAAAGTTTCGATAGCATTACAAGCAGCAGGATATTGTGTTTTTGAATCAACTGTTATAGAAATGGCTGTTTCTAAGTCAGCTTTTTGATCAATATATAAGTGACAAATTCCATCCGCATGACCTAAAACGGGAATATTAGTGTTTTGTTGAATAAATCTCACAAATTCATTGGAACCTCTAGGAATAATTAAGTCAATATATTCATCTAAATCTAACAAGTTTCTAATTTCTTCACGGGTGGTTAATAACTGTACAGCATCAGGACTAACTTTAGTTTTACTCAAAGCTTCTCGAATCACTTTAACTAAAGTTTGACAAGAGTTTAATGCTTCTTTTCCACCTTTTAAAATGACTCCATTGCCTGATTTTATGGCTAAACTGGTAATCTGAATTAAAGCTTCGGGACGAGCTTCAAAAATAATGCCTAATACCCCTAAAGGACAACTAACCCGTTTTAAGATTAAACCTTCATCTAATTCTCTGTGAATAGAAATATGACCCACAGGATCAGGTAAATTAATAACATCTCTTACTCCTTTTATAGTGGCTTTAAGTTTAGTTTCCCCTAATTTTAAACGATTATATAAAGGCTTGGAAATGCCTTCTTTTTCTGCTAATTCACAATCAAGTTCATTGGCTTTTATAATATCGTCTGATGCGGTTTCTAAAGCTTGTGCGATCGCTTCTATAGCTTGGTTGCGATCGCTTGTTGAAAGTCCCCCTAATTTTCGGGCAACATTGCAGGTTTTTTCGGCAATTTCTTTTAATAATAATGACGAATTAACTATCATTGCTAATAACAATCTTGATTTTCTAGAAGATTTTTATTGTATCAAAGTATTCTAAAAAACTTAAATTTTCTATATATTTTTAATATTTTCCCTATTTATTCACTACTCTGATGAAGTCCTCAGTGGCATTGAGTAATTAATTCAATTTGTTGATCAGGGGTTAAACTATCTAATTCATCAACTTCAATTATTACCTGTTTAGGCTGTTGCTGTTTACGATCTAAATAGGCATAAAAAGCTTCTTTATCATCTTCGTTTTGTTTAATATATTCTTGTAAAACTTGATTGATTAATTGATGATAGTCCCCTCCTTCTAATTGATTAACTTTAGCTTTAAACCAGTCTATAATCTCTTTATCAAGGGTAAGATTAACTTTAATTTGATGAGAAGAAGTCGGAATGACAGCACCTCTTTTACCTTGGGAAAAATCGTAGTTCTCTTTCATAATCTTAATTTACATATTGTTGACGTTCGCGTTTATTTGCTTTTCTGGCTGAGATTAACCTAATTCTATTCTCTCTTAAAGTATAAACTACTACCAATAATTCACCAAGATCACTCATTCCAATTGTAATATATCTATATTCGAGAGAATGTTCATCATAAATCGTAATAGCAGTATCATCTTTTAAAACAGAGGTTGCTTGGGCAAAATTAATACCATGTTTCCTTAGATTGAAGTGGATCCCATTGCTTTTCATATTCTAACGGACTGACATCAAGAGGGCGTTTTGCTTCCCAAACTTGTAAGAGAGGATGCCATTTAGTTAAAAAAGGACGTAACCCTCGATTTAAAACGGCGATCGCAATACCTCCCACAGACTCGAAGGATGCACCTACATCCGGGATAATCTCATTGTTATTCCTAGAGCAAATCCCGTTAATGCTTATGCAATGGCTGGAATTATTAATGATGCTGGATTGAGTATTGAAGAACTCAAGAAGCTTTTTTTTATAGGTTGTAGGTTGGGATAATTAAAGAAAACTCAACATCCTATATAAGTTTTGAATGCTTTACCGATGTAAATTAAATTGTTGCAATTTATACGAAAACCTAATAACCTAAGTATCTTTTTATACAAACATTATGTATAATTAAATTAATGGATGTTAAAATTTCTCTTTATTTCCCTAATTTTCCACTTTATTAACACAATTTTCTACTCATTAATTTAAAAAATTCTCTTTTTTCTGGGACTGAAGTATTAATATTAACCCGATAAACTAAGATTGAAGGCAAAACGCAGTCACAAACAAATATCAACCTACTGCCTTTGTCCGACATCTATAATCTGTTTTTTCCAAAGCGTTTTAAACAGATAAGTAGGTGTGAGGGGTCATTGTTTTGAGGGAGGAGTCCGGCGTTGGTGATAACCTTATCACCTCTCCTCTTTTTCTTCTCAAATATCAGTTAATTATTGACCCAAATTAAAGTAAAAAAATGAGAAAATTACCAGGACTTTGTATTGCCCGTTCTCTTACTTTTTATGAAGTTACTGTATCTTTAATCTTGGTCGCTTTTTTATGAATTGTTGTTATTATTCGAGAGTGAAAGTGATTCTTTTTGATCAGAAGAAGCGATCGTTTGTGTGAGGAGATAATTAAGAATTGTTCGTACGGCAATAATAAGAATTAATCTGGCCAGATCATCCCATCGACTAGAAATCATCGTCTTTAAAATACTTGCCCCCACCAAAAAGCTTAATCCCAAAGAAAAAGAATAACCCATTGCCAAACGACTGCGTTGAAACGCTTCGGTTGTTTGGGGTTTAAACAATAAATCTTTGAGGAAAATAATCAACGCCCTCATAATGCCAATAAAAATGACAAAGAGGGCTAACAATTGACATAAGCTGGTTAACAGTTCATTGCACATACGAACTGTTAAGGCAAGGGTTTCACTCATTATTTCAGGGAACAGGAAATTAAACAGTTACAACTATCAACCCCCCTTTTTAAGGGGGGTTTGGGGGGATTAGATCATTTTCCCTTATTTTCTTTCATCATCTTGACAAACTTCTCAAATAAATAGTCCGCATCATGGGGACCGGGACTGGCTTCGGGATGATATTGTACGGAGAAGAAAGGTAAGGTTTTATGAGATAACCCGGCCACTGTGCGATCGTTCAAATTGAGATGAGTAATTTCTACCTCTGCATCTAAGGATTTTTCCGTTACTGCAAAACCATGATTCTGACTGGTAATTTCTACCTTTTGTTGTAGTCCACAGGGTTGATTTAAACCGCGATGACCAAACTTTAACTTAAAAGTTTCGGCCCCTAAAGATAACCCTAAAATTTGGTGTCCCATACAAATCCCAAAGGTGGGTTTTCCTTGTTCAATTAAGGCTTTAACTGTACTTACTCCTTCAGTAACTGCTGAAGGATCTCCCGGTCCATTGGATAAGAAAATACCGTCAGGATTATGCTTTAATATTTCTTCAGCCGAGGTATCGGCAGGAACCACAATGATTTTACAGCCATAACTAGCTAATCGTCGTAGAATATTCCGTTTTACCCCAAAATCAATGGCGACAACCGTTAAAGCATCGGAAGAACCATCGCCATTTTTAGCTTTAAATTCCCAGTGTCCCTCTGTAGGAGTTGACCACTCATAAATTTCTTTAGTGGTAACTTCTTTGACTAAATTTAACCCTGCCATCGACGGGGCTGATTGAACTTGACGCAATAACTCGCTTTTATCCAAAATTTCTGTGGAAATAATGCCATTCATCGCCCCCACAGAACGAATTTTACGGGTTAAAGCCCTGGTGTCAATGCCGTAGATACCTACAATTTTATGACGAATCAAATAATCCGGTAAAGATTCAGTTGATCGCCAATTACTAGGGCGATAAGTTATGTTACGGGCGATTACCCCTTTAACTTGGGGTTTTTCTGATTCTTCATCATCGGGGTTAACCCCTGTATTTCCCAATTCTGGATAAGTAAACGTCACAATCTGACCACAATAACTGGGATCGGTCAAAACTTCTTGATATCCTGTCATTCCTGTATTAAATACTACCTCTCCCACGGTGGTTCCTTTCGCCCCGAAGGATAACCCTTCAAACGTTGTTCCGTCTGCTAATACTAATAAAGCGGGTTTCCCCTTTGCCATTGCCATAATCGTTAAGTTTTTGATACTAAGAAGGGATGAAACCTAGCGGTTAACGATACACTAGATCAGGCAATCCATTAAATCCTGATATCCTAGCCACCTGTTGAGAATTAGTTTACCCCTAGGTTACTGGGGATAATTCTAGCAGATGCTTCTGAGGTGTTAAGGTAGAGTCGAACTGCCAAAAAGGTAGGTATAATCCCATGAGTCCCAAGAAACTAACCGACGACGACAAACAAGAAATTCTTAATCTTTATCGTCAAACTCCAGAAACCACATCTACCTTAGCTGACCGTTACGGGGTCAGTAGTTCTACTATTAGTCGTTTTTTGAAAAATACTCTATCGGATGTGGAGTATGAAGATTTAATTCAACAAAAACGCTTAGCCAGAACCACTAAAACTCAAGCTACTGTCGAAGAAGACTCTACCCCCAAGCAAGCAAAACCGATTCTTAAAGTTAGTGAAGATGCTCCCCGACAAGAACCTCCTTCAGTTTCAGGGGCGACCACTGATCAACCAACAGAGTCTGAGTCTACTCCTGAAACTCCATCCCCAGAACCTTCGTCCAAACCTAAGCCAGTGGTCAAAAAAGAAGCCCCTGTCTTAGTGTCTCAAGAGGAAGACGAAGACACAGAAGACTTAGAAGATGTTAACGTGGTTGCCGTCGGAGAAATGTTAGGAGAAGATTTAGAAGACAGTGACGACGACTGGGATGACGAAGACGATGAGGATGAAGGAGACGAAGAAGAAGAGTACGAGGAGTCTTTATCGACAACTGAAGATATTCAAGTTCTTCCTTTATCGGCGGCCACTTTCCCTAAAACTTGTTATCTGGTCATTGATCGTTCTGCTGAATTAATTGCCAAACCGTTGAAAGAATTTGCCCATCTCGGTCAAATTCCTATGGATGAGGTACAGCAAAAAACCTTACCCATTTTTGATAATCATCGGGTTGCCCGTCGTTTCTCTAATCGTTCTCAACGAGTGATTAAAGTTCCTGATGGCCGTCTTCTTTACAAAACTTGTGATTATCTACAAGCCAAGGGAATTACTCGCATTCTTATGGATGGTCAAATTTATTCCCTAGTGACTAACTCAGACTAAAATTATTTTTAAGTAAGATTATGATTGAATTATAATAGAGTCTCAGAGAAAATGCGACTTAAACATTAAAACCAGGTCAAAAACCTCAGTAATATTTCAGTAACAAAATAGACATTATTTAAAAACTTAGAGGTTAATAAGGAGGATAATATAAAATACTTTACAAAATAACATGAGTAAAATTAAATAACAAATAAGTTTTTTAACAAATTATAATTGATAGCACAAATCATATTTTCTTCAGAGTAAAATGAAATATATGAACATTTTTATTCTGTTATACAGGATAACTAATAGCAGTAGATTAGTTAATCTCTTATTGAGATACCATCTAGTTTACATAAACTAGAAGATAATTGACTTTACTGCAATTTATTTAGCTACCATCTTTGAGTGTGCCTAATCCTACTATGAATATTAGTCACCTACTGCGACAATATGAACAAGGTCATCGAAGTTTCCCAGAACTTGATCTCACGGGAGTTGATTTATCAAGAGTTATGTTAATCTCTGTGGATTTAACCAAATCGAATTTAACAGGAATTAACCTCAGTCGTGGATTTTTAACTAAATCGAATTTAAGTCAAGCCAGTTTAAATTGGGCTGATTTGTCCTATGCAAAAATGAGTCAATCTCAATTGATTGAAGCAGATTTAACCAAAGCCAATTTGACCGGGGCTTTTATGGTCAAATCCATTTTGGTCAAGGCTAAGTTAAGTGGGGCGAATTTAGCTCATACTAATTTACGGGCTGCTGATTTATCATACTCCAATTGTTGTGGGGCTAATCTTCAGGAAATTAACCTTAGAGAAGCTAATTTAACAGGGGTCAATTTTAATTGGGCTAATCTTTCACAAGCCCGTTTAAGTGGTTGTAATTTACAAGAAGCTTCCTTTTTTGGGGCTAATTTAAGCCATACATTTATACAAAATGTTGATTTAAGTCATGCTGATTTAGAAGGAATTAATTTTGAAAAATGCCGACTCACATATAGTAATCTTCAAGGAGCTAAATTACAAGGGGCTAATTTTCAACGGGCGAAATTACGTCATACCAATTTACGAGGGGCGAATCTTCAAGGGGCTAACTTAAAAGAGGCTGATTTAGAAGGGGCTAACTTAAAAGAGGCTGATTTAGAAGGGGCTGATTTAACTAATGCTATTATTGAAGATGCTGATTTTACAAATGCTAAATTTAATGAAACTAAGGTAGTCGGAACTAACTTAAAAACCCAAACTATTAAACCGATTTCACTACAATTACAACTTCAAGAAACTCCTAATTACGTTGATTCTTTGGAACTATTACAGACAGGTTTTGCTGTTTAATACCAATTCTCATATAAGTGATAAAATAAGTTAGTTATCAATGAATTGTGATAACCGATCACTGTTCACTGATAACTGTCTTTTTATTTACTTTTTTGTGGATTTTTTGCCTGTTCCATGGCTATTTCTTTCATCGCTTCAAAGGAATTACGATTTGAGGTTCCTTCAATGGCTTTAACGGCTAAATCTTGAACCTGTTTGAGAGACGCTTCTAATTGTTGAGAGAGTTTTTGCTGACGAATATCTTGATTATTTATGGTTTCTTCTAAAGCAGCAATTCTTAGTTCATAATTATGCTTTTCTCCTTCGATTTCTTTAGTCCGTAAATCTGATTTAATTTTAGCTTGATAAATTCCAATTCCTTTTCCTTCTTCTTTAGCCTGTTTAATTTTCTGTTCTAATTCTTGTTCTAATTGTTGGAGTTTAGCTTTCGTTTCTTCTTGTTCTTTTTCTTGTTTACTAATACTCTCTTCCCTTTCTTGCCATTGTTTTTCTTGGGTTTCTCTTGCTTCTTTTAATTCTTGATATAAAGCTTGTTTTTCTGCTTGATATTGTTCTTCATCTAATTGTCTTTCTAATTCTAAATTATAAATATATTGTTCTTCATCTCGCTTCTTATTGGTCAAATATTCTTGTTCTCTTTCTCGAACTTCTCGATTATGATTTTGTTTTTCTTTGTGCCAATTTTTTTGTAATTCCTCTAATTCTTTAGCAAGGGTTTCTTGTTGTTTATTTAGTTCTTCTTCGTTGATTTTGGCGGTAGTTTGATAGTCTTCAATTAGGTTAGATAAGGTGTCGTCTTCAATGGTTTCAACATTGTGTAATTCTTCTAATTCTGCTAATTCCTCTGTGGTAATTTTATTAAGTTCTGCTAATAAGGAAGCTTCGCCTATTAATTGTTCTGATAAATGACTAACTGCACTTCCAAAATTGTTTTGTACTTTTTCTAAACTTTGAATGGTCAAAGTAATATTATTATTGAACAGGTTGTTTGCTGCTGTCATAACTTTTTTCTTAGGAGAATTGGAAGATTGATTATTGGGAATAACGGTTTGAGTAACCTGTGATGTTTTGCTTAATTGTTTGACTTGACTTTCTAATGCTGATTTTTCTTGAATTAGTTCTTCATAAGCTTCTAAGATTTGAGCTTTAGTGTTTTTAGAATTAATTTTTTGTGCCATTTTTTTTACCTCTTTATTTGATAGTTTAGCTTGGTTTAATTGTTTCCTTGGAAGGCTCTTAAAGCTAGATTTTGCGCTTGATTAGTTGTATTTTGTAGTTGAGTATTTAGTTCTGAAATTTGTTCACTGTTTTGAGTGATTTTTGTTTCTAATGCTTGAATCTTAAATTCATATCCCTGTTTGTTTAATTCCCATTCTTTTTCTAGTAAATCAATTTTAACTTGTGCTTCTCTATCAGCAGATTTAATAGCATCACCTTTGGCTTTATTATACTCTTCTTTTATTTTTGCCTCTAGTTCATCTATTTTTTGCTTGTTAGCTTCAAATTCTTTTGCATTTTGAGCTAAGATAGCTTCTCGTTCTTTCCAGGCTTTTTCTTTAGTGGAATTTAATAATTGTAATTCTCTCTGTTGCTGACGTTTTTTCTCTTCATATTCGTCCTGTTCTATTTTTCGGGATTTTTGAATTTCATATTGATAATTAGTTGCTTCTTGTTCTCTTTGTTTATTGATTAACTCTGTTTCTTCTTCTATTCTTGTAGTAAATTCTTCCCCTTCTTTTTTCCAAGTGTTTCTTGTTTTTTCTTGTTCTTTTTCTAAGCTTTCTTTCTGTTGATTACTCTGTTCTTGTATTTTTCTTGATTTCTCTTCATATTCCTGTCTTAAAATATAAAGTGCATCAGCGACTAATCTTACTTTACGCAATTTTTGCAGTTGTTCTTGTTTAACTGTAATCGCTTTTTTGAGTTCATCTAATTTAGTGGATTCTATTGTTAAATTTTGGGATAAATCTTGAATAATTTGTCCGAAGTCTAATTGTAGAGAAGCCATACTGTTAACAATATTATTAACGGTATATTCCCCTGCTTTCTCTAATAATTGCTTATTTTTTTCCTTTTCTAGTTCTTCCTCTTTGGTGATAACACTCGATTCTTGTTGATGATATTTGTCTAAGAATTGGGTGAAATTAGACAAAATTTGCTCTTTTGTCCCTGCTAAGGTTTCTTGTGCCATAATTGTAATTTTCCTGGTATTAAATGCTGAAAAATTAGGCAACCTTTCTGATAAGGTTTCTTTTGAGTTTCTGGAATTTCCTATTATGTTGATTTTTTAGTCAACACTGCTATGGTAAACTAATATTGATTTTTTAGTCAAGTGCGATTGAGAAAAAAGTTACCCAGGAGAAACCGTGAGTCAAACTTTTGGTCAAGTGATACGTCAAAGGCGCAAAAAGAAAGGATATAGTCAAAGGGAGTTAGCCGAGAAGCTGGAAATAGATTTTACTTACTTATCCAAGTTAGAGAATGATAGGGCTAAATATTCCCCAAAAGAGGATATTATTAGAGATTTAGCAGCTTATCTAGACTTAGACGCAGACGAGTTAATTTTTTTAGCAGGTAAACTCCCCGAAGACAACGAGGACTTTTTACGAGAACACTATAAAAGTATGCCCACTTTGTTTAGAAGAATGAAAGAAAATCCCAAATTTGCAGAAAAAATATTTAATCAAGCGATACAAGAAGATAAGGAGGGGTAAACCATGCAGATATTTAAGCCATTTCGTTTTATTCCCAAAAAAAGCATTGAAAAACAAGCCAGTAGCATTTTGCAGGAGATGGAAAAGACACCTACTTATGACTTAAAATTTCCTATAGATGCCAGTCGAGTCGCCGAATTTTTAGGATTAGACGTAGTGTGGGATAGTATTCCCAATGATGAAAAAGGAATGATTGCTGCGAGAATTTTACCCTTAGAAAAGTTAATTGAAATCAATGAATTAATTCCAGAATTAAGGGGAGGTTTTGGAGAATCTACCATTGCTCATGAAATCGGACATTGGGTATTACATATTGATCAAAATATCGTTAACAAATGTTTAACAGAAGAGACTAAAATGATTAAAGTTGACCCCTTATTGTGTCGTAATGAAGTAAATTTGAGTGGTATTGAATGGCAAGCACAATATTTCGCTAGTTGTTTATTAATGCCTCAGTTTAAATTAAAAGAAGTTTGTCAAAAGCGTAATTTACAACAGTGGAAAGAACTGTATAATATTGCTGAAGAATTAGGGGTAACAATTTCTAATTTAGGTCATCGCTTAAAAGATTTAGGTTGGATTGATTTAAAAGATAATTCTCGTCAAATTGAATTAAAAAAATAGTTGATTAAACTTTTGAATTAACTGAAGCTAATTCCCCTTTATGAATACGCCAAGAACGATCAGCAATTGATAATAATTCATCGGGGTCATGGGAGACAATTAATAAAGTCCAATGTTGTTTTAATTTAGATAAAAGTTTAGCTAATTGCAGTCGCATTGACCAATCTAAACCGGCAGTTGGTTCATCTAATAATAATAAATTAGGTTGACGAATTAATTGAACGGCTAAGGCTAAACGTCTTTGTTGCCCACCGCTCAAGCGATGAGGAGAGGTATTAAGGGGAATGTCTTGTAAACCAACTTCTGCTAACGCATTTCTAATATTTTCAGTTGTAATTTCTGGATGACCTAAACGCAATTCTTCTAAGATATTGCTGCCACAAAAATGCCGTTCAGGAAACTGAAAAACCAAACCACAGAGTTGTTGTAATTCTAAGAAGGTTAATTCTTGCTCCCGCCAAAAAATACGTCCTTTTGTTTGTTGTGCTAACCCTGCTAAAATTTCTAATAGCGTTGTTTTTCCCGAACCACTTGGACCGACAACCAGTCCTAATTCTTGTGATCCTAATTCTAAATTAGTTGCTTTCAAAATTGGCTCAACAGTGGCAGGAGGATGATACATAATATCTTTAAGATATAGCATAATTTAATAACTGATTACTAATATTTCTTATGACAAAAGACTTTATTGTTTTAGTATTTCAATTTTACATTAAAATTCTTCTCGGCCATGACATGAAAAGTTTAATTCTATTCTTGCTAAACCCATACATCTGTAATTAATTACTCAATAATCATCTCAAGACGATAATTGGCTTTTTCATTACGTCTAGCAGCACTACGCATCATATAAACTCGGATTTTGTATTCACCAGTCTCCGGTAGAGTTCCTTCATATTGGTTCTCACTCATAGAACTATTAAACATAGCGATCGCATCTTCATGAGGGGCTAAAATATTGAAGTAAGTAGCCGTATGATCCGTAGCCATACTAACATTCATAGATTGTCCTTTTCTAGCACCAAGAACATAATCTACTGTCTCATAACCCATAATAGAGTCTTCCACAACAGCACTGGTGGCACCCGAAGCAAAATGAACCCCGACAGTTCGGATATCATTCCTTGCCAATAAATGAGGAGGTGTGAGACAAACGAAGGTTGTGGCTAAAATAGAGACTGGTAAGCTGGAAAAGTTCATACTTAATTAGTCAACACGGATTAATTGAATAAGATGTATTGTATATGAGCATGATTCAATGTACTAAAATAATAACGAGAACTGTTACTTTTAAATTCTATGTCTAAAGACGAATTATCTCCTGCTATTTCCCAAGAAGCACGATATGAACCGGCTGCAGTCATTCCTGTTAAGCGAGACTCTTCTATTATCAATTGGTTAGAAGCGACAAATCGCTTAATTTATCGTGAACAGGAAGAGACCAAACCCCCCCTAGAAGAAGATGCAGAAATCTCTGAATTAATTGATGTCGATGACAACTATGACGATGATGATGATGATGTCAGTCTAGACGATGATGATTAAGTCTTGAGAAAGAAGAGGGGAACAAATCTGGTCATTCCCCTTTCATCCCATATAGTTGATGTTGAGCTTGTAATGGTATTTTAATTGCTGTGGTAGATGCAAACGTTTCTCCTGAAATCTCCTTAAGAAAACCCTCAGGAAACAATTTATTAGTGTTACTCATCGGGTTATTATTACTTCTAACTTTGGGTTTTGCTGAATTTTTTGGTGAATTGGTCACGTTTAGTCAAATATTATTGCTTCCTTTGGGAATTTGTGCTGGGGTCAGTGGCTTACTGGGTTATGGAGTGGTGCCTTTTTTAAGAAAGTTAAAAGCCGGTCAAATTATTCAAGAAGACGGGCCACAAACCCATCTAAGCAAAGCAGGAACCCCAACCATGGGGGGAATTTTTTTTGTACCTGTGGTGGTCATTATTGCTTTAATTGGCTCGCAATTTGCCCCATCAGCGATTGCTGTTTCTGTTGTCACCCTAGCTTATATGATGATTGGTTGGGTGGATGACTGGCAAATTTTAAGACAAAAATCCAATAAGGGACTCACTCCCCGGATGAAATTGATATTGCAAATTGCGATCGCTGTTGCCTTTTGTGTTTGGACGGCTTGGACTCAACCAGCTAACATTACCAATGTAGCTTTACCAGGGAATTTAATTCTACCGTTAGGGGTTTTATTTTGGGGTCTAGCAGGATTTGTTCTCGTGGCCGAAAGTAACGCCACCAACCTCACCGATGGAGTGGATGGGTTAGCCGGAGGAACTGCTGCCTTAGCCTTTTTGGGATTAGGAATTTTAGTTGCTACCACCACACCAGCGTTAGGAATTTTTTGCGCTTGTATGAGTGGGGGATGTTTAGGATTTGTCCTTCATAATCGTAATCCGGCCACTGTATTTATGGGTGACACTGGTTCTTTAGCCTTGGGTGGAGCTTTAGCTGCCGTTGGTATTTTGAGTGGTAATCTGTGGGCATTATTTGTGGTAAGTGGTATTTTCTTCGTTGAATCGCTATCGGTGATTGCTCAAGTCAGTTACTATAAAGCTACCAAAGGCCCTGACGGCGTTGGCAAAAGACTGTTAAAAATGGCACCGTTACACCATCATTTAGAATTAAGTGGTTGGTACGAAACCCAAATCGTCGGAATTTTTTACTTAATTAATGCAGGGTTGGCTATATTAGCTGTTATCTCCTCTTTGCCAAGTTAGATAGTGGAGAGGGGTTAGGGAAAACAGACACCCAGTACCTAACCCCTTCATAACAATAACCACAGATTAAGCAAAGACAAAATTGTTACTATTCAAATCCAAATTATTACTATCTTTGACGATAGCCACTAATTCGTCTTGCATACCAGCAACTTTAAGGAAGATACCTTGATCATTACTTCCCGAAGGAGACGCACCGATAGCGTAATCATTAGCAGTTCCGTGTAATTGAATAATATCAATTGAAGCATCAAACCCAGAGATTTCGAGATAATCTTGTTGTCCGTAGGAATCATAGAAGGATTCGGTTGCATCTCCTACCACAAAGCTATCTTCTCCTGCCGTTCCCACTTGCTGCTTCATTAGTCCTAGTAAAGCATCAGAATTAGCTGATCCGGTTAGGTTTCCTGTCCCCTCAAAGGCGAAGAAATTAACAGCTTCAGTGGTGTGGTTGGTTTCATCATCCTTACTGGTGTCTTCTTCGATCATGATGTCCACCTGTCCATTGCTCAGATTTTGATATCTTAAACCTGAAGAATCACCGCCATCGTAACTAGCAATATTTCCTAAGAATTGAGGATTATTGGTAAAGGTGTTACCAAAGTCAAGAGTATGCCAGTTATGGGTGACTTGATCACCAGTATTTCCTGCAATAAAGGTATTTCCGTCCCAGTTTCCTTGTCCTGGGGAAATGGCTAACCAAGCAATGGTTTCTGTACCATGACCAGTATTAAGATACGCTTCTTCTTCTTCTAAAGCAACTTGAAATCCATTGTTAGTTGTATTATTTTGACGGGTTCTTACGAAAGTGCCATCATTATCCGTTTGAACTTGTGTTAAAACAATGGGGGTATCCGTAAAATCATGACTAAAAGTAATATTGTGCCAATCTGAGCGAGTGGTAGCATCGGTGGTGACAGTACCCACTTCGATAATAGTGCCATCAGACAATTCCCAAACCCCTTGTTCAAGAACTAAGAAACTAAAAGTTTCTTGGGTATGGTTGCCGCTGTGGGTATTTTGGTCTATTAAAGTGGTTTCTTGAACTTGTACTGAAAAGCGCGCTCGCTCTGGCGAGATCCCTTCGGGATCGCCTTGAATATCAGTGATTCTGACAATGGAGGGATCAGGCCCATTGTAGGATAAAGGTTGAGCAAAAATAACAGGGTTAATGAAGTTATGATCGATAATAATCGTTTGACTGTCATGGGTTAAATCGTTAATTTGACCCATGTGAGCGATGATCTGATTGTTGGTTGCGGGGTCAGGATCGGTATTAGGGTCGCTATTGGGATTGACATTAGTCGATCCAGTTAAAGTTCCTATTTTGTCAATAGCGAAGAAATTAACAGCTTCAGTGGTGTGGTTGGTTTCATCATCCTTACTGGTGTCTTCTTCGATCATGATGTCCACCTGTCCATTGCTCAGATTTTGATATCTTAAACCTGAAGAATCACCGCCATCGTAACTAGCAATATTTCCTAAGAATTGAGGATTATTGGTAAAGGTGTTACCAAAGTCAAGAGTATGCCAGTTATGGGTGACTTGATCACCAGTATTTCCTGCAATAAAGGTATTTCCGTCCCAGTTTCCTTGTCCTGGGGAAATAGCTAACCAAGCAATAGTTTCTGCTCCACGTCCATTATCAAGATAAGCTTCTTCTGCTTCTAAAGCAACTTGAAATCCATTGTTAGTTGCATTATTTTGACGGGTTCGCACAAAAGTAGCATCATTATCCGTTTGAACTTGGGTTAGAATAATGGGGGTATCCGTAAAGTCATAATTAAAAGTGATGTCATGCCAGTTTGAGCGAGTAGTAGCATTGGTGCTGACAGTACCGACTTCGATAATCGTGCCATCAGACAGTTTCCATGTTCCCTCTTCAAGCACTAAGAAACTAAAAGTTTCTTGGGTATGGTTGCCACTGTGGGTATTTTGATCTATTAAAGTGGTTTCTTGAACTTGGACTGAGAAGCGATCGCCTTGAATATCAGTGATTCTGACAATGGAAGGATCGCCACCATTGTAAGATAAGGGTTGAGCAAAGATAACGGGGTTAATGAAATTATAATCGAGAATAATCGTTTGACTATTATGGTCTAAATTTGTAATTCGACCCATTTGAGCGATGATCTGATTGTTAGTTACGGGATCTGGATCACTATCAGGGTCGGTATTGGGATCAGCAGTTGGTTCTATATCACTGTAAAGAATTTGGATTTGATTACTGGGATCAGCGTAATAGTTTACTAACTCAACAGAACCATTACTACCTAAATTGATAATCAAGTTTTGACCATTTTGGCTGGTGGTTACTTCATTTAAAGCATAATCTAATTTGAGGGTGTCTTCATTGCTTCCATAATAGATTTTATCGTTTCCAGTGACGCGATTAATATTGTAACCCCTAATCTCATTAACAACACCATTGAGATAAATCTTGTCATCACTACTAGAGTTGATCACATTTTCTACCTCAAAATCGTAAGCTATTGCAGTAGAATAATTGGTTACATTGCTAAAGGTCTTACTGAGAAGTCCACCTCCTCTTAAATCGAAATGAAAGCCACTACTTTGAGCATTTAAACCCGAAAAATCTAAAGTATCAATACCATCGGAGTCCCAGAGGGTTTGTTTAGTTCGATAAGATGTTTCTACAAGAGAAACCCCATTAACACTGACTTGATCGATATAATTACCAAAGACATAGGTGGTATCTCCAACATTGTGACTTTTAGCCCCATATAAGTGTTGTAAGGCTGCAATATCGAGAGGCATAAAAGTGGCTGCGGCAGGCCCCCCAAAGTTATAAGTCATTACTGAGTTATCTGTGTTATCTAACTCCGAAGATAAAGGGGTTCCACTATGAGTATGAGATAATCCTAGTGCATGGCCTAGTTCATGGACTAAGGTCATGTAACCATGTTTTCCAGGATCGTGTTGGAAACCATTGGTATCTCCCAAGCGATCATAATTGGAGTTTAAATGAACATCTCCTGCCACTTTTGAATAGGGACTGGTGGGATAATAAGCATAGGCATAACTGGGATTGTTAGAATTTTGAATACGGATGTCACCGTATGTATTCTTGTTAATTTCATCAACTTCAACAAAATCAACATCAATAACATTTTCTAACCAAGTAAAAATTTCTCTATAACTGTGTTTAACGGCGTTACTAACTTCTTTTACTCCTGATTCTGAGCCGTAATAGGAGTTAGAAAAATCGTCATCTTCATAGAAACTATAGGTAATAATTCCACCCGGAATAACGTTCCATTGATAACCTGATAAAACAGCCTTGATAGGTGGAGATGTGGGTTCAGAATTAGAAGAACTTGTTGTACTTCCACTGGTGGTATTATTAACCGTGTTATTTCCTTCAAATGAACCATTTGTACAACAAGAAGGACACGCACATCTAATATCATTAACCGATAGATTATGTTGATTGGAACTGTTGTCTTGTTGTTTTAATACTTGTTTGATTAAGTCTAGATCGAATGGGTTATTCATAAGATTTATTATTATTATTTAGGAATTATTAGATATTGAATTCTGTCAATGGGTGAGCAGCTAAAAATCTTGTGATTTTTGTCACGTTATTTTACTTACTGATTAATTGTAGGTTGTGTAATTCCCAAATCAGAATCGAAAAAGTACTGATTTTTTGGCTTTTTTGGAATTAATTTTTAATTATTACTGAACGCAAAATTATGTAAAAAAAAATACCTAAAGGTAATTTATAAAGGATAAAAATACTGACTAAAGTACAATAAAATAAGCAAAATTAGATTTTTACTATAAAAGTATGTGGATTTTACTTACCTAAAATCTTGGAATAAAAGTTTAAGTTAATCGTTATGGTTCTACATACAGCAGTTTGCGAGTCATTGAAGTACAACTAAAACTGATCCTACGGTTTCACACCTTAACTTCTTGTATTGTATAAAGTCGCAAACTGCTGTAATTCTTCAAATAATCCTATTAGAGTAAGAATGTTTTATTACTTAATTAAATTTATCTAGGCAGTATTAGTAAATTTACGCAAGTTAGAGAATTAATTCTGTTAGATTACCCCTAGTTAATTGAGTAATACTATCTAAAGAATAGTATTGGGAACCGCGATCGCAACGCAACCATGCTAAATATTCCGTATTTCCAGCTGGTCCGATAATAGGAGAAGCAGTTAACCCACAACAGAACCAACCGAGAGAATAAGCAGTTTGTAACACTTGATAAATAGCTTGACTATGATCGTTTGGATCACGGACGACCCCTTTTTTACCAACGCGCGATCGCCCTACTTCAAATTGAGGTTTGATTAATAAAATTACTTCTCTGGGTTCTATTAATAGATTCCATAAGGGTTCTAAAACTTTGGTTAAAGAGATAAAGGAGACATCCATCACCCCTAGCTCGGCTTTGGGATTATCTTGGTATAATTCTTTTGGCGTAAGATAGCGGAAGTTTGTTCTTTCTTGTAAGATCACTCGCTGATCTTGGCGTAATGACCAAGCGACTTGGCCATAACCCACATCTACACCGTAAACTTGTTTTGCCCCTGCTTGTAATAAACAGTCAGTAAACCCCCCTGTAGAAATGCCACCATCGAGACATATTCTATCTTTTACAGCAATCTTGAAGACTTTTAGGGCTTTTTCGAGTTTCAGCCCTCCCCGAGAGACATAGGGAGGTTTTTGTTTGAGTTCAATGTCTGCCGTAATCTTAACTTCAGTTCCGGGTTTATCAATAATTCTTTGATTAACTTTAACTTCTCCGGCCCGAATACACCGTTGTGCTTGTTGACGGGAGGAACACAAGTTACGTTCCACTAAAAGGAGATCCAGACGTAGTTTAGACAAGGAACTTACAACCAATAAAACAATTTAATTACAAAGTAAACACAAACCATTAACTGACTTGTTCTAAATACTGTCCTAAATCTTCAATAAGACGAGTTAATTCTGCTTCTGTGGTTAAGCGTATTTTATCATCTCGAACCGTTAATAAGACTTTAGCAGCAAAAGGACTAGGATAAATATTAGGATTACAGAAAACTTCTAAAAATACCTCTCCTGTATAGCGATATTCCATCGGTTTTTCAGGTTGTGGCCGTCCCCCACTTCCTGCATTAGCGGACACTGTTTTCAATCGTTGCATTAATTGATCAATTTCTGACTTAAGAGACGTTGCAGCTTCAGCAGAAAAATTAAACCTAACCGATCCTTGTACTAAATTAAGGGTAAGTTGAGTCATTACCAAACACTATAATAAAACTAAGATCCTTATTATCTCAATTATTGGTCAACCCTGTACCGTTTATCTCAATATTGTGACAAAAGATAATCGTTCTCAAGTCCGTCGAGTATTGTTAATAACTCTATTGCTTAATTTGTTGGTGATGGGGTTAAAGGGGGTTGTCGGTATTGTAACAGGTTCTTTAAGTTTACAAGCCGATGCGCTTCATAGTGTTACTGATAGTGCTAATAATATTTTAGGCTTAGTAGCTAGTCATTTTTCTTCTCCTACTCCCGATCGCCGTCATCCTTATGGACACCAAAAATATGAAGGGGTAGCAGCGTTAGGGATTGCTGCTTTTTTAGGAATTGCTTGTTTTGAAATTATACAAGGGGCCATTGAAAAAATTTGGCACGGTGGTGATCCTATTAATATTTCAGCAGAACAACTATGGATTTTATTAATTGTTTTAGGGATTAATATTTTTGTGGCATTTTATGAGCGAAAAATCGGAAAAGAGGTGGATAGTCCTATTTTAATTGCTGATGCTTATCACACCATGAGTGATATTTGGGTAACTATTATGGTGTTACTGGGATTAATTGGTATTTGGCAAGGACAACAATTTAACTTACCTCAATTACAATGGTTAGATGTTATTTTTGCTTTTCCTGTAGCCATTTTAGTATTTTATAGTGGTTGGGAAGTGGTCAAATCTAATTTACCGTGGTTAGTAGATGAAATGGCGATTGCCCCTGAGAAAATTTATGAAATTGTCATGAATGTTCCTGGTGTGATTAACTGTCATGACATTGCTTCAAGGGGAATGGTAGGACAACAAGTTTTTCTGGAAATGCACTTAATTGTTGAGGCACAAGATGTCAAAAGGTCTCATAAAATCACTGAAGAAATTGAACGTATTTTAAAAGAAAAATTTGCACCGATTCGGATTATTATTCATGTAGAACCCCCTAATTATGAATCATCAAATATCAGTTTTAGTTCAGACAATGGCAATAAAAACAAAAGTAACTTTTAATTAAAAGAAAAAGAAAATGGTAGAATCAGTTTCTAGATCCAATCAATCTAATATTACCTATCCAGAAAGAGATGGCAACCCTATGTCAGATAATACAAAACAGTTTCGCTGGATAGTGGTTATCAAAGAAAATTTAGAATTATTATTTGCTAATAATCCTAACATTTTTGTAGCTGGTGATTTACTTTGGTATCCCATCGAAGGAGATAATAAGATTCGTCAAGCACCAGATATTATGATAGTGTTTGGAAGACCAAAAGGCGATCGGGGTTCCTATAGACAATGGATAGAAGATAATGTTACTCCTCAAGTAGTTTTTGAGATTTTATCCCCAGGAAACCGTTTATTAGAAATGGCCAAAAAGTTCAAATTCTATGAACATCATGGTAAGGATTCAGGTCTAAGAATTGGGAATAAGTGAAGGACTGAAAGAATCAGAATGACCAGCTTTTGCCATCAATGACTTCTCGAAAAAATCAATAACTGAACGTCCTTGACGACGACACGGCAGTCGCTTCAAGTCGGGGAACCCGCCCAACGCGCTGCCTCAACTT
>NETF01000174.1 GCA_002172675.1 unicellular cyanobacterium SU3
ATGCCAAACTTTTCCCGACTTCACTTCAACCAAACGTAAGGTTATGTAAGGCGTTCTTTTAGTTCCAGAACCCAGTCTTATCTTGCGGTCACGCAGAGAATAACTCTCTGTAAAAACTTCTAACACTCTCGCAAACCCAACTGACGACAATATTTTTTCTGTTTCGCCAGTGCTGGCGTTAATAAAGCAGATATTTGTCTAGCAATGGCCTCATCTTCTTGCATGGGGCGTTGTTGTCTTTTGGCATGGTCACGGTTAGTTTTTCGACTCATTGAAAGCTAATTATGGTTTATCGCCTTTTATTTTAGGACAAAGCGAGTTTTTTCTTTCTCATCCGCCCACTTTCACTTTTTAACTTCTCTTGACATTTGCTTGATTTTCTTAAGTTGTCACGAATGCTAAAGCCGGGTTGTCTCATCACAAAATTGCCACTCACTCTGGCCGTAGGTCTTTGATCACTCATTTACACAGCAATGGTGTCAGTCTAGAAACGATTCGAGGCATTACAGGACACCGCAGTTTACAGAATTTACAGCCCTATGTCGAAGTCTATGACAGCTTGATCAAAGCCGCTCTCAATGGGACTTGTCTATAAATTTATTAATCTTGACAGGAGTTATGAACACTGATGAAATTTCAAAATAATAAGGTTTTCGATGATTTAATTAATGACATTCTTTTCGGTTTAGAGATTGTAGAACAACAATTGAATTATGTCCTTTGTACCCCAGGATTAAATATATTATTCTGGTTACTGATGGTTGAAATATTAATAGCGTTAGTGTTAACTGATTTATCTAATCATCACACCCTTAACTATTTTTAGGAAAACTTGGACAATTGGGTTAATGGTTTAATTTATCGATAGTACACCATCAGTCAGATTACAATAACGGTTTAGTCAATTTTCCAAAAATAACAACGGATTCAATAGCGTTACAGCCCGATGAGACGCTGTCCTTAACCGGTGTCATGAAATACTTTTGTAGTGTACTACTTTAACGGGTGGGCAATACTCACCCCTCACCATTCTTTGATCCATTTAATTATCTTTTCAACAGGAATATCATTTATTATCCAAGCTTCAACTAATTGCTTACGTTTTATCGCTAACTTACTGCAAGTATTCCCCCCTTTAATATGAATATGTTTAGTCCGATTTCCTTTTCTGTATGAGAAGCGATAATATTTATTTGACTTACTTGCAGTTCCCCCCGGTTGGTATTCGCTAACAGATTTTTCTGTGATAGAATTGTTGTTATCGAATAGCTGTTTCTCTTTCTTAGAATCGTTATTTGATGAGGGTTTCGGTCTGTTATCGAATAGTTCTGGGTTAGCATCGACTTCCCAATCTTGGTAACTCCTATCAACTATTCGATAACACGATTCATTTTCGCTGTTATCGAATAATTTTAATTGTTCATCCATTGGTTAACTTGACTCTAAAATCTCCACTAATGGTAAAATTGAACTATTGCTTATCTGGGTGATTCCCTCAGAATCAGTCACTTTACAAAAAGCTCTTAACGTAGGGTAAATAACAAATTTAAAGCTAATAACAATCGTTAGATCCTTAATTTGCTCACTGCAAGCCAGTAAGGGCTGTTCAACTGCAAACAAGGTAAACAGTTTAGCCCTATCCTCAACGTTCTCAAAAAACGTTTTTAATAATAGGTTTTGAGGGTAATTAAAGGCATCTGGGTTAAAGTTTTGGCTGTATTCTTCTTTGTCCAAAAGGATTAATGCGTCTTGTTGACAATGAGGGCAATACACCTCAACACCCGGCGCGATATCTAACGGGTCGGTAGTAATTTCGAAAGCAATTCTCACAGAAGTAAGCTTCTAAAGTGGTGGCAATGGGGTTATCAATCATAAAAGAAAAAAGGTTTAATTCGACAGTGACATCATTAAGAGAAACCAAAAGAATAGGATTAGTAAAAGGTCAGGTTCATCAAACATTTTAGATTAAGTCATTTATAAACATTTCTTCGGGTTCATAGTTCATAAAGAGCCATTCTCTGTTGAGCCTAAACCAGAAATAATAAGAAGAACTGGCTTTATCTTTTAACAGTGTCTTGTAAGCGCAAAAAGCAAAGTAAACCAGATAAAACCCTCTTAAAAAAGAGTAAATAATTTCTGCTACTTCATGAGTTTTCCAGTATAAATGCTGTTCTAACTCTGCGAAAGAGGGTTGATCGTCCATTTAATATCCTTTGTTTATTAGATGATAACTTTCACTAAATACTCAATAGAAACTTTTAATAATTTTTATTAGTCGACTCCATATTCATTATTATCAGCTTCCTCAAGTCCTTGACACCATTGACACAAAAAATTGTCATTTTCTAAATACTCATAAAGAAGAAAACCATCTAAAACAAAAGTTTTTAAACAACTTGGACAAACAGCTTGCTTTTCTGGTTCTTCTGTTAAATCTTCGGTTTCGTATAAGTAGAGCGGTTCATCAATTGAAACATAATTCATTTCATTTCCTCTAACTAATTTTTCTCGGATTTTTCAATTTCTTGGTCCCGGTTGGGGGTTGGGGGATGTGGCCAGAAATGACCCGGAGGGGGGTTTTGGGGGGGTGGGTTTGGCCCCTATATATAAGGAGAAAATTTTCCCCTATGGGTTAGGGGTTTTTTAAAACGCAATCGGTCACGGAAATTCCCAAGGCTCGCCCCAAGCCCTCACCGATCCGCCCCAATCGGGGACGGTCAGGAGAGATAGAAGTGAGCGATCGCTTTTTGAGCAGAACATTGATACCATTACAGTGAAACGTTAAAATTGTGCATCCCCCCCCTTGGGGGGATTTTTGGTAAGTTACTCCTCAGACGGTTGGTCATCTGGGATTCCCGACACATCGATCCCTAAAGCAGCCATAACCTGTTTAGGAGATTTATCAAGCAAGCGACACATATCCGCAAAAATCTTAACCCCTGGCATTTTTTCACCCGAAATATAATATCTAACGGTTGAATATGCGGTATTAAGAGCTTGTGCGAAAGATTTTTGAGTGTAGCCGGCTAACTTGATAAGGTCTTTCAATGACGGGTCTTGAGTAGGTTTGTTTTTCTCCATTATAGCGATAAGTACCACTATAGAGGCTTGACTTTTTTACAAAGTACCGCTATAGTGGCATATATAGACAACAAGAAACCAACCCCTAAAGGAAGTAGGGCTAAACACTTCATAGCTAGGATGTCGGTTCAGTTGCATTGTCCCCCGTGTTCATTTCGTCAGGAGGGGTACGCTTATACCCAACATTTTCCAGTTGTTTTCAAGACTCATCTCTAGAAATAAAAATTTGATAATTGTTCTACTGTTGGGGCAGTTTTAGCCCCATTCCTTCTCATGCTTTACTACAGTTTTGAATGCAATCATTGCAAAGAACTTTTTAAGTTCTCAGGTAGTGAAAAGATTTTTGAATTTAGGGATACTAACCAAGTTACTTGTCCCTTTTGTAAGACAGAAAATCCTTACGACCACAGATTAGTAGCCAGCGATGGCCGGTTTTATGCCACTGGGATCGGGTGGGTTTATCCTGAAACAGATGACCGTCAAGGGTATCAATTACCCACCCCTGACGACATGGAACCTGACAGTATCGACTTAGAAAACTGTGAGGACTGGCAACGAGAGATCCTGAAAGAATTTACCAACGCTCATGGCGTTCGTGAAGACAATGATTATGATTTAGAGGAGGCTTTAATAGAAGTAAAATCTCATCAGTTTGGCTTTGCTAAGTTTGGGGCGTGGGCTTATCAGTTTAAGTTGAAAAGACTTTATAAAAATATGTTTTCTACCTGGAAACAATTCTGTGAAAAAGTCCTACACAAAGACCACTGGTACGTCGATAAAAAGATCAGAGCAGCCAGGGTCATTAAGGATCTTATTTGTGCTGGTTTTACCGTATTACCCAAAAACGAGTATCAATGCCGTCCCCTTACCAAGTTTTGGGGGGAAGAGTTGATCGATAATTGGGCAATGATTGTTGATGCTGTTCAACCCCATCTTATTACCTCAGACCTAATTAAATCTCGTTTTTGTAGTAGGGAACCGAGGGATAAGAAATGGTTAAAAGTTGACGGTCAACTCTGGGAAGAGTTCGCTTGAAAAGCTCGTTCTAAGGGGTTAGATCCTAACCAGATTATTGAAGATTATTTAGAAGATTGGGAGGCAACTGAAGACGAAGAAACCACCGATGAATTAGATGACGATGATATTGAGGATGTGCCTATTGAAAAGTTAGAATTATGGCAAGCGGATCTGCAAGCTTTAATTGAAGAAAAAGACCGCGCTGATAATTGGTTTATTAAATTAATAATGTGGAGTTTTACCAATGACAGAAGCCCTCCAGTTTCGGGTTTTTCTTGATGAAGATAAAGTCGACAATTATATTTTCTCCATGTTTCGTAAAGGTATTCCTTGTTGTGATTTTTTTGCCTTAGATGGTGATCAAATTGTTCCTAAAAACTTTGTTTTTCTGGTAGATCAGGATAAACTAATAGGCAGTAAAATCGTTTTATTAGAAGATGCTTTTAAGTCTATTCATACCGGAACTTGGGATACTGAAGGAACATCAATTCCTTACATTCCTTTAAATGTGGTAAGAAGGGTTATGCTGCCAAAGGGAGAAACGCCAACTTTATGGAAATTAACAACAGAGTGGATACTAGGAAATAATGCTTCTAAAATTGAAGAAATTAATTGGAAGACAAGCGGAATTCAAGTTCATATCTTGATCCTAAGTCTGCAGCAAGCTTTAGCTTACAAGATAAACGAAAATCTTCCGTTTAATCATCTGTTTTTAGCTCAGGCTTTGTTATTAATTAAAGCAATTACAGATAACGATTCTGACCTTAAAAAAATGTATTTATATCAATTTCCCCATAAATACCATAATGCAGCAAGAAAAGGCTTATTCTCTGAATAGTCAAAAACCCATTACCTAAAAAGATAATTAGATAATGGATTTAAACAGGCTAGTTGTTGTTTTTCTTAGGAGCTTATTAGGAGTATAACATGACAGTTCGTTACTTGTCTTTAGCTTTAGTAGAAATTCCTGATGGAATTAAAGAAAATCCTTGTAGGCATTGGTTAAATATTAAGTCAATTGCTTCATTAAGGTTTCATCAAGGAATGATAGAAATAACCTATGCCGATGGTAATATTCAGGTTTTTAATAGAGAAGATACTAACGAAATATTACTAGAATCTTCTCAATTCTTAAACGAAGTGCTATCCATGTTTGAATCGCTTTCAAGTGATTAACTAATTTAACTTGATCATGCTAAAAAATCAACTCAAAGGAACCCCCGGACCAATTTACTTAATGTATGAAGATCCTAACAATCAAGCTGATAATATAGCAATGTATTATAAAGGGCTTAAAATCATCACAGGAGTAGAAATCAGTCGAAAAATATTAAGGCTTGATTTTTCTGATCAAACCAGTCATGTATTAGGTCAATACGATGGACATGATTATGTAATTGCTTTGGAATGTTTAAACGATTTGTTAATAAATATGTATGCTTAACCTTCTGCATCCTACCTACTCTTAGAAGTAGGGGGACTGGAGGGGGTTAGCTACCCGTTCCACTCTGGGGATAATTCTGTCTTAAAAATTAAATAGACGAACCAGTCTTTTACTATTCATAGACGCTATCCTCATGACCCTTTTATCTTCACTGTCTTCTAGACTAATCAGCCGATCCTGGCTTTGGGTATTAAAAGACGAGAGGCTCTAAAAGGGTCAAATACATACCCTGATACTGTTAGTAAAAAATGCAAAATCAAATCATTGTAGGCTTAGATATCGGTTGCTACAAAAGTGTAGCAGTACCGATGAGTTTTGATGTTTTGATGACTATCTCGAATTCCCTATAATTAAGGCAACTGATTTTTATGACGGGGCCTATTTTTACGAGATAGAGACTAACTTAGCGCACCTTGAAAAGTTAATAAGTTTAGGGGACATTTACATCATGGAACCCACTGGCAACTACTCTAAACTATGGCTTAATACTTTGCTCAATGCTGGTAAAGAAGTGAGGTTTATTAGTAATAGAGATTTAACAAGTTATCGAAAGTTATGCCGATGGGATTATAAGGATGATGATCATGACGCGGTAGCCTTGGCTTATTGTGGTTGGTATAACATAAATAACCCGTCTGCATTCTTATCTTTAAAAACCCCTGAGATTAACGCAACCTATCAGTTATTCCTAGAACATGAACGGATTAACCGTGAATTAAAGCCCATTGTTAACCGCGCTCGGAATCTACTTCACACCGAATTTCCAGAAGCAAAAAATAGTAAATCTGTTACCTCGGATAAAGTAGACGGGATCTGGTTATTTATTAGTAACAGTCCTCAACATCCCGGATGGCGAAAAAGATGGTTACGAATTGTTAAAAATTCCATCGGAACGGCAAGAAATTCTGGGTTTAGTTCTCAATTGGTCAAACTAAGCTCTCAAATTGTAAGATTGAAACAGCGTCGGATTGAGATTAGGCAAGGGTTTAAGGAGTTTTTAACTAACCCTAATTATCAATTTTATAATGATGCTTTTGACCAGTTTAACCTGGGAATTTACGATCGCATTATCATTCTTACTCAAGTACATCCGTTCGAGCAATTCCTTAATTCTGAGGGAAAAGAGCTTAGAAAGATAAAACCTCGGAAGTTCGGTAAGAGTGGGAAACCGGTGACTAAGCGCGTGGGGTTGAATCGGTTTCATGCCTGTCTGGGTAAAGCGATTAAGCCCTGGGAGTCTGGAAAAAAGAAGGGTCACATTGTTACAGGTTCAGTCCTGGCAAGGATTCAGTTGTATCTGTGGGCGCGTAGGACCATGGCCATGTCGCCACCAAAAAACCCCAAACCACGGGTCACCGAATTACGCGATCGCTATCTCAATGACATTCAGGCAAAGTTAACTGAGGAGGGAAAAATTGACCCCAATCACCCAGGTAATAATTCCTTGAAGCAATGGGGCAAAGCTAGAGTAGGGGATAAATTGGTTAAATTGTTGTTCAAAGAACTGATCAGAACTTATCGAAAACATAGGGAATAATAGCCAAAAAAAAAGGGTGGGCAATGCCCCCCTTAATTGGTGGTAAATAAAGCAAAAAAATCTTAGACTAATATGAAACTGTTTTCTTCGTGGTCTGTCCTCTTATAGCAGTTACCATACTTGTGAGGTACAAAGTTTTCTAGTTTTAGGGAATAGGCAACAGGCAATAGTAAGGAATTAAAAGTGTACCTGATGAGAGTGAGAAACCCTATATCTGTCTATTCATCAATGATTGATAACTTTGATAATTTTAATCTTTATTCATTAATTAACCAAAATCAAATAAGAAGAAGATGGTAGGATAAAAAGAGTTAGATTTTTATCAACTAAATATTATGCCTAACCGTCTGGCCAATACCCAAAGTCTCTATCTTCGTAAACACGCTGAAAACCCTATAGATTGGTGGTTTTGGTGCGAAGAAGCCCTAGAAACTGCAAAAAATGAAAATAAACCTATATTTCTCTCTATTGGTTATTCTAGCTGTCATTGGTGTACAGTAATGGAAGGGGAAGCTTTTTCCAATCAGGCGATCGCAACTTATCTTAATAATAATTTTCTACCTATAAAAGTAGACCGAGAAGAACGCCCAGACCTCGATAGTATTTATATGTCTTCTCTACAAATGATGGGAATACAAGGAGGTTGGCCATTAAATATTTTTCTAACACCAGGAGATTTGGTTCCGTTTTATGGAGGAACCTATTTCCCTGTTGAACCCCGTTATGGTCGTCCAGGTTTCTTACAAGTTCTGCAATCAATTCGTCGTTTTTATGATGTAGAAACAGAAAAATTAAAAGGGTTTAAACAAGAAATATTAAAAGGATTACAACAGTCAGCCACCTTACCCATGAGTGAGATTGATGTTAATAATGCTCAATTAATTTATCGTGGCATTGATATTAATACTAAAGTAATTCAAGTAACGGCTGAGGATTTTGGTCGTCCTTGTTTTCCGATGATTCCTTATAGTAACTTAGCCTTAGAAGGCACTCGCTTTTTATTCGGGGAACCTGAAGAAAGACAAAAATTAGTAATACAAAGAGGACAAGATTTAGCCTTAGGAGGAATTTTCGATCATGTGGGGGGTGGATTTCATCGTTATACGGTAGATTCTACCTGGACGGTTCCCCATTTTGAGAAAATGCTCTACGATAATGGGCAAATTGTCGAATATTTAGCCAATTTGTGGAGTAACGGACAACAAGAATCTGCCTTTGAAAGAGCGATCGCTTTAACGGTACAATGGTTACAACGAGAAATGACCGCCTCTGAGGGTTATTTTTATGCAGCCCAAGATGCGGATAGTTTTGCCACAAAAGAAGACAAAGAACCAGAAGAAGGGGCTTTTTATGTCTGGGAATATAAACAGTTAGAACAGCTATTAACCCCCACAGAATTAGAAGAATTAACAGAAATATTTACTATTACATCAGAAGGTAACTTTGAAGGAAAAAATGTTTTACAAAGACGAAATGGCAGTAAATTATCTGATACGATTGAAACGATTTTAGATAAACTATTTCAGGAAAGATACGGCACATCTAAAAACAATTTAGACACATTTTTACCCGCTAAAAATAATCAAGAAGCGAAAAAAATTAACTGGCCAGGTCGTATTCCAGCAGTAACTGATACTAAAATGATTGTGGCTTGGAATGGCTTAATGATTTCTGGTTTAGCAAGGGCTTATGCCATATTTAAACATCCTTTATATTGGCAATTAGCCTGTAATGCTATTCAATTTATATTAAATAAACAATGGGTAAACGGACGATTACACCGTATTAATTATGAAGGAAATCCCTCAATTTTAGCCCAATCAGAAGACTATACTTTTCTCATCAAAGCCTTATTAGATTTACAATCTGCTAATCCTCGAAACACTCAATGGTTAGATAAAGCCATAGAAATTCAAGAGGAATTTGATGAATTTTTCTGGAGTTTGGAAATGGGCGGTTACTATAACAATGCAGCCGATAATAGTAATGATTTATTAGTTCGCGAACGTAGCTATATCGATAATGCTACCCCTTCAGCCAATGGCATTGCTATCAGTAATTTAGTGAGATTAGCTAGGTTAACAGATAATTTAGACTATTTAGATAAAGCAGAACAAGGATTACAAGCCTTTAGTCATATTTTAAGCGAATCACCCCGCGCTTGTCCCAGTTTATTAACCGCTTTAGATTGGTATCATTTCGGTTGTTTAGTAAGAACAAATGAAACCCTATTACCTAAATTAATTGTTCAATATTTTCCGACTACTGCTTATCGTTTAGATAATAATTTACCCAATAATACTGTTGGTTTATTGTGTCAAGGTTTATCGTGTTTAGAACCAGCCACTACCGAAGAACAATTATTAACTCAAATTGTAGAAATTGGTCAAATATAAAGAATACTAAAGTTTATATAAAATTGGTAACTGAACAATAAACATACTACCCTTACTTACTGTACTTTTAACTTGAATTGTTCCATTCCAACTAATAAAATACGCATCAAGTTCGGTAGAACCTATAAAGCTTATTATACTCTACTTTTTTTTGTTATCATTCCTGTCTGTATTAGTTGCCAAAATAATACACAATCTCCTTCTGTAGAGTCCTCTCCTGTCATTGTTCCTTCTCCCACTCCTACCATTAAACCTATCTCTCCTGAAGATAAGAAAAAATCTGCTACCTTACGGCAAATGGGATTACAATATCGTCAACAAAGACAAATACAAAAAGCGATTAATTCTTTAGAAGAATCGGTTAAACTTGATCCACAAAATTTATCTGGTTTAGTGGTATTAGGATGGACTTATCATTTAAACCAGCAAGGAGATAGGGCAACCGAAACCCTACAAAATGCTTTGAAAGTGGATAAAAATCATGTTCCTGCGTTGAATGCTTTGGGAATTGTTTATTTAGTTAATAATGATTTGGATAAAGCAGTAGAAATCCATAATAAAGCTATTCATTTAAAACCAGATAATGAAATTGCTCACTATAATTTGAGTTTAGCTTATCATCGCGTGCAACAACCTGAACAAGCAGAAATTCATGGTAAAAAAGCAACCGAATTAGAACCAAATAACCCTCATCCTTGGGTAGCCTTAGCTTTAGTTTATCAACAAAAAGATGATTTAAAGTCAGCTAAGAATACTTACAAAAAAGCCATATCTTTAGATAGTCGTTATCGTCAAATTGAATTTTTAAACCATTTAGAACAAGCAGGATTTAGTAACGAACAAATCAAAGAAACTAAAAATATATTAAGCAATCTTTGAAAAAAGTAGCGCATTATTTAATAATGAATGATTACTCCTGAGTAAAGCAGTTAGTCGTGATCACATAGCAATTATTAATTGTAGGTCACTGATCACTGTTAACTGTTAACTATCAACCGTAATTATTGCTAAAATAAAAATATCCAATTCAAAAAATGTATTTTAATGACTGAAAATCTAAATTTAAGTAATTTATCAACTATTCCCATTGCTCCAGAAGGGTTTAAATCGGGATTTGTGGGAATTATTGGCCGTCCTAATGTGGGAAAATCAACCCTTATGAATCAACTAATAGGACAAAAAATAGCCATTACTTCTCCCGTTTCCCAAACCACTCGTAACCGACTTAGGGGAATTTTAACCACAGAACAAGCTCAGATTATTTTTGTTGATACTCCAGGAATCCATAAACCTCATCATACCCTAGGAAAAATCATTGTTAAAAACGCAAAAATGGCCATTAATTCCGTTGATGTGATTTTATTTGTAGTTGATAGTTCTGTAAAATCAGGAGGAGGCGATCGCTATATTATTGATTTACTTAAAACCATTAATCAGCCAGTCATTTTAGGACTGAATAAACAAGATCAACAAACCGAAAATTCTCAAGAAATAGACGAAAGTTATACCAATTTAATTGAGTCCTATCATTGGCCAATCATTAAATTTTCTGCTTTGACAGGAAACGGTTTAGAAGCCTTACAAAACACCTTGATTGAACAATTAGATCCAGGTCCTTATTATTATCCTCCCGATCTTATTACTGATCAACCAGAAAGGTTTATTATGGGAGAATTAATCAGAGAACAAATATTACGATTAACCAGGCAAGAAGTGCCTCACTCCGTTGCTGTGACCATTGAAAAAGTAGAAGAAACGCCCAAAATAACTAAAGTCTTTGCAGCCATTAATGTTGAGAGAAGTTCCCAGAAAGGGATTCTTATTGGTCAAAAAGGGAGTATGCTCAAAGCCATTGGAACGGCAGCCAGAGAACAAATTCAAAAATTAATTGCAGGAGAAGTTTATTTAAAACTTTTTGTTAAAGTAGAATCCCAATGGCGACAGTCTAACCTACGTTTAGCGGAATTTGGCTATCGAGTCGAAGAATAAACTTCATAAATATTCCCACGAAACTATAATTTTTTTGAAGATACTGGGTACTCTAGGCCCGAGAGGCACTCATCCCAAGCTGATAGGACCCAGTCATGAACAGTCGTTATTCTAAGCCAGATCAATTTAGTGAAGAATTCTTTGATAAAGATATTGCCCAACTTTTTGAGGACTTGGGCGAAGATTCAGATTATGTAGAATCTGATGGGGAATTAGACGAATTAGCCCATTTATTTGAACAAGACTTATCAGCTTATTCTCTAGAGGAGTCTGACCCTTCGATGGATAGTTCTGTCTTATCTTCTTTGCCATCGGATGAAGAAATTAGCGATCTGTTTAATGATGATATAGATTGGGAAAATAATCGTGATCATGAAGAAGAGACATCAGAAGACGAAGAACTGGTAAATTTATTAAATGAAGCCTCAGAAGAATGGGAAAATGCTCACCCCGCAGAAAACCCAAATGACCACGTTTTAGGGGATTTAACCTCTGCTTTTGAATTTGCCCAAGATGAAGAGATAAGGGAACTACAAAAACTTTTAGCTACATCACAGTTCAATCAAGAAATCCGTTCACCTATTTTATCTCTGTATCCTCCCCTAGAAACCTTAAGCTCATTTCTAGCACAAGAAGCCTCTATTTCCACTCACGAAGTCTTAGATGAAGCTATTGTAGCTGAATTAGCGGCTTTTATTGCTGCTCCGGCCACAAACCAAGAAAAACCCACAACCTCTAATTCACTCCCTATTCAATCCCGGATAGCAGAGATTTTCCAAGGATCGAATCTCGAGTTAGAAGACGATTTTAAAGACCTTGAAGCCCTCCTCGAACAAGCCGATCGCACTATGGGAGGGTCTCCCACCATGACCCAATCCCCAGGAAAACGCTTTTCTGGATCTTCTGCTGCCCGCGCCACTAAAACGAAAGCCTTTGAACAAACCATGCGGGTTCCCATTAAGCAACTGGATAACCTCAGTAACTTAATTGGGGAATTGGTGGTTAAACGCAACAGTTTAGAACAAGATCAAGAAAGACTCAGACAATTTTTAGAGAACCTCCTCAACCAAGTCCATAACCTCAGTGATGTAGGGGGACGAATGCAGGATTTATACGAACGAACTCTACTCGAAGGAGCGTTATTAGCCAGTCGTAATCAAAGTCGTAGTGATCAGACAAATACCTTAGATAAGGATAACAAAGGGGTAAACCTAGAGAAAAATGGACAAGAGGGGGATTTAGATGCCCTAGAAATGGATCGCTTTACTGGCTTCCATTTACTCTCCCAGGAAATGATCGAACTGATTGTAAGAGTAAGAGAATCGGCCTCCGATATTCAATTTTTAGTTGATGAAACCGAACAAGTATCTCGCAACCTGCGACAAGTTACCACTCAACTACAAGAAGGGATGACCAAATCTCGCATGGTTCCCTTTGCCAACACCGCCGATCGCTTACCCCGTGCCATCCGTGAAATTTCGAGAAAATTACAAAAACAAGCCAAACTCCAAGTGGAAGGCCGAGACGTTCTCATCGATAAGATGATTTTAGAACAACTGTATGATCCCATGACTCACTTGGTGAATAACGCCATTACCCACGGTATCGAAGAACCGGCACTCCGACAAAGACAAGGCAAACCCAATGAAGGCCGAATCCAGTTACGAGCTTTTCTCCAAGGAAACCAAACCGTGATCACCGTTGCCGACGATGGGGGTGGTATTGATGCCGATCGAGTGAAACGAAAGGCCATTGAAAAAGGATTAATTAGCCCAGAAGAAGCCAATATTCTTTCAGAAACAGAAATTTATGACTTTCTTTTCCACCCAGGATTTAGTACCCGTGATCAAGCGGATGATTTTGCTGGTCGTGGGGTGGGTTTAGATGTGGTTCGCACCAGTTTACGGGACATTCGGGGATCAGTGACCATTGACTCAGTCCGCGGTAAAGGAACCACTTTTACCATTCGTTTACCCTTAACCCTCAGCATTAGTAAAGCCCTCTGTTGTATCAGCGATCGCGCCCGTATTGCTTTTCCAATGGATGGGGTTGAAGACATGAAAGACTATCTCCCCAGAGATTTAATGGAGGATGAAACCGGACAACCATTTGTATCTTGGAATGGTCAACGTTTGACAGTGTATCTCCTCAAAGATCTCTTGTCCTATAATCGTCAACTTGGTCGCAGTAACGTCTATGCTGGTAAACACGAAGAAGATACGGTGTCTTTAGTCATCTTGAGAGGTGCAGGTGCTTTACTGACGGTACAAGTTGATCAGGTGATCGGAGAGCAAGAAATTGTAATTAAACAAATTGAAGGGCCGATTCCTAAACCGACTGGTATTGCTGGGGCGACGGTACTCGGAGATGGTACCATCATGCCGATTGGGGATGTGTTAGAGTTAATCGCCATCGCCCAAGGACGCTTACGCACCGATACCGGTAGTAGCATTTGGGAACAACAAGAATCAGCCCTTGATCCTCGGACAAAAGACGACGCTGAGCCAACTGTACTGATTGTCGATGATTCGATTACAGTACGAGAATTGTTATCTTTGAGCTTTAGTAAGTCAGGGTATCGAGTTGAACAAGCTAGAGATGGTCAAGAAGCTTGGGAGAAACTGCGCTCAGGTTTACCGTGTGATTTAGTCTTCTGTGATATTGAAATGCCCCGAATGAATGGGTTAGAGTTGTTATCTAATATCCAAAAAGAAGCAAGTCTTTGTGGCTTACCTGTGGCTTTGTTAACTTCTCGTGGTGCCGATCGCCATCGCAAGGTGGCAGCCAAACTCGGCGCAACAGCTTATTTCACCAAACCTTGTCCTGATCAAACTCTCTTAGAAGCAGCTCAACGGATGTTAGCCGGAGAAGTTTTATTAGCTGGGAGTACCAAAAAGCCGATTAAAAAATCATCATCAAAGGCTGAGTCGGCCACAAATTCAACGGATAAGCCATCCCCATCTTCTGACAATAATACGGTCTTAATTATTGATGATTCGGTCATGGTTCGAGAAATGCTCTCGATGAGCTTTGCCAAAGCTGGATATGAGGTAGAACAGGCCAGAGATGGTCAAGAAGCTTGGGAAAAATTACGGGGTGGTTTATCTTGTGCTTTAATTCTCTGTGATATCGAAATGCCTAGGATGACCGGGTTAGAGTTATTATCCCGTCTGCAAGAAGATAGGAAACTTTCCCAGATTCCCATTGCCATGATTACTTCCCGTGGAGCGCAGAAAATGCAACGTATTGCAGCCGAACGAGGGGCAAAAGGCTATTTTGTTAAGCCGTATATTGAAGAGGTGTTATTAGATGCTGCAAAACGCTTAATGTCTGGAGAGGTGTTACTCGAAGTCAACAGTCTGGTTGAGCAGTAAGGACACAAATTAAGGTATGATAGTTCCTGAAGCAGTTTAAGATTTCTTAAAATTTTTCCGCACCAATGAAGGATTATCCTTCAAATAATGTGCATAAAATACATTTGGCATGATATAACATTTTTAAATCTTATCTGCTGTTAGAGAGGCATTTCCCACTGCGGTGGTGCATTCTCGTGAGGGATCGATACACATTTTTAGGAGAATCATTGTAATGAAAACGATTGTTCGTCTGTTTGCTATCTTAATGGTACTAATTAGCTCCGTTGGGTTTGTGGGGTCTGCTGTTGCTGCTGAGTTAAACCCCGTTGATGCTAAGTTAACGACAGAATATGGTCAAAAAATTGACTTAAATAACGAAGATGTACGGGGTTTCCGCAAACTTCGTGGGTTCTATCCCAACTTGGCCGCTAAAATCATCAAGTATTCCCCTTATGACAGTGTAGAGGAAGTCTTAGACATTCCTGGACTCAGTGAAAGACAAAGACAACGTTTAGAAGCTAATTTGGATAAGTTTGTGGTAACTCCTCCTGCTAATGAGTTAAATGAAGGTGGCGATCGCATTAACCCCGGTCTTTACTAAATCTTATCTTTAATTTTACTCTTTAACCCACTTCTTTATGAGGTGGGTTTTTTGCTATAAATTAATAAAAATAGAGTTAACAACAACCTATGAATTATGACTAATAACCCAAAAGAGTCTTCGGAGATGATTAGACTAGGTCAGTTTATGAAATGGCAAAATTTAGTACAAAGTGGGGGGGAAGCAAAAATAAGAATTCAAGGGGGAGAAGTGATGGTAAATGGTTGTGTAGAAACGCGACGGGGACGACAATTAGTTACTGGAGATAGAGTCACCTTTGATGGAAAGCATTACGAAGTCAATTTATAAATTCTTCTTTACTTGCAGTTAAATTGAGTAATGTAAATGCTTCAAACCTAATAAGGTAGATTTAAACTATCTGTGTCCTTGATCGTCCCTGAACACGAGAAAACGAATGAAAGAATTAGCTGTAATTAGGTTTCTTGGGTTACTGTTACAGAAGGCTTGTTTTTTACAGACAATAAGCTTAACCATTGTGTTGTTAACAGTCGGGGAGCTAACAAACACAATATACTGTTACATAATAACATCACTAATAATTGAATATTGCTCATTTCCATAAACTTAATCCTACTTCTATTTTACTTTTCTGCCTTCTCAATTATGACCCACATTTTTCAAAAAAGATACAATATTAACGTTTAAATTTCTTGTTAGATAGATAAGTTTTTCTGACGTTACAAAATATTAAGTGTCTATGCCTCTAGAATGTAATAAGATTTTACGTTTTTTTCTAGCAATTTCTTGTAGATCAATAATGCGATCGGTTTCATCAACAATTTCCCCTGTTAAGACTTCTAGAACGTCTTCTAACGTTACCACTCCTGCAACCCCGCCATATTCATCTAATACTACCATTAAATGTTCACGATTATCTTGAAACGTCTTGAGTAATTTATCTGCTTTTATGGTTTCAGGAACATAATGAACAGGACGAAGTAACTGATTAATTTCTTGTTTTTCCCTACCTCTAATGATAGCTGCTAGTAATTCATCTTTTAGACAATATCCAATCACTCGATCAATAGAATCTTCAATGACCAAAATACGGGTATGTTCAGAAGCAATAATATCATCTTGAGATTCAATTAAAGTAGCATTACCTTCTAAAAAAGTCACAATAACCCTAGGAGTCATTAACTCTGCTGCGGTTAAATCATTAAGTTGAAAAACCCGTTGTATCATCTCTGCTTCGTCATCTTCTATTACCCCTTCTTTATAACCAATAGTTGTTAAAAAACGAATTTCTGCTTCATTAGTAGTTGGTAATTTTCTTCGTTGAGTAAAAGGAGAAGTTATTTGTTCCATTAACCAAACAAGAGGAGTAAAAATAACTGTCAAAAATTGTACAGGAATAGCAACCGTTAAAGCGATCGGTTCAGAATAGCGTTCCCCGATGGTTTTAGGTACAATTTCTCCACAAACAATAATCAAAAAAGTTAAAACACTAGAGAATAAACCTAACCAAGCATCTCCTAAAACATTAGCGGCTAAACTACCAATCACAATACTACCTACAATATTAAATATGTTATTTAAAATTACAATAGTAGCAATCGGACGGTTCATTTTACTACGAATGGACTGTAAAACAACTGCTGCTGGTTTTTTAGAGTGAGCTAATTGTTTAACTCGAACCCGTGATACTGAAAATAATGCCGTTTCCGCACAGGCACAAACTGCCGAACCAGCTAATACTATTAAAACGACAAGTATAATGTTTAACATAAAAATTTATTTAGTACAATTTTCTATAATTTTATCCCTAATAATTAGAGCGGTGGCAGGAGCTAATAAAACCCCATTACGATAATGACCAGTCGCTAATAAGACATGAGGATAGTTAGGAACTCCCTTAATAATAGGAGCAGCTTCTCCATCAGGACGAGGACGTTTCCCTGACCAACTATTAATAATTTCTCCTTTTTTTAACTGAGGACAAAAAGAAAAAGCCTGTTTTTTTACTGTTTCTAATAAGTCGGGTTGTGGCAAGACTTCTCCCGTATCATCAGGAAATTCTACGGTAGCACCGATCCAGTATTCTTGACCATTAACAGGAACAATATGAACATCATCTCCTGTAATTACAGGTTGAAAAGTAACATCTGCTAAAGCATGGTTTAACTTAATTTGTAATGCTTGTCCGAGAACTGGTTTAATATTTACCATTGGTTGTAATTGGTTGATTAAAGGAGTTGAACCCAAACCAGCACACATAATTAACCAATCGGTTTCTAAGGTCTGGTTTGATGTTTTTATCTTATATGATTGACCATTATTGGAACCATCTAGTTCCGTTGGAGTAATATTTTGAACTTCGACACCAAACTGACAATTAACACCATTTTGAGAAGCAGCTAAAATAAGAGATTCAGTTAAAATAGTGGGGTGAATTTGTCGATCTTCAGGGGAATAAATAGCCCCAATTACACGATCATTTTGTACCTGGGGACAGTGTTGTACTAACTCATTTTTATCCCAGATTTCTAGGGGGTATCCGTGGTCATTACGAAATTGTTGTAACTTTTTCCATCTGTCTAAGGGATCATCTACAAAATGTAACATTAAAATTCCTTGATAATTAACAGGAATTTCCTTGCCTGTTACCTTTTCTAACTCAGGAATTAAGGTTGTATAACGCTCTAAACTAAGCTGACGAAGTGTCCAACCCCGTCCTTTTGTTTTGTGGCTAATAATAGCCATTAACACCCCTAGGGCTGCTCCTGTTGACCCTGAAGCTGGTTGTTTAGCATCAATTAAAGTAATCTCTAAATCTTTAATTAAACTTAATTCATAGGCGATCGTTGCTCCAATTACGCCAGCCCCAATAATAGTAATACGAGTCATATGATCAATAGTCTATTAATTCTTTAGATATAAATAAGGGGCATAGTTATTATTATGCCCCCTACAGATGTTATAACTGAAATGAGTTAGCTTTTGGGAACTAAATCTAAGAAACTTTGTAAATCATTGACTGCCTTACGATATTGTCGTTGCGCTACTGCTGAGTTACGTTCTTTTGCAGCGGCATCTAACCGTTCTAAGTCACTAAATAAAGACTTAGATAAATTGGTAGCTTCCTTTTGGTCCTTGGGTAACAAAGAACGAGTTAAACTACTCATTTCTTGACGAAGACCACCTAAAGGCCCGTGGATATAGGTACGAGTATCAATCCAATTTTCATCCGCAATAAACCCTTTGAGAACATCGAAATTTCTTTTAGCTTCCTCAATGGGTTCAACGAGAACCTGTAATTGTTCAATTTTTTCAGGGGCATAGGTGGTAGGGATAGAGGCTTTTTGACCACCACAACTAACACAGAAGATGGCCACAGCCACCAATAATAGAGACAGAATAGACCGAATACGTGGCATAATTCTAAGTTTGGCTAATGATATTAAGTAAACTCCTCAGTCGATTTTCTCAAGAATTGAGTAAATTGGTCAATGTTTTTATTAGTGAACAGTGAACAGTGACCAGTGAAAATTGACTTTAAACGACTTGACGACGCAAAAAAGTAATAATTTCTTCACTAACTTCTTTAGGCCAATGTTCTTGGGGATAATGTTTGGCCTCGTCTAACTTCACCATCTCAATATTAGAAGCATTGGCCGCTAATTTTTCGGGAATATCAGACGATAACCAGGGATCAGCCATTCCCCAGAGGATGAGAGTGGGAACTTGCCAACTAGAAAACTTAGTTTCTATATCTTTTAGGGTTTGAGAGAGTTTCAGATTTTTAGTGGTTGTGAGTAACGCCCGTCCGACTGCCGAACTTTTAAGATAGGGTTGTCGAAAAATATCTAAATCTTTATCCTCAATGACAAAACCGCTACCCTTTTCTAAGGTGCGATCAACTAATAAGGGATCTTGGGTTATCATATCTCCCACAAAGGGAATTGACCATTGCTGCATTAACCAAGGGAGTTTAACGTCGGGGGATAACGGGGTATTAAGGATAATTAAGCGTTCAATGGTATCAGTATGGGTGAAAGCGTATTGTAGGGCTACAGAAGCCAAAAACCCTTGCACAACTAAAGATACTTTTTCTAGTTCCAACCCTTCTATCAACTCACCAAATGCCTTTTCATAAGCAACAGGTGTATAGGCAAAGTCCCGTTTATCAGGTTTAGCCGAAAACCCCGAACCAAGCCAGTCAGGGGCGATCGCCCGAAACCCTCTATTTCCTAAGTTATCCATCACTGTACGCCAGGTATAACTATGACTAGGTAACCCATGCACTAAAATGACTGGGGGTTTATCATTGCTGTTGGTGGGGGTAACTTCCCGATAAAACCATTCTACCGAACTGAGGGTTATTGTTTTTTCTGTAATCATATCTTTAGTGAAACCTAAGTTTGCTTATTTGTCTTTTCTGTTTAAACTTTATACATTAGAGTAGAACTAGTGCGACCCGTTTAGTCCAAAACAAGGCTGAAAGCCTTGGTGGGACTAGCTTGGAACTGATTTATCAGAACCTTGACAACTGAATATCCGTATAGGTGAGAATGCCTATTGAGAGGCTAAACTACGAAAATAGGTGGCAAATATTAACAAAACCTTAAAATCTCAAGCCCTATTCCCTCGGTGTTGGGGGTAAAAGCATAACCCTTGTGGTAGCGAATGGTCTTCAATCCACAAAGCAGGGTTAAACGGGGTATTGACTGATAGTCTAATTTGGTCAACCTCTAGCAAGAGTCTATGGATAGAGCGTTAAGCTCAAAGCACCGCAACTACCGTTACTTTAAGTAGCCAAAAAAAGACTGATAGGCTACAACCAAAACAGGTTAAAGTGCAAAAAGATTATCTTTTTTTGAGGAAGAAAGAGATACAACACTAATCGCACTCGGTAGACAGGTAAAAGTCAAATCACCGTAACTCTAAAGTAGCAGAATAGACTAAAAGGCTACAGACAAAATGTCAATGGAGAAAAAATAGTTATCTAATTGGTTCATAGATAACACAACACTTATATACTCCCGGTGAATAGACGCATCCTAAAGGCTCATATCAACGGATATTCGGAACGGGGAAACCCTTCTATAACTCTCAGAAAGGTCGAATTCTGAGTAGTCAACCAAGACGCAACATCTCCAATCAAGGAGGTTATAGAAGGAATAGGATTCAGTAAAAAGCAAATGCCTTAACTCGAAATGACGAGGATGGCTTTATCGAAACAAAGATAAAGAAGGGTAATGCCAAGGATAAGCTGACGTACTGACTGTATATAGGAAGATAGCTGAGTTAGTAGAGGCTAATATGTCTAAAACTGATTTGGAAACAAATACAGTGGAATGGAACCAGATAAACTGGCGTAAAGTCGAAAAAGCTGTGTTCAAGCTTCAGAAGCGAATCTATCAAGCCAGTGTTAATGGCGATATTAAGAAGGTTAGGAAACTTCAAAAAACACTCCTTAATTCCTACTACGCCAAATTATTAGCGGTCAGAAAAGTAACCCAAGAAAATAAAGGAAAGAAAACAGCCGGAGTCGATGGGGTCAAGTCTCTGACACCTAAACAACGGTTAATTCTAATCCAAAACCTAGAGCTAAAGGATAAAGCCAAACCTGTCCGCAGAGTTTGGATTCCCAAAGCCAACGGAAAAGAAAGACCCTTGGGAATACCAGTCATGCAAGATAGAGCAAAACAAGCCCTAGTCAAATCAGCTTTAGAACCAGAATGGGAAGCAAGGTTTGAAGAAAACTCTTACGGCTTCAGACCTGGAAGAAGTTGTCACGACGCAATCGGAGCAATTTTTAACCAAATCCGATATAAGGCTAAATACGTCCTAGATGCTGACATAAGTAAATGCTTTGACCGCATAAAACACCTAAAACTCCTTGAGAAAATAAATACATTTCCGACATTAAGGAGACAAATAAAAGCATGGCTAAAAGCAGGGACTCTCGACCAAGGAAAAACCATATTTCCAGAAGAAGGAACCCCTCAAGGTGGCATTGTGTCACCATTATTAGCCAACATAGCTCTTCACGGAATGGAAGAAAGGATTAAAGATTACGCTGCTAACTGGAAAGGAAACAAAAGAGCCAACATAAGCTCTATAGCCTTAATCAGATATGCAGATGATTTCGTTATAATCCACGAAAACCTGAACGTGATTGAATCCTGTCAGGAAATAATCCAAAACTGGTTAAAACCTATAGGATTAAAATTAAACCAAGAAAAAACCAAAACAATACATACCTTGTCTGAACATCAAGGTAACAAACCTGGGTTCAATTTCTTAGGATTTAATATCAGACAATTCCAAGTAGGTAAAAATCAATCTGGAAAAACCCCTCAAGGAAGAAAAATTGGATTCAAAACAATCATCAAACCGAGTAAAGGAAAAGTAACAAAACACTACAGAAAATTAGCGGAAATAATAGATAAACATAAGGCAACCCCTCAATGGATGTTAATATCAAGACTAACACCAATTATAAGAGGATGGTCGAACTATTATCGAAGTGTATGTAGTAAAGAAACTTTTTCAAAACTTGACCATTTATTGTGGTTAAAACTCTATAGATGGGCGTTAAGAAGACATCCTAATAAGTCAAAGACTTGGGTGATAAAAAAATATTGGCAAGCTAAAGAGATGGACAATTGGACTTTCGGATGTACACATAAGAACATAAAACGTTACTTACCCAAACACAACCAAACAAAAATAGTTAGATATAACAAAGTAAAAGGAAAAATCAGCCCTTACGACGGTAACACTAACTATTGGGCTAGTAAAATGGGGAAACATCCTGAATTAAAAAGTTCAATCGCAAAATTACTCAAAAAGCAAAAAGGTAAGTGTAACTATTGTGGATTAACCTTCATGCCTGGAGATAGAATCGAAACCGACCATATCATACCTCGCAAAATGGGGGGAGATAATTTAAAAGACAACCTCCAAGTATTACACATTCATTGCCATGACATAAAAACTAAGAAGGATATAAAGGATATCACGTCCTACAAAAGTCAGAAAATATGGAGTAAAATCCATAAAGAATTCAACGTTCACTTTTCTAATAGCAAATGGGAATGGAGAAATGGCTTACCTTCTTTAGTGAATGGTGTTCGTAACAAAGAACCTATTTACAGAGGAGCCGTGTGCCGTGAAAGTAGCACGCACGGTTTTGAAGACGAGTCGAACTGGCGACAGTTCGGCTTAGTTTAACATACTATGGACAATAGCCCAGGGTTAACACCCGTTAACCCATACTTATACCGTTAGTTTCCTTAATTCGATTAAGGACACCCATTTAACCACTAACTTAGTTGATAAACCACAGGAGATAAAATAGCTTATGCAAGAGCTTGCTTTACGCTCAGAGCTTGATTTTAACAGCGAAACCTATAAAGATGCTTACAGTCGCATCAATGCTATTGTCATCGAAGGGGAACAAGAAGCTTATCAAAATTATATTGATATGGCGCAACTTCTCCCGGAAGATGAGGCCGAGTTAATTCGTCTCTCTAAAATGGAAAACCGCCATAAAAAGGGCTTTCAAGCTTGTGGAAAGAACTTGAACGTTACCCCTGATATGGACTACGCTCAAAAATTTTTCTCGGAACTTCATAGCAACTTCCAGAGGGCAAAAGCTGAAGACAAAATTGTTACTTGCTTATTAATTCAATCTTTGATCATCGAAGCCTTTGCGATCGCCGCTTATAATATTTATATTCCCGTGGCAGATCCCTTTGCTCGTAAAATTACCGAAGGGGTAGTTAAAGACGAATACACTCACCTCAATTTTGGGGAAGTCTGGTTAAAAGAGCATTTTGAAGCCTCTAAAGCAGAATTAGAAGAAGCAAATAAGGAAAATTTACCCATTGTTTGGCAAATGCTCAACCAAGTTGAAAAAGATGCCGAAATCTTAGGAATGGAAAAAGAAGCTTTAGTTGAAGATTTCATGATTAGTTATGGAGAAGCTTTAAGTCATATTGGTTTCTCTACCCGTGAAATCATGAAAATGTCTTCTCATGGGTTAGCTGCTGCTTAAAAAATTAACCAAAAGATATTAAAATACTCCTAGGGGCTTAATATTATTAAGCCCTTTTATTGTCAATGGTTGAGGCTACTTTTCGATTATCCATTAATTTTACTATAGGGGTCAACAGTCGTTGACTCTATCCTATGCTTATCTGTTGTATAAATGGTTAAGATTATTGTTCACTAATATCCTTAACTGAGAGTTTTTCTATATTCCAAAAAGCCCCCCCCAAAGCTGAATATTCAATCCCCTCAAAACGATTTTTAACCGCAGCTAAGGAGTAAGGATTAACTAAATAAATAAACGGCAAATATTCTGACACTAATTCTTGTGCTTCATTATAGATTGCTTTGCGTTTATCCATGTCTAATTCTTGAGAACCAGCAATATATAACTGCTCAATTTCTTTTTCCCAATCTGTCACCACTCTTCCAGTAATGGGTTTCATTCCAGGTTGAGGTTTTTGGTTAAACATATGTAAGTTACCATCGGTGTACCAAAGATTAGGAGAATGGGGTTCATTGCCTCCCGTAAATCCAATAATATGCGCGTCCCAATCTAGGGAATTACTGAGTTTATCGACTAAAACATTGAACGCTAAAGGACTAAAATTAACCTGTATTCCTAGTTTACCTAAATCCTCTTTAATTTGCGCCCCCATCGCTTCCCTAGTCCTATTTCCTGCATTGGTAATTAAGTTAAATTCAACTTTATTTCCTTTGCTATCTAATAACTTTCCTTGTGCATTGTAAGTAAACCCTGCTTGTAATAACAATTCTTTAGCTTTTTCAGGATCATAATTATACCCTTCTACTGCTTGATTATAGTAAGGAGACTGTACAGAAACTTGTGTATCTTGGGGACTACCTAACCCTCGATAAATATTATTAACAATTCGAGGTCGATCAATTCCATAAGCAACTGCTTTCCTAAAATTAACATTATTAAACCATTCAGATTTAATAGGATCAACTAACGGTTTACCATCTCGTTTACCTTTATTTTGATTAAAAGAAAGAAATGTAGTGCCATAGGCTGCACCCCCATTGTAAATGTTAAAATTCCCTCGATCTTCTTCCCTTTTTAACAAAGAAAAATATTCAGGCTTCACACCAATCGAGTCTAAACTACCTGAACGAAATTGCAATAAAGAAGTATCATCTGATTCAACAATTGCCCAGATAACTGTATCAATATTAGGTAAGTCATTTCCTTGTTTACCTTCTTTCCAGTAATAAGGATTTTTTTCAAAGACAACCCGTTGACTGGTCACATATTCTTTGAGTTTATAAGGACCATTCACAACAATGTTTTCAGGGGGTGTATCGGTTCCCCAAGTTGATAAAAATTTCGGACTTCCTTGGGCATCAGTTTCCTCGATAGTTGGCCGTAAAATATGAGCCGGTAAAATGGGAACTTCAGCATTATCTAAAAACGGGGCAAACGGTTCGGTAATTTTGAATTCGATACGTCGATCATCTAACTTTCTAATAGTGGGAAAATCTCCGTTACTGCCTATCCGAAAGCCATCGCGATAATTGTTAGGAATTTTCTCATTCAGATATAAATCATTGTAAGAAAAGACGACATCATCGGCTGTTAAAGGTTCCCCATCCGACCATTTTAAGCCTTCTCTTAATGTAAAAACAATGGTTAACTTATCGTCAGAAATCTCCCAAGATTCTGCTAGTGCCGGTTCTTTTTCTGCGGTTATAGGATTTTCTGTAATTAACCCTTCATAGGTTAAACCAAAAATATTAGGAGACTCTTGGGATAACACCGCATTAAAGGTTTTGGGATCGCTTAAAATGGATAAAACGACTCGATTATCATCCGTGGGTGAAGCACAAGCAGTAATGGTTAAAATAGAAAACCCCACTAAAATTAGGGCTAAAATGCGTCTATAAATTTTTTTGATTTTGTTCAAGTATTTCATAATTTAAAAGTAATTTTATATAGGTGTAGTGATAAATTTAAGGTAAGTTTTCAGCCGTCAGCGTTCAGCATTCAGCTTTTGAATGAAAGCAGTAAGCATTCGTTTAATCTCAGTCAGTTTCGATGATAAAGATTCATAGTTTTTGCCTTCGAGTAAGTCAAGATCATAAGCAAGTAACAAGTGATATTCAAGTTCACTAGCTGAACCCATAGCAATTTGAAGAAAACGGGCTAGTTCTGCTGAACCCTTTCTGCCACAACCCTCGGCAATATTGGCAGGAATTGAAGCGCAAGAACGGCGCATTTGGCTTGTCAAACCATATAGTTCTTCTTTGGGAAAAATTTTGGTTGCTTTATAAACAGATAAAGTAAGCTGATGAGCTTTTTCCCACACTTTCAATTCTCTAAAATTTCTCAATATTAAATCCTCCTTATCTTTGTGTTAGTCTTAAGCTGACAGCTGATGGCTGATGGCTGAATGCTTAGGATTGAAGCTGTTTCCCTTATCTTCTGACTTGATTAATAACGAATACGAGGGTCAATGTAAGCATTAATTAAGTCAATTAAAATACTGACCACTACCACAATAGCCCCAAAAAAGACCATAATTCCTTGTACTGTCGGATAGTCTCTCACTGCGATCGCCTCATACAACCGGTTCCCTAACCCTGGCCAGGAAAAAGTTACTTCCGTTAACACCGCACCCCCCAACAAAGCGGCAAACGTCAATCCTAAGACGGTTATAACAGGTATAAGAGCGTTTTTAAGGGCATGGGCTAACAAAATTCGTCTTTCGGGGATTCCGCGCGCCCTAGCCGCCTCTACGTAATCAGCTTGTAAAGTTTGTCTGAGGTTTACCCTTACCATGCGCTCAAAAATACCACTTAACAATAAACCCAAGGTAAAACAGGGTAAAATTAAATAATAAACAGTGGTGAAAAATTGCCCCAAATTACCGCTAAAAAGGCTATCCAGGGTGTAGATCCCTGTCCAACCCGTGGGAGGGGTTTGATTAAGGGGAAAACGGGTTCCCAGAGGAAACCAGCGCAACTGTACCGCAAAAATTAACTGAAATAACATCCCCACCCAAAAAATAGGCAAAGAATAAGTAATAATACCAAACAGTCGCCCACCTACATCCACCGAGGTATTAGGGCGAGAGGCCGATAAAATACCGATAGTGACTCCAATAGCGATCGCTATTACCATACTATAAAACGTCAGTTCTGCTGTAGCCGGAAAATGTTGACGAATAATTTCCCAAACGGACTGCCCTTGACTGGTAATAGACGTTCCTAGATTGAAACTAAGCAGTTGCCCCAAATAAGCGAAATATTGCAACCATAGGGGTTGATTGAGTCCTAAACTCTCCCTTAAGGCTTCTTTTGTTGCTTCTGGCGCACGATTTCCTAAAATAGCATCTGCCGGATCGCCAGGGGTTGCCCGTAACAGCAAGAAAACCAGAGTTACAATGGTCCAAACCATCAGAGGAGCAAGAAGAAGACGAGCTATTATATAATACTGTATCGCTTTAGAACGGGACATTATGAGCAATGATGTAAGAGTTACATTATTATTAACTTTAGAGGCGACCTTTGGTCAACCTATCCTCTAAGTTTCATCGTCCTCATTATCGTCATCGAAGCCTTGATTAAATAAATTTTCTCCTATTTTCAATTCCTCTTTAGACATTCTAAGTTTTTTCCAAAGGTCTTTGATTTTATGATAAGCTTCTTCAGGTTTGATTTTCCCTGCGGTTTCTAAGTTACAAATATAGTTAATTTTTTGAGCAAACTCCTGTAAATTAGCATTAAAAAGTACATTTTCTGGTTTAACTTCTCCTCGATAAGGATAATGAGGATAGAAGAAGTTATCTTTATCTTGATTGGATGCCATAAGGGCTATTGCCTCAAAGATAGTTCAAAGGGATTTAACTTTAACTATACCTAACATGACCTGTCCCCTCTTAACTTTTGACGAATTTCTATAGTAAGGTAATAGAGTATACAAAGAATTGTTGAGTTTGTCATCAGGCACAAGTTTATAAACATTTTTTGTGTTAATCAATAATTTTTAGTTACTCAGTTATCTTAATCAGAAAATAGTTGTTTAATAACAGATTTTTGAGATTTAGATTTATATGATTTCACTAACTTTTTCAAGCTATTCTCAAATTTTTCTGTTCTTTCAATCAAGAAGGGACTGGAGCCACTTATTTACTTCTCCTTGTTGAATAGATTGAGGTTTATGTTTTGCTTTCATTTCTTCTTTTAAGACATAAGATATAATCTTATTATAATAAGGATGATCTTTTTCGATTTCTAAAAGCTTTTCTTCTCCTAATAAACGCATATCTTCTAACAAAAGCGGATTAGGTGATGGTTCTTTACTTGATAAAGTATAGTAGAGTTTATCTAATTTATTGTAATTCGGGAAGGATTATAGATTACTCTTTATATTTATATTTCTTATAAGTACCTGGACAACAATCAACGCGACAGTTGAGACAAAGCAGAAGTAGGGTTACAGCTTTATTCAATTTCAATTAGGTTAAAATGGAATGGTCAAATAGTTTAGAATCTATCTAGTATCGATTGATTGAGATCGTTTTACTATGACACAAGCTCAAGAACCCAATGATAGAAATAATGAAATTAATCGTCAATTAAGAAGTCTTAATCGACGAGTTGAACGTCTTGAAGATACACAAATTACAGGTAGAGAGCTGAATAGAGGGTTTGATCGAGTTTATGAAGAAATTGATGATCTTAACGATAAAATTGATGATCTCCAGTCAGAATTCACCGAGTTCAGAAATGAAATTAATCAAAAATTAGACACAATTTTGCGTCATATTACTGGGATAAATTAGAAAAAATTACTAATTAATTTGGGGCGAATCATTCACCCCAAAAGCGGACTAAACTTAGATATCTAAATCATTGAGATCCAACTTAGGCCCGTAAGTTTCGATAAATTCTCGTCGTGGTGCTACGCGATCGCCCATTAAAATAGTAAAGATGCGATCAGCTTCGGCTGCGTCTTCTATTTCTACCTGTTTCATGCGACGAGTTTCTGGGTTCATGGTAGTGTCCCAAAGTTGAGTAGGCATCATTTCTCCTAACCCCTTAAACCGTTGAATACTGTAATTAGCATTAGCTGGTAAACTATTAATATGCTCTTGTAATTGTCGTTCGTTGTAACAATAGACATGGTTGCGTCCTCTTTCTACTTTATACAAAGGAGGACAAGCAATATAGACATAACCTTGATCCACTAATGATCGTTGATAGCGATAGAAAAAGGTTAATAACAACGTCCGAATATGCGCCCCATCCACATCAGCATCGGTCATAATGACGATACGATGATAACGCAATTGTGCGGGATCGAATTCTTCCCCTTTTATCCCTAACCCTAAAGCGGTAATCAAAGATTGAATCTCATTATTTTTGTAGATTCTTGCATCGTCAGTTTTTTCAATATTAATAATCTTACCTCTGAGGGGCAAAATGGCTTGAAATCGTCGATCTCTTCCTTGTTTCGCTGAACCGCCAGCAGAGTCTCCTTCTACTAAGAAAATCTCTGATTCTTCAGGATCTCTGGTACTACAATCTGCTAATTTTCCAGGTAATGGAGAAGACTCTAAAACGGACTTACGACGGACTAATTCTCTGGCCCGTCTGGCTGCTTCTGCTGCTTTAAAAGCTTGGACAGCTTTTTCAATAATACTATCAGCAACATGGGGATTAAATTCTAAGTATTCGCTGAGGACTTCCCCTACCAAAGAATCTACAATACCCCGCACTTCTGTATTCCCTAATTTAGTTTTAGTTTGCCCTTCAAATTCTGGTTCAGGAACCTTAACAGAAATGACTCCAGTTAACCCTTCTCGGACGTTTTCACCCCCTAAGTTAGAGTCATTATCCTTTAATTTGTTGCGTTTACGAGCAACAGTATTCATGGTTCGGGTGAGGACGGTTTTTAATCCTTCTAAATGGGTTCCGCCATCAATCGTCCGAATATTATTCGCAAACCCTAGTAAGTTATCACTATAAGCATCAACACACCAAAGTAATGCGACTTCTACTTGAGTTCCGTTCTTTTCCCCTGAAACGAAAATAATATCTTGATGGAGGGGATCTTTATCCCGACACATATAAGTGACATATTCTTTAATTCCCCCTTCGTAGCAATAACTTTCCACATGGGGTTCTTCTTTTCGATTATCCGTAAAAGTAATTTTGACCCCTGCATTGAGATAGGCTAATTCCCTTAATCTTCCTGCCAAGGTACTATAATCAAACTCAATGCCTACGGTAAATATTGTTTTATCAGGTAAGAAAGAAATTGATGTGCCGGTAGAGTGGTTTTTATCCGGTTTTGTTTCTAAACTTGTAAGAGGAACGCCCCGTTCATACCGTTGAGTATGAACCTGATCATCTCGCCAGACTTTAACAATCACCCATTCTGATAAAGCGTTAACCACGGAAACACCAACCCCGTGTAACCCTCCTGAAACCTTATAACCACCGCCTCCAAATTTTCCTCCTGCATGGAGAACCGTCATTACGGTTTCTAGGGCAGACTTTCCCGTGCTAGGATGAACATCAGTAGGAATGCCTCGGCCATCATCGGTCACTGTTACTGAACCATCAGCATTAATATCAATTTCGATATGGGTACAATAACCCGCTAAAGCCTCATCAATGGAATTATCCACAACTTCGTAGACAAGGTGATGAAGTCCCCTAGGCCCAGTGGTTCCAATGTACATCCCTGGACGTTTGCGGACAGGTTCTAACCCTTCAAGAACTTGAATTTGCTCTGCACCGTAATTACTTTTTGTGGTCATGGAGTTTCCTTGATAATGACTTGTAAGGTGGCTAATGCCGACTCGATGGCAAAATCTTCAAAAATTGTAACACATAAGGGTTAAAGGCTGCTTAAACTTGAAATGAGAATATTTATTTTTTGAGGTGTAGATCAATAATTTGAGTTCGGAATTAGGGGTTCGGAGGTCGGAGTTGAATCATATTTAACGGAACTATGAGTTTTTTAGACAACGATATAATCAGCTTTTGGGTTGATTCCGAATTTACGTTAAGCAATCAATCCCTGCTCACAACAATCTAACCGTTATAGGAAAAAATTGTTACGATTCATAGTATCCCTTAGACAAATTTAACCCCCAGACTTATTTTTAGAGAGGAATTATAATTATGGTCTCTTCCTTATTTTATCGGGTTATTCCCTTAAGTGTAGCTCTTCCAATGATATTTTTAGAGATTGGGGTTGCTTTGCCTCCACCAGAAGACATTCCTGAAGAAGTCTTACGAACTGAGATTATCACCGAAGGGCGATCGCCTATGAATGGGGAACCCTTAACCGCAGCAGAATATGCTCAAATTAAAGCAAGACTAGGAGAAAGACCCTATCCCCCCGAAATTGACTCAAAATTACAAAATCTTATCTTTTTATTAAAAATTCGCAAAATGCTAAAAACTTTTGTGCCGTTACCCATCATTCCTTGATCATTATCACAGTCATCTTTGAGAAATTTCACTGTTGAGAATAAGAAAAAGAAGTATAACAGTGTTACAGGAAAAAAATAATTAAGTTAGTTTTTGTAGGTCAATTATCGTGAAAATTTCAATTAATTTAGGAGTCATTCTACAGGTAAGTATGGTGTTTGTTATTGCTTTTATTTTATCAGGAGATAAAGTATTACCCAATTCTGTGGGTAAAGTGAGTACCAATACGAGAGATACTATCTATAAAACCGTTAGCCAGTTTATTGTCGAAGAAAAAGAAGGTTTAAAAGGGGATAAAGAACAAGGAACTATTAAAGTTAAATTTCAGAAAAGCGATCAATTTTTCAATCGCGCTGTAGAAGCAGCCGAAAAACAAACCAATTCAAGTCAATAACCACTCGATACAATTTTTACACTATGGTTGTTAGTTTAGAGGAGTTTTGGGGAACCTTAAAAGAGAGGGATAACCAACTTATCACCGTTAAGGGTGAAGATCGATTACCTCAAAAACCATTGACTTAACGCTTGAAAGGGAGTTTACTGTGTCAACTCATAAAATACTCGTCATTGATGATAGTAAAGTGATCCGGATGCGGGTTAAAGATATGTTGCCAGAAGGCAATTTTACAGTTCTCGAAGCCAAAGATGGTGTTGAAGGATACAATCTCATCCGTAGCGAAAAGCCAAACTTGATCATGTTAGATTTCCTGCTGCCGAAAATGAGTGGTTGGGATGTTTACCAAGAAGTGCAAAAAGAATATGATCTTAAAAAAATTCCTCTTGTCTTGATGTCAGGGCGAAAAGAAGAGGTAGTCGAAAAACTGAATGAACCCTTTGAATATTTTTCTTTTATTGAAAAACCTTTCGAGAAAAAACAGCTACTTGAGGCCATTAAAGATGCCATGGCCAAAGCCAGAAAGCATCCTAAAGCAAAAGAATCACCAGCATCTACCCCTCAAACCCCTCCAGAGATAACCGATAGTTCTGCTATGGCCCAAGAACTTATTACTCTCCGTGAACAAGTGAATACCATGCAAGGGGAAATTGATTTACTTAAGAAACAACTAAGACAAGTGTTAGGTTTTCTCAGACAAAAAGGGTAGACATTGAGATAATATCCCCTTGCTATTTCTTCTTCATTGGCAAGGGTTTATTGTTACTAAACTATCTGATGATTAACTCTAGATAGATCATCTAAGAGGTTATATTGATAATTGTCCAGTATGGTGATTAGTTCATGGGGATGGTTAATGAGAAAATCGGGTTTTTCTTTTGCTAATGCTTCACTAGAATTGAATCCCCAGGTTACGCCGATACATTTTACATGACTTCTTTTAGCGGAATTAATATCTCTTGTTTCATCGCCAATGTACATGAATTCATGGGGAAGCAGTTGTTTTTCCTTGAGTAATTTGTTAATGATTTTATGTTTGCCAAATAAGGTCGAACCTGTATAAATAAAATCAAACAATTGGTCTAATTCATGATTTTTGAGAAAACTAATCACATTATCTTCAGCATTAGAGGTGATAATTCCTAAGGTATAACCTTTTTTCTTTAATTGTTTGACAGAAGCAGGAATTTCTTTGATGGGTTCAAGATCCTTAATTTTGTGGTTGAGTTCAGATTTAACTCGCTTCAAAACAAACGGTATTTTGAGGGGAGAGATTTCTGATTGTTTAATGAGATCCCTTGCACTTAGATTTTTAAGTTTTTCCTGTTCTTGTTCATCAACAGGTTTATAACCAAATTCTTTTGATAAACTATTGGCAATGGTAATAAACGCCTCATAAGTATCAGCGAGGGTCCCATCAAAATCAAAAACAATTACTTTGAGTGTCATTTTTTGCGGGTTAAGAATGAAGAGTAAGAGTGGTAAGAGAAATTATATTGATTGTTCCTTTTCCCTGAAGAAAAGAATTATTACTCCAGATAATCTAAAATAGATAGGTGCGAGTAACAAGGTTTGGCTAAGATTAAAGAGACAATAGACACAGAGAGAAATAGGCAACTAAACAAGTCCTCATCTGTTGCCAAATGTGCAATAATTTAATTTCTCTATTCCTCTAGATTAGCACGAGCATTCCGTTGCCACATAGTCGGTTTAATTCTCCTGAGTGCAGAGGCCGGGAATTGTTCTTGCCATTTTTCCTCGGTTAAATCGGCTAATTTTTCTAAGTTTGGGGCAATATTTCCAGAATAAGGTTGAAAATCTGGGATATCCGTTTCTTGAGAAAATCGCTGATTCCAAGGACACACATCTTGACAAATATCACACCCTGCGACCCATCCTTGTAAATTATCGGCGATCGCTTTAGGAAGTTGCTCAGCGCGATTTTCGATGGTATGATAGGCAATACAACGATTAGCATCTACGACAAAAGGACGAGCGATCGCCTCAGTAGGACAAGCTTCTATACATCGGGTACAAGTGCCACAATGTTCTGTATGAGGATTATCGGAAATTAGGTTCAAATTCGTTAAAATTTCTCCTAAAAAGACCCAACTGCCATATTCTCTAGTGATAACATTACTATTTTTAGCGATCCAACCGATCCCGGCTCGTTGCGCCCAAACTTTGTCTTGAATCGGACCGGTATCAACATAGTAACGGGTTTTAATATTATTATCCTCATTTTCCAACCATTGACTCAAAGCTTTGAGCTTTTTTTGCATCACTTTATGATAATCTCGTCCCCATCCATAACGAGAGATTTTACCGTGTTTTTTATCTTCTGAGTGTTGATGAGGGGTATAGTAATTAAGGGCAACGGAAATGACTGATTGAACCTCTGGCATACATTGACGAATATCAAATCGTTTCGGGTTATTCATCCAGGCCATATCTGCTTGATAACCTAAGTTTAACCAAGTCTGAAGACGATCAACAGCATCATCTTGATACTCAGTATCAATTTTAGCAATACCCACTTTATGAAAGCCAATGTTAAGAGCTTTTTGTTTAATTTTTTCAGTTAATTCTTGCATATCATTAATTAACTATTCCAAAACTTCTCAGAAATAGATTCAATTGCTTTATCTAAGGAAGGCAAATAATTTTCCACCACATCCCATACTACCTCTATATCAATTCCTAGATATTCATGAGCTAATCTATTTATAAATCCTGCAATTTTTTCCCATAAAATATCGGGTTCTGACTGTTTCCATTCTGTCGGTAAGTTTTTGATAGACTCACACATAACTTCTAGATTTCTCAAAACAGCATCTTGAATAATTATTTCCTTAACGAAATCTTTTTTTCCTCCTTTTGTATAAGATTTTATTCTTGTCAAACAGTCTCGAATATGAATTAAATAAATTCTATTATCTTTCATAAACTAACTGCCTCTTTCATTATTTTATCTCGAATAAAATAATGTAAAGACTTAGTAGTAACGATATCAACTTTTCGATTTAAAAGTTGTTCTAAATCTTCAATTAGTCCAACTGGGAACCAGGGAGATATTTTAGACAAATCATAATCAATCAAAAAATCGATATCACTATTTTCTGTCTCTTCTCCCCTGACGACAGACCCGAAAATCCTTACATTAAAGGCTCCATGTTTAGCCGCTAATTTTAAAATTTCTTCTCTTTTTTCTCCTAACAATTGTTTTAATAACATGGTTAAACCTCTCAATTTTGAATTAAACGATGTTTGACCATTTTGCCATGACTGGTTAACTTAAATTCAACCCCACGCCAAATAACAGTGCGTTGGGTAAAGGCTAAACCCCAAAAAATTAAACCTACCGCATCACGAAAGGGTAATAAATATAGATTTTTAATGGTTTCTTTATCTTGCATGGTTTGGGCTACCATCATAGCACTTATCATTCTAATAACGATAGTGGATAATAATATTCCCAGTCCGATTAAATCCGATCTTAACAGGGCGAAAATTAAAGCAAAGGGAACCGAACGAATTAAAACAGTTGAAATAAAAGCAGAAGGTCGAGCTAAATAAGTATTTTGATCCCAATATACCTGATGACTCCACCAATTTTTCCAACTAGCTAGATCCACCACCACATCAATCATATAGGGTAAGAGAACCATTTTTTGTCCCGATGTCCATACCCGTCGTCCGATTTCATAATCTTCGACTAAATAATCGGCTAAACTTTCTAAACCGCCTAATTTATCGAGAGTGGAGCGACGAATGGCAATGGATGGCCCTAAACAAGAATTAGAGGCGCCTGTTACCTCTGCAAACATGACACTGGGCATAAAGTCAGCATTCATGGTCAAAAGTTCCATTTTTTCGTACCAACTGCCTGCTTTTGTCACTTTAAATGGAGTACACACACAACCGACATCTGGGTTAGCTAGGGGATTAACAATATTGCTAATATAATCAGGTCGTAAATGGGTATCACTATCGCTAATGATGATAATATCGTGACGAGCTTCTTTAATGGCTCCTAAGAGATTATTAACCTTACCATTAGCTCCTGCTTCAACGGTGCTGATGACCACAGAAATGCGCTCTGAACCAAATTCGCTTTGAATCTCTTTTAAAATGGGATAAGCTGGATCGTGGGGATCTTGAACCGAATAAATAACTTGATAGTTAGGATAATCTTGAGTCGCGATGGTTCTTAAGTTGCGTTTAAGATTTTTTTCTAAACCTCTCACCGGTTTTAAGACCGATACTGGGGGGGTAAAGGGAGCTTGTTGAGATATAACAGTTCTTGATCCCTGAAAGAATCGCTTAACAGTAGCAACTGTTAATAACGAAAAAATTGATCCCCCAACAATGGGAATCAAACAAAGCCCTTGTAGGCCATTAATCATATGGAATAACAATTTTGCTTTTCCTCACACAATCTATTGATCTAATGGTATTTTAGAGGAGATTATCATCTTGATTGTCATGATTACGAGACAAACCTAAAGCACTAAGAACAAATCCTCCTAATCCAATCAAGGCACTCGGTTCGGGAATTTCTACAGTTTCTAGAGCAACGGTTTGTTCACCGATCACTGTCTCATCCCCTGGAACTTGTTGATTAATAGGACGATAGGCCAATGCAGGTTCTTCCAAACTGTCACCGGTTACTGGTCCTGTATTGTTCTGAAGGCCAGGGAAACTATTCCCAGTAATTCCTGTCGTTGGATTGAGCAGATTAGTAGGGGTATCAATTTCATATCCGTCAGGAGTGCTATTACCCCCCGTGGTATTAGATGTAATGGTGGCAAAAACTGTTCCTTCCACAGAAAGATCCCCATCATTATCCACTTGAAGACCTGGAAAAGGTGAAGTTGGATCAATAGATGCTTTATCTCCCCCTAAATCTCCTCCTAATTCCAGGTTATAGTATTTAATAACCTCAAAATTGTAAGGATTAGCAGATAAGTTGTTAATGGTGACCTTTTGGTTTAAAGAAGATAAAAACCTTTTTGTTCCTCCCCCTGTTAGGGTATAGTCTAGGATGACCTCAAAAAGATCATTTTTGGTGTCAGGGTCTTGATAAGTGTACGTAATGCTTGCTGTATCTTCCGTATTCTGAGTCAAAACACCATTATCAAGACATCCAGGGGTTTCGATCAGAACAAAACCACTATCACAAAAATTAGGAGCATCGGTTTTGAAAAAGGTACTCATCTGAAATAGTTGATTTGTACCATTTACTGTCCAATCGTAAAAGCCATCGATACTATTATCGAATTCAGCCGTTGAATTCCCATCCGCAAGAATAAATGAAATGGGAAGTACCCTTGTGACAATAAGGACAGACACACCGACGGTGGCAGCTAAAGATGGCAGTATAAACTTTTTTATCGCTTTTTTAACCATTAGAAATTTATGTATTTTAATCTCGACATATTTAAGGAGATTCTAACTAATTTGTAGTTAAACAACAAGCTCATTAGTAAAATTCTAGTTTATATAGTATTTTTCTATACCTGATATCTCAGATAAGTACAAAATAACTAAACTTGAAACATCAATTCTTAAACAGTTACAGTCAAAATCAACCTTTGTTCCCTGTTGCCTCTTACCACGAGCCAATTTTAAACAAACTGTAAGATTCTAGTATGTAGGGGTTTTCAATGCCATAGACAAAAAACTATAGAGTTGTGAAAAAAAAACAATGAGCAATAAATAAGGTCTAGCAATGCTAGACCTCCAAGAATATCAAAGATATTTTGTTGATTTAATTGACAAGATGTAACTAAATAAAGTAACTTCCTGCTGTTAAAGTGCTGTTGGGAACACCAGAAGTTAGATCATTGGCAGCAAAGGTCATTCCCGTAACGTTAATAACGAGGTCAGAATTAGGATCAAAGCCAGCCACACCGTCATTATTAACCCCAAGATATAATCGTCCCCGTGAACCATAAATTACCGCTTCATTGTTGCCTAATGCTGTTCCTGTGCCGTCTTTATCAGCAAAAGCAGCTTCTGTCAGAGCAGTTAGAGTCCGCTGACGGAATCGAGTTCCTGCGTAAAAAAGGTCAGTAATAGCAGTCGGAAGATCAATGCGATCGCCTTCTGTAGAGCTAAAATCACAAATGTAATCAAGATCCTCCACAGTCGACTCATCAAAACTATCGTATTGATAAACATCTGGGCCATCTTGACCAAAGAGATAATCAGCACCAGCACCACCAACCAAAGTATCACTACCAATTCCGCCGTAAATATCATCGTTTTCACTGCCACCCAAGAGCAGATCATCGCCTCCATCTCCGAGAAGGGTATCGTCTCCTAACCCTCCTTCTAGGGTATCAGCGTCTGCTGGTGTAGCATCTTTGAGACATTCGGCTGCAGTTCCGGTAATTAGGGCTTGATCTTGATCGTCTTCTGAAAAAATGTTGTTATTAGGGATTGAATCAATATCATTTTGATCCATACTGCTAACTTGAGCAGAATTAACATAAATCTCTGACCCTGTATTCTCGTTGACGATCGTATCAATGGTTAAAGTGGCAGAAGAATTAGGATTGAGAGTTCCAATAGTCCAGTTACCTGTTCCATTGTCATAGGTTCCGGCGGAAGCAGAAGAGGTGCTATAGGTGTAACCACTGGGTAATAAATCCTTAACCGTTACTCCAGAGGCAGCCACCATAGTATCTTGATTGGTTAAGGTGAGGGTAAACGTTACCGTATCCCCTGTATTAAAGACTGTTGTACCTTGTCCATTAGTGTTAACAACGGCTTTAGTTAAAGCTAGGTCAGTGATTTGGGCAGTAATACCAAAATCGTAATCAACGGCCGCTGTATTGGGTTCTAGGATAATAGCACTGGTGATGTTATTACTTTGTGTACCCCCGACATTCCCTCCATCGGCTTTAGAAGTCATATTACTGGTTTCAGTGACGGTGTAACCTGTACCATTAGAAGGACGCAAATTCGTAAAGAGGTAGTTACCATTCGCATCAGTCATGACACTGGTGTTAACCACTTGTCCCTTATCATTGGTTCCTGTTAACTGAATGGTTTCGTTTGCTCGTAGTGCATCCGTCCCTTGATCGTAAATGCTATTGTTATTTTTATCGATGTAAGCCGTTCCTGCGAGACTGCTACCGAGAATTTCACCGAAATTGTAATTAATGGCGTTATTGACTTGGCCCCCAGAAAAACGGATACCTGCAATTTCAGATGGATTGGCCAATTGATTAATGCTGCTTGGTGCTGGATTAGTATCAGCCCCAGTTCCTACGCTTTCTAGCCCATCAAGATATCCTGATGGTTGATTTGGCTGACGTACTACATAAGTGCCATTAGCAATACCCCCAAAGAAATAGTTCCCATTAGCATCAGTGGTAGTAGTTTGCAAAACTGTGGTTGCGGTGCTATTGAGTAATTGAATGGTAACGCCAGTCAGTCCAGTAGTTTCTAGACGAGAGTTGTCAAAACTGTCAATATCAAGGATACCATTCCCATTTTCGTCATAATAAACCGTACCAGAAAGGGTATTCGTGGTAGGAATTTCACCGAAGTTGTAGTTAACCCCTGTCCCTCCTGTAGGGAGGACAATATTAGTGATGGTATCTGCACCGGTTAGGACATTGCGATCGCCTTCTAATACCCCGTTAACCCTTTCTCCGTTATTAGTACCAGTGGTAGCACTGTTATCATCAAAATTGGCAGTCGCACCCGGATCACCAGTTTCTGTAATGGTATAAGTCCCTGGACGAAGGTTATTAAAGGAATAGTTACCATTGATATCGGTTTGGACAACAATGGGCGTAATTGCCCCTTAATCGTTGTTTCCTGTTAAAGTAACATTAATCCCTGAAAATCCGCTTTCCCTAGGATCTTTAACACCATTATTGTTTAAATCTCGATAAACGGTTCCTGAAATATTGCCAGGAGATAACTCTCCAAAGTTATTTCCGGTAATATCTATACCGTCTGGTGTTGTAGTAAACGTACCAATGATCGAGTCATTATTAACCGTGGGTGTGCTATCCCATTGATCCGTCCCAGGAACGTAATTATCAGTTCCATCAAGGTAAGTAGAGGGTTGAACTTCCCTGATTTCATAGGTTCCTGCTGCAACATTGGTAAAGGTGTAGTTCCCATTGGCATCTGTGGTTGTGGTATCAACCAGAGTCATTCCTTGATAGAGTTCGAGGGTAACACCAGCAATCCCACTTTCCCCTGCATCTAAGACCCCATCATTGTCATCGTCTTCATAAACAGTACCAGAAAGGGTATTGATAAAGTTTTGATTTTCAGGACTTTGATCATTGGGATAACCAAAATCATAATTGACACCATCAATACCTGTGGTGACGGGATCAAGGGTAATGTTGCTAATTTGTCGGTTGCTGGCTGTGCCATCGGTGATTCCACTAACGGTTCCCACATTCTCAGCCGGATCTTCGTTAGCATTATCAATGTCAGGATTGTCAACAATAACGCGATATTCTCTGGGGGCTAAATCACTAAAATAATATTTTCCGTTAGGATCGGTGGTTTGGGTGCCAATGGTAATGTCATCAGCCGTATCAAACAGTCCATCATCTCCAACTTCAATGAGGGTAACTTCGACTTCAGATAGTCCAGTTTCATTGGCATCTTTGATGCCATCTCCATCAAAGTCAAAGTAAGTTGTTCCACTAATACTGCCAGGAATTAATTCGCCAAAATTGTAATTAATGGCCCTATCTCCAGCAGCCAGGGTAACAGCAAAGGTATCATTACTAGGCTTAGTTGCTGTCATTGCACCAGTTCCCAAGGTATCGATACCATCTTTATAACCAGTCGGTTGGGTTTGTGTGACGGTATAGGTTCCTGGAGCAAGATTCGTAAAACTATAGCTACCAGTAAAGTTAGTAACGACTGTTTCTGTAACAGGAATCTCTTGATCAGTAACTCCCATTAACGTGATGGTCACACCTGCAATACCAGGTTCTGTGAAATCTTTAATGCCATCATTGTTAATGTCTTGATACACTGTCCCTGATACACTGCCAGGAATTGTTCCACTATAAACGTTAACGGTGGCTATATCTGTATCAGTCAGCGCCCGAAAGTTAGAAGCCCCTTGTTGGGCTGCATTATACTGTCCCCAGGTACTACCCGTATTAATTTTAGTACCGACTGTATTGAGGGTACGATCTACAAAGAAAATGACTGTTTCTCCTGCTAAGAGATCATCAGCAATGTTGTCATAGCCTTGATCGGGCGAATCAGCTAAGTTGGTTGTTCCTAAGACAATTCCGGTGGTTTGATTAGCACTATAGAGAATGGGTGGAGCGGAGGTTCGGGTTCGACCATCAGGTAGTAAAAAGTTGGCCGAGTTACGATTGTCTGTTTGAGCGTCAAAAACTACAAAATCATCGCTTATGTCATTGGGTGTTCCGTTATCATCGTAAATTTCAATGGCATCAATATCAAACCCTGTGGTTTGACTCGGATTGCCTGTATGCTCTAATTTGTAGATGTAACGAACGGTTGTCCCGGCTACCACATCTAAAGAGTCAACCCCAACAATATCAGCACCGCTTAAGTCGGTGGTCACAGTTTTCGTTAAGCGAAGTCCCACATCAGCTGCAGGAACCTCAAACCCGGCAAATTGTTTAAAGGGAATGGTCTGATTACCCACATTAATCGTAGGCGTTCCTGAAGAACGAGACACTACTCTGGCTGCTTGGGTATCAGCTTGTAGGTTTCCTGTGGGAGTAGTACCTGTATCGCAATCGAGTAAGGTATCCACTCGAACCACGATTTGTTCAAAGGCTTCAATATCTGTAACTCGAATGGTAGCATCTAGGGTAGCACCAGGCTGAAACTCAGTTCCATTTATGGCTTGACTAACAAGATAAGCGATACTTCCCCCGTCGTCTATATTACCGCTATCAGTTCCTCCTAGCCCTTCTCCATTCTGCACAGGACCGTAGTTAACCCCGACATAGGTCACTTCATGATGAGAAACTCCTCGTTGTCCAGTGGTATTTGCCAGGAAAGACAGATCAACTTCGATGGTATGGGGATCGTCAGTGTTACTAGCTCCATCATGGGAAATAAACACAAAATAGGTGACAATATCCCCACATTCAAAGTTCCCTGCTTCGAGGGATTCGACGGCATCTAGGGTTTTGCCAATGGTGCGGTCATTATAGGCACCGCCACCGGTGGCATGATCGTAAGTAAAAGGGGCAGCAGCGATAAAATCAATGGAAATATTACCTCCGGAGTCAGTGAAGGTATGTAAGGCGAGTTCCCCTGACTCTAATCCCTCGGCACTGAGTTCAAAGGTTGCTCCTAAGGAGTCATCCGGGTTAACATACCATTCGGTAACAACCTCACCATTTTTTACCCCGTCTAAGTCATTGACTTCTCCATCGGTAATTTGCCAAGGTTGATGGCCGAAACCCCCTAAAATCTCTAATTCTCCTGTTTCGGGGTTGATGTGATTGACTTGAAATTCAACCGTTTCCCCCACAGCAAACCCTGTGGCTGTAATGATAGCGGTTTCCCCAGGACCATAGTCCAATTTATCGGTGGTAACGGTGGCATCCCCTATGACATTGGTTGAGGTCGTTTTGTTAGTTGATTGACTATTTTCTTGGTATTCTTGGAAAAATTTTGATTTAAAACTGTTTGAAGATTGATTAAAAGACCTTGAAGATTGGTTGAAAGTTAGGTCAAAGTATTCTATGCTAAAAGGGTTTTTTAGGACTTTTACGAGGGGTTGTAAATTTTCTCCTTCGTGATTCATGATTAATCTCCAAAATTAATGTTTTCGTGCAAACAATAAGGAACAGACATCTTCCGAAAAACGGAATTATTTTAAAGTTACTGTAATCAGAGTATTGAATTCAAAAAGCGATATTAATTTTTAAGATTACAGCTTACATATTGTTAAATAGTTAGAAATGTTTAGTAATAAATTATTTTTATGGAGTGATTAAGATTCAGTTAATTAGCTTGGAAAATAATCAAGAAATTAATTAATAAGCATCGGTAAGATTAAGCCAAGAACAATGATGATTAACCCTGTTATGAAACCGCTAAAGCGAGGATAGCTTTTGACTGTTTTTTCTTGATTAGATAATTCTGTAAAATCAAACAAAGGAGCAACTCCACGGCGAAACCATCCTACGGTTCCTACAGGAGTGCCGATTAATTTTTCTACTTGATTAGCACCAAAAAAGAAGTTCCCGATCGCACCAAAACGAGACACATAACGGGTGAAAATGATCCCCGTTTTATCTTGTAATTTTAGATCCGAACCAAAAGTATAACCGGCTTCTCCTCTACCAATCACTTGGCCTTTTAGTTGAACTGGTTTACCCCTAACAGGACTACTGTATGGATCACACATCAAGGTAAAAATATCGGAGTCTTGAGCTTTTTTAAAATTAGGATAGAGTAGAATTGTTTTAATAATAAATCCTGAACCAAATCCTAAAGCAATAAAACTAATTAATAGCTTATGGTTTTGCAAGGATATAGTTAATAATAAGCCGATTATTAAGCCAAGAATTCCACCAATAATATGGCTATTGCTAATAAATAATTCAATAATAAAAGTGGTCATTAACTTCTTTTTATTTAATTTATTACCCTCTTTAATGACACTGGCCATATTAAACTGGGAACCAATATCCATTTGTTCAGCATAGGTAGATAAAGCTTGAATTCTTTTTCCTGTTAAAGGGTGAGTAGAATTAAATTCAGTTAATTTAGCCCAAGGATTAAATAAATCCCAAACAAAAACCTTTCCTAATCGCTGAACATCAGAACCACTTCGATAAATTGTTCCAGCAGTAGTAGCCCTTTTTCCATCACAAATACCTAAAGCACGAGTTCCTTCTAGTAATCGACTGGGTTCTGAATTTTTGGTAAATTCTTCTGTAATTCCATAGGCTATTTTTATCAAAGCCCGTGATAGTGCATTAGGATTTCCTGTTACTTCAGCAGCAAAATGGTCAGCATAATATTCTCTCGTTCGGGATAAATAAAGGCTTAAATAAGTACCAATAATATAAAATATATAAGCAGCGATAGAAGCAATTTTTAAAGTATCTTTTAACTTATTATCACTATTTCCTTTATTACTCCATCGGTGAGCAAACAAATAAATTAAATAGGTAATCTGTACTAAAGTAAAAGCTAAGGTCATGATAGCAAAGTCCCAATGGACAATATGACCTAATTCGTGGGCGTAAACTGTAGCAATTTCATCATCATCTAAATAAGTAAATAATCCTTCACTAACAACTAAACGGGCATTTCCTGGAAGGGAACCATAAGTAAAAGCGGCGGGGTTTTGATCATCAATAATTCCTAAACGGGGATGGGATAATTGTCTCTTTCGACACACCCGTAAAATCATCTCAGCAGTTTCGGGACTATGACGTTTAATTTCAGCTAAATTGACCCAACGAGTCTTATAAAGCCATTGTTGAGTAAAATCCATAATCATAGGAGAAACAAAAAATGTTACCCCGTTAAAAATTAAAGTAACAACTCCAGAAATCATTAACCCTAACAGTGGATGCTGACTATCAAAAATTAAAAACACGCCTAAAGATAGGGCTAAAACCATCCCTGACAAAAGAATAATAGTAAAACTAGAAGCAAACTTAAGACTGTCAGCAATTTTGGGCATCATTAACCTGACACCAGTTTGACTCGCTCTTCCTGCTATTTTAGTAAATTCAGGCTCGTTATTATATCCGTTGTTCCTCATCTCGTCTTGATTGACGATGGATAAAAAGCTCTGGGCCCATTCTTGAATTTCTCGGTTAGAATGCTTTTGTAGGGTTCGAGCTAGGGTGATGGCTTTGTCCTGTTGTCCGTTACCTCGATAAGCCCTTGCTAGGGCGATTAACCCCTGAATATAACAGTCAGAATTGCGATCAGGATAATTTTGACAAAAATTGCCTAACAGACTAACAGCTTGGGAATATTGCTGTCGTTGTAAGGCTTGTAGTCCCTCATTAAGTAAATCTATTGACATGGGTTGCCTTTGAAGATTTGATCACAGTGTCTATGTCTTAGAAGTACCCAATTTTTACTTAATAATTGACAAATTATTATTAAAATCCTTTTGCAACAGTGCCTCTTGCCTCTCGTCTCTTGCCATCCCCCCTGACCCCCTTTCAAAGGGGGTCAGGGGGGATTATCGAAGGTGCAAAATAGGCGTTAAATCTGACTTAGATTAATTATTTTTTTAGTCTCTGATATCTTCAATGTCATAATTGTTTAATGCTATGATTGCTTTTAAAGAAGCCTGGGCTTTGCCTTCTTTTTTGCTTTGTCCTAAGGCTTCTGTTTCGATTAAAATTTCATCTAACCATTGCAGTTGACAATAACAATGCCATTGTTTATTGATTTGATGGTACACATAAGCTGGATTTTTAAGTTTTAATCGTTGCAAGGTAGTATGTAAATAAGCAATCGGATTATTAATCGCTTCTGAGGGAAGATTTGATAAGTCTAAGGGTTCTTCAGTTACCATAGAAGTGTCAGCTATAGCTGTTTCTTCTGTTAATTGATCCTCTAAATTGCTTTCATCGATATTGGTGGGATCATCTAAGGTATTTTCTAATTTTGCTTGTAACCAATAGCGGTTAGATTGATGTTTAGCCGTTTGTTTATTGCCTGCAATAGAAGGGTAACTGGTGGTTTGTCCTTCAAATACTGTCCAAAAAGCAAATTTTCCTGAAGTAGTTGTTTTTTCTATATAATCTACGGTGGTTTGGCCAATCGTAGAAGCAATTTGTAAAATTTGTGTGGCTAAAGCAGGTTGTTCTGCTAAGTAGTTTAATAACTCATCTTTCATTAAGGTTCGATTGTCAGGGTTTTGATAGTCTCCAAAAACTAAGTAATATAAATCAGAGGGTTTAAGGGTTCGATTTTCTAACCGTTGTTTCGCTTCAGGGACTAATTTATCTAATTTGGCAACTTTCAAACTATCTTTAAGGATTTGAGAAAATTCTTTATCTGATAAGGTCGGAATTGTTTCTTTTTTATTCAATACATTGACAGCTTTTACCAGACGCTGTTCTCTAAAATGTTCATTACGTTTTTCTTTTACTTCTTGTCTTTTTTCGTTAATATATTCGGCGATCGCTTCTAATTCTTTTACCTGATAAGGAGGCTGTTTCTCCTCAATAAAAACGGCTTTGAGAATACGATGATTGACATAATCAGCCACACGACGAATAGGGGACGTAAAATGGGTATAAGCAGGGACGCAGAGGGCAAAGTGACCAATAACAGCCGGGGAATAGGTAGCCGAATCTAACCAACTTTGTAGCTTTTGACGAACTAACTCAGGCATTCCCAACGTGGTTAAGGTTTCAATGAGAATTTTATTGGCGGGGGCAATAGCTGAGGCGGTATGATTGCGGTACAAAATGGGTAGTTGATGTTCTTCAGCTAAACGGGCAACAGCCGTATTCGCTAAAACCATGAATTCTTGGATAATCTGTTGTGAATGATATAAGGGGGGTTCGATTAATTTTCCTTCTTCGTCTAGGGTGACACCCGCGATGGTACTTTGTCCGAAAGCCCCTCTATTTTGCCGATTCCAGGCGAGTTTCTGCGCCCAAAGTTCACAATAGCGTAACACTTGAAACAAGGGCTGTGAGGGGTCGTGTAGGGTGCGGTCAGCGGTTTCGTACGAGAATCGTTTAATACTGGTTAAATGACTAGATAAAAGTTGAGTTTGTTTAATATTGGCTGACTCGTCTAAGGTGATACGAATCGTAACTGTCCATCGGGGTTGATCTTCTAGGAGGGATAGTTTATCTTCAGATAACTCACGGGGAAACATTGGTTTGTTTCGTGAAGCAAAATAATGGGTTTCTACTTGTAATAAGGCTTGTTGTTCGAGTTGGGACTTGAAAGGAACTAAGGCCGTCACATCAGCAATATGGACGGAAATCACCACCCCTGCCTGATTGGGTTCTATCCATAAGGCATCATCGAGATCCTTTGAGGTTTCACTATCAATAGTAAACCCTAAGACGGGTTCCCTCTCATCAATGGTTAAGGGTTCTTTGAGAAGTTTATCGATTTCACTACGGAGAATAGGGGAAGAGGTCATCACGAGTTCGGAGTTCGGAGTTCGGAGTTCGGAGTTAATACCCCTAGACGGTTGGAGAATCTAAAACTCTTTTTTGAGTATATTGTCTTGCTGAAGTTACATCCCATAGGGGTAAAGCTGTTGCCTATAACTCTTGACTCAGAGGCGTTTGCCTCGGCAAAGAATCTACCTCTATATTGTTAATTAGGTTGTTTTCTCTGCCACTATCATCTATATAGGGGGAACCGAAGGTAAATCCGTTGCTTGTTCTACTGTATCCATATTACTAGCAACTATCTCTCCTGTAGTTAGAAAACGATAAGTTTCTTGATATAAACTTTGCCAGAAAGCGTTAGTCATGCCTTGACTTACTTCTGTAGGACTGACCATAGGATGGGGAACTAAATCGCTTTGATCGTAGAGGAATGAACGATGTCCTTGAGTTTCTCCACCTATGTCTTGAAAGAAGTTTTGAGTAGTGGGTAAATGTGCTGCATCTTCATTTTCTGTTAGCACTAAAAATGTAGGAATATTCTTGAGTTTATTAATTGTTTGATTGGCTAAAACAAAGTCACCAAAACGATTAGTCGCACTGATACAACCAAGGGGAAATTGTAAGTTAGGGTCCCAACCTGTTTCTTGTATATCTAAGGTTCCTATTAGACTAATTTGCCATTCTTTTCCTTGGTCTTCAATCGGGTTAAGTAAGGGAGCATAAGCGACTACTTTTTTAATTTTTTCGGGTTGATCGGCTGCTAAAGCAAGGGCGACGCTTCCCCCAACTGATAATCCTACGGTGTAAACAGCTCCTGGCATAGAAGCAATTTCTTTTAGTCGTTGACGGGCATCTTTTAAATAATCCATATGGAAAGAAATGAAGTATTTTTCAAAATCTGGATCTTCGTGGGATGATAATGCCTCAATGATGTCTTTTAAAACTAGGGGATTTAATTTAAGAATCCGTCGAAAAACTGCTAGTTTCTGAAGAGAGGATAAGGGTTGAGATTGTCCCCCAATATTAGATAAAAATTGAGAAAGAATGGTATCTTTTTTAGCTGAATCTAGTAAAGGCTTTTTATACTCTGATTTAAGATCAATTTGTGGCCAATTTTTTTGAGGGTTTACTAAAGCATGACCCGCTAAAGTAGCTTGATAAACGTTAAATCCGTTACGATATAAATAATCGGATAATCGCCACATCTGATCCGGTTTACTACTAAAGCCATGAAATATAATTACGGTTCCATAAATGGGCTTTTCGGGTTCATGGAATTGATAGTAAGGATAAGCTCCATCTCTGTGTTCTGGATTTTCATCGATAGAAGCAATATAAGCATCAATTTTTTGCTTACACTGGTTGACTTGTTCAGCCGTTGGAATTACTTTAGTTTCAGCCATGATTAATTTAAACTCTGTATTTTATAGGGTTAAAAGTATCATACGTTTAGCTTGATTTTCTTTGTTTTCTATCTTTTTTTTAGAATAGTTATTATTAGACTTTTACTTTAACATAGAAAATATAGAACAAATTTTCTTGAGTAAACCTTAAGATACTAATTATGATCCCCCCCTGGGGGAAGGTATCTTATACTAATAAGTAAGGAGTTGTTGCCCAATATCCTACCTACCCTAAACCGTGATCACTGGTTTCGGTGTCCAAGGGAGGGAATGAAGTCATCTCATTGCTGATGGTGGGTCAACTCACTCCTTAGAATGATAATCTAAATGAGGTAACTATAGATGGTTGCAACACCAGAAAAACAAAAGATTGAAACGGCACAAGGAACGAATAAAAGCGATCGCGTAGCAGTTTTATTAATGGGTTACGGTGAAGTCGAAAGTTATGAAGATTTTGCCAATTATAATGAACAAGCTTTAAATTTATTAACCGCTAAATTTGCACCAGTTCCCACTTGGATCTATCCTCCTTTAGCTAAGTTATTAGCGATTTTTGATCTCCATGAATGGCAACATCAACACGATCATTTTATTTCTCCTCATAATCATATTTTTGAGCATCAACGGAAATCAATTGAAAAGAATTTACAAGAAAAATGGGGCGATCGCGTTCAAGTTTTTAAAGCATTTAACTTCTGTAAACCTTTTTTACCTGAACAAGTTTTAACGGAAATTAAAGCCCAAGGATTTGATAAAATTTTAATCTATCCTTTGTTAGTAGTTGACTCGATCTTTACCAGTGGAATTGCTGTTGAACAGGTTAACAATGCTTTAGCCTCTTTAGCAGAAGGGGAGGAACATTGGTTAAAAGGATTACGTTATATTCCTTCATTTTATAACGAACCAGCTTACTTGGATTTGACGGCTAAATTAGTCGACGACAAAATAAAGAAAGATTTAGCGGATAAATACCTCCCTTCTCAAATTGGTATTGTTTTATTAAATCATGGTTGTCCCCATGAAGCGAAAGGATTTACATCAGGAATTGATGAAAGTCAAATATTATATGAATTAGTTAGAGAGCGATTAATTCATCGTTATCCTTTGATTTCTGTGGGTTGGTTAAACCATCAAACTCCTTTGATTAAATGGACTCAACCTAATGCAGAATTAGCTGCTAAAAATCTCATGGAATTAGGGGCAAAAGCGATTATCTTTATGCCTATTGGTTTTGCCACAGAAAACCACGAAACTCTCTTAGATGTAGAACACATTATTCATGGTTTACATAAGAAATCTTCTGATGTAACTTATGTGCAGATGCCTTGTGTAAATGATGAGCCTGAATTTTGTGAAATGGCTGCACAATGGGCTGATTCTCACATTGCTGAGTTGTTATCCACTGAAGCATTAACAGTTAATCCTTCTTTAGCAGGGGGTAGTTTAGACGTTAATCATCATCATGATCATGGAAATGGTCATCATCACCATCATTAATTGATGCTAGAAATAGGAGTAAATTAAAATAGTTTACCTCGGTGAAAGCCTCTGAGAGAACAGGAACGGGCAACAGAGAATAGTGTTTTTCTGTTGCCCTATCTTAGGGTTTAAAATATTCAGTAACGTTGTAATCGTCAATCACAAACCATTCGTGACAACTTAAGAAAATCAAGCAAATGTCAAGAGAAGTTAAAAAGTGAAAGTGGGCGGATGAGAAAGAAAAAACTCGCTTTGTCCTAAAATAAAAGGCGATAAACCATAATTAGCTTTCAA
>NETF01000175.1 GCA_002172675.1 unicellular cyanobacterium SU3
TGTAAGATTTATAATCAAAAATAAGAAATCTATAATAAAATACACAAATAATTATATTCTAATTAAATATAAGCTTAGCAAATTCATTGGCTTTTTTACTATTTCTAAAATAGCTTTTAAAGCTTTTTTTTAGATAAGTATGTAACTTTAGGATAATTATAAGGGAAAAAAAGTATATTTGGTGCACCAAATAATCTACTTTTTCAACTTACATCATTATCTGAATTAATAGCTGTCTTCTTTATGTAAAACAAACTACTACTTCATTACATCAGATAATAAATAATTATAGTCAACTATACCTAAAATACTGGTAAATAATATCTTATATCATTTATAGTTATTAAAAAATATTGTTGGTGCTATTTCACTAGCAACACAGTAAGGCTGTATTTTTTAATCTATTGGTTTTGAATGAATTGTTTTTTTAACTATATATTAATTCTTTCTTCAGCAGGTCTTTTTTCTTTTACAAACCTTTTTGGAACTTTTGCCCCATCAAATTCCGACAAAGGTTTAAGTACAGAAAGAGCACTTTCACAATACCATGTTAGTACTTGGACAAGTGACCAAGGCTTGCCCACCCAAGGTGTGAATGGTATTATCCAAAGCGATGAAGGTTATATTTGGCTGGCTACCTATGAGGGTTTATTTAAATTTAATGGGATAAACTTTAACAATATTATTCCAGAGGCGAGCAATAGTAAAATAGCCGTTAATTCATTCAAAGGATTATATAAAGAACCATGTGGTAAAATCTGGATGATTGCCAATGGTGGAGGATTAATTTCTTTTCACGAAAATACCTGGAATGTTTACTCTACGAATGATGGGCTCACAAGTAATGTGGTTAACTCCTTTTTATTTAATAGCCAAAATAAATTATGGATCGGTACTTCTAGAGGTGCTGTAGTAAAGAACGGAGAAAGATTTGAACAGGTAATTATTGATGAAAGCAACAAGCAAATACCAATCAATGATATATTAGAAGACCCCAAAGGTAATTTATGGTTTGCTACATCTAATGGCTTGATTAAAACAGATAGCAGCGGCAAATTTTTAGAAAAACTCACTTTAAACGATGGTTTATACAGTGATAATGTATACTCTATATTGATAGAGCCGCTCAATAATGACAAGTTTAATGTTTGGATAGGTACAGATAAGGGTGTGCAGCTCTTACTTAAATTAACTGGCGATAGCAATGAAAGTATTAAGCAAGATAAATTAAAGTCTCTTGGTTCAGCAGACGCGCTTTCAGATAAAAGCATTTATAAAATTTATAAAGACATACCTGGTAACATTTGGTTGGGTACCAATAGAGGTCTTTTTAGATACAACGGTCATTTAGAAGAAATAACTGAAAATAGCCGATTGCCTATGCACCAAGTAACAGATATTACCAGCGATGATCAAGGTAATATTTGGGTTAGTACCTATCGCAATGGCTTTTATCATATAGCACAAGGAAAATTCATAACCTATTCAGATGCACAGGGCTTAGCAGGAAAAACTGTATATGGTATAATTGAAGCAAAAGAAGATTCCTCTATTATTATCGCTACTGATAATGGCTTAAGTAGGTACAAGAAAGATTGGAATTTTTTCCCATTCGAAATCAATGGCAAACCTTTTCTTAAGGGAAAAGATGTAAGAGATTTGTATCAAGATAGCCAAGGGAATTATTGGTTTGCGACCACGAGTAAACTGTACAACTATACTTATGAACAAGAGCTCAATATTTATTCTACTGCCAATGGCCTAATTTCTGACTATGTTCGTGTAATATATGAAGACCGAAAAGGGAATTTATGGTTCGGAACAGATGAGGGACTCAACAAATTTAATGGTGGTATATTTTCAGAATTCACTATTGAAAATGGGCTTTCTAGCAATAGGATACACGCTGTTTTTGAAGATAGTAAAGGAACCATTTGGGTAAGTACTGAAGATGGGTTGAATAAAATAAATGGAAATAAAATTGAGTCGCTCTTTGTGGAAGATGGTCTTTCTGGAAACGTTATTTTTAAAATTTTAGAAGATAATGACGGAACTATCTGGGTTGGAACCAGTGGAGGGATTTCAAGAATTAAAAATGGTAAAATTGATAGTATTGGCAGAAAAGAAGGCTTACTTATTAATTCTGTTTTTGACATACTAGAAGATAAAAATGGATATTTCTGGATTCCAACCAATCAAGGTATTTACAGAATTAACAAAGAAGAATTAAACCAACTCGCAGATGGAAAAACCCTAGAACTAGATGCAGTAATGTATAAAAAGGGCGATGGAATGAAGGTGAATGCTTGTACCGCAAATGCTAGAAGTTTGATTTCCTCTTTTGGAGAATATTGGATTCCAACCCCAGAGGGAGTAACTGTAATCCCCCAACCAGAATCGCCAGAAGTTAACCGAAATCCTCCAAGAATAATTATTGAAGCCGTTCAAATTAATGGTAAAGACATCCCTATTGAAGAAACAATGGAGTTACCATCAGGAGATTATCAATTGAGTATTAAATATACAGGCTTAGATTATCATTCACCGGGGAGAGTCAGCTTTTCATACTCTTTGAGCGATTATCTGAAAATGCCGAATAAAAGTGATAAAAGAGAAGCTGTTTTTACGAATATTCCACCGGGTGAATATACTTTTAATGTAATTGCTTTTAATAGTGACAATGTACCTAGCAACTATTCTTTCCAAATTATTAAGAAGCCTAAGTTTACCGAAACGTTTTGGTTTTATTTGATCTTGGCTGTTATTGTGGTCCTCATAGGAAGGCAAATTATCATTTTTACAACTACTAAAGTAAAAAGGGAAAACAAGATACTTGAGAAAAAAGTAGAAGAAAGAACCATTTTAATCAATGAGCAGAAAGAATTAGTAGAGAAAAAGAAAAAAGAAGTTGAAGCTAAAAATAAAGCCCTAGAAGAAAGTAATGATAAGCTGATTAAGCTGAATAAAGAAAAAAACAATTTAATTGGAATCGTAGCGCATGATCTTAAAAGTCCTTTAAATCATATCTCAGGTCTTATCAATATCATTAAGCTTTCGGGAGATAATCTAAATGAAGAACAAGATGAATATATTTCTCATATACTCAAATCTGCCAATAAGTTAAATCAAATGATTTCTCAGATTCTTGATATAGAATCTATAGATTCTGGAAAACTAAAAATACAACTAGCAGATATAGAAGTACAAAGTTTGTTGGCTAATATCATTAGTAATTATACTGTTGAGCTGGAGCGCAAAGAAATGAAGCTTCATTTTGAACATAAAAATGAAAAATTCCCTATAAAAGCAGACGAAAAAATAGTTGAACAGATTTTCGACAACCTTATTTCTAATGCGATAAAGTTTACTCCTAACGGTAAAAAAGTCTTCATAAGAATTATAGAAACAAAGGCTGAATATATACGAGTAGAAGTGCAAGACGAAGGACCTGGTATTGCTAGCGCCGATATGCATAAATTATTTGGCAAGTATCAAAAACTTTCAGCTAGACCGACAGGTGGAGAGCATTCTACTGGTTTAGGATTATCTATTGTGAAAAAATATGTTGAAGCATTAGGTGGTAAAGTCTGGTGTGAAAGTGAATCTGGTAATGGAGCTACATTTATAGTTGAACTCAAAAAAATGAGCAATAAAGAATTCTCTATTAAAGAAGACCATCAATTAGATAATTAGTCTGCATAATGTAGCCTATACATTATTTTTATTCAAAGGCTTGCTTAATTTTGGCGCTGAAATTTAGCCATACCTCTATGACAAAGTATTGTTTAGTGATTCTTCTGACTTATTTGAGCTCAGGACTTCATGCACAATTATTTACCCCTTCTCAACTAAGGGCTTCAATAAATCAATTAAAAACTGAGCAACAACTTATTAAACAAAATAATAACCTGTCTAATGAGAAAAAGCTCGAATTACTCACCGACTATGGACTTTTAAAAGAAGCTTCTACGCTTTTAAATTCTATCAAGAATAATTACGAAGGGGAATATGCTAAAGCGAAATTTTTTAATACCATCCACCAATATAAAAGAGCCCTACAACATGTTGAGGTAGCGCTCACTTTATCACCTGAAAAAAGAGATGCCTTACTACTAAAAGCAGAATTATTACTAATATTAAATCAACCCATAGCCGCACAAGAAATAGCAGAAACTAGGCTAGCCAAAGTTAGTTTTGATGATCGTGCTTTGGTAATTAATGCCAAAGCTGCTCGTAAACTAAAAAGTGGTAACGAAATAGCAAAAAGCTACATTAAAAATGCCCTAGCCATCAATAATAACAATGCTGATGCTTGGTTTCTGAAAGCTGAAATGGAAGCATTTAATGGTGATGCTGCTATGGAGGCATTAAAAAAATGCTTGAGTCTGAATCCTTATCATCTTCAAGGTAGAGAGTTTTTAGGTTATATCAATAATGGTTTAAACAACTTAGAAAATATAGATACTACGAGTGCCCTGCTAAATTGGGAATTGGCATTATTAAAAAATCCTTTTTATGCACCTGTTCATGAGGCAGCTTTACAAGTTCACTTAAACCAAGAAAAAAAAGATGACCTTATTAAAGTAAATAATACTTTAAGTGCTGATTATCAACAACAAAAATTAGTAGATGCTTACAAGTACATAGATGATATTAAAAGGGTAAGGAAAACTTTTTTTGCTAATAATCTTCAAACAGATGTGCTAAGTGCTTTTTCGACTATTCAGAAAGAACAGATTCCAGCAAGCGTCTATCATACCATTTTATTAGAAATTATTTATGCGCACCAAGCAATTGATAATAAGGGAGTAGACAACATTAATAATATCATAAAAGGTGCTCAAAAAAATCGAAAATTTTATCATCAGAATAAAGAAATCAACAGCATTATCAATATTTCTTTGGGTGAGTTTTCTACCTTTTGGGAGTTACTATTATTGAATCAAAATGACCCTGAAATACAGTTTTACAGTTTACAGGATAATGACTTAGCTTTTTACGAATTACTAAAAGCCATTAGTGATAATGCTGGATTGAAAGCCTCTTTAATTGATAAGATTTATGAAAACTGTATGCCAGAAAACTTAAAAAGAAAATACAGGCAATTAAATGTTGATTGTGATTTATTTCAAAATGAAGGTTTTGGATTTCAATATTATTACTTTAATCAAAAAATACGATCAAGAATTACATCCTGTGACTCACTAAACCTTTATTTCACCGATTTAGTAAACGGTATCAAAGAAGGTGGTACTAATCTTAATCTTTTTAAAGCAGAAGCACTTACAAACCTTTCTGAAAGGCTTATTAAAATTGGTAAGTTCAATGAAGCAACTTCGTTTGTACAAACAGCTTTAACTTTGCAGCCAAGGCATATTCCCGCCCTACTTGTTCAGAGTAAATTAAAAGCTGCTCAAAATCAACACGAAGAAGCCCAACTTTGGTGGAGCACTGCTTTTGAAACTGATCCTACAATCCCTGAAATTTATATTACTGAAGCAGCTTTGGTTCAATATAAATTTGAACTAGGAAGGATAACAGCTGAAACTGCCTTTAATGAGTATTCTAAGGCTTATGCAAAAGCCATTAGTTTAGAAAAAGACCCTTACCTTTTTAGTCTTTACAACAGGCAAATACAAGAACAATTTAAATTGTTCGGAAAATATGACGAATCACTGCAACTGGCTGAAGCTTATCTCTCAAAAAAAGTAAGGAATCACAACATTTTTGAAGCATCTCTAATTGAAGAGACAAAGGCATTTACTACAGCCCTTAGAGTAGAAATAGGTAATGCCAATAAATTCAAAATGAATGCGCTTAATTTGCTTGAAACCAATCCTTATAATACCAACATTCACGATAAACTTTACTCTGCTTATGCTTACAATGATCAAGAGGAATTAATTGTCAATAAGATAGGAAAACTATCATATCTCATAAATAATCTTTATACTTTAAAGCAAACAAATTCTAAAAATAATCCTATTTTCCCAGAAGTTACTGAATTTCTAAAACCCCTTGATCAACTTACTTATCTGGCTATAATCGTAGCACTCATCGATAATGGACACATTGAGGAAGCAAAAGAAAAATTACAAAGTTTTAGTTTTTCGAAATTGCCTGAAGTGTGGAGTAATTATCATTACACCCGAGCTAAATTATTAATAGCTGAAGAAAATTATTTAAATGCAGGCTATGCTCTTGTAGCCAGTTTGGAATCCATGCCAGCTAATTTTAGAAGCTTTAAATTATTAGAAGAAATTTATACAAAAACGAAAGAAAAAACACTTAAGAAGGCTTTTAAAAAGCAAAAAAAGCTTCAAAAGAAACTAAATTTTTCTTCTGGAGAAGATTTACAATAATTGAATTACTTATTTAACTTTTTGGAAATATCTTTTTTTGGCATTTTCTTTCAAGATGAGAAAAATGAGCTGTGCAGCACAAAAAACTACGCCAAAGATCAAAAGTATTTTATCGAGAATACTTGTATTGCCAAGCATCCACTCTTTTAATGTATAATAGGAAAAAATGATAAATGAGATAATGGCAAAACATTTCATCCAAAAATCGTAAACGCGTATATATTTACTTCGGGTAAAAGCAGCCATTGGAATAATTATATTATGATTAATTAAAGGATTTTTTAGAATTGTTAATGGAATTTAATAATATATTGAAAAAAAATCAAATTGTATTTTATCTATTTTCAGTTTTGTTCATTGCAATTTCTGCCCAAATTAGTATAGATATACACATATTTGATACCGAAATTCCTATTACAGGACAAAGTTTGGCTGTTTTGATAGTAGGCTTTTCAACTTCTAAGAATAAAGGCTGGATTGCCATTCTCATTTATTTAATCATTGGATTTTTAGGTATACCTGTATTTGCAGATGGTAGTGCTGGTGTAGAAAAATTATTTGGGTATACAGGTGGTTATTTAATCGGTTTTTTAGTAGCAGCAAGATTTATGGTACATATTAGAAAACTAGGGTGGCATAAGCATAGCTACAAAATATTCATGGCTATGTTTCTGGGTACATTAATTATCTTGTTATTGGGCTATTTACAACTGAGTTATTTCCTTGGTTTCGAACAAGCATTATTGAAAGGGATATTGCCCTTTTTACCGGGTGCTTTGGTAAAAATTATTTTAGGCATGCTTCCTTTTGTAGCAATGAATTGGTGGGGCAAAAATAGTTAGTAAAAAAATATCGAGTATTTAGGAAATATTCGAATAAACTAATACAAACTTCAAACTAGTTTATAATCGAACCACTACAAAATAGATATAAGCCACAAAGAATAATAAGAAGAAAAAAGATTGCCATCGATCTAATCTTTTCATTTTGCCAGAAAACATGCCTACAAACAACAGACATGTACCAAACAAGAAAAAGTTTAAATCAAAATTTAAACCTTTGTTATAAGGCAACTCTTTTACAATAGCCGCCAAGCCTAGAACAAATAAGAAATTGAATATTGTAGAGCCTAAGATATTTCCAAAAGCTAAACTGGGTTTTCTCTGATAAACAGCCACCGCTGAAGTGGCCAATTCTGGCAATGAAGTAAACACAGCGACTATGGTAATGCCGAAAAATCTTTGTGTAATCTCAAAATATTGGATAAGTTTTGTGCCTTCGTCAACAATTAAGTTTCCTCCAAAAGCAGTGGCAATCGTACCTCCAGCTATCCATATAAATGTTTTTAGATTAGAACTTTCTGGGGTTTTATCCTCAAAATCTATTCTATTAAATCCACTTTTTCTGAGGTTAAAATAAATCAGTATTAAAAAAAGGATAAAGCAAAAAAGTAAAAATGCCCCTTCTTTTCTATCAATAATATTAGTTTCTGCATCGAATAGAAGTTGATCATTAGTGACTAAGATGATTATGATTGTCACTAAAATCATTAAGGGAATTTCTCTGAAAATAACTACGTTTTTGAGGGTTATTGGAAATATAATCCCCACCAGACCAAGTATGGCATAAAGGTTAAAAATATTAGCTCCAATAATTGTTGAGAATACGATATCACTATAACCTCTATAGGCGGCTATAACATTTACAATTAATTCTGGCAATGAAGTACCAAAAGCCAGCACGGTCATTCCGATTAATATCTCAGGCAAATGGTATTTGTGCGCTAACTCTACTGCCCCTTTTACTAAATAATTAGCCCCGACAGTTAGTAATAAAAAGCCAAGTAGCAGTAGAAATATGTCGCCAATTATTATCCCCATAGATTGGCTGGATATACTCCAGCTTTTACTAATTCTTCTAGTTTTTTTACAGCAATTGCTTTATCATCTCTATAGGTTACACCAAACCATTTTTCAGGCGTATTCAATACTTTCATTCGTGCACCACCAGAATGAATCAGGTTGTTTACTACTGTAGGAATATAAAATTCAGATTTAAGTTCATTACCTCTTTCTTTTAAAAAATCTTTAAATTGGCTTTGGTAATGTTCCATAACAGATGGTGGAAAGCCCATCATATTCATAGAGGCTACTTCATTGCCTGTTAAAGGCAGGCGACTTCCTTCTTCTTCAAAACCAATATCTCCATTTAACCGATTTATTTTTGTACGCTCAGTAATACTTTGCAAGAAATCTCCCCTATCCGTTACACAAATGCCTCTAGATACACTACCGTGTTCTGAAAGTGTATTTTCTAATCTATATCCAACCATGCAATAATCTGTCGTTTCTAAATCCATTTCTTTAAGATAATCAGCAAGAACCTTAAAAGAATACTGACCATAAAAATCATCTGCATTAATTACTGCAAAAGGTGTATCTATTTCTTTTGCGGCCACTAATACTGCATGACCAGTACCCCAAGGTTTTACCCTGTCTGCGGGTACTTCAAAACCATCAGGCAAATTATCTATTTCTTGTAATACATAACTTATTTCAATTTTATCTTTCAGTTTATCGATAAATAATTCTTTAAATTCTGCCTCTATCTTTTTACTAATAACAAATACTATTTTACCAAAACCGGCACGAATAGCATCATAAATTGAGTAATCAATAATTGCTTCGCCAGAAGGTCCAAAAGTATCCATTTGTTTTAAGCCTTGGTAACGGCTTCCCATACCTGCTGCAAGAATTAATAGCGTAGGTTTCATTAATTAGATTAAATTAGTTGAAAAAATAAAAAATCTTAATTTTTTGCAAGTTTACAGATTTACCTTAAATGATGCCTAAACAGAAGCTATTTTCTATTTACTTTGAACATCTAAAAAAGCTCTATAACTTTTAAATGTTGTAAATTAGTATAAGCTGACGCTATTTTTTTATCTAATAATCTTAGTTTTTATATCGTAAGATATTTACTAAATCTATTAACTACTCGTTAAAAAGTATCTGTTTTAACAATACAATCATTTTTAACCTAACATTTATGAAAACTTTTTTATCTGCTTTTGTTCTAAGCATCTTTTTGTATTCTTCACTTTTTGCTCAAAAACAAGAAGCACTAGACCAAGCACTTGAATATATCAAAACAGGGAATACACTTAGGGAAAGTGCCCAATTTGAAAGGGCCGAAGAGTTTTTACTACTAGGGCTTAAAGAAGTAAAAGATAATAATAAGTATTGGGAGGCTACTGCCTATGAAAATCTTGGATTATTATACAGAGATCAAGGAAGAACCGATGAAGCTATAATTAATTTGAGAAAAGCTTTAAAAATCTATAAAGATTTGAGAAGTGCTACCAGCGCCAAAGCTATAACAGCAATGCTTGAAGGCATTGAAGAAAAAGAGCAATTATATGCTGGAATTGAAATTGGTGCAAAAGGTGTAAAATTGAGTATAGTTGGAATTAGACTAGGCATTGAAGGACATTATTTGTTTGATATAAAAGAAGATAAATCTATCAATCCGAATATTATTAGCTTAGAAGATGAGGCTATTAAAAAAGCTGTAGATGCTGTAAATGGATATTTGAAGCATATAGAAGAGAATTATAAAATAGATACGAACCATATTTTTGTGGTAGCCAGTAGTGGTGTAATGGTCGAAGCCAAAAAGAAAGGAAAATTAGAAGAGATTGATAAAAAAATAAATACGGGTATAGAGGGATATGCCAAAAAGATACATTTCATTACTCCAGAAGAAGAGGCGTTTTATGCAATTAAAGGGTCTACCCTTCCTCGTTATAGGGCTATTTCTACTACCATAGATATAGGTAGTGGCAATACAAAAGGTGGTTATTTAATTGGCAACAAGCTTGATAGATTAAGTCCACTTACCTTCGATTTTGGTACACGAACTTTTTCACAAACAATAGCAGATAACAAAATAGAACTATTACAAGGCTATGATAGTGTAGCTAGGTTTTTTGCCAAAGAGTACATTTATAAGGACGTAAAGAAAGAATTAGCTAGTAATAGAGGATTTAGGACAAGAAGAATAGTACATCTTGCTGGTGGGGCTCCTTGGACAGTAGCTACGTTAATGTATCCGGATAAAATTGAAGAGATGTTTGTAAGAATATCTCCTGCCGATATAAGGAAGTTTAGAATAGCAGTAATGAAAGAACATGAACTCATTACTGCACCTAATTTGTCTTATATTGAAGATGATACAATTAGAGAAAAAGCAGAAGCAGAAGTAAAGAAAGTAAATAAATCATTTACTCGAGAAGAAATGATTGCCGGCTCTATAATTTTAGATGCATTAGTACATCAATTGAATAATGATGTACCTAAAAAGTTCTTCTTTGCCAGGTTAGGTTATATAGGTTGGATCACTGGATATATCATGGAATCGGTCACCCAAGAATATGCAACATTAGATGAATAATTAGTTTTTAGGTAAAATAGTCATCCTAACAGGTTAAAGTTTTATAAATTCAAGGTTTTAAAACTTCAACCTGTTTTTTTATGAGAAGATTATTTTTACTGAACCTCTTAATTTTTAGCTTTTTTGTAAGTGCTGCACAAGAAGACGTAGAAAGCCTTAAAAAAGAAATCGAGCAATTAAACAATAGAATTACTAACCTCAGACACAGTTTCAATTCCCTAGAAAAATCTATTGATGATATTTATTGGTACAATCGCGTTGGAGAACTGGCATTTATAGACAAAGTTATTTTAACAGGACCAAAGAAACGTGTAGAGAAAAACCCTACCGCGCAAGGAGCAGGAAATCCACTTAAAATTCAGGCTTATATTTTTATTCCAAAAGGGATTGACACCAATAAGAAGTATCCTTTATTGGTACTACCCCATGGTGGAGTACATAGTAATTTCAATACCTATTACGACCATATTATTAAAGAGCTTATGGTGCAAAGATACATTGTAGTAGCTCCTGAGTATAGGGGTAGTACAGGTTATGGCAAAGGATTCTATGAAGCAATTGATTATGGTGGGTTGGAAGTACAAGATACGAAAGCAACCAGAGATTATATGCTGGAAAATTATGATTTCATAGATAAAAATCGAGTAGGTATTTTTGGTTGGAGTCATGGAGGTTTAATTTCCTTGATGAATATTTTTGAATTCCCGGAAAGTTACAAAGTAGCTTATGCTGGCGTACCAGTAAGCGATTTAATTGCGCGTATGGGTTACAAAACACAGAGGTACCGCGATTTATACTCCGCAGATTACCATATTGGTAAATCAGCTTATGAAGATGTAAACGAATATCGTCGCCGTTCACCAGCCTGGAATGCCCATAAATTACAAACTCCATTACTGATCCATACCAATACCAATGATGAAGATGTAAATGTATTTGAAGTAGAACATTTAATTAAGTCACTAAAAGCAGAAGGGAAAAAATTTGAATATGAAATTTATAAGGATATTCCGGGTGGACATGCTTTTGATCGCTTAGACACTAAAAAAGCCAAAGAAATAAGGCTTAAAATTTATAAGTTCCTCAATGGTTATCTTAGCCCAGAAAATGGTTTTCAAAATATTGAAGAGCTACATAAGGCGAGTTATACAGGGTTTTAGTGTTAAAATAATTGATTTTTTTAGTAGATTTTCTATTATTTTAAGCGAATTAATATAGCGCAAAATTGCTGCAATTTTTAATTGAGCTTTTATAACTTTAAATAGTTTACTTTATAAACTAATACAATAGAAATTATAAATATACGATTTATTAATTGTACTATTTTTGTGCTATTTTTTAAATACTTAATGGCTCTTATATTAAGTTGTTGAAATTTATTTTAATAAATGTACTGCTATATATCCTAATTTATTACAAGAAATGTTGAAAGAAGCTGCTAAGATTAAACTAAAAAAACAATTACTTAGAAAAACCTAACATAAACTTCAGACATATAATGAAAAAAATTCTTTCACTATTTCTCACTTGTTTTATAACTACGGTTTATGGACAAAACAGTGCTGTGATAGATTCATTAACACATGTGTTGAAGTTAAAGAAAGAATCAAAAGAAAAGGCAGAATTATTCATAGAATTAGGTAATCAATATAAATCCCAAAACAATGAGCTGGCTGTAGTTTACGCAGATTCTGCCATTAGACTTGCTAAAAGTCTCAATTATACCCAAGCCCATGTAGACGCTTTACGATTAAAAGGTTTCTCTAATCGTATTTCTGGTAAATTGGAAAAAGCAATCTCTCATTATAATGAAATGATTGAGCTTTCTCAAGACATTGATTATAAAAAAGGGATAGCCCAAGCAAAATCAGGTAAAGGCATTATTTATTTTATTAAAGGAGATTTTAAGCAGTCACTAGTAGAAAATGAAGCTGCCGTTAAAATAGGTAAAGAAATTGATGATCCAGATGTATTAGTAGAAGCTTATAATAACTTATCAAATACTTGTTACGGTATAGGTGCCCACAAGAAATCATTGTTCTTTAGACAAATGGTAATCCAGCTTTACAAGAAAGCTGAAAACAAAAGAGAATTGGCAGTAGCCTATATGAATTTAGGGGTATTTCATTATTACAGAAAAGACTATGATAAAGCATTGATCAATTATAAAAAAGCAGCAAGCATACATGACGAAACCATGGATTCTGAAAAAGCTGTGACGTTGAATAACATTGCGTTAGTTTTCGAAAATATAGATCAACTAGACTCTGCTTTATTTTATTACAAGCAAAGTAAACTCATAGGTGAAAGATTAAATTATAACCGTCTTCTTGGTTGGACGTACACAGGTCTTGGTGTTGTAAATCAAAAGCAAGGAAAGTTACAAGAAGCCAAACAGCTTTTAGACAAAGCTTTGGTAACCAGAGAAACTTTAGGAGATAATTTCGAAATTTCAAAAACTTATATTGCGCTAGGAGACAATTATAAACTAGAAAATAATATTCAACAAGCTATTTCTTATTATCAAAAAGCGGTAAACAAAAGTAAAGCAAATGAAAGTGTTTTTTACTTGGAAGATGCTTTGCAAAAACTTCAAGAAATTTATAAAGAGAAAGGTGATTTTTTAAATGCTTATAAATATCATGAAGAATACCACTTAATAAAAGATAGCTTACAGAATAAAGAGAATATTGAAAAAATCACCTTATTAGAGGCAGAATTCAATTTTCAAAAAGAGAGGGATTCATTAAAGGCGCAAAATAAAATAAAGGATATTGCTTTAGAAAACTCTCAGATTAAGGCCTCCAATAATAGAAATATCAATATTTTACTTTCAACTTTACTTTTAGTTTCATTATGTTTTATCGTCATTGTTTTTAGGGAACAAAAAGTTAAAGGGAAATTAAATAAACAGCTTTCGAAACAAAGCCAAGAATTGAAGGAATTAAATAGAAAAAAGAACAAACTTTTTGCCCTAGTTTCTCATGATTTAAAATCTCCAATGAATCGCCTTTTTGGACTTGTTTATCTCCTAAAAAATGACTTGCTGGAAGGAAAGGAAAAAGAGGAAATGCTCAATGCATTAGATAAAAATGCCATTGGGGTAAACACACTGTTGACCAACCTCTTATCCTGGGTTTCTTTTGAAGAGGGAAACCTTTCTCTTAAAGCTGAAGAGATTAATTTATCTAATAGAATTCAATCTATTATTGATTGGATAAAGCCAGCAGCTAACTTAAAAAAAATTACAATTTCAAAAGAATTAACAGAGAATTGCTTTGTAAAAATGGATGCCAATTCCTTCGATTTAATTTTTAGAAATTTACTTTCAAATGCTATCAAATTTGTAGATAAAAATGGCAATGTTCAAATAAGAGGGAAAAAGTTAGGTCAACATATAGAGCTAGAAATACAAGATAATGGTGTCGGTATGCCGATAGAAAAAATTGATCAAATATTTAGCGATACAAATCATAGAAGTTCATTAGGAACTATGGGAGAAAAAGGTACTGGCCTTGGTCTCAATTTAGTGCGGGAACATGTAAAAATGAATGGCGGAAATATTAGAGTGGAAAGTAAAATTGATGAGGGTACCTCCTTCTTTATAACACTTAAAATTTTTAAACCCATCCCTTCAGAAAAGGATAATGTTCTGTATTGATCCACTTTTTAAAATTTCGTTTAACTCAATACCTTATCACCATTTTTAAATTAAAAAACCGTTGCGATAAACTATTGGGTATAGCAAATTCATTTCCTCCAAAATCTGGTACCCAATTGAATGAAATATTATTTTCTGCGCCAAAAAGGTTGAGTACCTCCAACCCTACCCAAATAGATTCTAATTTACGTTTGTCTGTATTTCTTTTTGGTTTAAATATTTTTGAGAAACCAATATCTGAACGGATATAATCTGAACCACTACTTAGTGCAGCCCTAAACTCAGGTGAGTTAGGTGGACCGTAAGGGAGTCCCGAGCCAAAAATAGCCCTTAAATACACGCGTATACTTGGGTCATTGGGTAAATGGTCTTCAAAAAACAAATTAAAAGTAATTCGCTGATCGGAAGGCCTACGTATGAACCCGCGACCATCGTTGGGCACATCTTCTCTAGCTTGTAAATAACTAAGGCTGATCCAAGATTCTGTGCCTTTTATAAACTCACCACTTAACCTAAAATCAGCACCATAGACATAAGCAACAGCATTATTATTGGCATAATAACGCAAGCGAACATTATCAATATCATAAGGCACTACATCCCATAAATTCTTATAATATGCTTCACTGATAAACTTAAAAGGTCTACCCCAAAGTCTAATATTCCAATCAATGCCTACTATGGCATGTAAAGATTGTTGTGCCCTTAAATTCCGGTTTACATTTCCTTGAAAGTTACGCAGTTCTCTGTAAAAAGGTGGTTGGGCATATAAACCCACTGCAGCTTTAAAAATAATGTCTCTATCCCAAACTGGTGAAAAAGCATACTGTAATCTTGGATTAAAAACCAATTGATTGTTTACATTCCAATAACTAATTCTTCCACCATAAGTAATAGTATGGGATAATCCAATTTGGTGACGTGCTTGTAAATAGGCAGCAATTCGTGTTGATCCTAAATTATTCCTACTTACAATGAGTTCATCTAATTGAACAAAATCGGCAGAATCTAAGAAGTTGTATTCATATAATTCATCTTCAATTTCCTCACCAGCAATTCTTATCCCTGCTTCTAGTTGAGTATGATCCCATGGTCGATAAATATTTCTACTTTCAATGGCTGTTGCATTGGCATCTAATAAATTCCTTCCATACCTAAACTCAGAACCAAACCCTCTTACCAAAACACACTCGTTGAAGTTATCAGAAGAGAAATTTGAATTGACATCACATAATTGGTAACCTCCTTCCACATTGATAAACTCGCGTTCTCTGGTTTGCATGTAGGAGATGTATAACTCAGTACTCAGTTTTTCATTAAATCGATGAGAAAATTTCAATCCTCCTTGAAAAGTATCGTAGCTCAACTCTTCAGAACCTACAAACAAAACACTAAGCCTAAATGCTCTGCCAAATGTACCGAAATTTGTTACCCTTGATTGAGGTAATAATTCATAGCGATTGCGGGCATAAGAAGTAAGTACAGAAAGCTCAGTAGTTCCCTGAGGTTTATTTTTACCTGATAAATCGAAGGTCACGAAGTTTTGCCAATCGGTAAACCTAGGTAAATACTGTCCATCGGTTTCTAATGTATTGAGCAGATATCGAGAAGATTTATGCCTTAGCCCTGTAACAAATCTAATTCTCCCATTTTTTGAAGCTCCTTCAGCCGAAATACTTCCTCCAAGCAAGCTTGCAGTTAATGAAGCGCCAAACTTCTCTGGTTTCTTATAATTTACATTCAATACAGAAGATAACTTATCACCATACTTAGGTTGCCAACCACCCGAAGAAAAACTAACACTTTCAACCAAATCTGTATTGACAAAGCTTAAACCTTCTTGTTCACCAGCTCTTATTAAGAAAGGACGATAAATCTGTATACCATTTACGAAAACTATGTTTTCATCAAAATTACCCCCCCTTACCGAATAAGAAGCAGATAACTCATTATTGCCAGAAATCCCTAAACCTCCCCCAGAGATTAATGCCTGGTTGAAATCTCCAAAAGGTGTAGGTATAGCCTGTAAAGTCTTTGGATCGATAGTTATTGTTCCTGCTTCTTCTCTTTCACGTTCTATTTGCTCTGTTATGTCTACACCTTCTAGCGTAATGGTATTCACTGAAAGCATTACATTTAATTCCCTTCGTTCTCCATTAGCCACATTAATGGTATATTCTTTACTGATATATTCACTGTGGCTAAATATGATTTGAACGGCAACATTGGCCGGGATAGATAATTCATAATTGCCTCGAATATCAGTTGCAATTCCTTTATCGGTATCTTTAATGATTATGTTGACATAAGGAATTACATTGTTCAGGGAATCTGTAACTGTACCAAAAATGGTAGCATTTTGTGCAAACAGATGACCAGTAAGTACAAATAGAAAGCTGTAAAAAAAGAGGCTACGTATAAATAATGACATTAATAGATTACAATCTTATTTCGGTATATATAATCATTATTACTTAAGGTTATATAATACAACCCTTTAGAAAAAGAGCTAACATCTACTTTATATTGTTCTGCTAAAGTAGTAATGGCTTCTTGTTTTATTTGTTTTCCCGCCCTATCAAATATTGTTAAGTTAAATGAAGAACTATTCATGTTCAATGGCAAGCTGATCCAAAAATTAGTATTGGTAGGATTTGGAAAGACTGATAAAAGCTTTATTTCTATTTCACCTTCATTGCCAGTTACTAGGTTGCCATTGGCATCAATGCTACGCCAAGCTGTTACATCCAAATCTGTAGGATCTAGCCAATTGGCTAATTGTCTTGTATCTGAGTTGCCATTAGAACGCCAATGGTATGAAACCTTACCAAAGAGATCAAAACCGTCTAGTCTTTCACAACTGGCTAAACCTCCTGTAAGATTCCCCACTACCTGTCCAGAATTATTAAATAAAGGAGCGCCAGATGAGCCTCCTTCTGTGATTCCAAATCCATTTGTAGTTTGAGCCCATACAACCCTCCAATGTGTATTTCTAATATTACTTTCAGAAGAAAATTGACTTGATTCTAAAGGAGTGTTGTACGTTGATATTTTTTTTACATCACCTTGTGGATGGTGAATAGCCACACCAGCTGGAGCATTTATTTCAATGTTTGACCAACCTGCAAAAACCGGATTAAATGAAGCTGGAATAAAATTCTTTAACCTTAGTAGTAAAAAGTCTGAACCAGATTCCCCACCCTCGTCATCACTATGGGCAATTATATCTGCACCAACTAAAGCATTTATAGGAATAGAATTGGGTGAAGTTACCCCTGTACACGCATCCACTTCATAATTAAAAAAGAAAACCCACTGATCAAAATTACTCTGATCTATTAGATTTCCAGTAAATTCGTTCAAACCGCAATGCTGTGCAGTTAAAATATATGGTGTAAAATCTTCATTGGTATTATTCACTAAAACACCTGTGCAAAAACCTACTAAATTGTCATTTCTAACTAAAATTCTCACAACAGACCTACCTGCTCTTTGCCAAAGGTCACCTTCTTCACAACGAATATTTATATTGCAAGAAGCCGCATCACCAAAGTCTTTTCTAATATCTTTAGGAAGAATATTGGCTTGTGTAAGCCCTACTCCTTCAAGTAAAACTATTGCCTCATCTACTTTATCTAATGGAATGTCTAAATATAATTCAAAATAATCACCATAAATAAAGCTGGTAGCATATTTCGAAACATGCAAAGATTTGTCTTTTAATAGGTCTATCTGTTGATTTCGATAGGTACCTTTTAAAACAAACTCACTTCCTTCAGGAAGCTGTAAATCACTGAAATACAAGTTAATACCTTGCACTCCTGGAGCAGTATATGCTAATGAAAATTTTTTAAAATCTCCTTCAACTCGAGTTGCGGCTTCTAATAAGATATCTTCATTTAAAAAGGCTATTTCACCAATTGCATCAAATAATCCTTGCTTTTTCCTTTCTTTTACAGCTTTTAATTCTGAGGTATCAATTAATTTGACGGGAATATCTTTTTGCTGTGCTAAAACAACACTAGAAAAAATCAACATTACGAACCAAATGCGAAAAAATGAAGCTTTCAAAAAAATCATAAACCGAAATAATCCTTAAAACTACATGTCCATGCTCATTAACAAAATCTAATCACTAAATAATTCAGCGTTTATTACAGATTTTAATCGAGAATAAATTTACAAGGTTAAAAAACGCTCAACTTTATTTTTTATCATTGAATATCATAATATAATTAAATCATTTTCATTAAATATCATTCTATATTTGCTTCATGAAAAGATATTTAGTTGCACCTTCACTGCTTGCAGCCGATTTTACCAATCTTCATAAAGAAATAACCATGCTAAATGAGAGTGAAGCAGATTGGCTTCATTTCGATGTAATGGATGGTCGTTTTGTTCCTAATATCTCTTTTGGTTTGCCCGTTTGTAAAGCAATTAAAAGCATTTCAAAAAAACCGATAGATGTTCATTTAATGATTGTTGAACCTGAGAAGTACCTAAAAGCATTTCGTGAAGCAGGAGCAGATTCCATATCTGTGCATATTGAAGCATGTCCACATCTGCATAGAGTAATAGCTGAAATCAAAGAATTAGGATGCTTGGCTGGTGTGGCTATCAATCCGCATACTGCCATAGATTTACTTGTTCCAATTTTACCAGATATAGATTTTGTGAACATTATGACCGTAAACCCGGGGTTTGGTGGACAAAAGTTTATTCAGAGCTCTCTTATAAAAATTAGGAAACTAAGGGCTTTAGCCAATGAATTAAACCCTGAGTTGCATATAGAAGTAGATGGTGGTGTTGATTTAAGTAACATTGAAGCAATAAAAGAAGCAGGGGCTAATATTTTTGTAGCTGGAAGTGCTGTATTTAAAGCAGAAAATCCAAAAACAGTTATTCAAAAATTGAAAACTGGTTCATGAAAATAGTTATTTCTCTCCTTTTATTAATTCTAACGTTTACTCAGGCCTACAGCCAATCTCCAGATAGCAGTCATTTAGCTCTGCAAGTAGTTAAAGCTTTAGCCTCTAGTAAAATGGAAGGGAGGGAAAGTGGCACAAATGGGAATACTTATGCCAGGGAATACATCATTAATCAACTTACTTTGCTAAATTTTGAAGTTCAAACAGATACTTTTCAATTCAAAATAGATAAGCAATCAATACAAGGAATTAACATTAGTGCTGAGGTAAAAGGCAAAAAGTTTCCAGAAAAATACCTGGTATTAACTGCGCATTATGATCATTTGGGCATAAGAGAGGGAGATATTTACTACGGAGCCGATGACAATGCCTCAGGCGTAGCAGCAGTGATTGTTATCGCCAAGGCAATAAAAGACCTTTCATTATCACATTCAATTCGCATAGTACTGTTAGATGCTGAAGAAAAAGGACTTAAAGGAGCTTTTCATTTTGTTGAAAATGCATCTATTCCATTAAATAATATTTTGCTCAATATTAATCTAGATATGATAAGTCAGTCAAGTACTAATGAATTATTTGCTTGTGGAGTTTATCATTATCCTTGGTTAAGGGGAATAGCAGACGAAACCGCTGATGATTTTACCAATTTTACACTTAAATTCGGTCATGATTTTCCTGGTACTGGTAGTGAAGATTGGACACAACAGTCGGATCATTTCCCTTTTCATGAACAAGGGATTCCATTTATTTACTTTGGAGTAGAAGACCATCCATACTACCATGATCCTGAAGATACTTTTGATAAAATACCTCAAGATTTCTTTATTGAAGTCGTAAATTTTTTAACTGCATTTGTCATTGATGTTGACAGAAAAATTGAGTAAAACAAAAATTACCCCTAATTATGAAAAATATAACTATTGCGATTTTCTTATTAATGCTAGGATGCGCTGCTCCTAAAACAGAAGAAGTAAAAGAAAAAACAAATACTACTGAAGTTACACCACGTCAGATTGTCAAGACTGACAAAGCCCCTTTACCTATTGGTCCGTACAACCAAGGTATAGTGGTAGGCAATACTTTATACGCGGCGGGTCAAATTGCAATAAATCCTACTTCAAATGAAATGATTACAGAAAGTATAGAAGCAGAAGCAAATCAAGTGCTTCAAAATCTAAAACAGGTTATAGAAGCAGCTGATTTTTCAATGGATCAAGTGGTAAAAACTACTATTTACATGACAGATTTAAATAATTTCTCTGTAGTAAATGAAATTTATGGCAAATACTTTAAAGAAGGAAACGCACCTGCTAGAGTAACTGTACAAGTAGCTGCATTGCCAAAAAATGCGAGTCTAGAAATCTCAATGATTGCTGTTAAATAAAGCCAATTAATCAGACATCAAATTATCGAAAAATCCTTTGGAAGCTACTTCAAATGTAGGGTTTAAGGTTAGGTTATCTAGAATTTGCATCATTTCATCTTCCTCCAAATAGGCGTAACGCTTATTGGAAAGTACATAAATATATTGATTTGTAGCAAACTGCACTTCATTAGGAAAGTCCACATATTTCTTAGTATTTGGATGCCTCCTTCTTAATTTGGTTAACCAAGCATGTTTATTTTGTACTGAAATTGAATCCTTCCTATTTCTTCTTGAAGGAGTGTAGACATTTTTAAAAACTGTAGCTACAGTACCAGCATCGAAATACCTTGAGGCATTCAATTCCCATTCACCTTTGCGTTTATCATAAAATATAAAATTGGTCTTATCATGCTTTTCTATAAATGCCCCTGTTTTACCCGGAACTTCATTTAGCTTACGAAAATGAACATACACTAATTCACCATAATTATCTGGTGTATTCTGTAAAATAGCTAATTTCTCATACAGCGCTTTGTATGATAATAATCCATTTCCAGCACCAATGGTAGAGGCAAATGAATCTATATTTTCTTGCGAACTCTTTTCGGACTGTATTAAATACAAATACTTACCAGAAATATCGTGCAATACCATATATCTGAAAACCTTTCCCTTTCTCGGTTCTATATTTACTGCAAACCCGTTCAGTTTTAATTGGCTATTAATTGAACGTGGAATGGTTTCATCAAAATCATACTCCCTAGTATTCACAATGCGTTCAGCATATACTTTACTCACATCAGCTCCAAGTTCATGAGCAGGATTGAGTGCTACCACATCAACAGTATAACGTAGTCCTATTAATTCATCGACATAAACAATCTCTGCTATAGCTTCAGCAGCATTAATTAATTTTGGTGGATACACACCTCTTGGCATATCAAACACATTCACTTTTAAGGAAGTACGCTTTAAAATATCTACGCTATCACTAGGCTGGACAATTTTTACATTTTCAACGGAATAGTTTTCACTGTAGGGAGCTACTTTCAGAAGTTTTATTAATGCTTCGCTATAAATTGGAGACGAGATACTATCTGGTAATTGTAAAGGCTCATAAGTATTTTCAAAAGTCATTTCATGGGTGCTAACCTGATTAAAGTTTACAATGTCTAAATACATGAAACTAAAAGCGTCTTCAAACTCAATGCGCTTAGCGATGGCAGATTCTAAAGTATTAAATGCCCCGGTTAATAGCATGAACCAAACACCGGTCTCTTTTTCATTCACTTTCACCTGATAAACTGGAATACCCATTTCTTTGGTTCTTGCCAGTGCGTTCCAAGCATCGTCGGGACTGCGATATTTTTCTATGATAATGGCATAGGGTTTATCCTGATTGAATTTTATGATTTCTTGCTGACAATTGGTAAAAAAAACAAGAACAATAAGGAAGTTTGCCCAAAAGAATATTTTCTTATCGAAAAAAATAGTACTGAGCATATTGCTTTTCTTAATTTATAAAAATTAGGTTATGTTAGTTATGAGATATTTTTTACGTGTTATTTTGTGTGAAAAATAAGCCAATTTTTATGCTTAGATTTCTTTACATTTTTTTATATCGATAATTAATTTGATTTTCGGTTTTGATTTATTTGATGAAAAAAATATGTTAGAAAATCTGGTATCTTTTTAAAGTTAAATTGATTATTGGATTATTGCAAAAAGCGTTTCACCCCATTCTTTCCAATAGCTTAAATGGAAAAAGAACAACAAACAGATATTTTAATTATAGGAGCTGGTATAGCTGGCCTCTATACTGCCTATCTTTTAATTAATGAAGGTTACAAAGTAAGCATTTTAGAAGCCTCACCAACTTATGGAGGAAGAATTAAAAGCCTTACAGGTTTTGCCCCAATACCCATTGAACTTGGCGCTGAGTACATACATGGTAAAAATTCTATACTGTATGAATTAGTTGATTATTTCAATGAAGAAATTATACCAATAAAAGATAAAAGTTATATCTGGTGGCAAGAGCAACTTTTAACTGAAAAGCAGGCAATTAAAAATAAAGAAATAGCAGCAGCCTTTGATTTTATGGACAATTCTTGGCGATACCAAGGAGATGAAATAGAAGTAGATAATTACCTAAAAGAACAAGCATTCTATAAAAATACCAGCCAAATTTTAGAAGTATTTGGAATGGAGTATGGTACAACAAATAATTACTTAGGGCTTAAAAGCTTGGCTAAAGCTGAAGAAATGTGGACTTCTGGCGATGAGCATTACAAGCTAAAAACACCAATGATCAATATACTAAGGGAATTTATTGATTGCGCCAGTCCATATATTGCTTACAATCAGGCAGTGAATCATATAGATTATTCACAAGAAGACACTATTAAAATCAGGACTGCTAAGGAAAAAATTTATGAGGCTAAATATGTAGTTTGCACTGTGCCGCTCACTATGTTAAAAAATAACAGCATTGAATTTTTGCCAGAGTTACCAATCAATAAAAAAAAGGCACTCGAATCATTGGGAATGGATGCTGGAGCAAAAGTTTTCTTAAAATTCAAAAAACGTTTTTGGAGAAAAAATATGTGGGAATTATTCGGAACGAGCTCTTCCCCACTCTATTACCAACTATTCCCTCAAAATCATGCTGAACATTCTATTCTAGTAGCATACCTTATGGGAGATTTTGCAGAATCTTTTTCAGCTAAAGGTAACCAAGCAGTTACAGATCTCGTATTAGAACTTGATTTGGTTTTTGGCAATCAGGTAGCGTCAAAAAATTTCGAAGACGCTTTTATAATGGATTGGAAAAAAGAGCCTTATATTGGCGGTGCCTATTCATATGATGCTCCTTATTCAGACGGAAAAAGGAGAAGTTTAGCCGAATCTATAGACAATAGACTGTTTTTTGGTGGAGAAGCTACCAATTACACAGGACATGCAGCAACAATGCATGGTGCTATGGAAACAGGCGACAGGTGTTATAAAGAAATTAAAAAGATATTTAAGCCACTTATATAAATTTTAACGTATTAATAAAAGACAATTTTTACGATTTTTTACACTTATCCTTATACCGATTCTGAAATCTTAATTTAAAAGAAAACGAATGTCTTTATATTTGCAATAAAAATAAGGGCTTGGTTTTTAATGTTACCTTTATTAAACAATTAAATTCAAATCTAATTCTGGCATAATATTAAAGCCTTAAATGGAATTTAAATTTTATCGATTATGAAGAACATTTTAGTATGTTTGGTTTTAATGCTTACTTCTTTGTTTACATATGCTCAAGATTACTTTGTAGCACATGTAAAAGGTGACATAGAAGTAAAAAGTAACAATGCAAAAGTAAAGGTTGGTGACCAACTAAATAAAGATGATGAACTTAGGTTTATAACTCAAGATGCTAAAGCAGTAGTCTTAACCATGCAAGGTAAACGCATGGTAATCGACGGAAAAGAAACCAAAAAAAGTGCTGAAGGTGAATTTATTAGTTTTGTCTCAGATGTAGTGTTACCACTAAGTACTAATATTCAACTGAGTACTAGAGGTGGAGACCCTAGTAACATTCAGGATTTTAAAACCTTCTTTGGAGACGAGAAATATGTCATTATTGGTGATATATTAACTGTAAAGCCTGATCCAGGACAGTATCCACTAGATAATGGTTGGTCTTTTATTTATAGGTATGAAACAGGTTCTAGACCAGTAAATAAAATTGTAGCTAACCAAGGTGACCAAATTATTTTAGACAAAAATCAATTGTATAAAACGAAAGGCATTGTCGTTGATCCTGAAAAATCATATCCTGTTAAGCTATTTTATTTCAATAGTAACAACAAGGATGTGAAAGAATTAGTGACGTTTGAGCCAATCTTTGTAGATGAAAACACATTAACAGTAGAGTTACAGTCGGTAGCCAACTTCCTTGAAAATAATAATGTGATGAAAGGAAGGGATTTGATGGACGAACTTTACAAATTTGTAATTGATGTGCATGGTCCTATCAATAAAACTTTGTTTTTTAATTGGTTAGGCACAAAAGAATTAATTACAAGAGGATAAATTTGAGTAACGGCAATCGAAAGATTGCCGTCTTTTATATTAAGCTTTTCGTGCAATTAAATAATACTAGATAAGTTTTTTTAGAAAGACTTATTTTTTCAACTTTGTATTGATTTAATCCTGATTTTTTTGAAAACAATACCACAGGAAAAACGAAAAACATTCATCCGTATAGGGCTAGCTGTTGCTCACGGTATTTTTTTAATTGTTGCTACCCTATTTTATCTCTCCATTACTTTTACCCTAGACGATGAGATTATCCTGATTCAAGCTTCTGCTGCCGTAAAAAATAAGTTATTAGGTCAAAAAGAAAGGCCAGATACAGACAGATTGCTTTTAGTAAATGTAAGCTGGGATAAGAAATTGATACCGAGAACAGATAGTTCGGGTTTTGTATTGGGTAATCAGGCAATAACCAACAGGGCTTCCATTGCTAAATTATTACAAGCGATGAATCAAAAGCCTGACAATCATGAATTTTTATTGGTCGATGTAAACTTTATAGACCCTTCACCAGAAGATTCGTTGTTGGAAGCTGAGTTTGCTAGAGTAAAAAACTGTATAGTTTCTTATCATAAAGATCCAAAAGGAAAACCCATCTACCCTATTATAAAAGCACCATTGGGTTTATCAGACATGATGGTAGATGACGAAGACAGAGATTTGGTTCTGAAGTACCATCTGATACAAGGCGATTCTTTGAAAACTACGCCTTTATTGATGTATGAACAAATACACGATTCTAAGTTTGAAAAAGGATTTATCTACGATAAGCTAGGAGGAAAAAGCATTTTCAATTCATTTATACTTGATTATCCTGTTGATAAGTTTGATATTTTTAATCGAAACCTTTACAACTATCAATATATCAATGAAATGGTCAATCTGTCGCCAGCTTTTATACATGCCATGACCAAGGATAAAATAGTTATCGTAGGTGATTTCGAAGACCGTGATATACACAATACTATTTATGGTAAAACACCGGGCCCCCTCATCTTATTAAATGCTTTCTTAGCTTTGGAACGAGGCGATAACCAAGTTTCATTTGTATTTATATTTTTGTTATTACTGGCTTATTCGCTTATCTCCTATAAAGCCATTACAGTAAATGATCCAATTACCGTTTGGGTAAAGAAAAAATTTAAAGATTATAATTTCATTGTTGAATTTACTGCAGACGTAACTTTCTACCTCATTTGCTTTGGCATCGTTTCAATTATCACTTATTATTCGTTTGGCATCCATTTAGCCATTTTATTTTTATCGTTTTATATGCACTTTTTAGAAGTGGGCTTGGTGGCGCTAGATGAGAACAAAAGAGAAAAGGCAGCTAAGAAATTGGCTGCTGTAGAGCAGGAAAATAAAGATGAAGTATCAAGCTAGACTGTTTCTTTGCTTTAGAAAAGTCTGTAAAAATTTTCCCACATCTTCCGTCATAATCACTTTTTGATACAAAACTCCTTGAGCCAGTAAATTGTCTTGCAGCTTTTCAGTAAAGTTTTTTAACTGAGCAGTATAACTTGTTTTTAATTTTTTAGTATTGGTTTGAATTACACTTCCACTTTCTAAATCTTTGAAAGTATTGGCTTTTATAAAATCTAAGTTTATTTCTTTTTCCCCAAATAGCTGAAAAAGTAGAACTTCTTTGTCCATCGCAGCATATAACTTTAATAAATCTGTAACTTCAGATTGATATTCGTACATATCCGAAAAACATATAACCATTCCCCTACCTTTCTGAATGGGCAAATCTTTACCAATAGGCCATTTTTCTAATGCTTTAACCTGAAGCAATTCATGCAAAAAATACTTAAAATAAGAAGCCGATCTTTTAGGGGGAAGTTGTTTGGTTTCTAAGCTATTCAATGCTACTAGACTCAATAAATCACCTTGTTGGTTAGCTAAGTAAGCCAAGCAAGCCGTAAGCAATTTGGCATAGTGCAATTTACTCAAACCGTCTTCAGTATAATTCATAGAAGCTGAAGCATCAATAAGAAAAGTGATGGTAGTATTGGTTTCAATTTCAGACTCTTTTATATAATATTTACCAGAGCGCGCCAATAATTTCCAATCTAATTGTCTTAAATCATCGCCTGGTTGGTAGGCTTTGTATTGGCTAAACTCCTGCCCTTGCCCAGCCCTCACATTTCTATTAGCGCCAGCCAAGAAGCCCTCTACAACTTTCCTAGCCAGTAATTCTAAGCCTTCAACAGAGGAAATATCTTTTGCTGCTAGGAGGTTTTGCATATTTGGCTGATATTAATGATCAAGACTTAAAACTATTACTTTTTAAAGAATAATCATAAAATGGATTTTATGGAGAAAATAAATTCTTTAAGTAATTAATTGGTACAAACATCGAGTATAAAAGATAAAATAAATGTAGTTCGATAATTTTAAAAAACACCCTAAAAATTAACAATTAATGGTTATGTAGAAAATGAATAGATGCTTTAGTTTTAAAAGATAATTTCAGGAATTATTGGAGTATTGAGCAGAATAATAGTATTAAAGATATTTTAATCAGAAATTCTATAACATCGTAATTTAAACATCTTCATACCTCACATGGAACTAAGTGACTTTACCCCAGCACAAACATTAATGCTAATAAAACCTTCAAAAGTTGATGGTAAGGATTTATTAAAATACAGCTTTCTAGATTTAATATATAAGGAAAAACTAAAAATTTATCAAGATTGGCGGCTCCCACATCCGAGGGAAACTAGAGAGCGTCTCTATACTATTGTTGCCAGAGGCAAGCAATTTAGTAACAATGGTAACTCATTTCATCAAGACCCTTTTGTAAGTCCTTTTCAAGCTAAAGATGTTGAATATCAAGTAAGAACACTTATAAAAAAGGTATACCTAAATTCTGGAAAAGGACCAGGTTTTAAGTCAAATTGGGTTTACAAACAGCTCAAAGAAGAAGGATATTTCATGACATCTTTAGGCTTTAAAAAATTAGATATCTTTTTTTTAAACAGTGAAGGATCTTCGTTGAAAAGTAAGTTCAATACTATTTTAAAAGATGCAGAAAATTCTTTGCCTCATTTAGTGAAATCTAATAAAGAAAAAACAAAAGAAATAATTTCAACACTTGGTTCAAATATATTGCTACTAGATTGCTTTAATGATGAATTAATAAAGCAATTAAAACCACTGTTTAAAGAAATAGGTGATAAAAACTTAAGCCAATCAAGTGAGTCATATGTAGATTTTGGAGACGCGTCTGAATTAATGTTTTATGGTTTCCTCGATACTATAGATTATTTCGATAGTTCTTTCGATTCATTTCTAGATGCTACATTTGATGTGAGCGGTTTTGACATTGGAGGCGATTTTGGGGGTTTTGACTTTGGAGGTTTTGATTGGTAACTTAAAAATTACAAACAATTAAATAAAAGGAATCGACTTTTTGAATTGATCTTTCATTAATAGGGGCATACTCTCAAGTTACAGAAAAGTCAAGATTTAATCCAAATTTCATTTTTTGAAAAGTCTATTGGTGGTTATTAGCTTTGAGTAGTAAGAAAAGACTAATAACGAGCTTTTATTAAAATTATAACAAACAATCTTTTACAGTAAAAACTACAATGAAACTTATACTCAATTTAATTCTTATACTAGCATTTACACAAAGCTATGCTCAAAGTTGGGAAGTATTAAACCAAGATTTTACCTACGTTTATGATATAGCTAAACAAGACGACAAGCTATATATTACAGGCTTAAAAAACGGGGATTTTATTTTTGCTACATCAATTGATGATGGTCTAACTTGGAATGAAACTATTTTAAACCAAAAAATTTCAGTAGAACAAGGTTTGCCAATATCCGTTGGTTTTTTTAGTGAAAAAGAAGGCATTATAGGCATTAAGGGTAATACCACCCAAGAGTATTTAAAAACAAAAGATGGAGGATTATCATGGGAATTATTCGTTCCTAATTTCATAGAAGTAACAGATAATAACCCACAACCCTATGATATGGTCGTAATCAATGATTCCACTGCAATAATTTTACAGTTTCAGTCTGGAAATTATATTATTACCCAAAATAAAGGTGAGTCATGGCTTTTTGAAAAAACGTTTACAACCTCTTGGTCTCCTAAGTTTACAGCTTTCAAACAAAATACATTTTATAATTTTGATACTAGAGGCTTATTCAAATCATTAGACGGAGGTACTACATGGGCAAAAACTTTAAATGTTAGCGGATTAAGCACCTATAATATGTATGATGTAAATGTAGGCTTTGCAATAAGCGAATATCATTCAGAGTCGAATTCAACTCCGGTACTATACAAAACAAATGATAGCTGGAATGTTGTAGACTCAAATCCAATACCCACTTTAAAAGAAAAATTAATAATAGGTATTGCTCCAATTAGCGCTAATGAACTTTTCTTCTTTGAGGCACAAAATATCTATTATTCTAGCGACGCTGGAGAAACTGTTTCATTTTTTCAAGCATTGGATTTTGAACCTATCTCTATAAAAAATATTGATAATAAATGGTATGCTACAGGTCGAGGTTTGGCTAGATTTAATTCATTAGGTATAGTAAACGGTGTTAGTGATATTATACAAACACGAAATTTGAGTATTTATCCTAATCCTATAAATGATTCTAAAATAAGATTAACTACTAATGAATTTACTTCATTCGATTTATTTACTTTAAATGGTAAATTGATTGAAACAGGGTTTATCAATAATTCTGAAATAAAAATTAGCCCTGCAATTAAAGGCTTACATATCTTAAAAGTTAAAAATGATTTTCTTCAAAAGACTTTTAAGGTGCTGGCTAAATAAGAATTAACAACATTCTTAAATCCCCTTATACAGCTCATGTGCATCCATATAGGCAGGTGTTTCTGTATTCCAACCATACGTCTTATTTAGCTGCCTTGCCAATGCAAAGGCATTTTCATATTCTCCGTGTACCGTAAATGTAAGCTTAGGATTTGATTTAATATATGATGTCCATTTTAGTAATTCTTCTTGGTCTGCATGTGCCGAAAGTCCATCTATAATTTCAACCTTACATATAACAGGAACGAATTGACCGAATATTTTAATTTTTTCTTCACCTTCAGCAATTCTTCTTCCTCTAGTTCCTTCTGCTTGGTAGCCCACCAATAGCAATGTATCCTGTTTTCTAGGCAGTCTATTGTATAAATGGTGTAAAATTCTCCCGCCAGTCATCATGCCGCTGGCTGAGATAATAATGGCTTTTTCCTTAATATAATTAATAGACATGGAGGCCTCATGTGACCTTACAAGCTGTAAATTATTCCTAAATGCGATAAAACTATCTTCATGCTCTATCTGCTCTTTAGTAAGTTTATGATAAGTATGGTGTTTTAGGTATAGTTCTGTTGCGGCAATTGCCATCGGGCTATCTATAAAAATAGGCGATTCAGGTATTAGGTTTTGATCTAAGGCTTGTTTTAGGTAATACATTAAATTCTGCGTTCTACCAACGGCAAAAGCTGGGATAAGTACGCACCCTCCTTTATCAAAAGTATCGTTGATTATCTTTGCTAATTTATTGATTGGATTATTCTGAGGGTTCTTCTTATTCCCATAGGTAGATTCAATAAAGAGCACATCTACCTCGCTAGGTGTTACTGGAGGATACAGTATCGGTTCTTCATACCTACCAATATCTCCCGAAAAGACGAGTTTCTTCTTTTGTTCTATTCCTAATACTTGTAATTCTACACTTGTAGCACCTAGAATATGTCCTGCATTGTAAAATTTAGCAGTTACTCTATCTGTGATATAAAGCTCTTGATTAAGATTGCAAGTACTTAAAAGCGGAAATACTTTTTCAGCGTCATCGGTTGTATAGAGTGGTTCAGGGTTTTCGTGCTTGGAGTATCCTTTTTTCTTGGCATAAGCCGCTTCTTCTTCCATGAGTTTGGCAGAATCTAATAATAGTAGTTTCACTAAATCTGCTGTTGCTTCAGTACAAAATATTTTGCCGCTAAATCCTTCTTTTACTAACCTAGGCAAATATCCACTATGATCCAGATGAGCATGTGTAAGTATTACTGCTTCGATTTCTTGTGGTGAAATAGGAAAAGGCTCTCTGTTTTTTAAACGAAGGGGTTTTAGCCCTTGAAACAAACCACAATCTACCAACAGCTTTTTTTGATTGAGCTCAATTAAATATTTTGAGCCAGTTACCGTACCTGCTGCTCCTAAAAACCTTACTCTTACATCCATAAATTTATTGGTTATCCTTTATGTAATAATTCACAATCTCTTAATTTCAAAGAATATAAAGTATGATACCTATCAATTTACAGTACAATTGGGGCCAAAAATCATAAGATATTGGATTATGGATTAGGAAATTCAAGAAAACATGATTTATAAATCCAAGGCAGTATTTATGTTTACAGACTTGATGGATGAATAAATCTTTATTATAACTTTTAAGTATGATTGGCTATCGATTTCATAATCTCTTTAGTTATTTCATCAGTATGTTTTCCAGATGCCTCTGCTTTAAAATTGAGCAGGATTCTATGTCTCATTACAGGTAAGGCTACTTTTTCAATATCTTTGGGGGTAACAGCAAATCGACCATCTAGCAAGGCAGCAGCTTTAGCGGTAAGTAAAATGGCTTGTCCAGCTCTTGGCCCAGCTCCCCATTGTACCCATTCTTTTACTTCTGATACAGCACTTGTTTGTGGTCGACTAGCACGAACCATTTTATTTGCTTTTGTGATTAAGCTTTCATTAATGGGTACATCTCTTACCAACTTTTGGAGTACTAATATATCTTCCCCACTGATAACTGGCTCAATAGTAACCTGCTTATTTCCTGTGGTGCTTTCTAATATAGTATATTCTTCTTGCTCGTCAGGGTAACCCAATTGTATATAAAACAAGAAACGATCCAACTGAGCTTCAGGCAATGGAAAAGTACCTGATTGTTCTACGGGGTTTTGCGTCGCTAAAATAAAAAAAGGCTTTTCTAATTGATAGTTTTTACCACCATAGGTTACGGCATACTCTTGCATTGCTTCTAATAAAGCGGCTTGGGTTTTAGGTGGGGTACGGTTAATTTCATCAGCCAAAATTATATTGGCAAAAAGAGGTCCTTTATTGAATTTAAAAATCCTTTTACCCGAATTAGGATCTTCTTCTAATACTTCTGTACCAGTAATATCTGCAGGCATTAAGTCTGGAGTAAACTGTATACGTTTAAATGGCAAATGTACAGCTTCAGCCAATGTCCTTATCATGAGGGTTTTTGCCAAACCAGGCACTCCTTCTAATAGTGCATGGCCACCTGCCATAAAGCAAATGAGCAATTCGTCAATTACTTTTTCTTGCCCCACAATTACTTTCTGTATTTCTGCTTTGAGGCCGTGTATTTTATTTATTAGCTGATTTACTTCTTGTTCAGTCATATTTGATTGCTGTAAATAAGATATATTCGTAAAAATCTATCTTAATCATTTAAAATAAAAATGGGCTTACAGAAATGGTTATTTTAAAGTGATAAGGATTAAATAAAGTATCATTTAGGCTTAACGTACCATCATAGACTCGCGCAATAATCCCCCTTGTTCATAAGATTATTTTTATGCTCACCATTTTGTTAGTTCATCATTCCATCGGAATGAAACTATTATAAATAACCTTGATTTTATGTAGGTAAAACCTCGTAGAGGTGATATTTTTATTCTTGCATGCAAGCTGATTTTACACACCTAACGGGGTTGGTCATTCATGATTTCTATTAAATGAGCTATAATAATGGGATTCCTACGGAATCTGAATCAAATAAAACTGATACCTTATTTCGCCAAATTTCCTAAGGTTGAGAATCAATTTAAATAACCTAATTCATTCAGTTGAGATACATCTTTAATTAGGGTTATCGCAGTATTATTCAATACATAATATTTATTGCAGATAGAAAGGACAGTTTCATATTGATGGTCTGTTAGTATGATTCCTTTATGCAAAGATTGACTTTCTATATGAGGTATTATTTTTTCAACTAAAACAGGTGCCAAAAAGGAAAATGGCTCATCTAATAATAAGAATTTAGAAGATGAATAAAGAATGGTCATAATTTCCATTAACTTCTTAATTCCTCCCGATAAATGCTTGAACCTGGTTGATTTATACTTATCTATTTCCTCTATCGATAAAATAACATCAAGCTTTTCAGAGAGTCGAAAAATCTTTACCAAATCTTCAAAACAAAAATAATTGGGAACAAAGCCATCTTGGGGCAAGTAACTAATTGCCCGTGGGACTTTAAATAGTATGGGACTATACTTTCCATTCAACCTAACCGATTGATTTTCCCCTTTAAGTGAACCAAAAATGATTTTTAACAAGCTAGATTTGCCTGAGCCATTCCTTCCTAAAAGTGCTACTATATCTTTTGTATGGCATTTTAAGTAAATATTCGACAATATTTTTCTCCCATCAAAAGAAAGATTTATGCTATCAATTTCTAAAGAATTCAAATGAAGGAATAGGCTATATTAAAAATTACTAGCGTTATAATTGTATCAACAAGTAATGAAAATACAATCAGGCTTTTGTTATCAAGTCCGAGGTTGTAGAAGAAATAAAGATATTTTTTCCTGTTTTGGTAATAAAGAAATCCAGTACCTAAAAATCCAACTAACTTTATCCAAAAAATATAAGCATGATCATACCGACCATATAAAACTAAAAACCATAAACAAACACCCGTAAATAATAGATTATTGATGGTGTATTCTTTATAGAAATACTTGAAACCAATTAACCAATTTCTAAAATTCATTTTTGATTACATGGTCAAAGCATACAAAATTATATTAATACCAAATCTTGTATTATCTCTTGCCATCCAGCGCTTATTACGATGGTCATAATCCCATTCACATCCATAATCTTTGTTGCTGTATAAAACTGTGATTTTTCCATCAATTTCTATGGCTTTCAGGTATTCATGCACCAAGTCATCACCCCAACCATTGAGCTCTACTGATGTGGTAGGTGGGCCATCTTCAAACTCAAAAAAACTATGGTAAATTTGATGGTCATTAGGGATTTTTTTAAGCACATTTTCCCCAAAAATCTGAGTCATCTCCGCTTCGAATGATTTTGCAAAAAGACCATCGATATCATGGTTGCAATCATCTACAAATACAAATCCGCCATTTTCTACATATTGCTTAAAATTAGCCCGTTCTTCTCTATCAAATTCTACTAATTTATGCCCACTCAGGTAACAAAATGGGGAGGAAAAAAGGGCATCGTCTCCAAGAGGTATTACTTTTTCGTTGGTATCTACGGGAATGGTTGTATACTCCACTAAAGAATTTAACAAGTTGGAAGGCATACGCTGGTCGGTGTTCCAATCACCAGAATTGTACTGTAAACGAGTAAAGAAGAATTTGTTAGTAGGTTGATTTTTATGTTTTTTTTCCTTTTCTGATCTTAAAGTTTTACTAACATCAAAATCGGAGGAGAATCCTTCGGTTTGAAATTCATTCATTTCCTTAGAAAAACGAATATAATTTCGGTTTTTATGGTTGATTTTTCCTTCCATGTTAAGGAAACAAATAATACAGATTAAAAGGTTTTTTTTTAACAATTTTTCACCTACAATACTAAATGAAAGAGCCTGTTAGCAAATAGCTAACAGACTCCCATTTCCTTAGCACTTCGTGCTTAGGATTGATTTTGGTAGTTAAATAGCATCAGAAAGACTACTAAAAGTAAAGTCCCTGATCTTCATGACTGGAATTAAATTGCCATCTACCCTGTACTGCTTGCCCAATGTTTCTAGATTATTGAGCATGATAACAGGGCTTTCGTTAAAACGGAAATTTTTTAGTGGGTACTTGATCTCACCATCTTCGATATAAAAAGTACCATCTCTGGTTAACCCTGTATAAAGCAAAGTTTGTGGATCTACAGTCCTAATATACCAAGTACGGGTAACCAGTATACCTTTCTTTGTTTCTTTGATTAAATCTTCGGTTGTTGCTGTACCTCCTGTCATAATATATCCTCCAGGAAATGGTACTGAATCAACCCCTTGTTTTTGTGCCCAAAAACGTGAATAAAATAGATTCTTAACCACACCATCTTTCACCATATCCATTTTCTTGATTGCTTGACCATCTCCAGACCAAGTGGCTGAAGGTACATCAGGATGTAAAGGATCAACATAGATATTTACTCTTTCATCAAATAGCTTTTCTCCCAATCTATTTTTGCCTTGTTCTCCTTTTTTACTCAAAAAACTACGACCTTCATCAGCAGCCCTCGCTCCCATATTAAACACCATATTAGAAATTAAGCCTTCTGAAGCTGCTGGTTCTAGAATGACAGTATATTTACCAGGTTCTATGGCTTTGGGCTCTCTCGAAAGCAAAGATTTTTTGATAGCGGCTTGGGAAGCTTCTGCTGCATCAAATTTAGAGACATCGTTAAAATCTCTTGTTACCCAGCCAGAACCAGTACCATCATTACTCCGCATGGTAACTGTAAATTCCATGTTAGATTCTTTGTTGTAAGCAAATAATCCTTTGGAATTCATCATGGCAGAAAAACCATAACCATCGTTAAAAAAGCCAGCTGCAGTTATATCATTTTCTTTGGCTGGTTTGATACTAGCTGCTGCCACTTCCGCCCTATATTCAGGACTTATTTCTGCTGTTTTTTGAATAAATGTAGCTGATTCTTGATACGTCTGAGGTTCTAAAACGCCCATATATTCTGGATTCTCAGGAGCTAATTTGGCAAGTTCTTCTGCCCTTTTTACTACTTTTTCTAATGAGGCTTCATCAAATTCATTAATGGTAGCAACTCCTACTTTTTTGCCAAATGCAGCTTGAACTACTAATTGAGTATTGGTTTCAATGCCACTAGTAGTTACAGTGTTTCTAGCGTAGCGAATATTACCCCCAATATTGCCATTTAAATTAGCCTCACATTCATCGGCAGTTGAATAGCCAATTACCTTTTCCAAAATGCTTTTAGCTTCTTCTTTTGAAAGTATAGCCATGATTTATTATTCAATTATAAAGTTTTTTCTTTAATAATTTATTTAATATGCTACTCTGTGAAGTTTTTGAGTTGTGAAGCCGATTTTCTAATTAGATATAATTTCAACATCACAACTTTACGACACATCGATTTAACATATTATATTTTTCTTTCTGTATTGATTACATTTACATTGTCGAACCTTGAGGTTGATGAGCCATGAGAAACTGAGCTAATCTGCCCAGGTTGGCCTTTTCCATCGAAGAAAGAGCCTCCTAATCGATAATCTGATTCATCGCAAATAGCACTACAAGAATTCCAAAACTCTTGTGTATTTGATTGATAGGCAACATCTCTGAGTGCTCCTACAATTTCTCCATTTTTGATTTCAAAAAATGCCTGACCGCCAAATTGGAAATTATAGCGTTGCTGGTCAATTGAAAATGACCCATCTCCAATAATGTAAATTCCCTTCTCTACATCTTTGATCATATCAGGAACTGAAAGTGGAGTTTTTCCAGGAGAAAGAGATACATTAGGCATTCTTTGGAACTGAACTGAGTTCCAGCTGTCTGCATAACAACAGCCATGAGAAGCCTCCTCCCCAATAATATGTGCTTGATCTCTTATAGCCTGATAATTCACCAAGATTCCATCTTTTACTAAATCCCATTCTTTGGTTGGCACACCTTCATCATCATAACCCACCTCACCTAAAGAATGCTTTTGTGTTTTATCAGCAACAAGGTTTACTAATTTACTTCCATATTCAAATGATTTGGTTTCCCATTTATCTAGAGTAGCGAAACTAGTACCTGCGTAATTCGCTTCATAACCGAGTACCCTATCCAATTCTAGTGGATGTCCCACAGATTCGTGAATGGTTAACCACAAATGACTTGGATCCAATACCAACGTATATTTTCCAGGGTCGACACTTTTAGCGGTTAAACTTCCTTTGGCTTGTTTTGCAGCATTCACAGCATCTTCCACCAAATCATAAGATTTTTTGTATAAAGTCATCCCAACCGGTGATTCGTACTTTTCCGATACCAATCCGTCTAGATATTCGAATCCCATTCCCATAGGAGAACTTAAAGCTTGTCTGTTGACAAATTTACCTGATTCAGGGTCTATACACGTGATGTTAAAATTTGGCCAAATACGGTGTACATCTTGATCAATGTAACTGCCATCGGTTGAAGCAAAATATTTTTGTTCATTGACCAAAAAGAGAAAATTACTAATATAATTAGCACCTGCTTCCATCGCTTTTGCATTGGCATCGAGCAACATCTCTACTTTATCTTTAACGGGAACTTCGAAGGCATTTTTAGTAATTGGTGCTTTCCATGATACTTCACCTACTCCTTTTACAGGAACTAGCTTTACTGGTTCTTCTTGATATTTTGCATTGGCTTTAGCAATAGCTGCGGCTTGTTTGGCTGCTTTGGCTATTCCTTCTTTGGTTACATCGTTGGTAGCGGCAAATCCCCAAGTACCATCCACAATCACTCTGATACCTGTACCAAATGATTCGGTATTAACAACATTCTGTACTTTATCTTCTCTTGTTACTACAAATTGATTGAGGTACCTGCCAATTCTCACATCAGCATAAGTTGCACCTACCGATTTTGATGCTTCTAAAGCAGTATCTGCCAATTCTTTCTTTAGGATAATATCCATACCAGGCGAATATTGATCTAGTGGTACAGGATTACCCCGCATATGGATAGGTAGAAACATCGCACCTGCTCCTAAACCTGCCAGTCGGCTAAAATCTCTTCTATTCATATATATGTCGATTTGTTAAGTTGTTAAGCCGTTAAGTCGACTTTATCGACTTCTCAACCCAACAGCTCTGCTAAATTATATTTTCCTTGCTGTGTTAATCACATTTACCTCATCAAATCTGGTAGTTGCACTACCATGTGAAACCGCACTTATTTGACTAGGTTGTCCCTTGCCATCGAAAAATGAACCAAATAAACGATAATCTCGATCATCACAAATTTTAGAACACGAGTTCCAAAATTCTTGGGTATTAGATTGGTAAGCTACATCATTCAACATACCTACAATTTCTCCATTTTTGATTTCATAGAAAAGCTGCCCACCAAACTGGAAATTATAACGCTGTTGGTCTATTGAATAAGAACCTCTACCTGCAATAAAAATCCCCTTTTCAACATCTTTGATCATTTGTTCTACAGAATATAGATCCTTACCGGCCGCCAAAGATACATTAGGCATTCGCTGGAACTGTACCGAACTCCAACTATCTGCATAGCAACATCCATGAGATGCTTCTTCGTCAATAATATGTGCTTGATCTCTTATTGCTTGATAATTTACTAAAATTCCATCTTTCACCAAATCCCATTGTTTTGTACCCACTCCTTCATCGTCATAGCCTACCGCACCAAGTGAGTAAGGCTGAGTTTTATCTGCAAATAGGTTTACTTCTTTGCTACCATATTCGAAAGCTTTGGTTTTCCATTTGTCTAAAGTTGCGAAGCTAGTACCAGCATAATTGGCTTCATAACCCAACACGCGATCTAACTCTAAAGGATGGCCAACTGATTCATGTATGGTTAAACCCAAGTGATTAGGTTCTAATACTAAACTATATTTCCCAGGATCAACTGATTTAGCCGACAATTTTTCTTTGGCTTGTTTTGCAGCCGCTACTGCGTCAGCTACTAAATCGTAAGAATATTTATACATTACCAGCCCTTCGGGTCCCAACACTTTATCTTCATCTTTTGGTTGAAGGTATTCATATCCCATCCCCAAAGGTGCGCTTAATGCCCTTCTTCGTTGAAATCCATCTTTACCAATACAAGTAACCGTAAAGGTAGGCCAAATCCTATGTATATCTTGATTTATATAACTCCCTTCGGTGGAGGCAAAATACTTTTGCTCATTTACTAAAAATAAGTTGGTGTTTATATAACTAGCACCACTTTCTAAAGCTTTAGAGTTAGCTTCAATCAACAAATCGGCTTTCTCTTTAATGGGAATTTCAAAAGCGTTTTGCTCCATTGGTGTTTTCCAACTTTGCTCTCCATGCGATTTTACAGGTACAAGTTGAACTGGTTCTTTTTGAAACTTACCATTAGCCTTGGCAATTAATACTGCTTGTTCTGCCGCTTTTTTTATGCCATCTTCACTTACATCGTTGGTTGAAGCAAAACCCCAAGTACCATCTGCTATCACCCTGATACCCAATCCATAAGATTCAGTATTTACTATATTTTGAACATTCTTTTCTCGGGTAAATAGGTATTGGTTGAGGTATCTCCCAATTCTGATATCGGCATAAGAAGCTCCTCTAGATGTAGCGGCATTCAAACCAATATCCGCCATTTTTTTGTTTCTAGCTACATCCATAGGATTTAGCATAGATTCTTGAGCGATGGGCCTACTAAATGCTGGTAAAGGAGCCAAAATTGCACCAACACCTGCACCGGTTAGTTTCACAAAATCTCTTCTATTCAAAATATGTAGTATATGGTTTTATAATCAAATAAATAATGATACCCTATTGTTTAAAAATGAATTTTTAATTCTGATTTGAGAGAAAAACTCATTACATAAGGCGTAGAAGCTTGTTGTGATTTTCTTAAAATTATACTCAAAACTAAAGATTTTCTTTATATTTTCATATTTTTTCTTCGTAAAATTATGGTTATTGAAATGTATGCATTTTAATGTAAGAATTATACCGTTTAACTGCTCGAGAGACTAATTAATAAAAAAAACCTAAGAAAAAATTTCCTAGGTTTTCTTTATATCAATCAAGATTAATTATGCTTCAATAGATTCAAATGCTCGTTCTACTCCACTATTCATTGTTTCATTTGTACTTCATCACAATCCTCTTTGTTATGAATAGGTTATTACTGATAATAGAACGTTTTTTATTAGTAGATTAACTCCAAAGCCTATCCCACGAGCGGTCTTCATCCCATTCTGGAGTAGGCGCAAAAAGTTTCTCTCCTTTCAATAGATGTTCTTCAATTACTTCTTCATTAATGTCTATTCCTAAACCAGGTTTATCTGGTACTTTAATAAATCCTTCATTAGCTATTGGTTTGTCTATTCCACCTACCATATCTTCCCACCAATCAACTTCTACAGAATGGTGTTCCAAGGCCACAAAGTTTTGAGTAGCTGCTGCACAATGGGCATTAGCCATAAATGAAATTGGTGTACCTGCAAAGTGCATAGCCATTGGAATACCTCTTTCTTCGGCATAATCACCAATTCTCTTCGTTTCTAAAATACCACCCGATGATGCTAAATCAGGATGAACCATATCAACAGCTCTTGCATCAATCAATTTTATAAATTCTTCTTTGAGGTATATATCCTCACCAGTAAGTGTAGGTGTCGTAATTGAAGTAGTGATTTCGCGCCATTGATCCGTATAATGCCAAGGGATTAAATCTTCTAACCAAGCTAACTGATACTTTTCTAAAGCCTGGCCCAATCTTATACAAGTATTGATAGGAATATGACCGAAGTGGTCAGCAGCTAAAGGAATTTCGTAACCAACTGTCTCCCTTATAACTCTCACATAATCTACTAATTCTTCTAAGCCTTTATCTGTAATTTGTATATTGGTAAATGGATGTTGCGTCATGCCATAAGACATTGACTCGGAATTCCACTGGCTACCATCAATAATTTGATTGTTAATTACAGCCCCATCAATATCTTTTACCATTTCAACACCAAAATCCATTTTCAAAAAGGTAAAACCTTTGTCTAGCCTGCCTTTCATTCGCGAAGCATAGACACTTTTATCTTGTGACTTAGCAGTATCGGTATAAAGTCTTACATAATCTCTGTATTTACCACCAAGTAATTGATATACTGGAACGCCAAACGCTTTTCCTGTTAAATCCCACAATGCCATCTCAACCCCACAAACGCCTCCTGCTTGTCTTCCATGTCCACCAAATTGCTTGATCTTTTTAAATAACTTTTCTACATTACACGGATTTTCTCCCAATAGTCTACTTTTTAAGAAAAGTGCATAACGAGCACTACCTCCATCTCTTACCTCACCATAACCTGAGATGCCTTGATTGGTATCTATTCTAATAATGGGCACTCTCATAGGTGCGCCTGTTACTTCTGCAATTCTTAGATCAGTAATTTTTAAATCTGAAGGATTTGAACTGCGATTTACCTTTTGGGTAGAATATGCCAAGGTATCTTCTACACTAGCAAATGTAAAAGCCCCTAAACTTAAACCACTTAACAAAGATTTTTGCAAGAAACCTCTTCTATCATTTTTCTTAGCAGTTTCTCTTTCTGCTTTTACACTGGCAGGAACACTCTCCTGCTGCATTAATTTCTCAAGTATTTTTTTCATTTTCGTTTGAATTTTGTTTTAAATGAAATACAATAGCAATTAGCAGATTACTGACTTCTGTTACCAATTTCTTTTTTCTAGAAAAGCATCTAACTCTTCTCTTGTCATAGGAAGCAATTCAGGATGAGCGTCTATCCAACCTAAAAAATCTTCTTTAATTTCGTCTGTCCAGCGTGTATCTATTTGACCTGGCGTGTATTTTCCTTCTTTCAATTTCTCAATACCGAATGCATCTCTTAGGGCGATAAATTCTGCATTGATTACAACCTTTTCTGCCAAATGAGCAGGTATAAAGATTACTCCTTCTCTTTTTGCCAATACTACATCGCCAGGAAGTACCAAAGCTCTGCCAATGCGAGTTGGTGAATTTAAGCCTCCTAAAATCATTTCCTGAATAAATGAGGGATCCCAGCCTTTCACAAAAGCATTAAAGCCTTCAATCTTTTCCAATCCTCCCAAATCGCGTAGTGAACCATAAAATACCACGCCATTACCAGATTTGGCATAAATAGAATTACCGAGGTTATCGCCAATTAAAGTACCATTTACTATTTTCCCAAAACCATCGGCTACATACACATCTCCTTGCTGCAACATATCGATTGGCCAAGAATTAGAAGCACCAATTCTTCCATCTGCTTCGCCTTGCTTTTTGATGATTTCATCTAAATCAATTCTTTTTGGTAAGTAAGTGGCCGTAAGTGCTCTACCACAAATAGTCTCATGGGCATGTATCATTTTCCACTCTCCTTCAAATTGGTTATTGTATCCTTCACCTCTCAATACCCCCCAAGCCTCTTCAATAGATATATTCTTCATTCTTTCTATGATGCTATCGGATACTTTAGGCCTGCCATCGGGAAGGCGTTCACCTTCCCAAGCAGCAGTAAGCGCAATTACTTGCTCTTTGTTGGCTATCATTTGAGCATTAATAGCTGCATGTGTCAATGCTACTAATACCAAAGTGAAATATAGTGTCAGTTTTTTGGTCATGGGTTAAAAGTTTAGAAATCTAGGATTGAAAATAGTTAATACAGTTAAAGTAACTGTCCAGTACTGTGAATGAATAAGGAGATAGCAATTCTCAATAAGGATAAAAAGTATTTGTGTATTCAGAATAACTACATATTAATTTAATTTTTGGCTTAATGCATTTTTCTTCATGCTGGTATTGTTCCAAAAATCAAATTGAAAGAATTGATTATAAAATTACGCTTAAATTAAGATTTAAATCCCAAGAACCTGTTTGAGATTTAATTAGAAATCATTACTTTTCTAATAGCCTAAGTACTTAAAACGATATTGTTTAAAAAGTAGATCATTGAAAAAGTAGAGCCCATGGAAAAGCCTCTTATCATCATTATTGGTGCAGGACCAGGAGTAAGCTTACACGTAGCTAAAATATTTGGAAACAATCAGTATAAGGTCGCTTTAATTGCACGCAATACGAAAAAGTTAGAGCAACTTTCAGATGAATTAAAATCTGAAGGAATTTCAAGTACTTATTACACTTGCGATGTATCTGAAAAAACTGCAATTGATAGTTGCTTCGAAAAAATTAAACAAGATCACGGAACAGCTGTAGATAGCTTTTTGTACAATGCAGCACTGCTCGATAAACAAATCCCTTCAAGTATAGCATACGACAATCTTATTAAAGATTTTAAAGTCAATATTGCAGGTGCCATTTATTGCTGCCAAAAAGTACTTCCAAACATGAAAGAAAATAAGAAAGGTACCATTTTACTTACAGGTGGTGGACTCGCCCTAAAACCTTATTACGAGTATACTTCTCTTTCCATTGGTAAAGCAGGAATAAGAAGTTTGGCTTTTTGTCTGGCTCAAGAATTAAAAGGAACTGGTATAAAAGTCGGAACTGTAACTATTGCTGGTTTTGTTGAAAAGGGTACCCATTTTTCTCCAGAAAAAATTGCTGAAGAATTCTGGAAAATACACACTGGGGAGAATAAAGGCGTAGAGTTTATCTATCAATAATATTTTAAATTACATCAGAAGTTCTAATCGTTACATCGTAAAGAAACAGGCATCACATAGCATCTTATTCATTATTGTTTACGCACAATTTGCTGGAACTTCCCTTTGGTTTGCGGGTAATGCTGTGCTTCCTGCCCTTCAAATTCAATTTAATTTCACCAATGAAAGTCTAGGACACATGACTTCTGCAGTGCAGATTGGTTTTATCATTGGTACTTTAGTTTTTGCCATTTTTTCATTAGCAGATCGATTTGTACCGAATTTGGTATTTTTTCTTTCCGCATTGGCTGGGGCTTGTTTCAATGCTGCTATTCTGTTTACAGAAGTTTCCCAAGTTAAATTGATTTTCTTTAGGTTTTTAACAGGTTTCTTTCTTGCAGGTATTTATCCTGTTGGGATGAAGATAGCAGCTGATTGGTATGAAAAAGGATTGGGAAAAGCTTTAGGTTTTTTAGTAGGTGCCTTGGTATTGGGTACAGCTTTTCCCCATTTACTCAATAGTTTGCAACAATTTTTTTCTTGGAAAAGTGTGCTAGGTTTTGTTTCTCTTTTTGCCCTGAGTGGAGGTGCATTGATACTTTTTATGCCTGTTGGGCCTTACAGAAGAAAAGCACCCAAGTTTAAGCTAAGTGCCGTGACAGATGTATTTAAAGTAAAACCACTATTGCAAAGTGCCTTGGGTTATTTCGGGCATATGTGGGAATTGTATGCCTTTTGGGCATTTGTACCTTGGTTTCTATCGTACTATGCTAACAGACAAGAGATTTCCATAAATGTTTCCCTTTGGTCTTTTGTAATTATAGCAATTGGAAGTGTGTTTTGTGTGTTTGGCGGTTTGACTTCCTTGAAAAAAGGAAGTTTATTTGTGGCAAAAAACAGTTTACTGCTCTCTGGAATCGCTTGTTTGTTGTCACCTTTTTTGTTCTTTCTTCCTTTTCCATTAGTAATTGCTTACTTATTATTTTGGGGAGCCATGGTCATCCCTGACTCACCTCAATTCTCTAGTATGGTTGCCAAGGCAGCACCACCTGAAATTATTGGTACTGCACTTACGATTGTGAATTGCACTGGTTTTACTATTTCGGTAATCAGTATTCAGTTATTGAGTTGGGCATCTGGTTTTTCTGGATATGAAATGTATATATTTTTACTGCTCTTGCCTGGACCTATATCCGGTTTGTTGGGGGTAAAGGATTATGGGAAGTAAATTGTAATTTTTAATTACGAATATTTATTACCCAAAAAATAAATCGATAATTAGAAATTATTTTAATTATAAAGAAAAGTTTTCCAGAAATACTTTTCAATAAGCCCTTTTTCATTAAACACAAAAAGTATTCTGAATCCTTTACCAAACTTTACATTTTTAGGTAATTTCATTTCATAATCTGTTAATTCTACTGCTAATACATTACTGCTTGGTTTAGAAAAATATAGAATTAAATTATTTGGTTTAATTGGAAGTAAATCGCCCAATGCTTCACTACTAAAAGATTCGAATTTATATTTTTCCCTAAAAGCCCCTCTTGTCTTTAGAATTTCTAAGTCAAGAGGGAAATCGTTCATGGTAAATATCACTTCTTTAAAGGGAGTAAAATCGATAAATACTATCTTATCTGAAATATGAAAAGGGATTGTATGTGACCTTTTGGGAATATCTCTTTTAAAGAATTTTCTTATCTCTTCTCTTAAATCATTATTTAATTCTAAGTGAATTATTGAAAGAAGGTATTTATTATCAAGCTCTTGTGAAAGAGCCTCAAATGTATTTAGGAATAAAAGAGCTACGATTGCTACTTTCTTCATGCAAATTCTTAAATGTAATTCATTTTAGTATAATTAGTCCGACTAAATTGAATATAATAAAATTATATGGTAACATTCTTATTATCAATATTTTGCTAATTCATAATTAACAATTTACTTACCACATAAATAGCAATCAAACTGGAACAAAGACCCCCATTTATAATTAATATAAAATCATTTCTTCTTCTTTCTTTTTTTAGGAAAAGGCAATTCTGGCAAGCTTACTTTAATAAGTTCATTAAGCCATTTTCTATCTTCTAATTTATCTACCACCAAAAAGTTAGGTTTAGCACCTGGGTATGGAGGGGCTTCAACTAATTCACTACCAATAAATGCTCTCCCAGCATTAGTAGGCTTAATAAAAAGTTTATTATCACAAATTGACCCAAACATTTTACCGTCTGCATAAATGGCATATTCACCAAACATTTTCTTGGCAGTAACCTCGCCAACTTGATCTATATGTTCCAAAACAAAGTCTACATATTCTTGTGTTGAAGCCATTTCTTTCAATCTTAAAAATAATTAAATAGAAAAGTGTATTTCTTCATTTTGTAGCCTATCCAAACGAAAGTAGAATAATAAGGTAGGTAAATCTAAAAAATGAAATATAAAGATTAATCAAAGATTTTAAAAAGGATTATTTCAACAATAGCTTCCTTAACATGGCTAAGGTATTGAAATAATTAGTAGGAATTAATCTGAGATCTTGTTTTAAACGAGATATTTTGTTTACTAACAAAAGATATGATTTTCTGAATCCTCCCTCTTCATATGAGTATACACCATTAAACACTATGATAAACAGTAGTGTGTACACCAGACAAGCCAAAGTTAACCAAATTACTAAAGATTCCATGATTGACTAAATCTTAAAGGTTAAGAAGATTACTTTAATTTAAGAATTTCTGAGATAAATTTCAAGTAAATAAGTGATTGATAAAAAAATACATTCTGTTGAGAAATATCAACTTGCTTTTTCATGTTTCTCAACAACTCCAATTACCAAGCTATTTACCAATAAAATAAGCTAAGCAAAATTGTGAAATTTTAACTTGTTTAAGTTTTACCTCTCAATCATTAAGTTTGGTATTTATTATTCACTTAAACTTCATAAAAAAAGTAAAATCAATAAAGTAATCTTTACTGATTTTACTTCCCTAGTTTTCCAAAGCAAAGAGCATATATTTATAAGAGGGATTGATATCAATCCATAGGTTTTTCCCACTCATAATCTTGCTCAAGGGCAAATTTGGAGAACCATTCTAGTTCCACATTAATTTTATACAGGCGATGCCTCAATTCTTGCCAACCATGTGGTTCTCTTGGAGCTACATACAAATGAGTCGGCACACCTAGACTTCTTAAAGCCCTATACAACTCTACAGATTGGGGTAAAGGTACTCTAGGATCGCTTTCACCCACAACTACTAATGTAGGAGTAGTCACCTTACTAATGTCTTTCAATGGGGAGTTATCCCAATAAACATCTATAGGGGCATCTTTTTGCCAAGGTGAACCTCCAAACCATGGAGTTCGGTAAGTTCGGATATCACTTTGGGCATACATACCAATCCAGTTAACTGCTCCTGCACCAGAAGAGGCCGCTTTAAATCGATCAGTAAAAGTGATGATTTTATTGGTCATGTGCCCTCCAGCACTCCAACCCATTTTTACCATCTTATCAGGATCAGCAATTCCTTGGTCTATCAAATAATCTACTCCTGTCATTACATCTAAATGAGATTGTCTAAAATAACCACCAACCATGTCTCTCATAAAATCATCTCCATATCCTGTACTTCCTCTGTAATTGGGTTGAAGCACAACATATCCTTTTCCTGTAAGTACTGCATTGTATCGGGTAAAACTTCTTGAAAATCCATATTTATCTGAAGAAGCAGGCCCTCCATGTGTTTGTACTACCAATGGATATTTCTGTCCTTCTTGGTAATTATGCGGGTAATAAATAACTCCTTCTACTTTTTCACCATCTTCACCATTCCAATTAATAATCTTTTGTTTTGGCAGGTGAAATTGTTCTTTTAAGTAATCGTAATGATGGGTAATTTGCTTCATTTCCCCGCCTTCCATTATAAAAATATCTCCGGGATTTTCGATGGTGTTTTTAGTAAAAACTATCTTGTCTAACTTCGCTTGATAGTGCCAAGCCCCTACTGCATGGTTTCCTTTGGTCAACTGTTTGGTTTTCTTATTAGAAAGTTGATATTGCCACAATTGCATTTCTCCACCCATATTTACCCTTAGGTAAATTGATTTTCCATCGGCAGCCCATTCAGCTCCAGATATATCGTAATCCCAGTTGATTGGCACTTCTATTTTTGAACTATTTGCTAGTGAGAACAGGAATAGTTTGGTATTGTAGTAAAAGTCAAAATCTTTGTTGGCTCTTGTTGTAAAAAAAGCCATAGTGCCATCGGGCGATAGTCTGGCGCCTGATTCGCCAATACCATTTTCAGTGAGCTGTTTTCCATTTTCACCATTGCTATCATACATCCATATTTCACTTTCTTTGTAAAAATCGTAAAGCGGATTGATGCCCTTATGTACCAAAATTGTTTGTCCATCACTTGTAACGTCATAACCCATAACAGAAAATTCTCCGCTAGTTATTTTCGTTTCCTCCCCATTGCTTACATTTACTTTCCATAAATGCCTTTGCTTGTAGTTTTCATCCAATTTATATACATCATCATTGTCTTTTTTAGCCTGTTCTTCATCGGCAGTAAGCGTATCATTAGCAATGAAGTAAATAAACTGTCCATCTGCAGACCATTGTGATGCACCTACACCTGTTTTATGTGAGGTAATTGCCTTTCCCTCCCCACCATCTGCACGCATAAGATAGATTTGGTTTACTTCGTCATCATAGCGTTTGGCAGTAAATGATATCCAATTGCCGTCAGGTGACCATT
>NETF01000176.1 GCA_002172675.1 unicellular cyanobacterium SU3
TTAAGTCCAATCTTCTATTATATAAAACAAACTTATGTTTAAGGAGGTTTTTTGGGCTGTTTCAACGTAAATTGGCGATCGCAGATTAACGTTTCGCCTCTCTGAAACTGAGTTTGTGATCTACTGAGCTTGACCCGTTACTTCTAATAAATCAGTAGCGCGAATAAATATGTCACCGCCTTGACCCTCACCAAAGCTAAAAGCGGCAATTTCAGCTCCAAGATCAACAATTACGTTTGCTGCTTCAATGTTTATGTTACCTGCTCGACCTTGGCTAAATGACGTTGTTGAGATGCTAGTCTTACGAGGAATAACAATTCCAGCTGCTGCCAAACGAGGATCACGAAGGTTATCAATGAGACTATTTCCTCGTACTTCAAGCGATTGATCGGCTCGGATAATTAGCGGTTGACCAGATTCGGCTCCCAGGGTATTTGAGCGAATCAAAGAGCCTTGATTGAGTGTGACATTACGACCTTGAATTTGAATGGCTCCACCACCGTTGCCACTAGCGTCAATTATCGCTAAGTTGGATAGTTGAATATCTTGGAAGTTATCCACTCCTTCATAGCTAAAATTCAGATTGTATGGTTGGTTAGAAGATTGAGTGATCTGGAGTTGACTATTAGACCCTACTGCTCCTACCTCGATTCTTCCCCCTGATGCCTCGATTTGTTGACCTAAATTATCACCATCTACACCACCAGCCCCGACCTGTGAGAGATCAACTGTCCCTGCTATTGATGAAAGCTGACCACCTTCTAATCTGACTTCTCCTCCCACTAACCCTAATGTTCTTTCCGGTTTTACTTGCAAACCCACAATCGTTTCTACACCATTTTCTCCCTGTTGGGTAGCTTGAGAGCGATTTATAATCGTTCCAGGAGTCTCACCAAATCGTAAACCGACAGGGATACTAATGGTTAGTAGAGCAGTCGTTTGAGGATCTGTAGCACTGAATAAGCTACCATCTTCAAATAAGTAGCTCTCAGCAGTAGTGGCCACAAAAGAACCACCTATATCTAACTTGGCATTAGCTCCAAAAATAATCCCATTAGGATTGAGCAAAAAGAGATTAGCGTTACCATCAGCTTTGATGAGTCCATCAATGGTAGAAATTTGGTTTCCCGTAACCCGTGTAATGATGTTGTTAATGGTTAGAATATTTTTGAATAAGGCTGTGTTCCCAGTGGAAACAGAAAACTCACTAAAACTATGAAATAGATTACCACCAGCAATTGTTCCTCCACTAATCCGCTCAGTTTTTCCCTCTATATCTACTACAGATTGTCTCGGAAGCGTTTTGTCAGGAACAATTTGAGCTGTAACAACAGAAGTAGTAAATATGGAAATAAATAAAGTCAAAATAAATCGCACAAGAAGTAATTTCAGTTGGTAAAAAACTAATTAAGCTTTTGTTTCTGGATAGTCCACAATCGAGAAACGCTGGTCTAGAAACTGTATTTCAGTCTTTGGAGATCCAGGATTTTGTGGGTCTTCATCAAAATACCGAAGGTTATTCTCTAAAAAGTTATTGAGTGTTGGACTTTTTAAATGCTCACTAAATGCTTCTACACTTGAATAACTTTCTATAAAGATTATTTCTGTTTGATTATTCAGTGGAATTGGAGGTGGTGGCGGACAGAGAGGATTACCACTACTGTCTATTGGAAACAAAGCTTGTAGATTAACTAAATATACCAATACACCAGGTTCATGCCTAGTACTCTCCGTTAGTTCTTCTAAGGCTTTAATTAGTTCTGGAGGACAGCCATTTTTTAGTTTCCATTTAGATATAAATGTAATCATGGTTTTACTTTCCTTTCAAAGTGTGGGTAGACATCGTTTTCAAACAAAGTTTTGACGGCTAAGGAATCTGATTCCTCAACAGATTTCTCGTAATCTTTCCTTACACTATAATCTTCTCTGAGTGGAGCCGATTCTAATTTACTTAACCAAGTTGTGTGGATTGTAACGCCAATATTTAGTTTAGGGTGACTCAGTTTATAACGAGGACCACTATTGAGGTTTTGGGCATCAAAAATCCATATTTCACTCTTATTTTCTAATAGATTATCTGAGTGAAGAACGATACAAATGATGTATCCATCTTTGGGATCATTAGTTCCTGTACGGGGGACAAATTGAGGTGAATTCCCAAAAGAACCAGGAGGAAAATTATAATGATCTTCTATAGTTAATTGAGTGGGAATAGATTGTTGAACTCTTGTAATATGTCCTCGAATTAAATTAGCTGAATGTCCTTTTCTAATTTGCTCTTTAAATTCGGCAACTGGCATCAGTCTTTTCTGTTCATCATTATCATACATCTCAAAGATGAAGTCGCTTAAAAGTTCTTGCCATGCTCCCCAACAATTCCAATAAATATCAGTGAATTGATTAGGTTGAAATCCCCGCCAAGCATACATGGAAATTGACCAAAGATATTTATAGCTTTCTGCTGCGGAAAGAAATATTGGCTGTTCATCAACTATATTTAACCAGTCTCTTACAAGATCCCTTAACTTCCATAATCCATTTTCTAAGTTCATAAATAATTGTTGTTGATCCCTCAGTCTTGCCACATTAATGGGATAAACACTTAAACGATTAACATCCATTGGACTAACAAACATCCCCTTCCTTGCTCTCAATTCGTTTGTGATTTGTGAGTCATCATCATTATAAATAGAGATGTCATCTTCTTTTAAAAATTCTGCCGGATCTGATGATGCGGTATGAGCAATATGAAGTATTATCCTATCATTTGGATTCTCATACTCAACAAGAAAGTGTGCTGTCTCAGGATAGATTTTAAACCGCATTGCTCGGACTGTATTATTATCTTGTTCTAGTTGAACTCTGGGAATTATATAAATTTCCGTATAATCTAATTGGGGGTAACTAAAATATTGTTGATGAGTTCTTAGAAAACGACCTAAAGTCTCTGGCAACCAATTTACAAAAGCATCATCTTTTGTATCAAAACCAGCTACTAAATCCTCTAAGGCTAATTTAAAAGCTGAATCGGATACGATAATATAATCTTTTGATACCCCCATTTGATGTAAACTTTGTTGTATTGTAATCGGATGATTATTTGAATCGACTACTTGCCACTGTTCTATATCTGTTCCTTGTCCTTTCCAGCGATTAAGATACAGGGCGTTTTTATCATCCATTCCTAATACTTTGAATAGTCCTTCGATAAAATCTTCAGCAAACTTAATGGGTAAAAGACCTACTCGTAATATTTTTCCTAAAAACCTTCTTTGTTTGGGATTATCGATAATCTTTTCAATTAATTCTCTAACAGAGAATGCAAAGATTTTTTCTAGTTGTAATAACAATCCTAGGTTCTTTTTTGCATGGACGATAAACATCTCGTCTGTATGGGTATCAAATGCTGGATGGGCTGAAGATAAGACAATTGGGAAAACGTGTTTTAATATGTCTTGAGCAACATTTGTTAAAGGATTCCACTGATGATTCCACCCAATCGGCCCGACTAAGCTAAGGGTAGGAGGATCTATTTCATAGGGACGACCATTATCCCACGTCACTAATAATCGCTCATCACCATTAGAAAATTTCATTGGTAAAAACGCTGTATTGAGTAAATTACGCGCACCCATTTTTAACGATAAACGACTAATAAAAAAATTCTCAAATCTTAATAAATCATATTCTTCTGGAAATTCTTGTTTATACCAATTATCTTCACCATCTTTCTCTAATGCTACATCAGCATAATAATCAGGCGTTTTAACAATCCTACTGGCTAGATACGCTTTCCCTTTTTCATGAAAATCTAATCTATAAATCATGCCCTCACCATTGATGATTGCATTCCAACCCTCTTTGGCTGGTTCCACCACATACTCAGAATTTGAATGTTTTGGGGAGCCAGAATAACCTACTGCCCCCACGATAAACACATGACCGTCTAAATCGGCAGGAAGCTCACCTTTTTTCCATCTTTTGTCTGATAAGATATCTTCAGGCGAACCTTCTGATATCTCTTGTTCTGTGTTTCTTTCTTGTACAATTAGTTCTAAGGGGTTTAAGTAAAACTCTTCGCGACTCGTAGACAAAACAGCTTTAGGCGATCGCAACAAGTTGGGATTATGATTCAATTGGGTCATACAACGCGCTTCATTTACTCCAATCACATCTTAATAATATACAAATCTAGAAGAATTTCGTAGATAAACAAGTTTTATAATGATCTTTTCTTCACAATTGACCGAGAACAACGGAGAAGGCAAGCTTTTAGTGTCTAACTACTGAGATTGAGTGTGGCTAAAAAAAACGATAATTGAGGGTAAAATAAAAAGATTCTTCGGGGTCTCGCGCCCCCTGTAATTCAATGTCGGTGATCGGAATCGCCCAATCTAAACGGGCTGTAAAATCAGTCCCCATCTGCCATTGTAAACCGAGTCCCACTGAAGATAAGGTATTGGGTGCAGGGGTAGGAATGGGGTTATCATCATCATTCCAGGCAACACCAAAATCAGTGAAAGGAACAACTTGTAATAACCCTTCGAGCCAATCTATGCGTAACACGGGAAAACGGGCCTCTGCCGATAGAAAAACGCCGTTATCGGTCTGAAATAAATCTTGTCGATAGCCACGGACACTATAGAGTCCCCCTAAATTATATTGTTCTAGGGGAACTAGGGGGCGTGAGGTTAACTGTAAATTAGAACGCAATATTAACAAGGTGTCAGGGGCTAAAGAACGGACATATTGTCCTTGTCCTTGCCATTCAAAAAACTTACCATCTGGGGGGCTATCATTAATGGTGGCATCAAAGAGATCGATCCCAAAACTAAACTGCGATCGCACTGACAAAACATCTTGAGAACTTCGCCTGGTCCATTCTTGAAATAATCGTAACACCGAAAGCCGAGTTTCTCCATTATCATTGGCTCCAGGGGACAAAGGAAACCCCACTCCTAAAACACTGGTGTTACTTTCTTGGCGAGAAAAAGTTAAACCGAAAGCTAAGTCTTGAGTGGGGGTTTGAATCACAGGTTGCCGAACACTAACATCAAGATAAAGAGAATCTCCTTCAATATCAAGACGCTCAAATGGTTCTTCTATGACTTTAGTATTAGTGATGCGACTGGTTAGTTTTAAGGTGGCATTTTCGGGGGTAAGCGGAAATGTATAGTCAACATAAACTGCATCACTGCCATCCGTATTGGCGTATTCTACCGTCAAACTATCCCCCAACCCCAATAAATTTCCTTGGTTAAGGCGGACACCTCTTTGTACATTACCAATACTAGGGACACGGCCATTATCGCTAAATAAACCCATTGAAAAAGAATCGGCTTCTTCTACTCTGACTGAGAGTATACTCAATTCAGGGCTTGTTCCCACTGACAAGTCAGCCGAAATCTTCTTAATTAGGGGATTAAGCTGTAATAATTGTAGGGCTTCTAACAGACGATTTTGATTAAGGGGTTTGCTCGTCGCAATAACTAATCGACTCCGCACATAATCAGCATTTAATCGTCCTTCAACTGTTACTTGAATTTCCTCGACTCCCCCTTCAATCACCTGAATTTTGACCACTGCACCCTTTGGGGATAAAACTTGTCCGGCCTGAATGACTGCTCCCGAATTAATATATCCTGCATTAACATAGAATTGGGTCACAGCAGCCTCAGCTTGTAACAGTTGAGCAAACGAGAGAGCTTGGTCTGTAAACGGTGCTGTCACTGAACCTAATACCTCGTCACTAAAAGCTGTGTTGCCTTCAAACTCAAAACGGATAACTGTTATACTTTGAGGAAGTTTAGGATCTTCTTGAGGAGAAGGAATCCTTGTCGGAGGAAGCTCAAGGGGTGTAGAAGGCGGTGAGTGAGGAATTGGGATAGGATCTGGCAGTTTAGGGGGAAGAATAAACGGTATAGGCTGTGTCTGGGGTTCATTTTGACTAAGGTTTTGAGCCATTCCCTTATTCATAGAGCAAGTAACTAACTCCTCCCAAAACAGTAAAATCAATAACGTTGCACTTAAAGATAGATTTCTGATTTTTGCCATCTGTTCTTCGGGGTAATACTCTCTCCTCACCTAACGCGAAAAACTGGGTTTTCCAGACAAGTAAGCTCAAAGTTGCCGTTTTTTGCAAAATGACTATACCATACTTATCTGTATCTGTTTCCATTTAACTAATTTCTCTACGAAAAAAAGAATTGTGAATGAATGTTTTCGATGGATACTATATGTATATCTAACAGGAGTAAGTTAAATGGTACAAGAACAACTCTCCAATCCCATAGGCAAATACGCAGGTAAAGGAGAAGCCTATTGTGAGGAGGTCGGCATAATTCAGTACACTGTAAATATGGAGATCGATTTTAGTAATCCGCAACAGCTAACAGTTATCATTACATCCAAAGACAGACCTTTTCCTTTCCCTGAAAATTTTAAGCTGATATTAGCTAAACAGGAAGGATTCTATTTGCGCAGAGACATGGAGATCAATGGAAAAATAGTCGGACAAGCTGAATGCAATCTTCGTCCTTCGCAAGATATTCAAGATATTCAAGAGCTATGCACCCACAAATTTTCAAACATGGAATTGGATTTTGATGGCTCTCTCTATCTATTTAATTCAGGATTTATGAGAACGGGAACGATCCAACATGAAGAAAAGATATGGAAACTATCTGAAAATTATCAGATAATCTCTAATGTTGAGGGGAATTAAAATTGGATTATATTTTGTTATAGTTTTCGTCTCAGTTGATCCAATGCCGTACAACTGCTTAAGTAACGAATAATGTCCCGACTGCGATCGCCAAAGGTACATTCGACACCCTCAACGTTACCGTCAGGATCTGCAATACCAATATAAACCAACCCCACCGGTTTAATGTCCGTTCCCCCACCCGGTCCTGCAATACCCGTAATACTAACACCCCAATCAGTCCCCAACCGCTTTTTAATCCCTAAGGCCATCTGTTGAGCTATAATATCACTCACTGCCCCGTGATGGTTTAACGCCTCTGCACTGACTTCTAAGAGGGACATTTTGACACGGTTATCATAAGCAATCACCCCACCCCAAAAATAGTCCGAACTCCCTGCTATTTCAGTAAACATTGCCCCCAAACCGCCGCCAGTGCAAGACTCGGCTACTGAGACAGTTTGCTGTTTTTCCCGTAATAACGCCCCCACTACTTTGCTTAAAGTATCATCGTCTTGCCCAAAATAGTCCTCTCCAGCTATTTTAATGATATCTTGGGCAACGGGTTCAATGAGCTTTACGGCCTCTGCTTCAGACGCAGTTTTTGCCGAAATACGTAGGCGAACTTCTCCCAAGGAGGCATAAGGGGCAACGGTCGGATTTATCAAGTTAAAAAATTGATTAACTTTAGCGGCCAAAGAAGACTCACCAATGCCCCTAAAACGCAACATTCTGCTAAAAATGATTTCTTTGCCCCAACCCTGGCTTTTCAGGTGAGGAACCGCCGTTTCTGACCACATCCGTTTCATTTCCGAGGGGACTCCAGGAAAGGTCATAATGGTTATATTGGGAACGGGTTCCCAGATGATGCCGGGGGCAGTTCCCGTGGGGTTGGGTAAAATAGTCGCCCCTTTGGGGATTAAAGCTTGTTTACGGTTATTATCGCTCATTTGCCGTCCCCTAGCCTGAAATTTGTCCTTAATATCTTCAATAATCTCTGCTTTTTCGATTAAAGGACTATTAAAACATTGGGCAAGGGTTTCCGTGGTTAAATCATCGGGAGTGGGTCCCAAACCCCCAGTAAACAGGAGAATAGAAGCCCTTTTACTCGCAATGGTAATCACTTCTCTGAGGCGAGTAGGGTTATCTCCCACCACGGTTTGATAGTAATGGGGAATCCCTAAATCAGCCAATTCTTTGGCCAAAAATTGAACATTAGTATTAACAATGTCCCCTAATAAAAGTTCTGTACCAACGCAAATAATTTCTGCACTCATTCTCTATTAATTTGTCGGGTTCTTTAATAATTCTACGGCATCACGGCCATCGGTTTCTTGTAAATAAACTTTTATTTGTTCTTCTGAAGAAGTAGGTAATTTTTTTCCTGTAAAATCAGGATGAATGGGTAACTCTCGATGACCTCTATCAACTAATACTAATAAACGGATCATTTTCGGTCTTCCATATTCGGTAACTGCGTTTAAAGCTGCACGAATAGTACGACCTTTATAAATAACATCATCCACTAAAATAACAGTTTTTCCTGTGAGATCAATGGGAACTTTCGTTTTAGCTGGAGTTCGGGTTTTGATGCGATCTAAATCATCTCGATAAAAGGTAACATCAATTGCCCCCACTGGCACTTTTATGTCTTCTAATAGTTCAATTTGTTGGGCTAACATATAAGCCAAGGGAACTCCTCTGGTATGAATTCCCAGTAAAACAATATCAGACAAATTTCCTGATTTTTCGATCACTTGAGACGCTAAACGAGTGATAACTCGTCGGATTTTTTCAGATGAAAGTATTTTTTTTGTCATTCTTTTCCTTCTTTTTTTTGATTTTAGAATCTTTAGCTCCGAATCGATCCAATGAGGATCTCATACTTATGATAGAGATAGACTATTTTCTTCTCTCTCTTTTTAAATAAAAGGATAACTTGAAAAAGTTACTAATTATTTCATCTTTGGGAAACCCTTTACATTCTTCTTATAATAGATTAGACGAATTAACATCAAAAGAATTCTATGACAGCCACACTCTTCAAGCCCGAAACCATAGAATCTTATTTAGGGGAAGAAGCCGATAGTCTTCTCAATCATCAAGCTAAGATTCCTCAATCTTTATTGCATTTACCTGGAGAAGATTTTGTGGATCGCATTTTTTCTCAAAGCGATCGCAATCCTCAAGTTTTACGCAGTTTGCAACAACTTTATTCTACAGGAAGATTAGCTAATACGGGTTATCTATCTATTCTACCCGTAGATCAAGGCATCGAACATTCTGGGGCTGCTTCTTTTGCTCCTAACCCTGCTTATTTTGACCCTGAAAATATTGTTAAATTAGCCTTAGAAGGGGGTTGTAACGCGGTAGCCACCACCCTAGGAGTATTAGGGATGATGTCTCGCAAATATGCCCATCGTCTCCCCTTTTTAGTTAAATTAAACCATAGCGAACTCTTAACCTATCCCAATAGTGCCGATCAAATTATGTTTGGTCAAGTTGAGCAAGCTTGGAACTTGGGCGCGGTAGCAGTTGGGGCGACTATTTATTTTGGTTCTCCTGAATCCAACCGTCAAATTCAAGAAGTCAGTAAAGCCTTTGCCAAAGCCCATGAATTAGGCATGGCCACGGTGTTATGGTGTTATTTAAGGAATGGAATTTTTAAACAAGATCAAGATTATCATTTAGCAGCAGATTTAACCGGGCAAGCAAACCATATCGGGGTGACTATCGAAGCCGATATTATTAAACAGAAATTACCTCAATGTAACCGTGGTTATGAAGCCGTAGCTAAAGCCAGCAATGGGAAATATGGGCGAACCGATGAGAAAGTTTACACTGAATTAAGCAGTGACCATCCCATCGATTTAACCCGTTATCAAGTATTAAATTGTTATGCCGGCAGAAGCGGTTTAATTAACTCCGGCGGTGCGTCTGGAAAAAATGATTTTGCTGAAGCGATTCGTACCGCAGTCATTAATAAACGGGCTGGCGGTTGTGGTTTAATTTCTGGACGGAAAACCTTTCAACGGCCTCTAGAAGAAGGGGTAAAACTCTTTCATCTCATTCAAGATGTTTACTTGTCTTCTGAGATTACGATTGCTTAAATCAGTTATCAGTCATCAGTCATCAGTTATCAGTGACCGATTAAATTTATGAGGGAATAGGGAATAGGGAATAGTTTAATTCCGACTCCCAACTCCCAACTCTTGACCGAATAATTATTAATTGTTAATTATTAACTATTCATTGGTAAGTCCCATTACCCATTAGGTAAAAGTCCAACTTTTACATTCAAGCTTAACGGTTTGCCATTGCGTTCAACTTCAACAGGAATGGTACTACCGACTTGAATCTGTTCGACTGCTTTTTGAACTTCTGAAGGAGATGCTAGGGGTTGTTGATTAATCGATTGAATCACGTCCCCGGCTTCTAACCCGGCTGCAGCAGCAGGAGAATTAGGAGCAACGTTAACAATCAAAATTCCTGAATCTGCATTAATGGTTAATCCTCCTGTTTGTTGTAATTTTTGTTTGATTTCTGGAGTAATTTCTACCATTTGAATTCCCATGTAGGGATGTTCAACCCGACCTTTAGCAATCAATTGATCGGCAATTTCTTGGGCCCGATTAATAGGAATAGAAAAACCGATACCTTGAGCATTTCGGAAGATAGCGGTATTCACGCCGATGACTTCCCCTCTAGCATTGAGAAGAGGCCCACCAGAATTACCAGGGTTAATGGCTGCATCGGTTTGAATAAAATCAACCCGTTTATCTCCAATTCCCACTTGAGAACTACGTCTTCCTGTAGCACTAACAATGCCTGTGGTGACAGTGTTATCTAACCCCAAAGGATTACCAATTGCGATCGCCCATTCTCCCACGTTCAATTGATCGGAATTTCCTGCTTTAACGGTAGGTAAGTTATCGGCTTCGATATCAATGACCGCTACATCAGTAACCGGGTCAGTTCCTAACACTGTTCCGGTGAAGGTTCGACCATCTTTCAACGTTACGGTCACGTTTTGGCTTCCTGCTACTACATGGGCGTTGGTAAGGATTTTTCCATCGTTACTAAGAATAAACCCTGAACCCGTTCCTTGTTGAATTTCTTCTTGAGGCATATTAGGAATTTGTGACCCGAAAAAGCGACGGAAAAAGGGATCGTTAAACATGGGGGGAACCTCTGTTTTAACGGTGCGAGAGGCATCGATTCTCACCACCGCAGGGCCTACTTTTTGAACCACATCAGTAACAAAGTTTTCTGAGGTGATAGGAGGTAAAGATGCCCATTGTTCAGGAATTTCAGTCTTCGTCGATGGGGCGATGGTTTCTGTCTTTTCATTAAACAAACTAGGATAACTGTAAGCGATGGTTCCTCCGATGCCTACGCCCATACCGACTAGGATCATAGAAATGTAAGTTAGGGGTTTTTGTAAGATAGAACGGTGAGAATTTGTCATGTTGGCTGATGAATAAGATTGATTTAGACTATGGTTTTTCATGGTCGGTTTTATTTATATTGTCAATAATAGAGAGAAAAAGTCAGTCCATGTGAGGAGTGAATGATGGGAAAACGGCTTTTTTGGACTGACATTTCTTACTATAAAGGGGAGATATGACAACCCTATGACAGATAGATGAACTTTTTATGTCATTCAAAGGGAACAGGCAAAAGGCAATGGTTTTCCCACTGCTAAAAGGGGATAAGGGGGGTGCTACAACCCAAGATTAGGGCGGTAAAAGGTTAAACTGGTGTTACCGTAGTTTTTTTGTCGCACAATTGTCAATCCTTTTATCTCTGTGGCTGGCCAAAATTTGGGATTATGTTCGACTGCTATTTCTCCGTGTGCATTTAATAGTTGATGGTTAACTATTAATTCTAAAACAGATTGATAGAGTCCACTTTGATAAGGGGGATCAAAATAAATAAGATCAAATTTTTTCTCGCCTAAGGTCTTTAAAACTTTTAAAATATCTCCTTTGATCACCTGAAAGTCTTGCTCATCATAAGCTATTTTTTGCCAATTTTCATTAATAATTTTACACGCTTTTCCATACTTTTCAATTCCCATAACAAAGGCCGCCTCACGACATAATGCTTCTGCACCCATCGAACCATTGCCGGCACATAAATCTAACCAGTGACACCCTGTTACTTTCCCTTGCCAAATATTAAATAAGGCTTCTCTCACCTTAGCTGAAGTAGGACGAGTTAAGTCTCCTGGTAATGTTTTCAATAATCGATTTCCATAAATTCTCATGCTTATTCAGAAATAATCTTTTATGATTCACCATTTTTTAACTTTTCTTCTAATTCTTGTAATTGTTCTTTTTGGGTTTCTAGTTCTAATTGACGACGGGTTAAATCAAGACTTTTCGCTGTAATTTCCTGTCGCCATTGTTCGACTTTTTCTTGTTCTTGTTGAACCCATTCAGGAGTAATACTCCCATTGGTCAAATAGGTTTCAACTAACCCCATCACCCAGTCTTTTGCCTCTTTAACTTCTACAATTTCGTGATTATCCCCTAACTTGACTAATACTAAAACTCCATCCCTAAAAGACATAGGGAGATTACAGGGAATCACTTTATTAGACATCATATCCCAAAGGTGTTGGGATGTTTGGCGTGCCAGCAACAGAAGTTCCATCTCGCCTGAGTCGGGATTCTTTTTCACTTGGGCTAAGTGCAGCATAGTGGGTTACAGGGTTGGCGCGGTGGTAATCTTTATTATTGCAGACGCTTAAGACGTTCGCGTAAAATTTCGGCTTGTTTTTCGGCTTCTGCTAAAGCATCTCTTGCGCCTTGAACAACTTCTTCAGGAGCTTTATTGACAAAACCCGAGTTGTTGAGTCGACCTGAGAGTGATTTGATCTCAGCCTCAATTTTACCTAAATTTTTCTCTAACTTGGCTCGAAGACTAGCAATATCAACGACACCAGAGAGAGGAATTAGGGCCTGTATGGTTCCGACGACTCCGGCAACGACTTGTTCCGTCTGTTGTTCTAATTGGGATGTAATGGTTAAATTTTCCACTTTTCCTAAGTCTTGGATATATTTTCGACCCGATTCTAGGATAGTCCGTTCTTGCTCATTTTCACTCTGTAAGATTACGGAAACCTTGACCCCTGGCTTAATATCGGCTTCTGCACGCATATTTCTGAGAGTACGGATGGTATCAAATAAGAGGGTAAAGGAGTCTTCTAAGTCAGGGTTAATGAGGCTATTATCAACTTCTGGATAGGCTTGTAGGGCGATAAATTCACCGTTGCTTTGGGTGAGGGTTTGCCAAATTTCTTCGGTAATATGGGGCATGAAAGGATGGAGTAGTTTAAGAGTGCCATCGAGGACATAAGCTAGGGTTTGTCTGGCAACGTCACGGGAGGGAGTTTCGTCCCAGAGGCGCGTTTTTACTAGTTCAATATACCAGTCACAAAAGTCACCCCAGATGAACTCATACAGGCCTTTAGCGGCTTCTCCTAAGCCATAAGCTTCAATGTAGTCTTTGGTTTGTTGGACGGTTTGATGGAACCGTGAGAGTATCCATTGATCGCATAATTCTAGTTTATCTATTTCAGGTGTGCCTAAACTTTGGGGGGTTTCTCCTTTAAGGTGCATCATCACAAACCGGGCAGCGTTCCAAAGTTTGTTGGCGAAATTTCGAGAAGCTTCGACAGACTCGGATTGGTCAGTTTTGCGATCATATTGTAGTGTTATATCTTGCCCGGCACCTGCGACTTCTCTAATCAGGGTGTAACGTAGGGCATCAGTCCCATATTTTTCAATTAAGATTAATGGGTCAATACCGTTGTTAGCAGATTTGGACATTTTTTTGCCGTTTTCGTCCCTAACTAAGCCATGAATATAGACATCTTTAAAGGGCATTTCATCGGTAAAATAACCGGCCATCATGGTCATTCTGGCGACCCAAAAGAAGATAATATCAAATCCTGTAACCAGGGTACTGGTAGGATAATAAGTGTTTAAATCTTGGGAATTTTCAGGCCAACCTAACGTCGAAAACGGCCATAAACCAGACGAAAACCAAGTATCTAAAACGTCAGGATCTTGTTCTAATTGAATGTTATCACCATAGTCTTTTTTTGCTTTTTCTAAGGCTTCTTCTTCTGAATGCGCCACAATAAAGGGGGTGTTATCGGTAATTTCTCCATTAGTTTCGCTGATAACATACCAAGCTGGAATTTGATGACCCCACCACAATTGACGGGAAATACACCAATCTTTTAATTTAACTAACCAATCTCGATAAACTTTTTGCCATCTTTCGGGGACAAAATTGGGGGAATTATTTTCATCTAAACACTTTAAGGCTTTTTGGGATAAGGGATCAATTTTGACAAACCATTGTGTGGATAATAAGGGTTCAACAGGAACTTTACCGCGATCGCTATAAGGAACAGTATGATTATATTTTTCAGTTTTGATTAAAAAGCCATCTTCTTCTAACTTTTTAACCACATTTTTACGGGCAACGTAGCGATCTTGTCCTTCAAAGATTCCTGAATTTTCATTCAGTGTCCCGTCTTTATTCATAATATTAATGAAAGGTAACTTATGACGGTTTCCCATCTCGAAGTCATTGGGGTCATGGGCCGGAGTAACTTTAACACAGCCGGTACCAAATTCGGGATCAACTAATTCATCTGCAAAAATAGGTATTTCTCGTCCAACAATGGGTAATGTTATGGTTTTTCCGAGCAAATTTTTGTATCGTTCATCGTTAGGATTGACCGCTACTCCTGTATCTCCTAACATGGTTTCTGGTCGGGTGGTTGCTACTTCAACATGACCGCTACCATCACTTAATGGATAACGAAAGTGCCATAAATGGCCTTCTACCTCTTTACTTTCTACTTCTACATCCGAGACAGCAGACAAAGAAGCAGGACACCAATTAACTAAATAATTACCCCGATAAATTAATCCTGCTTCGTAGAGTTTCACAAAGGCTGTTCTGACCGCTTTTGATAAGCCTTCATCTAGGGTAAACCGTTCCCTTGACCAGTCAGCAGACAGGCCGATTCTTTTCATCTGGTTAACAATTTTACCCCCAGATTCTTCCTTCCATTGCCACGCTTTTTCTAAGAATTTTTCTCGTCCAATATCCTTACGGGTGACACCTTCTGCTTTTAACTGTTTATCTAAGATCGTATGAACTGCAATACTTGCATGGTCGGTTCCAGGAAGACAGAGGGTATTATAACCACACATCCGATGATAGCGCACTAATACATCCATGAGACAATCACCAAACGCATGGCCCATGTGAAGGGTTCCCGTAACGTTGGGGGGAGGAATGACAATACAGTAGGTTTTTCCTTCTTTGCTGTTGTCTGCTTTAAAGACTTGATGGGTGTCCCATGCGTCTTGCCATTTGCTTTCGGTGGTTTTGGGGTCGTATTGGGTGGGTAGTTCAGGTATGTTTGCGGTCATGGACAATAAAAGTGGGTGTGTTAATCGTTATCCTTGTTAAATTGTGCCATATCATTGGGGATATGTTGAATTTAGAATTTAGAATGCGCGAATTTAGAATTGATAGAGTTATATTATAGAGGTTGAAAAAGTTGATTAATATGAGTCTCATTAGTTTCAGTTATGCCATAATTATCAATAGAGTCAAGCTGAAAAATAGAGGGGTTAATAATTATGACAGCTAATATAAATGTAAATAAGGCTACCCTTTATGAAGAGGATTTTTGTTTATGGTTAGAAACTACAGCAGAACTTTTAAAAAATCGTCAACTTGAGGATTTAGACTATGATAATTTAATTGAAGAAATAGAAACAATGGGAAGAAGTGAAAAACATAGTCTTGAAAGTAATTTAATTGTAATTTTAATGCACTTGTTAAAGTATAAATATCAACCTCAAAAACGCTCAAAAAGTTGGTTATCTTCCATTTTTGAACATCGTCGTCGTTTAATTAAAGCATTTAAAACAAGTCCGAGTTTAAAACGTTATTATGAGGAGGTTTTTGATGAATGTTATCAATATGCAGTCAAACAAGCAAGTATAGAAACAGGTTTACCGCTTGAACATTTTCCCAGTATGAGTCCTTTTACCAAAGAAGAAACCTTGGATTTTGATTTTTTACCATAGGATAATTAATAATGATATCGACAAGCAAGAATTCTAATTTTATCATCTAAAACTTGATAAACTAAACGATGTTGTTGATTAATTCTTCTTGACCAACAACCTGATAAATCATGTTTTAATTTTTCAGGTTTACCAATATCTTCAAAGGGGTTACGCTGTACTTCTTGTATCAGTTTATGATTTTTAACGCTTGTTTGCGATCATATTTAACCCACCAAGCTAAGTCTTCAAAAGCAGCAGCATCAAATTCCAAGTTTTTCACAGACTTCCTCTAATGTGATACCATCTTGACGATTTTTAGACGCTAAAAGACGCTGTTTCATCTTGGGACTTTGTAATAAATAAGCGGTTTCTTTTTCTGATTCTATCTCGCGCCATACTTCAATAGGAACAATAACTGCAACGGTTTGTCCTTCTTCATTTGATACATACTGAATATTATTTGAGTTCATTAGTTTTTAGGATCTTTATTAACTTATTATATTATTATAATTCAATTAATGCGATCGCATTATGTTTTATCAATACTGTCTTATAATGTTAATTTTAGTCACAAGTTAGGGAATCCTAACATTAGCATTACCGAGATAGGTCAATATTGAACTATAATTTAGTACAGTACGAGATTACTTACTAACTAAAAGTAATGATTATTTGGGTAAGGATAAATTATTCTTTATGGTAATACTATAAAATAAAATGACAAACTCTGGATCTAACTTACAGGAAGATGGTAACGATTTAGTTAAACTGAATTATAATCATTTTCTCGACAAAATTCTTGAAGTTTTAGATAAGGATAAATCTCAAGAACTTTTTAAAGTATCTAAAGATGAAAAGCGTTTATTAATGAATGTTGATGAACTTGCTTATCAAGTTTCTCAGCTATCTATTAATGATCCTTTTATTAAGCAACCTCTTGGAACAAAATGTGCATCTATTAATTTTATTGAAGGAATAGAAGTAGATTTTAGTGAAAAGTTACATTCAATTCAAGGGAAAGTTAAAGAATTACTAGAAAATGCCTTATCTAAAGAAAATGGTAAACCTATATCTATTGAAAAGTATATAGAAACAATAACAACACCTCTAGAAAATTTCAAAGGAGAAGTAAATAGAAATAGTATTGGTTTTAATTATCCTTTTGAAGAACAATACACCAATTTACAAAAACAACGGTTAACTTTACCTAAAGATAACCAAGAAACTGCTGCATTATTGAGGTTACATAAACTCAGTATAACTGTTAAACAACCGACTAGCTTTTTGAATGAGTTGAGAAATAGTTTAGAAAATTATATTGAGATTAATTTTGATGAAGATAAACAGGAAGATGCAATAGAAACTACTGAAAATTTATTTGAAAACCAGGAAAAAGAGGATAATGATATTTATAAACTTAAAATATTAATGAAAGAGGAAGCATTAGGAAAAATAAAGAAAACAGCTAGTATTAAATACTTAGAATTTTTATACGAAAAAGTTAAAGATGAGGAAGATGCAGTTTATCTAGAAGATTTAATTAGACGATTGAAATTAATAGAAGCTTATATTAATGATGAAACTAAACCCGATGATTATTATACAGTATCCTATCAAGGCGTTGATTTTAATTTTCAACAGTTTTTTAATAATTCTTATGCTTTTGATTCTTTGCCTATTATTGCAAAAATTGAAGGATACTTAGGAGAAATAAATAATAGAGATCAAGATAAACAAGAATTTGTTTTTGGGATGAAACTGAAATTAAATGGACAAGTCCATATATCTGAAAGTGAAAGTTCTTTTGATTATCGTACTAGCTTTCTCAACTTAAATAAGAAGGAAAATAAAGATAAGTTAGATAATGAAATCGAAAAAGAAAAATTCATAAAAAAACTTTTAAAAATTGTATTTTTATATTATTTCGTATTTGCTTCTCGCAGTAACCCTGTAGATAAAGAATACAATCCATCATCAGAATTAAATTACGATCCAATAGAAAACTTTGAAACAAAAATGTTACCTATCTTAAAAGGAGATAATGATGAAGCAAAGAAAAATTTATTCAATAATATAAAGAAGGGTTTTGAAAAGTTTAATTCACACTGTAAGTTAAACAAGTTAAGAAATTTACTCATAAAGTGTATTGAAGATAAAAAATTATTTGACACTAAACCATACACTTTAAAAGTTAGTATCAGTCAAGGTATTTTAGAAAAAGATCCAGAGATCATTGATAGTAATAATACATTGTTTAAACCTGAATTAACTAAAAAAGATGGTTTAAAGTATATTTCAGTTAATGATAACAGTAAAATTGATACTGAAGCATTATGTAGTTTATCGGTTGACATTAAATTTAATGATATTCAATACTTTCCGAGTAACGAAAAACAACAGTTTAATATGGAGTATGATTTACGAGGAATTAAAACAATACCTATGCTTTTAATTCCCCAAGAAAATAAATGTCGTGACCTTTATAAACAAGAACTAAGAAATCAAGCGTCTTTGGTTTGTAATTATAATTATGAACGTCTTAAAGATGAAATTTTTAACACAGAAGATAATCCTAAAATGTTCTGGTATCAGCTAACTTTCTCCTTATTAACTTACCTAAGTTTAAAAGTCTTACTAGATGAATTAAAAAATCCCTTATTTATTCCCTTATTACGTCTTCATTTGACGGATAAAGATGACGCTTCACCAGAAGAAGAATTTATGCGTTCTTTTTCCTATGTATTATCTCATCTTCTTAATGAATATCATCGTTTCAGTTGCCAGGGAATTTGTATTAAAAATATCAATAAATGGAAAAATAATAATAGTTTAAGTTCTCTCTATTCTATCCTTCCTAAGATATTTAAGTTTAATAATTATAAACCTCAGTTAGAGAAACTTGCTATTATTAGTGTGTCTAGTCGAGAATGCGATCGCAAGTGGAAAAATACTTATCAAAAAAAGAATATGATAGGGGAAGTTATTGGTTTATATCGTCAACCAGATAATACAATTCGATTATATAACCAAGGAACGTTCTCCAGTAATTATGATACTGAAGAGATTTATAAACATCCTGATATTTTGATTAAGAAAGTTATGGAACTTTATGATGCAGGATATCGCCATTTCTTATATATTGCGAAATCTCCCTACTCCAACTATTTAAACATTACAGGGAAGAATAGAGAACTGTATTTTATGTCTCCTGATGTTATCAAAGAATTGAAGATAGGCAAAAGTGACATCAATATTTATCCCATTTTCTTCGACAAGTATTATGTGGTTAAACTTCAAGAAATTTATGCTACTTCTCTTTATATTCAGGATACATACAACAGAATTAACACAATTAGTGAATGATAAAGCAGATGCAAGTCAAAGATCAATGGTATTTTTTAATTTATTTAATGGTATTACAGTAGGAAATGACAACTCTTATAATGGTGTTATCTCCTACACAACTTTATTGAACATTTATAATGACACTGAACATGAAAAAACAATTTTTAATGGACTAATCAGCGATACCAAATTAAAACAAGATATACTAAATTATTTAACTTTGTTCCATTTTTCTCGTTATGAAGCAACACCAACAAAAAAGAAACCAATTAGTTTAAAATTAGATCCTTATCAAAACTTAATAGGAGATAAATCTGTTGGTGCATTATCTATATTAAAACATAGTAATAGAAATTTGGATTTAATATTGGACTGCTTACCTATATCAAACAAAATGATATTAAGCATAACTATGGTGACTTATATTCTCAAGATTTAAGGGAATTAAAATTTAGCAGAATTATTGATAAATTAGCAATAGCGGAAAAGGTTATAAGTGACTCAAATCGTAAAATTATTAAAGATTGGGTATTATTTTTTCTGCAAAAAGCTTTTTTATCAGGACTTAATTTTTTACAAGAGTATTTTACAGCAGTAGGTATTGAAAAAAAACATTATAAAAAACTGGAAATTCTCTATTATCAATGTTTTTTTCATGGTGATAATAGTTTAGGAACTTATACAACTAAAGGAGATACGGAAGCATATAAAAATGTTCTTCAACAGTTAATAACTATTGATAATTTTGAGCAATACAAGAAAACAGGAGAATTTTTAAAAACTGACACTTTAATCTTTATTCAGTATCAGAAAAGAAAAAGTCAAAAAATCAAAACTATTTTATCCATTGATTATTCTATTTTTGCTATCAGAGAAATTCAAGATTTAGATGATCTGCGTAGTGTTGAAGTATTGAAGAGAATATTATTAAAAGAGATTGCATATTTAAGAAAAAAAAGTGTTTTTGCTAATTTGGGACTAGATAGCAAAACACCTAAAATTAATTTATCTGACAATTTAAAGTATCATTATAAAGCATTTGGTACTAAGGATAAAGAAACCGTAAAAATGATACAAGCAGGAAGTTACGCTTATAGTTTTTATAATTTTCTTAAATCAAACAATTTATTAGAAGCTCAAGAAAGTATCAATTTTAATATTATTGGATATAGCGATCGCGGTATTAGTTCTTTAACGTTAACGGATAAAGAAGAACACATCAATATACTCGAAACTTGTCACAATATTTATATTGATAAAATTCAGAAAGAACTATCGACAGCGCGTCAAGATATATTAATGGTAATTAAACGTCAAGCAGCGAAAAGTTTTATTGATGGAAAAAACTTTTTTAATCAACTTATGAATGTTTCTGGTAAAGGGATATATTCATTTACCCATCAAGAAACCATTGATAATTTTTTAAGTCCTATTGATACTCTTCCAACAGAAATATCTCATAACTTAAATTTAGATCCTGAACTGGATTTAAGAAATGCACATAAAGAACTGATCCAACGAGAATTAGAATCAGATAAACCCTATTTATTTTTAACAGGAAATCCTGGAATTGGGAAAACCACTGCTATTACAGAATTTCTCAAACAACCAAGAATTACGGATGAAGGATTTTTGTTTTTTTATATTAGTCCAAGAACACAAGTTAATCTAGATATTTTTGAAAAGTTTACAGATAAAAATACTGAAGAACTTTATGATAATAGGATTTTTGCTATTACCACTAACTCTCATCTTATTAAGTCTAATAATGGTAATTTAACGGTTAATTACCGTTCTAATACGCATCAAGATCAGCGTTTTAAATATCATGATGTACATTTTATTGATCAAAATCATGAATTAGAGTATAAACCCTCAAATATTTCTGACACCTACCGTCATAATGAAGATACAGTAAAAGATCAATCAATGAGGACTAAAGGCGTTTTGCAAAGTATTTGCGAAGCGATAAATACTATTATTAAAAATGAAATATCTAATAATATTGTTGCTACGGTTGCTATGCAATCATTCAAAAAAACTAAAGGTGATAATAATACATTTTCACATTTTAAAAAAATATTTTATACTGCATATAACTCTAGAAAAGGTAGTTTTTTAGAAAATAATATGCAAGATATTTCAAGTAGAATAAAACATATTTTTGTTATGATTGATGAGATTACAGGAGATGAAAGTGGGGTTTACTTTCTTAATGAAATAAATAAGTTTTTTAGACAGTTTAAAGATGAATACGGATTCAATTATAAAATTATTGTTGCTGATGCTTCTATTGTGAACCCTGATGTCATTAATCAGCATTTTTCTTCTACTGTTCCTGAACCCAATAAAATCTTTTTCAGACAAAGTTCTTCTGAAGTATTACCCTTATCTCTAGAAAATTTTAAGTTTAAAAATAAATTAGCAACTATCATTAACTCTAATGCTTATCCTGCAAATAGCTTGAAAATTACTTATAAATTATTTATTGAATCTATCGAATTTCATGAAAAATTGTATTCGCAAAAAAATCAACCTTTGAAAGAAGCAGTACAAAAACAAATCATTAAAGATATCAAAAATCTAATTAAAAATAACCCTTCTGAACAGATAATTATTTATATTCAAGATAAAGAAAGATTAGAAAAATTAATTAGAGAAATTGAACTATTTCGAACCCCTCGAAAATTTGAGGAAAAACAAGACTATTTAGAGATTCATGCAAACTTAAATGATAAAGATAAAAAAGAAATCAAACAATATTTAGATCAAGAAAACATAAAAGTCATTTTTATGACATCATCTGCAAGTCGTGGTTTATCCTTTCCAAAAGTCAAACATATTTTAGTAGAAATTCCTAGATTTGAAGTAGAAAAAAACTTAATGGAAGTGATACAAGTTATTTATAGAGGAAGAGGAAACGATGAAATTGATAAGCAGGATAAACAATTAATTTTTTATCTTACTGAACAAGCAGTATATGATCAAGAAGAGGACAGAGAAAATCGGAAATTAGCCATACAAGAAAGTATTTTATCATTCATTAATCTTTTGCTAATTTTGAAAACTTCAATTATGACAAGAATTCAAGGTTTTGGAACAATTGGAGATTACCAATTTTTAATGATTCCTGTTAGTGGCAAATCGGTTTCTGCTGCAGGTGAAACTTTTAGTAGTAAACTTAGTAATTTAATTAGACAACTGAAAAAAGAAGCTAGAAAATCTTATGATAATGAAAAAATAATAGAAGTTGCCACTTATTTAGAAAAACTTTTACAAGAATGCGATTTTACTCTCAAAAAAATGTTTAAAGATCCCCAAAAATCAGGAATATCTCCTCTTGATTTACGAACAGAGTTATTCAATCAATTCTTAAAACGAATAGACAATAATTTTGAAGAGTTACTAAATTACTATCTCATTGAACAATGTCATATTAATGGTAGTTTATTAGTAGTTCCTATCAAAGATAAAGGAATTGAAGAAAGATATAAAATAAAAACTGATAAAAATTCAGAAACCTTAAACTATGAAGAAATCATCTCTAACTTAGAGTATCTTAAAAATCATCCAAAACTACCAGAAACCATCACTAGAACTGTTAAAGATGTAATTAAATTTGTAAATACCATGTTTGAAAAGAATAATAGTGTGCAAAACTATGAACAAAATAGTCAATATGATGATCAATATTACGCCATTCCTTTATATGCTTTTATTATTCCTGAACTTTTGGAAGAATATTTCCAATGTGACGATGATCAAACAGAAAAATATAGCTTCAAAGATATTTTAACTTTGTATCTTCGTTCTCTTTATCCTGTTTCTAATCTTTTACCCATTGGTTCCCAATACGAACAATTTCCCTTTATGATTTTTCGTAGTTATAGTTTAAATGAACTGAGAAATAAACTGTTTACCGATAAATATTTATTAAATTCCAACGAAATTAATGTGTTGGGTTTAATTTTGGCTAAAAAATAGAGAGAGAATTTAGAATTAGTTTTTTTGATCATTCTTCATTATTTTTTGCTTGTAACTTTTCTGTTATTGCTTGTTCCATAATAGCAATGTTTTCTGGTGTAGTGGGAGAGGGATACCAAGGAACATCTTGATTATCTATTTTTAGTCGATCAGCTAGGGCGTAAAATGCTTCTGTATCTTCTTTATGGGTTAAAACATAAGCTTTTAATTCTTCTTTACTCATACGTTGAAAATCAATCTTCATTTTTAACACTATTTTCTAATGCGATCGCATATCAAACTAATTTTAGTTCATCAAACTTAACTGCTACCCTGTTTTAATTACACTTAATACCACTTAATTGCTTTCATGGTACTTTCAAGTTCTTCAATTAACTTATCTAAATTTGATTTTTTTTCCTCAAAACAAACGGAAGGGGACGGGTCAGACTTATAATAAATTAATTTAATTTGACCCTTATTAATAGCAATCATTGCCACTTCTTCTTGATCATTATAATTATCAAATATACCTAAAATTTCTTGTATTTTTCCTTCAACATTACGATTTAAGTTTTCCAAAGATTGACGAGAACAACGAATAAAATGGGGTTCGGGTTCCAAATCAATCCCTAAAACATCATTGTTATCTTCCCATTCCTTTTTTAAGCCGTATGCTAAGGCTGCTAAATCCTGTTTATTTTCTGTTACAAAACGGTCTAATTGATATCGCCATTGATTTTCTGCATTATCAGGAACCGATTCACCAAATTGCATCATTTTCTACCTTCAATTTTTCTCAAATAAGACCCATGTAGGGGCTTAATCTTATTAAGCCCTCACTGTATCATTAACGTCCGGGAATGGTATATTTCCAGTCTGTCGGTCCGGTATAACCGGTCTCTTCGGCTAAAGTTTCAGGAAGTTGGGCCCCTGATAATTTTTCTCCGTTAATCTCCCAAGTAGGATAGGATTGAATTTCAGCAGCTTGACAAGCATCAGGTTGGGGATTTTTCCCACTGGGATCACATTCAATATAGGTGATTTGTTGAGTCGCTTCTTTACCCAAAACTTGTTTTTGATCGTAACAGTGGGGACACCAAAACGCGCCATACATTTTTGCATCAACAGAGGTTAAATGTTTAGCCAGTTCAATTTCTGCTGGGCCTGACTCGGTGGTAACTTCCCAACCATAGGGGGGAGTTGGCCGTGTGGTGGCGGTTTCAATGAGAATGCGGCCATCGGCGTTAGTGGGTTGGTTAAGGGGTGCATAAATCCCTAGAGTTCCTACTAAGGTAATCATGGCTACAACGATAGGAATAAAGAAAAGTTGACCCACTTCTTCCCATTCGCGGCCAAAAATACTTAAACCCATTAAACTCAGGGAAAAGATAGCCGAACCAATGCAATAGTAACAAACGGATTGTAATTCTGTGGCTAAAATATACATCAAATAACCACTAAACACGGCCATAGATGTTCCCCCGGCTAAGAGGAATAACCAAGTCCATTCATCGAGTTGTTTTCTAATGCTTTTTTTCTTTTCTGGTTTAACTAATAACGGCCCTAAAGAAGCAACGGACATACTACCATAAGCCAAAAATCCGAACAAACTTAAGGGTAAGCCAAACACGGTGGCGTAGGGACTATCGAGAACCCCTTTACACCCTGTGGCCATGGTAGCTGCGTCACTAGCAGCACCACAAGCCACTTCTCCACCGGTTAGTTTAGTAATGGTAAGATAGGCAGTTAAAATAGCTCCGGCAATGGCGATCGCCCCAATCATCGGACGAGACCAACGCTGAATCCAAGGAACTGAACGTCGTTTACTACGAATCATAATCGTTTTTTAATTTAGCAATCAATTATCCTTGATTTTAGCAAGGGCTTAGGATCTCAACTTTAAAGGTTGCTGAGATTTTGTTTTTTCTTTAGATATGCTCACTTCTTTGGCGGCTTCGACAAACTGGGCGACGCGAATGGGATCAACGGGTTCGCTAATTCTGCCATGACGTTTGAGGGAACTCGCGACAATTACCCCATCGGCTGCTGTCATTAGTTTACCGATGTTATCCCAATCTGCCCCACTGCCAATAAATACGGGGGTTCCTTGGGCTGCTGCGGTGGCCAGTTCTAAATCTTCGAGACTGGGAGGGCTGCCGGTTGCCCAACCTGAGAGAATCACACCGTCGGCCAGTCCTCGTTCAATGGTATCTTGTACGGCGGTGGTTAGGTTGGGGGTTCCTAGGGGTCGGGCGTGTTTAACCAAAACATCGGCTAAAATCGCCACATCAGCATCTAACTGGCGACGATAGCGCAGTAATTCATGGGCGTTGCCTTCAATTAACCCCTGATCCGTGGCCATAATGCCCGTTAAGACGTTAACACGGATAAATTGAGCATTGATGGTCGAAGCGATCGCCATTGCCCCTACTGCGTCATTTCTTAGTAAGTTGATGCCCACCGGAACCACCACTAAGTTTTTAATGCGATCAACAATTAACGTCATGGCGCTGATGACCACCGGATCGACCTTTTCTTTGGTGAAAGGGGCATCAAAAAAGTTTTCTACGATAATACCATCAACTCCCCCGGCGGCCAGGGCGGTGGCTTCTTGTTCGGCCCGTTCAATCACTGCGGTTAAACTACCTCCCCAACGGGGTGACGTGGGTAGGGGCAGCAGATGAACGACACCAATAACTGGGTTGGTCGTGTTGAATATTTGAGTCAAGTCCACACTTATCTACCTAACGGTCGACTACGGTTGATGCCGTCTGAAATTTAGCTCCGATTAGCCATTGTACCTTATCAGGGGTACAGGGGAATAGGGTGTTATATTTTGACACTCTCCTAATTCGGCTACGCTAAAAGAATTTAATATTAAACTTATCAAAAATAACTTCTCTTCCTAATAATAACTAATTAGGCAAACTTTAATATTGATTCATTATGATGTTAAAATATTCTCAACTCTTTCTAAGTCTAAATCAGAAAAATAATCGATCGCCCAATTAGACAGTCGTTGCATAAAATGATAGGGATAAGTATTCGCAATACCCACCACCTGCATTTTAGCCTGTTTTGCTGCTTCAATTCCTGCTGGTGTATCTTCAATGACTAAACAACTTTCGGGGGTTAATTGTAAGTTATTATCTAATTCATTGAACCTTTCAACCGCTAATAAATAACCGTCAGGTTCTGGTTTACTCCTAGGAATTTCATCACCACCAACAATCACCTCAAAATAGTTCAAGATGTCTGCTTTTTCTAAAATAAATTTAACCTCAGATGAGATCGTACCAGTTACTAATCCTATTCTTACATTATGCTGTTGTAAATGGGTTAGAAAATCTTTCAATTCTGGATAAATAGGGAGTTCATCTAAAGTATCAATTCTTTGACGATAGGCAGTAGTTTTGGCTTCAATTAAATTATCTAAATACTCATCAGATACCATTCTACCCCGACGAGATAAAATGTTTAACAAACAAGCTCTGTCGCTTCTACCTAAACACAAGTCTTGATATTCTGAAGCATCAGGGCGTAAGTTTTCTCCTAATAAAATTTCATTGATTAATTCTTGATGAATGTCTTCATCGTTAATAATCACCCCATTAAAATCAAAAATAACTGCTTTTAACATCTCATTATTATCACTCATATCAATTATGTTTGACTGCTTTCTAGTATAGTATCAATGGTAGAAGTATTATGAAATTCTACTTTTTTACCGTCTTCACAAGGAACTAAGGTTTGAATAAGGAAGTCTTGTATCTTGTTATGTTTGTCAGCAACGATAACCCGTGCTGTATGACCCCTTTGTAACACTTCTGTGCGATCGCAATTTTCATAAGCATAAATAATCAATAAATCCCCTGGTTGACATAATAAAGCAGCCCCACCATTGGGACAGATTTCCCCTTTTCCTGCTTCTCCTGGGATTACATAGGTAGAAAAGCGATTACCATTGTTTAAGTTAACAATATCCACTTCTTCGAGGGGCAACATCCCCACTTTATCCAGTAAAATTGGATCGATAGTGATACTACCGACATAATCAATATTTGCCTCAGTCACCTGCACTCGATGTAACTTAGCGTGCATTAACTTAATGGTTCCCATATCGTTGCTTAAACTAATTCTATTTCCATCTTTACACATTTTGCTCTTAATTATTAAGTGTTAATTATTAATTATTTAAGACAACCCTGGTCAAAATTGAGCGATTCAGCTAAGATGCAACTGTTGTCAGTCAAATTGAGATGAATGAGGGAAGAAAATAAGACAGCTTGGTTCATGTTGATTCCTGCTTTAGCTGTACTTGCTTTTGTGTTTGCTTATCCCATTGGACGAGCTTTTTGGTTAAGTTTGTTCACAGAAAATTTAGGAACGCAATTACAACCCGTTTTTTCAGGTTTTACTAACTATGTCCGTATGGCAGGAGATGGTCGTTTTTGGCAATCCATGTGGAATACTTGGGTATTTACAGGGGTTAGTGTTTTTCTAGAATTAGTGTTAGGAATGATAGTGGCTTTAGTCTTAAATCAAGCCTTTTTTGGTAGAGGTACGGTAAGAACTATTTCTATGATTCCTTGGGCGTTACCTACTGCTATTATGGGATTAGCTTGGGCTTGGATTTTTAACGATCAATATGGGGTCGTTAATGATATTTTACAACGCTTAGGCATCATTAATGTAGAAATTAATTGGTTAGGCGATCCCACTTTGGCAATGATAGCTTTAATTGTTGCTGATGTTTGGAAAACAACCCCTTTTATCAGTATTATTTTATTAGCGGGTTTACAATCCATTCCTAAAGATTTATATGAGGCTCATTCCCTAGATGGGGCTAACCCTTGGCAGAGTTTTTATCAAATTACATTACCCTTAGTGATGCCCCAAGTTTTAATCGCTTTATTGTTCAGATTTGCCCAAGCTTTCGGTATTTTTGACTTAGTACAAGTGATGACAGGAGGAGGCCCAGCCGGGGCAACGGAAACCGTTTCTATTTATATTTATTCGACAGTCATGAGATATTTAGACTTTGGTTATGGGGCAGCCTTGGTTGTGATTACCTTTCTATTATTAATTGCTGCTGTTGCTTTAACAGCTATCTTATTAAACCAAGTGAGAAAAAGTGGACAAGGAAGCCTATTTTAATCCTGAAGAAGTCTGAAATATTATTAACGTTTGGGACAATTAACTATGAATAACAAAAAATTGATTCTTTACCTCTGTGTTTTCTTGGTCATTATCTTTTTTATGGCTCCTATTATTTGGCAAATTTTAACTTCTATTAAGACCAATGAAGCTATTTCAGCGATTCCTAATGTTTATATTCCTAAAACCATAACTTTTGAACATTATATTGAACTATTCCAGCGTCGCCCGTTTGGACTTTATATTTTTAATAGTGCCTTAGTTTCTATCGTTTCTACCTTCATTTGTTTAGTAGTAGGTTCTCCTGCAGCTTACGTATTAGCCAGAATAAATATCCCAGGTAAAAATATTATTCTAGGCTTGGTTTTAATTGTTTCTTTGTTTCCCTATGTATTATTATTTTTAGGCTTATTAGAAGTTATCAAATTGTTCGGACTAGGTAATAATTATTTAGCGTTAATTATTCCTTATACCGGAATTAATTTACCCCTAACGATTTTAGTGATGCGTAGTTTCTTTGAACAACTTCCCAAAGACTTAGAGGATGCAGCACGAATTGATGGGTATAAAATGATTCCGATGTTGTTGCAAATACTCTTACCTATGACACTTCCGGCCTTAGTGACAACAGGAATTTTAACCTTTATTTTTGCCTGGAATGAATACATTTTTGCCCTCACATTTATTACTCGTGAAACCATGAAAACCATTCCTGTGGCCACTGCTCAGATAGGGGGTGCAACTATCTTTGAAATTCCCTATGGTCCCATTGCAGCCGCCACGGTTTTAGGAACTTTTCCCCTCGTTTTATTAGTCTTATTCTTCCAGAGAAGAATTGTTGAGGGATTAACCGCAGGAGCCGTTAAAGGGTAGAATAATTTGAGTTAGGAGTTCGGAGTTAGGAGTTCGGAGTTAGGATGTTTTAAACTGAATATTGACTCGGTTTTCTCAAAATACCTTGCATCGAACTTAAGTTAAAAAACTAACTCAATAAAAATAATAAAGCAGATAAATATCCATTAAATTTGATTATGTGAGGAGGTTGAAAAATGTTGGATCTATTAGCCTTTACTTTAGGAAGTTTACTAGGAAAAACACCCCCATCTATTGAAGTCGTTCCCGTCGTTGCATGGCAGGAGGCCAAAGTGTTTGATGTCCCTACCCAATCAGATCCGGTGGTAGAATCAATTATTGCCGATTATTTGAAAAACTTAGCGTCTTTAGGGTTTTCAACCGATAAACAAGGGATTTGGCTCCAATCAGACTGGGCTTATTTAGGAAATCATCAAGCAAAAACCCCCTTATCAGCCGCCTCTTTAACTAAAATTGCCACCTCTTTAGCTGCCTTAGAAACCTGGGGAACCGAACACCGTTTTGAGACAGAATTTTTAACTATTGGAACCATAGAAAATGGTGTTTTAAAAGGAGATTTAATTGTTAAAGGAAGCGGTGATCCCCTGTTTGTTTGGGAAGAAGCGATCGCAGTGGGTAACGAACTCAATAAACTGGGAATAAAAGAAGTAACTGGCAATTTAATTATTGTGGATAACTTTGCCATGAATTTTAAAAGCGATCGTCAAACTTCTGGACAATTATTACAATTAGCCCTTAATTCTAAACGTTGGACACCTTTGATTAAACAACAATATCAAAACTTACCTCCCAATACCCCTAAACCTGAAATTACCATCAAAGGAACCGTTAAAGTTGCACAAAATGTACCTAAAACAGCACAAACCATACTCACCCATCAATCTTTAACCATGGCCCAGTTGCTCAAACAAATGAATATTTATAGTAATAATGTCATGTCAGAGATGATCGCCGACTCTGTGGGTGGAGCCGCGGTTGTCTCAGAAATGGCAGCTAAAGCAGCGAAAGTTGATCCCCAAGAAGTCCAGTTAATCAATGGATCGGGGTTAGGGGTAGAAAATCGTATTTCGCCCCAGGCCTCCGTGGGAATGTTAATGGCGATCGAAGAAAAATTAAAAGATAATCCCTTGAGTGTAGCTGACTTGTTTCCTATGGGAGGAAGAGATACCACAGGAACTGTTCAATGGCGAAATCTTCCCGATGGGGTTGCTGTTAAAACCGGAACCCTAGCCCAAGTTAGTGCGTTAGCTGGCGTAATTCCTACCAAGGAACGAGGGCCAGTGTGGTTTGCTATTATTAATCATGGCTCTAATGTTGATCGCTTTCGCGTTGAACAAGATCGCTTCTTACAAAAGTTAGCAACCCATTGGAACTTAACCCCTGTGATTTCTCCCGTAAAAGCGACCCAACCTGTTAAATTAGGCGATCCGAAACGGAATTTGACCAAAGAAAGTTAAATGTAAGGTGGGCAATGCCCACCCTACTAGACTTTATTCTGAAGTTTGGCTTTTTAATACAACGTAACCTAGTTTTATGGATAAAAAAATAAATGATTGTTTAGGGTAGGTATAACCCACCCTAAAAAAACGATTAAGCAAAGACGAAATCAGATGCACTCAACTCGCCAGACTCAATTCCACGTAAAATCCCTAAATCTTGTCCTAGGGCATTGATGGTGGTATCTGCACCATTTTGAGTTAACATCAAATCATCAAAGCTTAGATCCGTTGCACCAAAACCAATCACATCCTCACCGATAGTAAAGTCAGTGATGGTATTGGCATTCGCTGGTACATCAACATCATCGTTGGTAAGCCAGAATTGATCCATACCTGAGCCACCTGTAACAGTGTTGCCACCCTCACCGTAACCAAGGAATAACATATCGTCCCCAGGACCAGCGATAATGCGGTTATTGCTGCCGGCAAAAATAATGTCATCACCGCTACCTAAGTCAAGACGACTGCGATCGCCACCAGGGGCAAAGCTAACATCTACAAAGTCATCCCCAGAACCAGCAAAGAGAAGTTGATTATCTCCTTCAAATCGCTGATCATCTGGTACTTCTGTGTCAAAGAAATCATCTCCAGAGGTTCCAAAGACAGTAGTTGGGAGAGGTTCGGGTTCAGGTTCAGAAGTTTGCTCAAGTTCGATGACGATTTCATCTCCATAAATTCGACGCTCGGTATCGATTAGATTGTAGTTGGCATCGAGAACGGGAAAACTATAAACAGGAGTGAAGGTAATCTGTGTTCGGTTCTCTTCAACCAGATTTTCTAAGTTAACCTCTAGGTGTCCGTAGTGCTTGCCTCCTGCTACATTCTGAAGTGTGCCATTTACCTCTTGCCATAATTCTGGTTCGTTTTGGTCGGCGGTCCATTGGCTGAACTGGTTGTAGTTGAGGAGATTTCCGTTTTCATCGGTGCGTTGTCCGCGCATTCCGTCTCCAGCAACGCCCACATCATAGTAGTAAACCCCTTCTCCGTCGTTATCTTCATCGACAAAGCTGCGCTCGAACATTTCGCTATGACCAGAGAAAACCGCTACGACACCATATTCTTCAAACAGAGGTTGATATTGACGCATCGGTGTTCCCCCCTGACCAGAAGAATCTTCATGATTCATCGGTAAACCATGAGTACCGTTAGAGTAAGGCGCATGGTGGAACTGTGCAAAGATGATCTGTCCCTGTTCGCTAGCTGATTCTAACTGCTCTGTCACCCAATTCCACTGAGGACTACCAGGGTTGAAGTCTGCGAGATCCGTACCCCCTGCTGCTTCATACTGTTCGCGGGTGATGTTCTCTTGGGTATCCGTTCCAGGCCCCGTATACGCTTGACCGCTAATTTGGGGTGGTTGTCCTTCCCCACCATAGTTATCGCGGTTATCATCGGGTTCGCCGTTGGAGCTATCGAGAGTTAGAATCGTTACGGGTCCGTAATCAGTACGATAATAATTATCTTGATGTTCAGGAGTGCCATTTTCGGGAGCATCGAAATAAACATGGTATTTTTCACGACCGAATAAAGGGCCATACCGTCCATCTGCGTCAGTTCCATAACCTCCGTTGAGTGCGCCAAAGTTTTCCCAGTTACCTAAAGCCGGTAGGATGGGGTATTCTGATAAGCCACTATCAAACTCACCTGCATTATGACGAAAAAATTCATCCCAACCCGGTTGATAGCCACCCCCTTGAACTAAATCCCCTGGCATCATCATAAAGTCGGGTTCTCGGCTGTTGATAATTTCGAGGTTGTTTCTATAACCGACATTTTCTGTTAACGGATAGTTAAGGCGATCGCCAGAAACCCCAAGATTCTCGGCCCAAAGACTACCTTCTATATCTGGACGGGGTAAAGAGTCTTCTTCTAAAGCTCCCTGTTGCCAATCACGACGATTGACTCGACCTCTAGGTTCAGTTTCGCTGTCTGAAAGCACCACAAAGCGAATCTCATCCCAGTTTTCAGCAGTAGGTGCTGTCTCAAAGCTAGATTCAAAAGTATCATCTCCAACCGTTACCGAATACTGGTAGGTGCTATCTGGCAACAGATCCCTTAAGTCTAGAGTGTGCTTATAGTTTTCATTGCCAAGCAACCATGATCCTGATTCTAAACCATCAATCTCTTGATTTAACTCAGCATCAGTATAACTAAGAACTGGCTCAAATGTCGGGTTACTGGTAAAGGTTAAGGGAGAATTCAGTCCTGGCCCTGTAATTGATACTTCACTCGAAATATTGTCTTCAGTGAACCAAGTGATGTAAGTTCCATCGCTAGAAGGCTGTTGTAAATAAGGGTTAATGCGAAACATAATTGAAGTACACCTTTATTGAAATTTGATAAATTTAAAAAAATACGAATTTTTCAGTTAATCTTGTTCTTGCGGGAAAAGGAAGGCACTGCCTTCCTTCTTCTTTGTTGAATTAAGTAAAAAAGGGGTAGGTATAACCCACCCCACCAAACTGATTAAGCAAAGGCGAAATCTGCCGCACTCAACTCGCCAGACTCAATTCCACGTAAAATCGCTAAATCTTGTCCAAGCGCATTGATGGTGGTATCTGCACCATTTTGAGTTAAGGTTAAATCATCAAAGCTGAGATCCGTTGCACCAAAACCAATTACATCCTCACCGATAGTAAAGTCAGTGATGGTATTTGCTTCAGTCGGTAAAGCTTCGTCATCAATAGTGAGCCAGAATTGATCCATTCCGGAACCACCCGTGACGGTGTTGCCACCCTCACCGTAACCGAGGAATAACATATCATCTCCAGAACCAGCGATAATGCGGTTATTGCTACCAGCAAAAATAATGTCGTCACCGCTACCAAGATCAAGACGACTGCCATCGCCACCAGCAGAGAAACTAACATCAACAAAGTCATTTCCACCACCAGCAAACAGAAGCTGGTTATCGCCCATAAATCCACTGTCTCCAGGATCTTCTGTGTCGAAGAAATCATCACCAGAAGTACCTCGAACCATAGTAGGAAGGGGTTCGGGTTCAGGGGTTTCTTCTTGTAAAATGGCAGTGCGTGCTGTTTGTGCCAAGTGTACCAAATCTACATGGTCGGCAATACCTTCTACCTCAACACCATAGTTTTCAAAACCTTCACCAATAAAACCATCTAGGACTTCAGAACCAGCACCTTGATAGTAAACGGGAACAGGACGATTAGAGTGAGAACCCCACTCATACTTATCATCAGGGTTAGAGCCAAAATAATGACCAGCAGTAGCAGAATCGAAAGCAGTAGTTAAAGCTTCAGCGCCGTACTCTCGGTAAAGAGCAGGGAAGTTATCGGTTAGGGTCATGTAGTGGTCGTGATCGGCTGTTACGATTAAGAGATTCTCTTCCCAACCACCATTTTCCATAATCCAATCAACTGTGACTTCGACAGTCTCGTCAATATCTCTAAATGTTCCGAGTAAATTATCCATATTATTGTCATGGAGTACCCAGTCCATATCGCCCTGTTCTACAGCAAGGAAGAAACCATCTTCATCTTTGCTGAGAAACTCTAAAGAGGCTTCTGTCATTTCAGCTAGGGTAGGATTCTCATTTGCTTCGCGAGCAATGAAGTCTTCTATTGTTTCGCCAGGCATCAGCGGACGATTGAGATCGGGAGTTTCTCCTGCCCGTTGAGAAGAGCGATGGGAAAAAGTATTTAAGCCAGTGTTACTATAGTCGCTGTCTGCGGTTACTAAGGGCAAGTTGCCGTTTTGTCCTCTAGCTCCATAAAGACCGAACAAGCGATCGCCATCTTCTGGATTAAGTGCTTCTGCTGCATCTAGTAAAGTCTCTGCAGCATTGGGATTACGCTCTAGAAAATTGTAGCCATAGAGATTATCACCATCGGGATTGTTGCTTAGTTCCTCATAGGTAGACTCGGCAATATATCTGAAGTTAAGCTCGCCACCTATTTCAGAGTCAGTGTTATTGTAATCAAGAGGATGACCACCACCGAGAATCAGATCGGGTTGGGTTTCTAATAGCATTTGCTGCGTGACGCTATCGCCAGCATCAAATTCTTGTCCCTCTAAAGCACCTTCAGGAATGCCATCATCTAGCTTACCTCTAGCATTAACGTGAGATGCCGTTGCAGCAGGGGTGGCATGGCTGAAAGGAACGCTAGAAACTGTACCTGTAGCTTTTCCTTGTGCTTTGGCAGTTTCGAGAATGGTTTCGACTGGCTGCTCGAAAATATCAACCCCTAAAGCTCCAGCAAATGTCTTGACTCCCGAATAGAGAGATGTACCAGCAGCAGCAGAGTCAGTATAGTTTTGCTTGATGTAGTCGGGATTAGAACCTTGAATCCAAGGTTGAGGACCGCCTTGCTGAGGATCATAACCAACGAGATTACCTACCCCTGGAAAGTCTTCATTGGCATAGGGGTTAAAGCTAGGATCGAAGCCAGTTGAGCTATCATCTGAATCGCTTGGCAGGGTAAATCCTTCGCGCAGTTCGCCTTCACCAGTAACACGATCTCTGGGAGACCCCTCAAAGGCTGAGTTGCCAGGATTGCCGTCAATAATTGTTGAATAAGTTGTGGCATTGGTGTAGCCTTCTAGCTCTTGAAAGCTCAGTCCTTCACCTTTACCCTCTGTATAGAAATCCTCTAAAGTATTTCCTTGGTGTCCTTCGTCAATTTGTTTGGCAATGGCACCAGCACGAACCATTTCCCAGCCCATACCATCACCGACAATCATAATGACATTCTTGGCCATGATTTCAATTACCTTTAGTTTGTTAGGGTGTGTAAATTTTTGCAGAGAAAATGACAGAATTTTTGATAATAGAAAATCCTGAAATATTTACTGTCTTTTTAGTTGCAAACTTTGCTATTAAAGAATTACTTATAATCTAAGCCTCGATCTCTAACAACACGCTTATGATTCTTCCCAAGAGAATATTTTTCTTATGGAAATTTTAAGCAGATTTTTATCCCATTTCAAGAGTCAAACAATAAACTTATTATTATGAATTTGAAAGTTTGATTTACTCTTCTTTAAGGAAAAAATAGTTTCCAAAAGACACTTCTCTGACTCGATTTAATAATAGCGTTTTTAGGTATTGGTAAGGTTATTATTTGGTTAATAACCAATTATTTTTTTTATAAAATTTAAACAAATTTAGTTTAAGCTATGTTTTTTCCTGCTTTCTCAAGATGATTGTCTACTGTCTATAGCGGATCTAGTATAAATTGGTTAGCAAAAACTTGGTTTATTATAAACTGAGAAATAATCAAATTAGCGAAATATTATAAATACAGAAATTTGATATTTATTGATTTTTATTCTTGATTGAAAATTCCAGGATTTATAATCGTTAAAAATCCTGGAATCTCATTAATTAAAGGTAGGTATTACCTATCCCTAAAAATACAATTAAGCAAAGACAAAATCAGATGCACTTAAATCAGCAGAATCAATGCGTCGTAAGACAGCTAAATCTTGTCCGAGAGCATTAATTGTGGTATCAAAACCATTTTGAGTTAACATCAAATCGTCAAAGCTGAGATCTGTTGCACCAAAACCAATCACATCCTCACCAATGGTAAAGTCAGTGATGGTATTAGCATTAGCTGGCAACGCGTCTGTATCAGTAACAAGCCAGAATTGATCCATTCCAGAACCACCAGTAACAACATTGTTGCCCTCACCGGAACCAAGGAATAAAATATCGTCCCCAGGACCAGCGATAATGCGGTTATTGCTGCCGGCAAAAATGATGTCATCACCGCTACCTAAGTCAAGACGACTGCGATCGCCACCAGGTGCAAGACTAACATCAACAAAGTCATCTCCAGAACCAGCAAATAGTAGTTGGTTATCACCGATAAATCCGCTATCTCCAGGAAATGCTGTATCAAAGAAATCAGCACCTGAACTACCCCGTACCATACTGGGAACTTCGACAGAAGTATCTTCAATGGTGACGGTTACGCTACTGTCATCGGTGGGTACATAACCAATGTCATCAATGAGGGTGTAAGTCGTGGTTTCCTCTCCTTCTGTCACCATGTCTGCAACAGTGGTAAAGGTAACAGTGGCAGAAGTTGCTCCTTCATCGATAGTGATGGCAGAACGAGCTAATTCGTCCCCTCGTGCTGTTAACGATTCTAAATTGCTGGCGTTGGTTAAAGTAGGAGGAAATTCGATATCTCCAAAAGCACTATCGGAGTCTGTCTCTGACCAAACTACCCGTAAACCCCCTTCGGGTGCAGCTTCATCTAAAGTGAAGGTGAGGGTGTAGGTGTCAGCATTTTCAGTAACGCTGGTCTTATCGACGGTTAAACCGACCTCAGAAATCATGCCCACACGAGGATCAACATCTAAGGGTTCGTTTAATTGGATCTTGATGATCTCGTTGTTGTCAATATCTGGGCCACGTCCGATGGAGAAGGGATAATTATTATCATTAGCCACTAACAGGGTTTGTTCATCTAAAACGAGAACATCCTCGATGGTGACAAAGGGGAAACTAAAGGTAGTTTCACCATCATTATTGAGGTCATCGGGGTCAGCAATGTTTAAGAGATCCACTAATTCGGTCTTTTCAACAAAACCGTTTTCATCCACTTGGGAGAGATCTACCTTAAACAGTTTCTTGAAGGCTGCTTCTTCTCCTTGTCTGCCATCCCGTTCAATAACAATGAACTCGTTATCATTAATGGGGGTCATATCACCGATCGCATGATTACCCTCTTCTAATTCGTAGTAACCAGCTAATTCATCAAGGAAACTAGCTGAAGCCACATCAAACTCGTAGATTCGTAAAGCGTTCTCTGGATCACCCATAACACGCCCTTCTAACAGGGGATAAAGGGTCATTAAATCAGGACTATACCCTAATCCTTCGTAACCGCGAGAACGGCTTAAATTAACAAATTCAGCGTTTTCTGGATTATCAGGGGAAGTGACAAAGGCGGCAGTGATTTTATCTAAGACTAACCGCGCAGTATCAGGGTTATCAGAGAATACACCATCCACACCCAAAGAATAGAATTGATCGTATTCCGCTTCTGGGTTGCCGTTGTAATCATTAGCTAAGAAAACATCTTCATCGCGGAAGGTATAAGGATGAACCTGTAATCCTGCTTCGTGAGCATCTTCTACGAGGGTTGTGGGTTCGAGTAGCTCATTATTGCTGGTGCCAACAATACGACGTTTCGAGGGGCCAATACCATCAGCATAGGTGGCAATTTCTGCTAATCCTTCAGGGGTAATTAAATCACTATAGGTGCGATCGTCACCATCGGCCACTAAATCGTAGGGCGCACCACCGCCGCCAATTAACTGAACCAAAGGAATATCAACCCCAGCCTCTGGCATAATGGTTTCCGAGAGTTCCTGGAGGTTGCCCACTTCAAAGGATTGGATGAAGATGCGATCAGGATCGGTAAATCCTTTTTCGACTAAGGTATCGATGAGAATTTGCGAGGTATTGATATTAATGGGAGATCCATCAATAAAGGTTCCTTCTGTGGCAAAGAAAGTGGGGTGTTTGGTTTCGGGATAGATACCGATTTGTTCCCCAGTTGTGGCTTCAATTTCATTGACGAGATCGATGATTTCTTCTAGGGTGGGAATTTCAAAGAAGAAGTCATATTCGGTGTTGTCAGGACGAATATCAGGAATTCGTTCTACAGCCCGTAATTGCTTGATTTCAGCTAAGGTAAAGTCTTCTGAGAACCAACCGGTAAAACTGCGTCCGTCAATGACTTTGGTGGTTAAGCGATCGCTAAACTGAGGTAAGAGATAAACGTTAGTTGAAGTCGAACTTCTATCAATGACGTATTCCCCATTTTCATCGAATAAGGGATTACCATTTTCATCGGTTTCAACAACGGCTAAAGCGTTCTCATGACGAGCAATGAGTACCCCATCTTTGGTGGGAACTAAGTCCGGTTCGATATAGTCTGCACCGAATTCAATGCCGAGATTGTAAGCAGCAATAAGATCCCGACCCAAGAATCCTAAAGTATGTTCAGGGCGATCGCCACTCGCACCCCGATGGGCAATGACTAAGGGATCTTCACCATCTAAGGTGTTGAAGTTGTAAATATTAGGGGTGGCAATGGGTGCGCTGAGTAATTCCCCATCTAAGTTAAATTCCAATAGATAAGGGCCGAATTCTTCGCCAATCCAAATGCGATCGTCTGTGACAACAATGGATTCAACGTCGAAATCTGCACCAGTTAAGAGTCTTTCGGTGGTGCCTTCTTGAACGATATCAAAGTCAATGAAATCGTTAGGATCAGACAGTTGAATAAAGTCTAAGACTTCTGCATCTCCTGTTCCTCCGTCTTCGGTTTGGAAGTTGGGATCAACTTTAAAGATTCTCAGGAGATAATCAGCACTATTGGCTTTCGATCCATAACCATTATCCGATAAGAACCAGTAGTTACCATCTTCTGCAAACTGTACCCCACTAAACCCTTGTACCGGTTGCTCATCAAAAGGAGTTTCGCGGTTGTCAGAATCAATAAAATTACCAGAACCGCCGGGAAGTCCAGGTCTAAAGGTATCGGCAGGTAAAGAAGAAAATCCCACTAGAGTGGAAATACTGTCAGGATTAACCCCAAACAGGGTTTCGTACATGAGACGGTACATATCGGTGTTATCCACCGTGGCAGCCAACTTATCAGAATTTAAACCATAAGCCTTAGAAACGATACTACCAGCGACATCAGTGGTACTCGCGTAGGCAATACCAAAGTTAAAAATATCTCCATCGGCATCCGGTGCGCCAGTAACAAAGGGTTCGGTATCGTTTCCTCTGACTCCATCGCGAGGAACTTCGATGCCAGAAGGAGCTTGAGTGCCAACTGTACCCACGGTTTCGGCATCAAATGTATCATCTACCTCTAAACCGCCGGCATCACTATCAGCAGTGGTCAACACTAAGGTATTAGGATTAACATTTTTAACGAAGTTTTGAGCCACACCAATGGCCGCATCACCCCTCAAGGTGGCTTCTACTGCACCAGCACCGTTATTATTATTGGGGAAGTTATCAGCACCTTCTTCTTCTAAGGTAATCATGAAGCCATCTTCAGCGTTGGCGAACTTATTAAGTCCTAAGGTGGCTTCTAGCATTTCGGCAACCGTCGGGGGATTTTCGTTTCCTGGCTGTCCATAAAGGATTAAATCGCCGTTTTCGTCAACGAAACCTTGTTCTTTTAATGCTTCTTCGTTGGTGTCGTTATAGGTATCTTCGGCAGCAAAAATCCCTAAAACTTTCTCAGCATCAGCAGATAAGCCTTCTAAGTCTTCACGGGTATAAACAACGGTATAACCCATGGCTTCGGCTTCTTGGATCAGGTTACGTCCGTCTTCACGTATACCTTCTTCTCCAAAACGTCCCACGGTACCCACAGGAAGATAGTGGATTTCACCTCCTCCCATGATCACATCTACCCCAGATTCGACGATTTCTAGGGTAATTTGCTGGACATCGCGACGACTTTCCACATCAGCGAGGAATACCCCAGTCCCAGGTTCAGCGATAAAGCCGGAGTTAATGACGGCGGTGGGCTTACCGGCGGCGATCGCTTCTTCCATCACCGTCATGCCTCGTCTGCCGGAAAGGGAGGTATAAGGGTTTCCTTCTTCGTCTAAACCATAGCTACCGGAATGGGGCTTAATACCGTAGGCGTGAACCACCGCACCACCATTAGACGTACCAACTAAGCGATCGTCCATGTGACCGAGGTAAACGCCAGCATCGGTCATCTTATCCCAATTTAGGCGGCCGTCTGGACCAACGGAGGCAAATCTGGCTGCAGCGTAATGGGAGGGACTGGTTCCGTCTGGGTGAATAAAGATGACGTTACCAGTCTTTTGAGTGGGTTCGGGAGCAGGGGGAATATCGTTGAAATCATCAGGAACCCCTTCTGGTGCGTCTAACGCTTCCTCAAAGAGGGTTTCGTACATCAAGCGATAAATCCCTGTGTTATCGATGGTAGCTGGTAGTTTTTCGGCGTTTACCCCGTAGGTTTTAGAAACAATACTTCCTGCAACGTCGGGACCGCCAGACCATAACACCCCAAATTCAAAGTTATCTCCATTGGCATCGGGCGCACCAGTTTCAAAGGGGGCGGTGTCGTTGCCAGTAGTTCCGTCGTAAGGGACTCTAGTATCGAAAGGAGGTTGAATTCTTGTGGTACCAACGGTGTCCCCTGAGCGATCATCCGTTTCTAAACCACCGCCATCACTATCAGCAGCAGTGATGACTAAGGTATTAGGATTGATGTTATCAACATAATCTTTAGCAACACCAATGGCTGCATCAGCCCGTAAAACGGCTGCGATGGTTCCTCCTGCGTTGTTGTTGTTACCAAAGTTGTCGGTGGCTTCTTCTTCTAAAACCACAAACATTCCGTTTTCAGGATTGCTAAAACGGTCTAAATTGAGGGTTGCTTGCAGCATCTCGGCAATGGTGGGAGGATTTTCGTTCCCTGGTTGCCCGTAATAGATTAAGTTGCCTTCTTCGTCAACAAAACCTTGTTCTTTTAATCTTTCTTCAGTGGTGTCGTTGTAGGTATCTTCGGCTGCAAAAATCCCTAAGACTTTCTGGGTATCAGAGGGTAAATTTTCTAAGTCTTCACGGGTATAAACTACGGTGTAACCCATTGCTTCGGCTTCTTGGATTAGGTTACGTCCATCTTCACGTATACCTTCTTCCCCAAAGCGTCCCGTAGTACCGACAGGTAGGTAGTGAATTTCACCACCCCCCATGATTACATCTACCCCAGATTCGACAATTTCTAGCGTGATTTCTTGGACATCCCGACGACTTTCGACATCAGCGAGGAATACCCCAGTCCCTGGTTCAGCGATAAACCCTGAGTTGATCACAGCTGTTGCTTTTCCTGCTGCGATCGCTTCTTCCATGATGGTCATGCCTTCTTGACCAGAAAGGGAGGTATAAGGGTTCCCTTCTTCGTCTAAACCGTAGCTACCACGATGGGATTTGATACCATAGGCGTGAACGACGGCACCACCATTAGAAGTACCAACGATGCTATCGTCCATGTGACCGAGATAAACCCCTGCATTGGTCATCTCATCCCAATTTAAGCGACCATCTGGCCCGACAGAAGCAAAACGCCCCGCAGCAAAGTGAGATGGAGTAGTTCCATCAGGGTGAATGAAAATGACACTCTTAGCCATATTTAATCGCCTTCACTATTTTTATTTTTTATAGAAACTGGGCAGTTACTTTTCAGGGTGATTGATCACACAGAAACATTGGCAATGCTCCTGGTAAAATAAAAGTTAGTAACAAGTTAAGGGGGAAAAATCTTGTCATGATTAGACAAAATGGTTCCCTCAACGCAGGAAGAGACTGCTTTTCCTGCGTTTCCTGAAAAAGCATATTAAATTGACTAGCCCACATATAAAAATATATTGATTCGTTAATTTTTGTCAAATGATTTTACGTATTTTTAATGATTAATTTTAACTTAAATTACACTTATATTATTCTTAACCTTTTGCCAATTACTAGGTAATATTTTAAATAAGTTTTGTAATTATTGCATTTCTTAGAAGTTTTATCAATTCAATTAGTATTTAATTCAAATTTAACCTCATTATTATTTTTTTTTAATCAAAAGGTGCGAGCCTATTAGTTGTGATTGACAAATAACAAAGTATATTAAAGTTATTGAGTATTTTGTCTATGACTTAATAGCTTTTTCATAACTGACCTAAGCTATTGATTACAAATAGCTTATTTCACAATAAAAATTTATAGTTTTGTCTACTTCTATTTTCCCTAACATCTAACAGTTGAAGTTATGATTCGCTTTGCTAGTTTTAATGCTTCTTTAAACCGTAATTCGGAAGGTGAGTTAATTGCGGATTTATTAGTGCCTAACAATGAACAAGGTCAAACCGTTGCCGAGATTATTCAACGGGTTAATCCTGATATCATTTTAATTAACGAATTTGATTTTGACGGAGTGGGGGGTGCTACTCAGCTTTTTAGTAATAACTATTTAAACACCAGTCAAAACGGGGTAAATCCTATTGATTACCCTTATTTTTATGTTGCCCCATCTAACACAGGAATTGCCTCTGGATTTGATTTAGATAATAACGGAGAAGTTGTGACCAATCCTGGAGAAAGTGGTTATGGTAATGATGCCTTTGGCTTTGGTAATTTTCCTGGTCAATTTGGCATGGCGGTGTATTCAAAATATCCTATTGATTTTAGTAAGGTTCGGACATTTCAGACCTTTTTATGGAAGGATATGCCGGATGCTTTGTTACCTATTGATCCCAATACAGGAGAGTCTTATTATTCAGAGGAAGAGTTAGAAGTTTTTCGATTATCTTCTAAAAGTCATTGGGATTTACCCTTATTAATTAATGGGGAAACAGTACACTTTTTAGTTAGTCATCCCACTCCTCCCGTATTTGATGGTGAAGAAGATAGGAATGGTAGAAGAAATCATGATGAAATCCGTTTTTGGGCAGATTATATTAGCCCAGGAAAGGGTGGTTATATTTATGATGATAACGGTAACTTTGGGGGTTTAAAAGCAGGGGAAAAATTTGTCATTGCAGGGGATCAAAATGCTGATCCTTTCGATGGGGATAGTGTTGATAATGCGATTAATCAATTATTAGATAATCCAAATATTAATACTTCAATAACTCCAGCAAGTGAGGGAGGGGTGGATGCTTCTATTCGACAAGGAGATATTAATAATAATCATCAAGGCGATCCTAAGTTTGATACAGCAGACTTTAATGATAATAGTCCAGGGAATTTACGGGTAGATTATGTGTTACCTTCTGAGAATTTAGAGATCACAGATGCGGGTGTTTTTTGGCCAGAAGAAGGGGAACCATTATTTGATTTAGTCGGCAATTTTGATCCGAATGTTCCTCCTACAGGGTTTCCTAGTTCTGATCATCGTTTAGTTTATGTAGATGTCGATATAGAAACATCAAAGATAGATTCTACTCGTAAGACTATTGAAAGTATTAACTTTATTGGTAACGTTAATTTTGAAACTGGGTTTACTGTTGAAGGGACAAACTTTGGTGGAATATCTGGGTTAGCTTATGATAATGTTAACCAGATTTATTATGGTTTATCTGATGATCGCAGTCAGTTTAGTAATGCACGTTTCTACACTCTAGATATTGATTTAACTGACGGTAGTTTAGATAATGGTGATATTAGTTTTAATGGTGTTACTATCTTATTAAATGAAAATAATAATCCGTTTCCTAATAATGGGATTGATCCTGAAGGTATTGCTTTAACCTCACGGGGGACTTTATTTATTTCTTCTGAAGGTAATGCTAATACATTACTCGATCCATTTGTCAATGAGTTTTCTTTATCTGGACAACAATTTAATAGTTTGACTGTTCCTGAAAAATTTTTACCAACAGAAGATCAAAGTAGTGGTATTCGTAACAATCAAGCATTTGAAAGTGTAACCATTACTCCCGATGAACGCTATTTATATACTGCTGTTGAAAATGCCTTATGGCAAGATGGAACTAATTCGACTTTAGAAGATGAAAGTGCAGTCAGAATCTTACAGTATGACTTAGAAACGGGAGAACCTAGCAAAGAATTTCTCTATTTTACTGATCCTATTCCTAATGATTCTAATCCTCCAGGGGGTTTTGCTGACAATGGATTAGTTGAATTACTAGCGATTGATAATACAGGTACTTTCTTGGCGTTAGAACGCTCATTTGCTGCTGGTGTTGGTAATAATATTCGCCTCTATGAAGTTAACTTACAGGGTGCAACAGATATTAGTCAGTTTGATAGTTTAGCGGTTGACCCTGATAATCCGAATAATGGTCTATTTGATGTAGATGCAGTTGCTCAAAAACGTCTATTAATTGATTTTGATCAATTAGGTATAACCTTAGATAACAGTGAAGCGTTAGCGTTTGGTCCGACTTTACCCAATGGTAATCAATCTTTGATTGTTGTCAGTGATAATAATTTTAATGAAAGTCAGTTTACCCAATTTGTTGCCTTTGAACTCGATATTGATTCTATTCCCTTTGTTACCCCAACCTTAGAAACACCTTCGGAAATTCGTTACGATGATCCTACCGATCCAAATGTAGTAGAAGGTTCAGACTCTGATGATCCTGCAATTTATATTCATCCTGACGATGTAGAACAAAGTTTAGTGATTACAGCATTAAAAAATGGAGGATTAGCTGTTTATAACTTAGACGGAGAAGAAATACAAAAAATTGTTCCTGATGATATTCGTTACAACAACGTGGATCTCGTTTATGGATTTAACTTAGATGGGGAGACTATTGATATAGCAGTGGTTAGCGATCGCAGAAATGATACGTTAGTTATCTTTAAAATTGATCCTACGACACAACAGTTAACGGATATTACATCTACTAACATTTTAGAAACCATTTTCGGGGTAGATGATGGGGAAGCAACTGCTTATGGTTTAGCTACTTATACCAGTCCCGTTACTGGAGAAGTTTATACTTTTGTTTCGCAAGCAGATGGGGATCAAATTGCACAGTTAGAGTTAACATCTGATGGACAAGGTAATATTACTGCTGAAATTGTTCGCACTTTATCTGTTCCTATTCCTGATGGTGGTGAGGTAGAAGATGCACAAGTAGAAGGAATGGTAGTGGATCGAGAATTGGGATATCTATATGTCGGTCAAGAAGAGTTCGGAATTTGGAAATTTTATGCTGAACCTGATAGCAGTGATACAGGAACAATTGTTGATACAGTAAAAGAGATTAATCCTGATAGTAACTTAACGGCAGATGTAGAAGGATTAACCATTTATTATGGGGAAGATGGCAGAGGTTATTTACTTGCATCGAGTCAAGGAAATAGTTCTTTTGCTGTTTACGATCGCCAGGGAAGCAACACTTATTTAGATAGTTTTGTCGTAGGAGAAACACCCCCCTTGATAAGGGGGGAAGGGGGGATCGATAGTGTAGAAGAATCTGATGGGGCTGATATTATTAATGTTGCGTTAGGGGATAAGTTTCCTAACGGACTATTAGTAGTTCATGACGGATCTAACGAAGATGCAACGGTATTTCAAGATCCAGAAGATGGAGAAATTCAGAATTTTAACACCAATTTTAAATATATCAATTTAGAAGAGTTAAGCGAAACTTTACCCTTCTTTAAATTAAACACTGAAGGATATGATCCCCGTAACCCTGTCCCCAACTCCCTCATTAATGGTATTGCAAGCGGTGACACCACCCAAAATAGTACCGTATTGTGGGCTAGAAGTACCTTCACAGGAGACGTTACCATTGAATACGCTACCGATGCTAACTTTTCCTCTATCATCGCAACTGAAACCCTCACCGTTACTGATCCTACCCTTCCCGTCAAAGTAGAAATTGAAAACTTAACCCCCAATACTCAATACTACTACCGTGTGACAGATGCAGCAGGAGATACTGCTACGGGAGAGTTTAAAACGTCTGCGGAACTGGGAACTTATGGAGGGTTAACCTTTGGAGTTAGTGGAGACTGGAGGGGAGAATTGTCCCCTTATCCTGCGATCGCCAATGTAAGCGATCGGGATCTAGACTTTTTTGTTGAACACGGGGACACCATCTATGCAGACATCCCCTCCGATGCAATGAAAAACCCTGATGGAACCCGCAAACAACAAGCAGAAACCATAGAAGAATATCGGGCCAAACATAGCGAGGTGTATGACTCTCGTTTCGGGTTCAACTTTTGGGAGGAGTTACGGGCCAATACTTCCATCCTTGCAACCATCGACGATCACGAAGTCATCAACGACTTTGCCGGAGGGGCCAACGCAGACACCGATGATCGCTTCAGCGAAACAGAAGGGTTGTTGACACTCCCATCGCGGGACGCGAGGGATTCTTCTTTCAACCAGCGAACTTAATATACTGATTTTCATCAATACAAAAGAGGCTCATCTGTCCAGAAGCGTGTACCCAATAGTCATGGGTGATTTG
>NETF01000177.1 GCA_002172675.1 unicellular cyanobacterium SU3
GGGACGGTCTAGCAGAAGTTCTAGCCGTTCGCACAGAAGTCGTGCCGTTTTGTGTGATCTTTGGGTATCGCATACTTAAACGATAGCATAAGACACACCCTCCTCGTTCAGGTGGGTGAGGCTTCATCAAATAGAAGACTTAGGAGAAGCGTTACTCGACTTTGAAAGGGAGGAAGATTTGCTAAATTGGTTAGCTCAATCATCCCTAAATTAATAAATGTTTGATTCGATTTTTCAACAACTTTAGTAACTAGCAAAACCCAGTAAGATGAGCATTGCCCACCTTACAATAATATCTATAATTAATAATCAACTAATCAAAATAAAATAATGTGACCAGTTTCCTTTGTTCTTCTGCTTCTTCGCAGGTTTGTAATAATGTATGACTGTCATGAAAAGCAAAACATATCAACTGTTGACAACGAGACACAATTTCTCGGTTACATAAAGAACTTGCTTCTCCCAAGGATAAACCATCATTTTCAGGGTTTTCCACTAAATGAATGACCCTTTCTAGTTGGTCTTTTGACTCTCTAGGCTGTTTGGTCAAGCTTTGGGGTAAAATCACCGTTAACAGGTTGGGATCAGCCCGCATTGCCCCTTTAATCGCTGCTGCATTAGTTCCTGTGGCACCGGATGTCATCAAACGGTTACCACCTAAAACCAGGGCATAACTCATCATTTCTATTAGCTGCTGATGAGTGATAGGAACATGGCGCGAACCTAACAAAGCAATACGTTTTGAACCCGTTTGCTGAATAGCAGCGAGTTCCTGCGCCAAAGTATCTAGGGTAGGTATATCAACTGATTGACTCAAAGATTCTCTCGTAGACTGCAAATGACCGTAAGTTATTCTAACAAAGGTTTCTTGATTATGGCACAAATTTTATAATTTTTCTTGATGTTCCTATGGTTTTCATATTTGACCAGGTTGTTGACTCAATATTTTTTATCCTAGATTATCAACAATGTTTAATAACATTTTTGGTTTCCAGATAGTAATAAAGACAGCTTTTATCGGATAGGTTAGACTCTGATATGATTAAGATTCTATCTTGTTGTTCAGTTAATTGTTGATTAGTCGATAACTCTTATGGTTGCCGTTCCTCCATCTCCTGATGATATTCGTGACGCGTTAGAAACCCCCGTTGACTTTAATTTCGAGTTACCCGATCCTGAAGATGAAGAGATCGAAGAGTTCGACTTTCAAGAAAAATTAGATACCGTTTGGAAAATTTGCGATCGCTTCGATCTGCAAACGGATATTTGGCGCGGTAGAATTTTACGGGCGATCCGCGATCGCGAAAAAAAGGGGGGAGAAGGACGAGGAACAGGCTTTTTGAATTGGTTAAAAAAGCGAGAAATTACCAAAAGTCAGGCGTATGCTTTAATTCAATTAGCTAATAGTGCTGATACTTTGCTGGCAGAGGGAATATTAGACCCGGATGCCATCAACAATTTTAGTAAACGGGCTTTTGTCGAAACAGCAAAATCCGATCCCGAAGTGCAAAAATTAGTCAGTGAAGCAGCGCAAAAAGGGGATAGAATTACCCGTAGAGAGGTGAAACAACTATCAGATGAGTGGACTGCCATGAGTTCTGATTTATTGCCTTCAGAAGTCAAGGAAAAGGCAGAAGAAGGGACATTACCTCCCCGACATCTCGCCCCTTTAGTTCGAGAAATGGAAAAATTGCCAGAGTTACACTTAGAAACCATCCAAAAAGAAGTTGCCCAAAGTCCCGATGTAGACACGGTAAAATTATTAACCACCGATGCTAAAAACTTGGCTAAATATCTCGATGCAGCAGCCCAAGTTCAAACCTTAAAAAAGACTCCTTTAGATTTAGAAATGGCCTTAGATGAAGCCGTACGATTAGAATGTTTAAATACAGCAGCCGATTTAGTTAAACAAGCGTCAAGCTTAGAACAAATTGTGGGAAAATTATACACAACTTGGAAACGATTAGGAAGTTTATCTGATAGATTGTATGTTGATACAGGAGCAAGTAATCCTCATCTGCGATCGATGTTAACTTCTTTAGAATCTTTGAGTGGGGAAGTGATCGAAGTTCAACTCGATGAAGCAGGAGAAAAAACCGTTAGACTACGAGTGTTAACTGATTCTTCTGATTAAAATATACTGTAATTGTTCTTATCTGTTTAGTCATAATATCCATGAAAGTTTTCGCCCTCAAAAAATTCTTATCCCCCTTGACTTCGGTATTTTTTGGAACGTTAACCTCCTTAACCTTAACTTTACCAACTAATGCAGCAGAAAAAATCTATTTTGTCTATGATTCTTTAATTGTTTCAATTCCCGTTCGGTCTTTAGAAATCTATGCAAATGAAGGAAGATTAACTCAACAATTATGTCAATATTTTAACTTAGCAGGAACCACCGAAGAAGAAAGAAAAGCCTTTCGAGAAGCCTTATCTACCCCTGTTAGCGTGAATGCGGTGGACTTATCTAGACTGCTGAATACCGATGAAGGGGAAAGAATCTTAAATTATGTGGGTAAAGTTTTTAATATTGAAGGAGGAAGAAACGGTAAATATATTATTAGAGGGGCTTTAGTACAAGCTGCGTTTAATCCAGCCGGATTAACCTTAATTAATTTTTTAAATAGACTCGCCACTGATGTGCAAATTGATATTAAAAAAGCCATCGAGTTATCACGGGAAATAGAACTGATTGTACAGGGGACTTATTTATTTACCGAAAAAGTAGAACAATTAGCTCAAACCGAAGCACAACAAGACCGAGATGTTGATTATTCTCAATTAAGTGATCCCCGTCAACCTGGTCCGTTGGAAGTTAAAAATTATCGCTGGAATTTAGTCGATAGAAATCGCGATCGCGAATTTTATGTTGAAATGTATCAACCCCAAACATTACCTGATGAATCGGTTCCTGTGGTGGTTATTTCTCATGGGTTAGCATCCCGTCCCGAAGACTTTGGAAAATGGGCTAGACATTTAGCTTCTTATGGTTATGTGGTGGCAGTTCCTCAACATCCAGGCAGCGATATTAAACAAACAAAAGCCTTTTTAGAAGGATTATCTCGACAAATTTTTATTCGGGAAGAATTCATTAATCGTCCTCTCGATATTAGCTATACCATTGATGAATTAGAACGACGTAATCAAGGATGGTTTTCGGGTAAATTAGACCTTAATAATGTGGGGGTTGCTGGTCATTCTTTTGGAGGTTATACTGTGTTAGCTGTAGCCGGAGCAACACCTAACTTTAAACGATTAGAACAAATGTGTGACCTAGAAATAGGGGACTTAAATACAGCTTTATTGTTACAATGTCGGGCTTTACAATTAGAAAGAAAAGACTATAATTTTAAAGATGAAAGAGTTAAAGCTCTCTTTGTCGTTAATCCTGTTAATTCCGGTCTTTTTGGCAGTGAATCTTTAGCAAAAGTTGATATTCCTGTTTTTATTTCCGCCGGAAGTTATGATCCGGCCACTCCTTTTATTTTTGAACAAGCTGTTTCTTTTCCTCGTTTTGAAGTGCCTGAAAAATATCTTCAATTACAAGAAGGACAAGCTCATGTAGATTTTTCTCAGCTAGATGCAGGTATTGCTGATACCTTGCAAAAAACCACCAAATTGACCCTTCCTAGTCCTCAGTTATTAGATAGTTATACTAACTCAATGATGCTATCTTTCTTTGAAGTTTATATCGAAAATAATCCTCAATATCGTCCTTTTCTACAGTCAGCTTATGGGGAATATTTAAGTCGAGACCAGGAATTTAAGACTTATATTATTACTGAAGAATCTTCCAGTGAGTTAAGTCAAGCAATTGACCAATTTATCAGAGAAAATAATATAACTCTTCCTGATGAAAGGTGAAATAAGATGTTTATGTTACATTCTTGACAACTTTAAAAGAAACAAAAAATTTTTGTTAAATAAATACTATCGCTATTAAATTGTCAGATAGTATTTATTTAAGCTGTTAGCTGAATCATAGATTTATATGGAAATTAGTCTTTATCATTAAGAATTTTATTCAATAAAACCATGAATCATTGATATAGCCATACACCATATACAGGATGTAAAGGAATGTTTAACTTACAGGGAATTTTTAACCATATAATTAGTATTTTAGATAGCATTACCTTTTCTGTTGGTAAGAATGAGGTGACTTTAACCTATTTCTTTCAAGTTATCGTTTATTTAATTATTATTGCTATTTTAGCGAGTTACTTAAATAAAATTTTAAGAAAAAGATTACTAAAAAGATTAATTAGTGAATATGGAATTCGTTATGTTTTTGCTAGTCTAATTAGTTATGGTGTGGGGGCTTTTTGTTTTATTATTATTCTACAAACTACAGGATTTAATGTTTCAGCACTGACTTTTTTAGGGGGTGGTGTTGGCATTGGAATTGGTTTAGGGTTACAAGGAATGACTAAAAATTTGGTCAGTGGACTGAGTTTATTGTTAGAAAGAAAAATAAAAATAGGTAATTTTATTAAATTTAACGATACAGAGGGTTACGTCACTGAAATATCAACTCGTTCCGCTACAATTAAGTTAGAAGATGGTTCTTCCGTAATTGTTCCTAACCGCGAGTTAATGGAAAATGAACTAACCAATTATCATTACAAAACTGATTTTGTACGCTTAAATTTATCAACTAGAGTTGACTATAATAGTGATTTAGTGTTAGTTACAGAAACTTTATTGATATCTGCTTATTCAGAAAATAATATTTTAAAAAATCCGCCACCGAAAGTAATCTTTAAAGGGTTTAGTGATAGTTGTTTAGAATTTGAACTCTGGTTTTGGATAGATAGTGATAACATGGGAATTCGTTTTGAGATTATGAGTTCTTTATATTTTTCAGTTGAATATAATTTACGACGACGGAATATTAGAATACCGTTAGCTCAACGAGAATTATGGATAAAAAATCATGAAACTATGAATTTTTTATCCAAAGAAGCATCAGACAATCATATCACCTTAGCAACTCATCAAGCACTGACAAATCATTATACAAAACCTGATACATTAACTTCAACTGGTTTATTATCCATTAAAGAATTATTGAGTAAAGTAGAATATTTTAAAACTTTAGATGATTTAGACATTAGAAAATTGATTGAAATTGGTACATTAAAACAACTCAAATGCAATGAAGTTTTATTTAAAGAAAATGATCCAGGAGATGCTTTTTATATTATTTTATCTGGATCAGTAGAAATTTTTACCGAAACCTTGAATAAAACCTTAGCTATTTTATATAGAGGTGATTTTTTTGGAGAATTAGCTTTAATGTTAGGTATTCCTCGAACTGCCAGCGTAAAAGCAAAACAAGAAACTCTCTTATTTTCTATTAATAATCAACAATTTGATCGACTTTTAAAAGATTATCCACAATTATGCGATCGCATTGTAAAAGAGTTAGAAAAAAATCAAGAAGAGTTACATCAACGCCGAGAAGAATTAAAAGAAAAAGGATTATTAAAAGCTGAAGAAGAAGAAAGTAATATTATTGATTGGGTTCGTCATCGTCTTCAATCTATGTTAACCTTATAATTGAATAATTTAACTATTATTTTCTTTCACGGAAATTAAATGAGAATCAACTCTTAACTTGCGTAATTCTCGGACTAATCTTAAGCCTTGATGGTAATATAAAAGAATCGGAAAAAGAGTCGGTAATTGGTTCATTAAACGTCTCGCTAAATTTAAAGAGCAACCAGAAATCCTAGATAAAGTGTTAGCTCCTTCAAAAATAGCGTCATTAGTAGCAGCATTTTCGATCTGAAGTTTCCATATTTTTTTATCTAAAGAAAGTTGTCCTTTTTCGATAGCTTTTAATCCTTCAATTGTCGCTAAAACTACCAAGCGATCGCCCATTGATACTCTCAACTCTTCATGGGGCATTAAAATAGAAGGTTGAGACGGTTTTTGATACAAAATAGGCACAACTCCGTAACCATAAGCGATATCCGCTAATAATAATCCGTTTAAAGTATCATCAGATTCAATACAATATTCTGTCACTAAAATCGTTTGATTATTGAGACGAAAAAGAGTAATAATATTCTCCCCAAAAGCAGCACCTGCGAATACTTCTGCAGCCACTTCATAAGTTCCCACAATCTGAGCATGGGGTAACATTTGTAGTAGATATCGTCCTAATTGTTGTCCGGCGGTACGAATGACTAAATGACAATTAGGATTCAGTTTTTTTGCAGTTAAAGCCACTTCTAAATTAAGAATTTCATCATCAGTAACAACTACAACACTTTTAGCAGTTTCTAAATTAACTTGAGGCAAAATATCTTGTAAATTTCCAGACATTAAAGGAATATCTAATCTGATTTCTGAAGCAATCTCAGCCTTAAAAGTTATCCCTAATAAAGCTTGTTTAAACCCTTGTAATAATCTAGCGACTTCTTTACCAACTCTTCCTAAACCAATAATAATAATATGATTTTGCTCAGGAATCGGAGGACGACGTTTGACAAATTGAAATTTAGTGGATAAGAGTAATTCGGTTAACAAAGCATACAAAACTCCGACAAAAGCTGTACCCGATAACGTTAATCCTAAGCTAAATAATTGCAACCAATGGGGAATTTGTTCCATTTGCTCAAATTCTCCAAACAGATCAGAATAGCCACCCAATAATAAAATAACTGTAGCTGAAAAAGCAGAGAAAAAAGTTGATTGGGGATAATAACTATGAATTAAAATTGTACCGAAAAACAACAAAATTAACACAATAGCACCACATAACAAAGCTGCTCCTCGTAAATAGTTTCGTCCTTTTGTCCATAATTAAAAAATAAAACTTTTAATCCGCAACAAAAAAGGTTTTGACTGAAAAAAAATAGACGTATTTGTGAACTTTAAAGTATTAGAACTCAATACATCTTGAACCTGAACATAGGTAATGAGATCCCCAGGTTGTATGATTGTTTCAGGATTCCATTGATAGAAAGATCCCCAAAAATTCGGAGCTTGATGATGATAGGACAGCACAGAACGAGTGCGAGTATCTAACTCATGAAGATAACGAGTATAACACCAAGGATCGTTACTTTTAAGACGACGTTGAATAATTTGTAATGGTTGACTATCTAGGGTAAAAAAGCCTTTGATATTGCTTCCTAAAGCAGCTAAAGCAAATGCTGTCGTCGGTAGTTGGGTGGGTTCATAAGCAATAAAATTTCCTAATTGTTCTTCAAGCAAACTATTAAGATTATCTTGGGCAGAACGAACCACTAAATGAGTTTTTGGGTTTAACTGACGGATAGCTAAAGCCGTTTCAATATTAACTTGTTCACTGGTCGTTACTAATAAAGCAGCGCGACATTTTTGTATATCAGCTTGTTGTAAAGTTTTAATGTATCGACAATCAGCAAAAATCAACTTATCGATAACATCTTCAATGTGAGGAATTTCCCAAAATTGTGGTCGTAAAAGTTCAATGGCAACTATTTTTACTCCAAATTTTTTAAGAGATAAAACGCAATGCTGCCCTAAACTTCCTAACCCACAGATTAAAAAGCTATCTTCTTGATGGGATGTGTTTTGGATAACAGAATCGGACAAAGCGTTTTTTACCTTCCTAAATGCTCTACTAACAATCATTATCTCCTAGAAACCTAGTAACTCTACCGTTTGGAAGATGAACAGGCTTATTTTGAGTCGTTAGGGTAATAAATGGTAGCTGAATTAATTAGGTTATTTTTTATTATGGTACAAATAAACAATTCTTCTAATCCTGACGAAATACCTGATCGCCAAATCACCGAACCGTCTGATCCTAATACCATTCCTCCAGGAGTCAGCGATCGCAACACCGGAATGGGTGCAACCATCGAATCTGATGAATATCGTCTTGCTTCAGGAGAAAACACCACAGCAGGAGATCCTGACGCGATGACAGAACAAGCTAAAGTCGTGGGAGAAGAAGCCATCGGCGGTGATACCCCCACACCGGATCAAAATAACGTTGATGACATTGGAGAAGCCACAGGGGTTGACTTTGCACCCACACAACCAGTGGAAGTGTTCGATGAAATGAAACAAAGGGATAGCGATCGCTTTGAACTTGATCCTAATTCTAAAGAGTCTTAGTAAGTGACTAATCCACTCAACTTATTTAATCAACAAAATTGGCGCAATTTCTTCTTAGAAGCATTCATTTATTCTAATATTTGGGTGGCTTCTGCCATTGCCTCTCTTTGTTTTAGTTTTCAATTGTTAATTGAACTCCCCTTAGATTGGCGATCGCCTTTATTCTGTTTCGGGGCTGCTTTAATTCCTTATCATCTAGATCGAGTTGTAGATGCTTATGTTCAAAAAAGTCCTGATCCCGGTGTTCAATCTTATTTTGAAAAGCCAGGATTTTTAGTTTGGTTTTTAATAGCTTTAGGAATAAGCATAATTTTTACTTTATTATGGTTTGCACCGACTGCTGTTCGCTACGTTAGTTTGCTGAGTGTTTTTCCGTTAATTTACGGAGTTCCTTTATTTCCTGGTTCAAATCAATGGTATCGACTTAAGGATCTTCCTGGGGGAAAAGCTTGGATTGTTGGTAGTATCATTACTTATGCTGTTGTTAGTTTGCCTTGTGCTTACGCTAACTACTGGCCTCAAGGAATTCCTTTTATTTTAAGTACCTTATTTTTATTTATTTTTATTGTTACTAATTCCCATAGTTTCGATTTACGAGATATGAAGTCAGATCAAGAAAAAGGAGTCATTACCTTACCTTTGATGATGGGAATAGATAGAATGAAACTCTTACTTTCTATTCTTAATCTATCAGTGTTGGCTTTATGGGTTTGGGCTTGGTCTTCTTCTTTAATACCATTTAAACCAGAGGTAATAGTTTCTATCTTAATTACGTTATGGTATCTTTGGACACTTAAGCCATCAACTCCTCGACCTATTTACTCAATTTTCATTGATGGTTGTTTATTTATCCCTTTATTGGTTCATTTATTATTGAGTTTTCCTCTAAAAGTCAATCCCCCTATTAACTAATAAATCAGGGGGATACTATTGTTTTGAGAAATAATCTCTAAGCTTTACATTAATAAATAATTAATAGATAATTAACTAAGAGAAATACTGATAACTGTTGCCACACCAATAGACCATACAATTAAAGACCAGATCCAGTTGACTATCATTGAGTTAGCCTCCTCATACTAATTAGTAAGCTTTCCCTGGGTATTATTCATCCTGAAGATGAATTAACTTAGGCAAGATTGAAACAATTTAAACTGTCTATTATTATTCAGTTTAAAGGTAAACCCAGGATTTATAAGTGCTTTAGGTTACTGTTTGTGATATATTCAATTAAATATATCTCCATGACGCTCTGTCCTAGCATAAAATAGATGATAATTTCATTTTTATTGCCTTAGAAAAAATTGATTGATCGTTAATAATAAACCAATATTTAGGAATAACTACTAATTGCTCAACTAAGGGTAAAGTTGGCTTAAGTATCTTAAATATTTAGCACATAGTAGACATGACCTATTCTCCAATTCAACCTCACACAATAAAGAGTATAATGGTAAAAGAGCTAGTTTATCTTTCATGATACTAATGAGTTATTCATAGGAAATTGATGAATAACTGGTCAGACACTTAAATTTACTAAAAGTTGACAATTGTAGACCATCATAAATGCGTCTCCTTGAAAAACATAGACTGATTAAAAATCTCTACACATACTATAGCAAATAATTCAAGGAACTGCAATAAATATTTACATAAAGGATTGGGCAGTGGCGATCGCTTAATTTTAGGAAGTCATCAAGATAAAAAGTTGATTCATTAATTAATAATGAATAATTATCAACTATTAATTATTTATTATTTAGTAATTTTAACTAAAATTTGTTACAGAAATATCACAGCTATTAGAGATTGCTAGTAAAATTTTCCCTATATTTTAAGATATAAAATAATTAACTTAATTGAATTTAACACTTGAATTATGATTGAAAGTTTAACACTGAACCCAGATGAGTTAAACTGTTTTCGACATGAAAGGCAAATTTTGTGTTAATGTTTCCATAAATCATTATATTAACCTTCATCTATATTATTCATCTGGTGATCATGACTTATGCCCATCAGTCCTTTACAAAAAGCGATACGGAAACTCTCTACCAATCAACGAAAATGGTCAATGGTAGGACAGCGAACCCCTAAACGGGTTAATCGTTGGTTCAAATGGCTATCCCCTGGACTATTTATTAAACGTTGGTTACTGATTAGTGCCACTGGTTTACTATTATCGGTGTTAGGGTTGGCCATTTGGGTCAAACTCACCCCTGTTGATCGTCTTTTGGAGTTAATCTCTCAACTCCTCGAAACTATTACTACTTATGTTCCTAGTTATATTTCTGGGCCTGTGGCCTTATTATTCGGACTATTCTTATTATTATGGGGACAAAGTCGGACAGTGGGATCGATTACCGAAGCGTTTCCCGATAGTGATCAACAATTGGTTGATCGCCTCTTAACCCATCGTCGTTTACATCGGGGTCCGAAAATTGTCGCCATTGGGGGAGGAACGGGACTATCGACTTTATTACGAGGGTTAAAGCAATATAGTGCTAATATAACCGCCATTGTCACCGTAGCTGATGATGGGGGATCGTCAGGAAGACTCAGAGAAGAAATCGGTGTTTTGCCTCCTGGGGATATTCGTAACTGTATGGCTGCTTTAGCCGATGAAGAAAAATTATTAACGGAATTGTTTCAATATCGCTTTCAAGCAGGAGAGGGATTAAACGGCCATAGTTTTGGTAACTTATTTTTAACAGCGATGACAGCCATCACAGGACGAGATTTTGAAAAGGCGATCGCAGCGAGTTCAAAAGTGTTAGCCATTCGCGGTAAAGTCTTACCGGCAACGGTGAGTGATGTGCGTTTATGGGCTAAATTAGATGATGGTCGCTTTGTAGAAGGAGAATCTAATATTACCGAAGCTGGCGGAAAAATTGCAGAAATTGGCTGTTTTCCGAAAAATCCCCCCGCTTTACCCGCTGCGATTCAAGCCATTGGCGAGGCTGACTATATTATTATGGGTCCAGGCAGTCTTTACACCAGTGTGATTCCCAATCTTTTGGTTCCGGAAATCAGACAAGCTTTAGCTAAGGTAAAGGTTCCTCGTATCTATGTTTGCAATATTATGACGCAACCAGGGGAAACCGATGGTTATACTGTGGCTGATCATATTAAAGCTATTGATAAGGTTTGTTCTCGACGTATCTTTGATGCGATTTTAGTACAGCGCACTTCTCCCTCTGCCACAGCATTAAAACATTATGCTAAAGAACAATCCCATCCTGTCTTTTTAGATCGAGAAGATGTCGCTAATGTCGGATGTCGTGTTATTCTAGCGAATATTATGGATGAAGATCCAATGACAGCCAAAGTAACTCATCATCCTCAAAAGTTAGCTAGAATTTTGTTACGTTGGTATAGCAAAAATTAAAGAAACAAATCGCTTAACGTTTATTTTTCTAAGCGAATGACATACCATTGCAGATAATCATCACTCCCCATATCAAGATCACAAAAATTATCCATTAAATATTTTGCTTGATCGTCTATTGTGGTCATTTTTTCTAACTCCTTGGGTAAATCATCTTGACGAGTTAACAAAATAGCTTTGAGCTTTTCTAATAACTCTTGGGGAGTTAATATTTGTTCCGGTTGGTTGGTTTCGAGGACAACAAAACCATCCTCTTTATACATAATTGAATCTGGCATCGTTTTTGTAATAAAGTTAGAATTTAATGGTTTCTTTTGAGTATAATAATATTATTGCCAACTACTGGACTGCGAGCAATAAGATTTCTTTGAGAGTCCAACATTTCTAATTTACGAAAGTCCAGACTTCGAGTCTTTTCTAAGATAGTATCTGCCAGGTTATCTTGTTCTGTTGTTGATAAACTATACCATTTATCTCCGACAGTCACTGTGAGGCGACTCCCTAAAAAATTAGCTTCTATTTTACCAATTAAATCATCAGGATATTGATGAGTTAATGCTGTGACTTCTTTTTGAATCGCAGCAATTAAGCTTTGTTCTGGGGTTAATTTGGGTGGGGAAGAAGGCACATTTTGAACGGGTTCAGGTAAGGAAGGTTCTTCTAATTCTGTTGGAGTTTCTACTACTTGAGGTTGGGGGGTTTCTGGGGAACCGTTGAAAATTGCTAGGTTGGGTAAAGATGGTTTATATACGAAAAATGAGACAGATAAGGCAATAATTAAAATGAATCCTATTATTCCTACTATTTTTCCCCCGGATAAACTTTTTAGAAATGAAGGAGATGTGGAAGATTGTTCGATTTGTGGTTTTTGCTCAGTTTCAATATCTTCTGCTACTTCATTAATTTCTGCTCTATTGGTTTCTGGTGTTGGGTTTAAATCATCTCCCCAGTCTTCTGACTCCTCTGTATCTTCGTTCTCTTCTATTTCAGGGGAGTTAACGGTTTGAGATTGAGTTTCTAGAGAATTAGCAATGATTTGTGTACTATTAATGAGTGTGTTTAAAGTGTCTTTATTGGGTAAATTATTGATATTTTCTTCATTGGCTTGCTGAACAATTAAATCTAGTTTTGTAATAGTTGTTTTCAGTAATTGAATGAATTCTTCTTGAGAAATTTCTGGATTTGAACTCTCAGAAAATTGAGAAGCATTTGAGGATACGGGAGAAGGTTTGTCGCTGGACATAAGTTAATTTCCTCCTAAAGCAATTAATCTTAACTATGGCAGACTGTCGGACTAAAGTTAGTTAATAATTAATAATTTGTTGTGCAAAAAAGTTAACAATAACTTTTTAATTTTTAGGTTTAAACTCCTAGACAATCTATCAATTTTATGTTATGGAAAACATAAACAAGGTAAAGCAATAGACCTAGATCCAATTTATCACTTCTGTTTACAAATTTGATCTCATTTAAAATAAAATGCTAGAATAAGAGGTGAAAACATACAATGAAAACTTTTTAGTTAAGGAGCAAGTTAAAAGTAACTTTTCTCCCTCTTCTTTGTCTCAAGGGTTTTCATTATTTCAGAGAGGAACTCATTTTGGCTAAACGTCGCAATTTAAAGAAAGAAAAAGCAGAACGAAATCAGGCTTATGCTCGCCAATTTCGTCAAAAAACTTCTCGTTCTTTTTCCCGTGGTAGATCCTATTCTAACAATAACAATGACCAAGAGGATAAAAATGACGATGACAATAATAATAACTAATGTTTAAGTTAATTAGTAAAAGGAGCAGGGAATTGTGAGATTCTCCTGTCCTATTTAAGTCGTATTGAGGGGTTAAAGGCTTAATTGTTGAACTAAACGATCAACATCAAAGTTTTTAACCATTAATTCCTGAATACAGCTAACTTTAATTTTTTCTTGTAATCGCACTTTACCAAAGGCCTGATCCACAATTTCAACGGTACTTAAGGTATCAAGATCAACAGAAAGGATAGGTACTTCTAAATCTTCAGCCCGACTGATGATCAAGGGTTGAGGATTCATGTGTCCTGTTAAAATAAGACAACTGGTAGAAGTTTCTAGAGCGGCTAACTGTAAATCAGTGCGATCGCCTCCCGTTACCACTGCTTTATTTTGTCCTTGGCGAAAATATTCTAAGGCTGAGTTAACATTCATCGCCCCAATAGTAAGGCTTTCTACCATTAAATCTAAGCGATCGCCACGACATAAAACTTGAGCCTTTAATTGATGGGCAATTTCGCGAACACTGACACTACGTAGTAAACGACTGGTTGGCAATAAACCCAATACTGGCATCCCATGACTTTCAAGATAAGGTTTAATCAGGGTTTGTGCCGTCTCTAATTCTTCACTGGGGATATCATTAATAATCATCCCTGCTAAGTGATCCCCTAAGGCTAATTTAACATTAACCAAATTATCCACCACCAAAAGAGAATGGTAACGGGCAACTAATAACACAGACGCATCTAGTGTTTTGGCCATGTCAACAATGGATAATCCGAAGAGACTACCTTCCCAGAGGGTTCCTGCCCCTTCTACAATGACGATATTCGCTTCAATGTTAGCAAGACTATCCTTAAGTGATTGTTTGTAGTCTGTGGTATCCTCTTGTTTAAGGCGTTTTTCTAGAGTTGTTCGTTGTAAAGGGATGAGGGGAGATACGACTTGAGCTTCTTTTAAGCCCAAAGCATCAGTAATAAACTCGACATCCGCTTCTTTTGCTCTAGAGTCTTCATCTGGGAAACAAGTGCCGATAGGTTTACTATAGGCGATTGAGAAGCCTTTATCTTGAAACTGATGAGCAAGCCCTAAGATGGTTCCTGACTTACCGGTATAAGCTTCAATTGAGGCTACAATTAAGTATTTGGTTGACGGTGCCACCCTGTTACTCCTTTATTTTCTATCGGTCTAGGAGGCAGATTCTTCACAGTGTAGCAACTTGCGATAGAATGCCTGGGGAAAATCTACTATTTTTCCTTCTTGATAAATTTTAAGGGCTGATATTAGATAGTCAATAAATTCCGCATTAAGAATGGTAATTTCATAGCTTAATTCTGCTTGGCCATCAAACTGCATTCGACAACGAGTAATTTCCGAAGGCAGTTTAGAGACGAACCAAGAAGCAACGAAGGGGATACCTTTTCCCCCTTCAATGCGTCGTGTGCCTTCTAAATTTCCTTGGGCATATAAAGAAATGGCATAGGGTAGTATTTTATGCTTATCTTTATGATAATAAGGCTGATAAATCATTATCTGGCCTTTGGGGGCAGGTTGAATATCTTCGATGCTAATCATAAAGTCAATAAACCTTCAAGGGTGCGATTGGGTGATGAGTCAACGTCCTGCTATGCTCTATTATAGGCAATTGCGTTCTTATTCTTCCCTCAAGATTGTCTAAATTAACATTAATTATTAATTATTAATTGTTCGACGGTTGCTAAATCGGGTAATGCTGTTTGTGCGCCTTCTTGAGTAGTGGTTAACGCTCCTACCACTGATCCCCATTTTAAGGCTTGTTTAAGAGATAAACCTTGATCCAAAGCGGCTGCAACCCCTCCATTAAATCCATCTCCTGCGCCTACTGTATCAATGGCTTTGACGACGGTAGGAGCGACAAATCCTTCTTCGTTTTCTGTGGCATAAAAGGCTCCTTTTTGTCCTAGTTTAATAATGACAATTTTGACTCCTTTTTGCAGTAATTGTTCAGCTGCTTTTTTAAGAGTTTCTGTATCAGACACAGGAAAACCAACTAATTTCGCTGCTTCGGTTTGATTGGGGGTAATAATATCAATTAGAGGATATAAACTATCAGGAATTTTCTCTGAGGCAGGCGCTGGATCTAACATGACCGTCACCCCTAATTTTTTTGCTTCTATGGCTGCTATTTCTACTGCTTTTAAGGGGATTTCTAATTGTAATAATAACAAACTGGCTTTTAAGAGAATTTTCTCTAAACGAATAACATCAGACTCATTAATGTTACCATTAGCCCCAGGAATAACAATAATGGTATTTTCTCCCGATTCGTCTACATTAATCATCGCTACCCCTGACGAGGTATTTTTATCAATCAAAACCCCTTGAGTATTAATATCAAATGTTTCTAATCTTTTTAATAAATCTCTCCCTAAACTATCACCCCCAAGCCGTCCCACAAAGTAAGTTGAACGACCTAATTTTGCCGTTGCAACCGCTTGGTTTGCACCTTTTCCTCCTGGTAATGTGATAAATTGAGTGCCGGTGATTGTTTCCCCAGGTTGAGGAAAGTGAGGAGTTTGGGCAATCATATCCATATTAATGCTACCAAAAACAACAATACTCATACAGCCATTCTCTCCAGATGAAGCACTAACTAATATTTTAATGATATAATATTAAAAGTCCGAGTTTGAAAAAATGAAGTGAATCAAATCATACAAAAGCTAGTTTCTTTTATTCAAGTTATTGCTTCTTATTCACTTTTTATTTGAGCTTTTCTTTACACATTAATAGCTTTACCTTTTCAAATAATATACCTGATATTTACCAACAAAGAAGAATCTAATTCAAATGAAAATAACGATAGTAGTTTATATATAAACGAGTATTGTAGCTATAATTTCAAAAAAGCAATAATTGCTATTGAATTTTATAAAATAAAAAATAGCAATTATCCAAGTGATATAAATGGAAAAGATTTTCAAGCTTTCCTTGAAAAATGGGGTTTTTTGTATGACGATCATGATTATTCACTAGAATTTCTAGAATATAATTTGATTTATTTACCACAAGAAAGTGGATATGAACTAAGTTTAAATCAAAAAAATAATAATATTGAATTAGAATTACCACCAACTTTTTGGAAAGGATTAGGTATTGTCAAAACTAATGTAAAAGGTTTCATTTCTATATCTGAAAACTAAAGAAGTTGTGATCGCGATCAAGAATTAAAGTGGTTGATTGTAAGTGGTTTATTTTTATCCATAATATAAATTTATATAGGTTATTGAAAAACGTATATTTGTATTTATTTTATTCCAAATTTAACGTAAAACTCTTCTGTTCTTTTGGCATATTTTTGCTTATAAAATTTAGCATAACGGCTTTGTTTTGCTAATAATTCATTTCTTATTAGGATGGGTTAATCATCCTAACACTCCTAAATCGAGAAAAGTCTAATCTTCAGAATAGAGTTTAGAATCTTGAGGACGGAATTGATCTATTAATTGTTTAAATCGCTCAAAGTCTTCTTCTCTTTGATAAGCTTCTTCGTCATTAATTTGTAAAGTTTTTTGCTGTCTTTCTTTTAATTTTTTCAAAGCTTTTTGATTTCTTTTTATTTGTTGTTCTCGATCCCAGTCAGGATAATCTTTGAGTTTTTCTTGAATAGTTACCATTCTCTGATCATATTTAGATTCTAAGCTATCTGATAGAACTTGTTGATAAGTTGTTGATAAATCTTCGTCAAGGGAACAACATCCGATTAATCCACTTTCCATAAATTTATCATAAAGAGTTGGCTCTTGTTTGTTCTGTTCATCCATGAAAAATCAAAATTAATTATGCTTGTTAACTATTAAAATATCATAAATATAATCCTTCTTCAAAAATCCTAAAGATCATTAAAGAAAATTGATTTATATAGGTTTTTAAAAACCATATATTTATATTTATTCCTTTTCAATTTAACCTAAAATGCTTCTGTTCCTTTAGCATATTGCTGTTTATAAAATTTAGCATAACGGCCTTGTTTTGCTAATAATTCATCATGGGTTCCTGACTCAACCACTTGACCTTTTTCTAAGACTAAAATACAGTCAGCACTGCGTACGGTACTTAAACGATGAGCAATGACGAAAACGGTACGATTTTCCATTACCCTTTCTAATGCTTCTTGTACCAAGGTTTCTGACTCAGAATCAAGGGCTGATGTTGCTTCATCTAATATCATAATACGAGGATTTAATAAGACGGCTCTTGCGATCGCAATTCTTTGTTTTTGTCCCCCTGATAGGTTAACTCCCCTTTCTCCTACCCAAGTTTGATAACCTTGAGAAAATTGAGTAATAAATGAATGAGCATTGGCTATTTTGGCAGCTTTTTCAATTGCTTGATAATCTAATTCTTCTTGGCCATAAGCAATATTTTGGGCAATAGTTCCTGAGAATAAGGTGGTTTCTTGGGGAACGATTCCTATTTGTCGACGTAAACTTTTTAAGCTAACTTTTTTAATATCAATCCCATCGATTAAAATTTGTCCATCTTGGGGATCATAAAAACGGGGAAGTAAATTAACTAAGGTTGTTTTTCCTGCACCGGATGATCCAACTAACGCAATAATTTGTCCAGATTCTGCGAGTAAACTAAGATTTCTAAGAACGAGTTTACCTGATTTATAAGCGAAACTAACATCACAATACTCTACTTTTCCTGTCACTTGTGGCAAGGTTAAACTATTTTCTTTTTCGATGACAGTAGGGTTTTCATCCATTAATTCAAAAATACGATCTACGGATGCTTCTGCTTGTTTAAATTCATTATAATTACTGGTCATTAAATCAATAGGATGGAGCAGTAAAGCAACTGCAGCCAAATAACTAACAAATTCTTCTGATTGTAAATTGCCTTGAGAAATCTGCCAGCCTCCAATAAAAAATAGAGACATAATACTAACTGCTTCTAAAAATCCCACCACAGGATATTGAGTTGCTTTTAATTTTTCTGCTTTATATCTTGCTTGGCGATTATATTTAGCTTCTTTAGCAAATTTTTCTACTTCATAATCCTGTGCGGCGAATCCTTGAACCACACGAATCCCACTAAAAACTTCCGTCAACAAAGAAGAAATATTAGAGATTTGATTTTGACTGCGACGAGAAAGTATTAATAGTCTTTCTCCAAACATACCAACTAAAGTAGCCATCAGAGGCGCGAGAATTAAACTAGCGAGGGTTAACTGCCAGTTCAAATAAAACATATAAGCAGGAATCACAATTAATTGCAGAACATTTGACAAAAACTGATGAGATAATTTATCAACGATTTCCCCAACCTTATCAATATCTTCCGTTAAACGATAGGTTAAATCTCCTGTTTTTGCTGTTTCAAAATAGTCTAATCCTAATTGATGTAAATGGGCATAAACTTTCTTGCGAACATTTAACACCATTTCCAAAGAAGCATCAATCATGAATATGTTTTGTCCGTATTGAAAAATGCCCCGAACTAAAAATGCTAACGTTCCTAACCCTAACCAATAGGCTACTTGTTCAAGATTACCTTGTCCAATATATAAAGAAACTTGTCCCGCCAAATAAGGTAAAGCCAATGTAACTGCAACAAAGCCTAAAATACATAAAAATCCTTTAACTAATGACGGCCATTCTGTTAGCAAATAAGGTAATAATCGCCACCAATTTGATCGTTTTTTCATTAGGATTACGAATTCAACAAAAGCAAAACGGTATTATAACACAAAATGAATTTTTGAGAGATAACTAAGAAATAAACAACATATTTTATCTAATAATTAAAGTAGCGGTTATACTAACTCCGATTATCATCGGCTATTCAAGAAGATAGGCATAGGCAAGAGGCAATCTGCAAGACGCAACAGATAGATTATTTGAGTCAACTTTTAAAAGTGGTTTAGTATTAAAACTCTCAAAGCCTGACTCCGAACTCAAAATATACCTTGTGTTTAGGTTTCTGTTAGAATTATTAACAGATCACTTATGTAGACCAACCATAATCATTGTGATCGTCAGTTTTATTAAGTGGAGAGTTGGTACTCTGTGCTGCAACGTTTTAAACAAGATTTAAAAAATGATCTAATTGCCGGCCTTTTAGTTGTCATCCCCTTGGCTACCACTATTTGGCTAACCATTACCATTGCCAGTTGGGTCATTAATCTTTTAACTCAAATTCCCAAACAACTCAACCCCTTTGACGGCCTTGACCCCATTTTAAGCTACTGTCTTAATCTGATTGTCGGTCTCGCAGTGCCCTTACTGTTTATTCTAATAATTGGCTTAATGGCTCGTAATATTGCAGGGAGATGGCTATTAGATGTAGGGGAACGTATTTTACAATCGATTCCTTTAGCCGGGGCTGTCTATAAGACGTTACAACAAATATTAGAAACCCTCTTTAAAGACTCGAAAAGCAAGTTTCGGCGTGTGGTAATGGTGGAATATCCCCGTATTGGTGTCTGGAGTTTAGGGTTTGTCACAGGGACTTTAAGCCCTTCTCTGCAAACTCATCTCGATAAACCCATGTTGAGTGTCTTTATTCCCACCACTCCTAACCCGACATCCGGATGGTATGCTATCATTCCTGCTGACGAAGCGATTAATTTGCCCATTTCTATTGAAGATGCCTTCAAAGTGTTAATTTCTGGCGGTATTGTCAGCCCTAATCTTCCTAACCCCGTTCCTCAGTTGTCTCAACCTAAGAATAAAACGAAACTTAATCTTGATTCGACTGTCAAACAATCCGAAAAGCATCCGATGGTAGCTGAAGAAGATACCGCTAACTCATCGGATGAAGACAAAATTATACTTGAGGAGAATTGTTAGGTTGAGGGTGTAGGGTATAAAAAACAAATCATCGTTTCAAATCTAGCCATTTTAGAGATTTAACCGCTTATGCCGTCTCGTCAGCAACCCCGTCGCATCGCTCGTGAATTAGCTTTATTAAGTCTGAGTCAAATTAAAGGAAAAGCCGAAAAACTTGACAAAGTTGAACTCAACGATCTCACTTTAGCCGCTATTAGGGCTTTAACCAGTGAAGTACAGGACAGTCTAGAAACCGCTTCATCCGAAGTCAAAAGAGGGCATAATCAACTGTTTCAGTACGAAACCAAGGCAACCACCCTAGAAAGTGCTAAAACAATGATTAAAGATGCCCTCACCTTAACACAAGACGCGATTAATCGTTTAGCCAATGCAGTAGAATTTCCTGAAATTATTCAATTAGCCAGTCAATACGAAGTCAGGGAATATGCCATTGAATTAATTGGCACCATTAACCGACGCAGACAAGAGATTGACCAACAATTAGAAGCCGTATTAAAAGACTGGCAGTTAAAGCGTTTGGCTAAAATTGATCAAGATATTTTACGTTTGGCTGTAGCCGAAATCTTGTTTCTTGATGTTCCTGAAAAAGTGGCGATTAATGAAGCTGTTGAACTGGCAAAACGTTATTCTGATGATGATGGTTATCGTTTTATCAATGGGGTTTTGAGACGATTTGTAGACCATCTCAAGAAGAATTAACAGTATTTACTTAAACTCAATTAGCTTCTCTCAAAAGTCTCTCCTGTTGATAAGAGAATATATCTTAATATTTTAAAGCCCACAGCCTAGCAGGGATCATCTACAATAATAAACTTGCCAGGCCATTTTTGCGGGGGGCAGATGTGATTCTAAATTTCTCGTTAAAATTAATGTTCGCCAAAGGGAAACTTTTGTGTAGCTTTTCCCTTTATAAGCGATATCGTGCCATGAGTACAGCCCCATTAGATGTGCTATGGTACAAATTGATTAATGTGGCCGACGTTTCTTGGCATCCTCTGTTCTCCAAAACAAATGTTCCCCTAGGATTGATGGCTAAACCAGGGTTAATCTATAAGGCGGTAACTCGTTTAACCCCTATTCCTGTGCGTTTATTTGTTGAAAATGTTCGTCCTGGGGAGTTATTGAGTTTAAGAGTATTAACCATTCCAGGAATAGAACAAAAAATTACCTATCAAGTTGAATCAACCCTCTGTGGTACTTATATTTCCTACTCTGTGACTCTCAAAGGATGGTTATCTCCTTTGATTTGGTGGTTAATTAAGCCCTATTCTGCCCGTGTTGCCACCGAATTAGCCCAAGCTGCCGAACAATTATTGGCTTAGTTATTATCTTCTTTACTTTGTAATCGTTGTTTAAGACGATTGAGATGGGTGCTAGTGTTAGCAGGAACCCTAGGAGACGGTAATTCATTGTTTGGCCAATCTGATAAGTCAAAACAAGTACAAGCAGGAGACGCTACCCCCCCAACTGTCATGGGTATGGGCAAGTTACAACGAGGACAATCAATAATGTCCCAAGCAGGACTTAATAACTGTTGTATGGTTTGCTCTGTCCCTTCTAAATAGCAATCAGCATCAGTATTCAAGATTTTTTGCCAACACTGTTCAAATTCCCTTGAATAATCATGTCCTCTAAAGATAACTTGAGGACGGATTTTTTCTTGTCGTTTCGGACAAATGACACATTTACCTAACTGGAACCAATGGGCAAGATATTGTCTAACTTGTTCAGTTGAAGTCATACTCATAGATTTCACCGATATCATCTAATTAATCTCATGGTAACGTTTTCCTGTTTTTTTCTATGGAAGAAAAACGATAAATTACCGAACAAGACTGTTGGCAGTAGACTGTTCTGCTAATTGGTTCACTGAGTCAGATTTAACCGCACGAAACATTCCAAAACGACATAACCCTGTTCCGAAACCAATCCGCATTAACAATAGTGTGGGAACTTCCCTAAGAGATTTAATAATCCCAGACGCACCAAATTTAATCATTCCTTGAGGCCGAATCACCCCTTGCCAAATGGAGTCTAACCAAGAAGGAAGGGTTTCTTTTGTCCAATCTGCTGTTATGACTTCCCCTTCAACTAACCCAGTGGCTTCAATTTGTTCGGAAAATCCTTCTATACTCGAAAAGGCAGGATGAGACCATTGGTCTAAAAGTTGACGCATTAAGGGTTTTTCCCAGAAATTAAGGGGTTTTTGGCGATCATCCCGTTGATTCCAGTCAGCCACCACTAAAATTCCCCCAGGTTTCAACACTCTCATCATTTCTTGGGCATATTTAGCTTTATCTTCCATGTGGGGACCTGCTTCGATGGACCACACCACATCAAAACTATTATCAGGGAAAGAAAGGGCTAAGGCATCATCTACTTTAAAATCAGCCGTAACCTCTTCTGGCGTTAATTCCTGGGCTCGTTTCACCTGCTGCGGACTGATGGTAACTCCTGTCACAGCAAAGCCGTAATCTTTGGCTAAAATGCGACTACTTCCCCCAATACCACAACCTACATCTAACACTGTGGTTCCTTGGGGTAATTTATCTAATTCGCCCCATTTGACCATTTCGTGAACAAAATCTTCTTTTGCTTGTAAGAATTCTTTATTATGGGGAGGGGAACCGTAATGACCTAAATGGATATGTTCTCCCCAATAAAATTCTAGAATACCGTCTTCTGTCCATTCATCGTAGGAATTCGCCACAGTTTCGGCTGATTCGTAGTTACGAGGGGTTAATAAATAGATAATAACGCTTAATATTAATAGGGTGGCAATGGCAATTATAAAAACAGAAAGATTCATGTAAATAAAGTAATGATTAAATTTTTAAGAACATTTTAGAAGTTAACACAGTCTTCTAAGGTGAGCAATGAGCGAGAAAATCTTTTTATGTTCTCGGATACCAATATTCATCAAGAATCTGCTCTAACGTATAAGGGCATTGAGTTGGATATTCAGACTCATCTCTCTTAATAACTTTGCGTCCATCGGCCCGTTTACCTTCTTTTATGGCTAAATCTCTAGCATCTTGATAGGCATTTTCAACGGCAGTCGGTAGATATTTTTTAATGGGTTTATACTTTTGTTTGGCTTTAAGAATGCGTTTTCTGTGTTCATCAATGGAATTATACCAACTATTAGTCATCCAATCAGGTGCGTCTTGTTGAACCGCTAATTTTAAAAGATGGGCAATCAAAATAATCAAATTACTTTCAACTGTTTCTTTGGGATCTCCCATTTCTAAATTTTCTATTAAATGCTCAAAATCAATTTTTTCCCAATTACGGGCTTTTAATGCTTCAATTTGCAACTGCGTCCATTGAGCATAATCTGTTTCATATAATGACCTTACCATAGCTAAAAAATTCTTAACTAGAGAAGCATCTTTTATTATAAGTCCTGCGATCGCTTTTATCATCTTCGAATAGATAGATAATCATAATGAGCAAACATTCAAAATACTTTCATTAACCTTAAAAATCTCTCCTCTTACCCACCGTACAAACTGTTAATCTAAATTTCCTTGAATAATAGTTTCTAACTCTTCTAATGCTTGAAAACTACCCACTTGCCACGACCGCTCAATCGCATTAGGGATAATTTGAGTTAAGTTAATATTGGGAAAAGTAGGGCTTATTTCAGACTGAATATATTGATCATTTTCAAGAAGATAAATCTTTAACTTGCCACTATCATAAACCCATAATTCAGGTACTTTAATCCCTTGATAAGCTTCAAGGGTAGTTTTAGAAGTAACATCACATTCAATGGCTAAATCGGGTGGTGGATCATCAGGTTGTAAACGACGACGACTAATCATCTGTTGATAATTTTTGATATAAAAACAAGCATCTGGTTCGACTCCTGCTATCCCTTCTTTTTTAAAGGTTGTCGATCCAAAAGGTTCATATTTTCTCTTAGTTACTTTTAACAAAATTTTGACAATATCTGAAATGAGTTCCTTGGGTCTTTCATGTTCAGGAAGAGGAACCATAACTTCTAAAATACCCTGACTATAACTTAGTCTAGCACTACGATTTTCTCCCAATTCCTGTAACATGGTTTCAAATTCTCGCCAGGTTATATGGGTAATCGTAACATGACTACCTGGTTCTAGACTAATTTGATTAATGGGGGTTACAAAAGGGATGGTAGTAGCCATAATTTAAAAGCAAAATTGAGCTTATTTCTTATCCTCAATCATAATAAATTTAGAGGTTCTCCCAATAAACTTAAATTAAGAACATGACCCCCTGCAACTAAATAGGTGGTATCTGCGATCGCCCCTAATTTGCGGATCAAATGTCCTAGGCGATCACGGAATACTCTCCCCAAAGGATAAGCAGGAACCACTCCCCACCCTGTTTCCTCGGCCACAAAAATAAGATCCACTGACGCTTGTTGTGTTGTCTCTAACAAGCAAGTGATTATACTGTTCCAAGTTTCTTCATCTTTTTCTAACTCATTGGCCACCCAAGTCCCCAAAGAATCAATTAAAAGACAATGGGGAGGGTTTGCTTGTTCAATGGTTGCACAGAGATCATAGGGAACGGATAAGGTTTGCCAGTGAGGGGGGCGACGACGGCGATGTTTTTCGATACGCTGTTGCCATTCGGGATCATCGGGGTTTTCTAAAGCAGTGGCCACATAAATGATCGGTTGATCTCGTTTCTCGGCTAACCTTTCGGCCCACTCACTTTTACCCGAACGACTAGGCCCCGTCACTAGAATATGTTCACTCATCCGTTAATGATTAACCATCTTTACGATGTTGATGATCTTGGATAAAGGACTCAACTAAACTGACATCTTCTTTTGAACCGATAACTAAAGGACTTCTCGCATGAAGTTTATCAGGAACAACATCTAAGATAGGTTTAAGTCCATTACTAGCCTTCCCTCCTGCTTGTTCAACTAAAAAGGCTAAGGGCGCACTTTCGTATAATAAACGTAATTTTCCTTCAGGTTTCTTGACGGTTCCGGGGTATAAAAACACGCCCCCTTGCATCAAAATACGGTGAATATCTCCCACTAATGCCCCACTATACCGGGCAGTATAACCTTCATGACGATGAACATAACGGGTATAGTCTCTAATGGCATCATCCCACTGCCAGAAGTTTCCTTCATTGGTACTATATACAGGACCGTGATCAGGGATTTTTATATTTTCTTGTGCTAAGATAAACTCTCCTAAACTGGGGTCAAGCAAGAAGGAATGGACTCCATGACCGATCGAATACACCAACATGGTAGACGGTCCATAGACAATATAGCCGGCGGCTATTTGTTCGTGTCCATTTTTTAAGAGATCATTGCCTTCTCCGTCGAGATCATCCTCTTTTTGTTGACGAATGGCAAAGATCGATCCCACGTTCAAATTAATATCTACATTAGATGACCCATCAATGGGATCGTATAACAAAGTATACCGACCAATGGGACAATTTTCAGGAATATAATAGGGTTTGTCCATCTCTTCTGAGGCTAAACGACAGACTAAACCACTTTGTTTAAACACAGAGATAAACACATCATTGGCATAGACATCCATCTTTTTGACGGACTCCCCTTGCACATTGGTTTCTCCAGTAAATCCTAAGACATCAGCCATCAAACCAGCACGACTGAGACGGCGAGCAACCAGTTTTCCCGCTAAGGCAATGCGGTTCATAATAGCACTGAGATCCTGCGCTTCAGGGGAAAAACTTTCAAGTTGTTGTAAAACGTGACGAGAAAGGGTCATACAGTCACGATCAAGGCTATATTCCGAGACGTTAGGCGTTTGTAAACTGGTCATAGTAAAAGTTTAAAATTTACACTATCAATAGCCCGCATGGATTTAGGGGTTAGCGGATTCACCGAGGCTACTATTAATCTTAATCAAAAATAGTTACATTCTCTAATAACTTTAGATGAATTTCAGGTTAGGTTAATGTGTAACTCTTATCTATCATGCCAAATGAGTCTAAATTATAATTGCGTTAAAACAACTCTAAGTTATTAATGGGTAAATTTTTATGGAATTGAATCACTTTTCTTTAATGATTGGTTTAGCCATCGGTATCAATATTCCTTTAGTGACTCTTGTTATCGTTACCTTACTGAGTCGATATAGAAAAAACAAGCAACTTAAAAAACAACGAAAAGATTTTATTACCAATTATCAATTTAGTTCTGGGTTTAAAGAAAAATTTGCAAAAACAAGAAATTATTTATCGTCTGAACAACAAGAGTTAGTCTTTTCTGCGCTAAAAGAATATTTTTTGATTTGCTATAAAGCCCAACAAAGCATGGTGTCTATGCCATCTTTAATTGTTGACGAAGCTTGGCACGAATTTATTTTATTTACCAAAGAATATAGTGATTTTTGTTCTCAAGCTTTTGGCTATTTTCTTCATCATATCCCGGCTGAAGCCATGAATCAAAGCTCTCAAGGACAAAGAGGGATTCGTTTAGCTTGGGAATTAGCTTGTCAGAAAGAAAACATTAATTCTTATCAACCGAAACGCTTACCTTTATTATTTACTATTGATAGTTTATTAGAAATTGAAAATGGTTTTTACTATACCTTAGATTGTTTTCAAAATAATCAAAATAAGACAATCAGCAGCAACACTAGCACCCATTCTTATTGTGTCACCGATATTATTTATGGTGTAGGGTGTGGTGGTAATTCAGATAGTTATGATAATTCTGTTCACACTGATACTCACCATAACACTATAGATCATACTTCTTGTGGCAGTGGTCACAGTTGTGGCAGTAGTTGCGGTAGTAGTTGCGGCGGTGGTTGTGGCGGTGGTTGTGGCGGTGGTTGTGGCAGTGGCTGTGGTAGCTGTTAAAATTCGTTTAAGAAAATGAAAGATTTGTCTAAAAATATGGGTTTAATAAGATTAGGATTAAGGATAAAACATTAAGTTAATTGATTGTTAAGTTTTAATGCTTGTAACAAAGATGAATAAAAAAATTACTATTATTTTAACGGGTGTGACTGCTATTGGTGTGGGAATCTTATTACCCGTAGAAGCTGCTGAATTTCGCAATATGGACGGTACAGGTAATAATATTAATAATTCTACCTTTGGGTCAGTGGGGAGTGATTTAATTCGTTTTTCAGGGGTTGCCTATGATGATGGACTTTTTATCCCCAGAGGTGGTTTAAATTCGAGTGTTTTACCGAGTCCTCGCGCCATTAGTAACGCTGTTTCTGCTCAATTGGTTTCTCTTCCTAACTCATCAAAAGTAACAGATTGGGTGTGGCAATGGGGCCAGTTTCTTGATCATGATCTCAGTTTGAGTCCCATTGGCACCGAAGAACTTTTTAATATAGCTGTACCCGCAGGCGATCCCGATTTTGACCCCCTTAACACAGGAACTCAAGAAATTGGCTTAAATCGCTCAGAATTTAATACCGATGGTCTAGGTGTGCGTCAACAATTTAACGAGATTACTGCTTATATTGATGCTTCTAATATTTATGGTTCAGATAATGATCGTATCAATGTTCTACGGACTCATGATGGCACTGGAAAACTGATTGCTGAAACAGCCAACAATGGGGAAAAGTTGTTGATGTTAAATAAACCAGGTATTGCCAACGATACAGGAGGTGATCCCAATACGGAAAACTATTTTTTATCAGGGGACATCCGCGCTAATGAACAAATAGGACTCTTAGCCACTCATTCTTTATTTATGCGAGAACATAATCGTATTGTTGATGATCTTAAAACCCGTCTCGATAATGGAGAAACCGCATTAGTTAATAAATTCCAAGCGTCTGGTTTGAGTGAAGGGGATTTTATCTTTGAGTCGGCCCGTAAAGTTGTCGGCGCACAGATGCAAATCATCACCTATAATCAATGGTTGCCGGTTATCCTAGGGGAAAATGCTCTAGAAGACTATAACGGTTACGATGATCAGATTGATGCAAGCATTTCTACAGAGTTTTCTACGGCTGCTTTCCGTTTTGGTCATACCATGTTGTCCCCCAATCTTCTGAGGGTTGATAATGAGGGTAATCTTGTTGAATCTTTATCGTTACGGGATAGTTTCTTTAACCCTGATGAAGTCTTAGAAGATGGTATTGATACTCTATTAATGGGTTTAGCTTCTCAACAAGCTCAAGAATTGGATACCTTTTTAATTGATGATGTGCGTAACTTCTTGTTTGGACCTCCTGGGGCCGGAGGGTTTGATCTGGCTTCTCTTAATCTACAACGGGGCCGAGAGCATGGTCTTCCCGATATCAATACCGTTCGTTTAGCCTTGGGATTAATCCCTTATACGACCTTTTTAGAAGTGACTGGCGGTGATGTGGATTTAGCTAATGCTTTTGCTAGTGTTTATAATAGCCTTGATGAGGTGGATTTGTGGATTGCTGGTTTAGCGGAGAAGAAAGTCAATGGGGGTTTATTAGGAGAAACTTTTAGCCATATTTTGATCGATCAATTTACGCGCACCCGAGATGGCGATCGCTTTTTCTATCTTAACGACCTCGCTCATCTCAATATCTTAGATCCTACCCTCGAAACCGTCACCCTCTCTAGTATTATTCGTCGCAATAGTAGCATCGACAATATTCAAGATAATGCGTTTTTGGCGGCCTCAGTTCCCGAACCTAATGCGAGGGTAGGAATTTTGATGTTGATCTTGTTAAGTTTAATCGGAGGTCGTTTTCGTTCTAAAAACTAATTATTCAGTTTTCTTGGCTTCTTTAGAATCAACGATTTGCTCTTTTTTTTGTTCTTGAGGACTCTGTAAAGAAATGTCTTTAAGTTGTTCTTTATACTGAACCGGGGCTTTAAGAATCGCCTCTTTAAATAAAGTTTGAGCTTCGTTTTCGTTCCCTTGTTCTCTGAGTAACATTCCTTTGGCTAATAGGGGACGAAAATCGTCTTTATCTCCTTTAATCGCTTGATCATACATCACTAACGCATCATCATAGCGTTCTTCTTCGCTGTAAATTTCTCCTAAGAGTAATTGTAGAGAGGTTAAATTAAAAACACTATCAGAAACGGATTCATTAGATTGTTCTTCAATCGCTTCATTTAATGTATTTTGCACTAAAGTAATGGCTGCTTGAGGGCGGTTTTGGTTCATGTATAAATCCACCATTCCTTTTAAAGCACGCATATCTCCAGGATTGGCTACTATAATATCTTGATAGGTATTGAGGGCTGCGTCATAATTTTTTAGTTGTTGTTGAGATTGGGCGAGTAAAATGCCATAATCAGGTTGTTGGGGGTTAAGTTGGGCTAATCGTTTCAAAGGTGCGATCGCTGCTTCTAAGTCTCCTTGTCTTAGTCTGGTTTCTAAGAGTCCTAAAAGGGCGTTTTCGTTGTCTGGTTCCCGTTCTAAGACCATTTGATACCCTAAAGCTTCATTTTTGAGTCTAGTGCTTTCGGTCGTGACTAAAGAAGATTGATCAGCTTGTTGCGCTTGAACCATACTGCTGACAACCGGTAAAATTGAAAAGGAAATTAGGGCTAAAAGCATTAATACTAAGGTTACATAAATCCAGCGACGTTTCTTTGTTTTAGCGTTTTTCATAAATAAATTAATTGACCACGTTCAACAGTAACATTATTATTTTAAAATGGTTAAGTCAACTTATTAAGTAGTATTGACCCGCAATAAATTACTTAATATTGGGTTGTATCTCCCATTAAAAAAATGTAAGATTTATGTTTCACCTATTTTTCTGTCAACAAATTGCTATTATTACTATTACCATTCTTTAAGCATTATAGCTATTGATTGAACGGCTAATCCTATGGCTATTTATTAAAATAGATGGATTACTTGACAGGAAACTCAATAATTAATCAAGCTTGACTTGAATTTCCTGATGTTTAGCAATCCATAATGTAGCTTTCTACCTATTACTTAATTTAAGCAGGAACAGGTTCTCCTGGGCGTAACTTCATCCATTTTCCGCTTTCTTCTAAAAAGCTTTCACAACCTACGACATCCCACTCCATTTCGATGTAATCTTCTTTAGGGCGAATGTTAACATTAATGGTAGGTTCTTTTGGGTCAAATGTCGGATTATCCGTTAAATGGGCTTGTTGATGTTGTTCTTCTACTGCGTAATAGGTTTGACAACTATCAACGTAATGACAGTTAACACAAATACACATAGATTTCTCCTTTGTCCGTGTTACTTATTAATCTAACGTAAGATATGAAAATTTGACTAATTTTTAAGAGTTTATTTTTTTAATTTATATGAAGTCGTTCACCTCATCCCTTAATTTATCCCCCAAGATTTTACCCTTTGACTTAGAATTGCTTCCCCCGACTGCATATTTGGTGGGTGGGATGGTTCGAGATACACTGCTTAATTGTCAGCGAGATTATTTTGATTTAGATTTTGTTTTACCTGAATTTGCTATAGAAATAGCTAAAAAAATTGCTCATCAATATCATGCTGGTTTTGTCGTTCTTGATGCAGAACGAAACATTGCTAGAGTTGTATTTAGGGAGGGTACTGTTGATTTTGCTCAACAAGAAGGGGATACCATTGAAAAAGACTTAAGTAGAAGAGATTTTACGATTAATGCGATCGCTTATAATTTTCAGCAACAAAAATTTATTGATCCGTTAAATGGTTTAGAAGATTTACAAACAAAAACCATTAAAATGATTAGTATTCAAAATTTAAAAGATGATCCTTTACGATTATTAAGAGCTTATCGTCAAGCTGCTCAATTAAGGTTTAAAATCGACCCGAAAACACGAAAAACTATTGCCCAATTATCTTCTTTAATTACTCAAGTAGCTGCTGAAAGAGTGCAAACTGAATTCAATTATTTACTAGGTAATGATCAAGGCAGTAAATGGTTCAGTAAAATGCAAGAAGATGGATTATTAAGCCCTTGGTTTTCTGAAATTAATGATGATAATTCACAGTTACTACAAGAAATTGATAAAACTATTAAATTATTACTTAATAATTTTAAACAAGATAAGTTTAAGTTAAATATTTTTTTTGCAATTCAAGAAAATCAAGAAATTTACAGTAGTCATGTAATTAACAAATCAAAATTAACTTGTTTGGTTTCTAATAATCCTGAAATAGCTAAAAGAGAATTATCCAATTTAAAATATTCTAATCAAGAAATTAAAACAGTTATAAATGTTCTCCATTATTTACCTTGGTTAAAAAATCAGCAAGAACTATCTTTAAGAGACTTATATTTTTTATTTTTAGGATTAGGGGATAATTTTCCTATTTTTGCGCTAGTTGCTTTAGCTAAAAATGTCGATCATAAATTAATTTTTCACCTAATTAATCGTTATCTTGATCCTCACGATAAAGTGGCTCATCCGACCTCTTTAATTACAGGTCACGATTTAATCAATCATCTTAATATTAAACCCAGTCCTCAACTCGGTGAACTTTTAACTGAAGTTTCAATCGCTTATGTTGAAGGAAAAATATCTACTAAACAAGAAGCTTTAAAGTTTGCTAGACATTATATAACAAACTTTAATAATTAATTATGAATAGAGCGTTTTTTCAACTGTTGAGCCAAGATACCGTATTTAGGTGCAAAAATCATGGCAAGTACAAATAATAAGGTTAACAAAACGACAATACTGCCTCCTGTCGAAACATCGAGATGATAACTGAAATAAGTTCCTAAAATACAAGAAACAACACTACTAATCACAGAAATAATTAACATATAATCAAAGCGATCACTTAATAAATAACCAATTGATCCAGGGGTAACTAACATAGAAATAACTAGAATAATACCAGCAGTTTGTAAGGCTGCTACAATGGTTAAAGCTAACACACCAAGCAAGGTATAATACATCATCTGAGTATTCAAACCGATGGCTGTGGCATGGTTAGGATCGAAACAAAACAGCAGTAAATCTTTACGTCGTAGTAAAATAACAACTAAAGTAATGATTCCTGCGATTAGGCTTTGAATAATGTCTTGTTGAGAAATACCTAAAACATTACCAAAGAGAATATGAAATAAATCAATATTACTTGGAATTTTTGTGACGAGAACTAAACCAAAAGCAAAAAACCCTGTAAAAACAATGCCGATGACTGCATCTTCTTTCAGTCGAGTATTAGATTTAATATAACCAATGGCTACCGTTGCCCCAAAGCCAAATAAAAACGCGCCGATGGCAAAGGGAATATCAAGGGCATAAGCAACTACTACCCCAGGAACCACTGCATGGGAAATGGCATCCCCCATGAGTGACCACCCTTTAAGGGTAATATAGCAAGAAAGCACCGCACAAACTAAGCCAACAAAGGCACTTACCCAGATAGCTTGTACTAAAAACCCGTATTGTAAGGGTTCAGTAAACCAGTTCAAAATATTAGTTCCCATTAAGTATTACCTTCTATACTTCAGTCGTCATTGCGAGGGATTATATCAACAGTAAACTGTAATTATTACTGAAAATATCCCGAAGCAATCGAGTTCGGAATGACCAATAATGACATTTCATCTCTATTTGTGAGAACTGATATTACTGACTGGCAACCCACCAAAGGTCATTTCTAAGTTTTCTTCTGTAAACGTTTCTTCTGTGGTACCGGAGGCTAAAATGGTTTGGTTGAGGAGAATAGTGCGATCGCAAAAAGTAGAAATAGACATTAAATCATGGGTTGACACTAAAATAGTATGACCTTCTTCTCGTAACTGAATCATTAGATCAATCATACTTTTTTCGGTCTTGATATCTACTCCTGCAAAGGGTTCATCGAGTAAAATGATTTTCCCTTCTTGGGCCAACGCTCTAGCCAAAAATGCTCGTTTTTTCTGTCCTCCTGACAATTCCCCGATTTGATGATGACGAAACTTACTCATTCCAACTCGTTCTAAGCTTTCCATCACTAATCTCTTATCTTTGGCACTGGGAATGCGTAATAGGTTCATATAACCATAACGTCCCATCATCACCACTTCAAAGACACTGACGGGAAAGTTCCAGTCTACTTCATCGGTTTGGGGTACATAAGCCATCCACTGGCGTTTCTGGGCTTTTTTGACGGAAGTTCCTCCTACCAAAACCCGTCCTTGACTGGGGGACAAAAACCCCATAATCGATTTAAACAAGGTGGACTTACCGCAACCATTCGGACCGACTAAAGCGGTAATCGAACCGGGTTCTATGGTACAACTGGCATTATACAAGGCTAGTTTAGCGTTATTGTAGGTAACACTGAGGTTATCTACCATAATATTGAGAGATGGGGACGTTGTTGATATCATTGTTAACTAATTCCTTAAATGGTTTGTATCAAAAAGTATGAGACACTATACCACTACGTACTTATGCGAAATGAAACTAGCAAAGGGTTTCAAGTTTTGTGAATCTGCGAACCATCATGGGTAGTGCTATAACTGGTAGAACAGAAATCTCATTCATTATTTTAAAAAATGTAAATTGCTTGTTAAACCTGTCTGAAGTTACACTTATTTGACTTAAACAGAGACTTATTGCGTCTTACTACCAGCGAGTAACCCGTTAGAAATGACGCGAGCATCATATTCGAGCAAGTCTAAGAAGGTAGGCACTGGCCCTTCTTCGGTGGAAAGAGAGTCAACATAAAGGTTGCCCCCAAACCGCGAGCCGGTGGTTTTGGCGACTTGTTTTTGTCCTTCATCACTGACGGTACTTTCACAAAAAATAGTAGGAACTTTATTTGTTTTCACTTTATCAATAACAGTTTTGACCTGTTTGGGAGTAAACTGCTGTTCAGCGTTAATCGGCCACATATAAATTTCTTTCAAATTATAGTCACGGGCTAAATAAGAGAATGCTCCCTCGCAACTGACTAAATATCGTTGATTTTCAGGAACTTGCTCTAAATCTGCTTGTAGTTGCTCGTCAATGGCTTTTAGTTTTTCGCTGTAAGCAGCAGCATTGGCGTTGTATGTCTCGGCGTTGTCGGGGTCAAGTTCGACGAATGCTTGACGAATATTCTCCACATAAACTAAAGCGTTCCTAGGGGACATCCAAGCATGGGGGTTGGGTTTATCGGCGTAGGGACCTTCTGCAATGGGAATGGGTTCAATCCCTTCTGTCAACAGCACTGAAGGAACATCTTCGACATTGCCTAAAAACTGCTCAAACCAACGCTCTAGATTCATGCCATTATATAAAACGAGGTCAGCGTCTTGTGCTTTGGTAATATCACTGGGAGTCGGCTCATAACCGTGAATTTCTGCGCCAATACGAGTAATTGACTGTACGTCTAATTTATCCCCTGCTACGTTTTGAGCGATGTCCGCTAGAACCGTAAAAGTGGTTAAGACTTTCTTTTTTTCTTGATTATCAGTAGCTAACTCTGTGGTTTCGGTATTGTCTGTTTGAGTTGAAGGAGGGGTAACTTCACTTGAAGTACAACTAATTAACCCAACCCCCAAGGCTAAACTAAGTGTGAGGACAATACCCCGCGAAAAGAATATGGGTATCATTGCATAATTGCTTGGTTTTATCTCATAATCTTATCATAATTATATCATTATTATTTCATATTCTCTTACGATCCCTAATTTCAGAGGGTTGCAGGCTGTTTTCCTATTTTTGAGGTTAAAACAGGCAAAGAAACTTCAAAACAAGTGCCGATTCCCAACTTACTTTTAACGGTAATTTTGCCTTGATGGGAGTGAGCGATCGCTTGAGCAATGGATAATCCTAACCCAGTTCCCCCACTATGATGACGGGCTTTATCGGCACGCCAAAAGCGATCAAAAACATGGGGTAAATCTTCTGGGGCAATGCCAACCCCGGTATCTTCTATCGCTACTTTAACCTGCTGGTTATGTTGAATAAGTCGAACTAGGACTAAACCTTTTTCAGAAGTATAGTTTAGGGCATTATAAATTAAGTTAGAAAATAAACGGTTTAATTGATCACGATTACCCATGACAAAAACTTCATCAAAAGCCTGATAATTTAAAGTAATATTTTTTTCTCCAGCTAATGGTTCGAGTAAATCAATTAATGATTGTAATAACTCATTCAGAGAAATAGAAGTATATTCAGGGTTAGACTTAGTCGTTTTTTTTTCTGTACGGGCTAAAAATAACAAATCTTCGACTAAACGAGTCATCTGATCTGTTGCATTGGCGATCGCTCCTACCTTTCTATTATCCTTTTCTTGAAAACGCTCCGGGTGACGACGCATGATATCAATAGAAGCTTTAATAGCGGTTAAAGGGCCTCGGAGTTCGTGGGATGCGTCAGCCGTAAACTGCTGTTGCTTTTCATAAGCTTCTTCAATAGGTTTAACGGCGGTATCGGTTAAGAAATAACCTCCCACTGCAGCTAAAGTAAAAGCCGCGATGGCACTGAGGGATAAAATCAATAATAATTGATTTCCCGATTCTTCCAATTCTTCTAAGGATTGACTAACACGAACAAAGCCTTGTGAAGTGGGTTGTATGTCTTCAGACGCATTAACCGCCACAGAAAAAGTAACACTACGAATTTTTGAGTCACTTTTTTCAGACACTAGAGTAAATAAGCCGGGTTCCGGTTGAGAAGAAACTTTTAATGATCCTTGATGCCATAAACGATTTTTGTTATAATCAAACAACTCTATGGTTTGAGTTTCGGGATCAAATAATTCTTCGTTGCTTAATTGTTGAAGGTAAGAAGTATCTTGATACTGAACTTTGCCAAAAGTTGGTACTACCACTTCAGCTAAAGCCATCAATTTGTTATCTAGTTGTTTAGATTCTCGGCGAGTAAAAGAAAAATAAATACTCCCACCGAATAACAGTAAGATTCCTTCCATTACCAGTAAATAAAATAATAGGAGACGGAAGCGTACATTTTGAAACATTAGTCATACCTCATCAGAATCTCAGCTTCTTCACTTACGGCAGTCTAGGGAAACTCTTTAAGACGATATCCCAAGCCATATACTGTTTCAATGACATCCGATTCAAGTCCGGCCGTTTTTAGCTTTTGACGTAAACTACTAATATGAGCTTTAACGGTAGCCTCTTCAGGAATTTGATCCATAGACCAAAGGTGGTCTAGAAGTTGCGAACGGCTAAACATACGACGGGGATGGCGTAAAAAAAACTCTAGCAAACGATATTCTTTTGGACTGAGACTTAATATCTGTTGTTGATAAGTCACTTCACAACTACTTGGATCAACACATAAGTCTCCCCAACTTAAAACAGGTGGTAAGGAGGTTTCTCCTCGACGGAGTAAAGCACGGATTCTTGCTGAGAGTTCTTCGAGGTTAAAAGGCTTGATTAAATAATCATCAGCACCTGCATCAAGACCTTTCACTCTATCCTTAATGGTGTCTCTAGCTGTTAACATCAAAATTGGTGTCTTACAGCCATTAGCCCGTAGTTGCTGACATAAAGAAATACCATCGAGTTTTGGCAACATGACATCTAAGACGATGAGATCATAATCGAAAACATCTAAGAATTCTCTAGCTGCTTGCCCATCAGATGCGACTTCAACGATATAGTTTTGTTCGTCAAGATACTCTTCAATGGGAATGATAATATTTTCATCATCTTCGACAACTAAAATTTTCATGATGCTGATGGATGGAATTTACTAAAAAAGTTGACAAGCAACAACCAGCAACACCCGAAAGGGTTATTTCTGATTAATCATGCTAATCTGAGGAGGATTAAAGCTACCAGGGCGATTTTGTCCATAGTGAGCTAACCATTTTAAAGTATCTGGGTCAATACCAGCTTTTTGGGCTGCCTCTTCTAAGGTTTTACTATGACCTTTACGTAATGAAAGAATAGCCGTTTGAACTTTTTTGTAGTTCCTGGTGCCATAATTTAGTTCATTGCGCTTATCTGCAACAATTAACCCCACCGATAAGTCATTAGCCAGAGTAATGGGTTGTTCTATAGGAGTTTTGGCTTGGGGAGCAATAACCGAATGGGAAGCTAATCGTGCTTGGTGTTGATTAGTTTGATTCAAATCCGCTACCGAGACAAAACCGTCAGGAGCAATTTGGCTGACCTCTTTGTTAGAAGGTTGATAATCAGCAAACAACTTATCCATGATGCTAGTGTAGGCCATAATATCAACCTCAGAAACCGATTCCAGGGATTCTTTGTCCTCAGTAACGGTTACCTCGGCTTTTGCAGAAGCAGGTTTTGAGGGATGATTTTCCACTAATTTTTGCGAAGGTTGCTGCGGTGCTTGGGTTTGGGAAGTTGTTGCTACCTTAGTCTCAACCAAGCTTTTCACAGAGGATTTGGATAGGTTGGCTGGGGTTTGGGATTTAGAAACAGGATTCACCTTAGTCAGATTACCCTCAACCGATGTACCATTAGCCGCCAACACTGGGGTAACGATTTTAGCCTGTTGGGAAGCCTTTAACTTAGCTTGTAGCTGTTTTTTCTGGGCTTCGAGTTTTTCAAGCTTCTGCTGATACTTAGGGGTGTCGTCTTGAATATTCCGATGGAATTTTGAAGAGACATCACCTGCTGCAGCTATATTGGTTGACTGCTGTTCATAGAGCGCCATAATGAGAAGGAAAGAAGGAAGTACAACGGCTCCGTTGATCAGCAATAGGGTTTTAATGACATCGAGTAATACTTTCATCAGTAGGACTCCTCACATAATATAGCTATCTATGATAGCAATCTAATGCCTGGATTTTACATAAGGTTGAGTGTTTATCATATTTATAGATTTGAATCATGCCAATAAATGAGCCGTAGAATCGTCTATACAAGTTGCCGAAAGCTTGATTTGTCGAAGCTTTGCGCTGAACTACATTTAGTTGTAACCGATAGTTGTCAAGATGTTGTCAAGATTGTTCAGAAAATTGTTGAGGTAGTTAAATAAGTTAAGTTGGAGAATAGAGAATTGCTAGTTTTAGCACATTACTGATTTTCTCAGGAATCTTCACTCAAGGAGAGAGGACTATATACTCAAATGAATAACTGTTACCAAGAATTTCCAACTCATAAGATAGGTTGTATTCAATCTCATGGCATTTTACTGGTTTTAAAAGAACCCGAATTAATTATCCTCCAGGCAAGCCAAAATACTGACGCTCATTTGGGAATTTCCTGCAATGAATTATTAGGTAAAAGATTAAATATTATTATTGATGAAAATCAAATCACTAAAGTTATTAGATATTTAGAAACAAAAGATTTTCAAGGGGTTGATTGTTTAGAATTAAGTGGGGTTAATCGTAATAATGAAAAATTATTTTATATCGGCAATTTTTATCGTCATGATCAAGTTTTATTTTTGGAATTAGAAAAGTATTTGCCTCAAGAAGAAGTTTCTCTAATTCATTTTTATCAAGCCAGTGAGTTTTCTATTTCTCAAATTAATAATAATTTGGATCTTGAAAAACTTTGTCAGATTTCTGCACAAGAAATTCGTAAATTATCAGGATTTGATCGAGTTATGATCTATCAATTTGATCAAGATTGGCATGGAAAAGTTATTGCAGAATCAAAAATTGATGATATTGAGTCTTATTTAGGATTACATTTTCCGGCTGGCGATATTCCTCCTTTAGCTAGACATCTTTTTAGTTTACAACCGTTACGATTTATTCCTGATGTTAATTATCAGTCTGTTGAATTTTTACCGAATAATAATCCTGTTACACAAGAAGCTTTAGACCTTAGTTACTCTATTTTAAGAGGGGTTGCACCTATTCATTTAGAATATCTACAAAATATGGGTATTGCTGGTTCTATGACTATTTCTTTGGTTAAAAACAATCAACTATGGGGACTAATTGCTTGTCATAATAAAACCCCCAAATTTGTCAGTGTCGGGGTAAGAATGGCGTGTAAATTATTTTCTAAAGTTTTGACTTTAGAGTTAACTAATCTTATTGAAAATAAGGATTTTAGATATAAACTACAGATCCAAAGTAAAGAAAAAAAATTAGTTGAATCAATTTCAAAACAAGATAATTTTCCACAAAATATAATCGAACATAAGTCTGATTTACTAAACTTGTTTGATGCTCAAGGACTAGGAATCTATGTAGGAGATACTTATAACACTATTGGTGATTGTCCCAACCAAGAACAAGTTATTGAATTAATTAAATGGATAGAAGATAGTAACTCAGAACCAATTTTTTACACTAATCAACTATCAAGCATTTATCCAAAAGCAAAAGTATATAAAACTATCGCTAGTGGAGTTTTAGTCATGAAGTTGTCTAATAATCCCTGGCAATATATTTTATGGTTTCGACCAGAAGAAAAACAAGTTGTAAATTGGGCAGGTAGTCCAAATGAACTGGTTTATATTGATAAAAATCAAAAATTACATCCAAGAAATTCTTTTACACAGTGGAAAGAAATTGTAGACGCAAAATCTTTACCTTGGCAAAAAATTGAAATCCAAACAGCTTTGCAACTGAGAAAATCTATCTTAGAAATAGGATTTAAACAAATGAATAAGTTAACTAAATTGAATGATGAATTACAACAAAAAAATCAAGATTTAGATGCTTTTGCCTACATTGCCTCCCATGATCTTAAAGAACCCTTGCGGGGAATTTATAATTATGCTAACTTTCTCCTGGAAGATTATAGCGATCGCCTAGATGAAGATGGCCTTTATCAGTTAGAAACCCTTGTTCGTTTAAGCAAAAAAATGGGTAATCTTCTTGACTCATTACTAGAATATTCTCGACTAGGAAGAGCTGATTTTTCTTATGAAGAAGTTGACCTTAACGAAGTTATTGAACAAGTATTAGATATGGTTAAAGGAAGATGGGAAGAAAATTCAGTTACTTTGAATATTCCTCGTCCTCTACCTATTATTAAAGCTGATAGTGCAAGATTACATGATTTGTATATGAATTTGATTAGTAATAGTATAAAATATAATGATAAGGAAAAAAAAGTTATCGAAGTTGGTTATTTAAACAAAGAAGAAATGTTGTCACAATTTTCTTATGAAAAAGTACATGACTTGAATCATACTCAACTTATTTTTTATGTTCGAGATAACGGAATTGGTATTTCTCCTGAACATGAAAATAAGATTTTTCAAATATTTAAACGATTACATCCTCCTGAAACATATGGAGGCGGAACCGGTATTGGTTTGACCATTGTTCAAAAAATTATAGAACGTCACGGGGGAAAGATTTGGATTGATTCCATCGTAGATCAAGGCACTACTTTTTACTTTACATTAGCCTAATTATCACTTATTTTAATGTCAAATTTAGTCTCTAAATCCTTTTTATTGTTAGTTGAAGATAGCGACGAAGATTTTACCGCTTTTTTGCGATTCAGTCGGCCTTTTCTTCAAGAACATCCCGTTAAACGTTGCCGAAATGGGGAAGAAGGGTTACAATTTTTAGAAGAGATTGATTCTATTATTCATGATTATAATAGTCAGTATCCTTCTTTGATTATTCTTGATTTGAATTTACCTGGGATTGATGGAAGAGAAATATTAACCCGTATTACAGAAAACTCTCAATGGAAACACATTCCTATCGTAATTTTCAGTAGTTCTAACGATCCCAAAGATATTAATTTTTGTTATGAACATGGTGCAAAAAGTTATATCCCAAAACCAATGGATATTGATCTGTTGAAAAAGACAATTTATATTCTTTGGGAATATTGGTTTCATCTTGTTGTTCTTCCTTCTAAATAGATAGACTGTATGATGTATGTTCCCTCAACCTATTACCGTATTAATTATTGATGATAATGAAGAAGATAGGTTTACCTTTAAACGCTATCTAAGTAAACAAAATGAGCAAAATTACCAGATATTAGAAGCATCATCAGGAAAAGAAGGATTAGAAATTTTAAAGACGGTTCAAGTTGATGGGGTTCTTTTAGATTTTCGTTTACCTGATGTCGATGGAATAGAATTTTTAAAACAGTTACAGAGTGAGTTTTTTTATAGTCACTTTGCCATTATTATGTTAACGGGAGTGGGAAACGAAACCGTTGCGGTAGAGTCTATGAAAAATGGCGCACAAGATTACTTAATTAAAGATAATTTGACTTCAGAAAGCTTACATAAATCATTATATTTAGCCATTGAAAGAGTCAAACTACGCCGAGAATTAGAACAAAGTGAACAACGATTTCGAGCAACATTTGAACAAGCGGCAGTGGGAATTTGTCATATTAATTTAGTGGGAGAATTTGTAAGATTTAATGAAAAGTTTTCTCAAATCACAGGCTATTCATCAGAAGAATTACAAGAAAAGACCCTAGAAGAAATTGTTTTTACTAATGATTTATCTGCTTATAAAAAACAACTTAAAAGACTTTTAAGTAATCAGATAAAAACATTTACTTTAGAACAAAGACTAACAGGAATTAATGATCAATTAGTTTGGATTAATTTAACAGTTTCTATCATTAATAAAAAAGATGGTCGTCCTGATTACTTAATGGGAATTGTTGAAGATATCCAGGAACGAAAACAAACAGAAATTAAACTGAAAAATGCGAATCAACAATTAAAAGAAATTGTTGAACAACTAGCTAAACAAAATCAAGAAAGAACCTTACTAAGCAGGGTAAATCAATATTTACAAGTTTGTAATAATTTAGAAGAAGCTTATAATATTTTAGCCGATTTGATTCAACCCTTATTTCCTGATTGTTCTTTAGGTATTTATCAACTCAATGATCAGCAAAATATCGCCACTTTAGTTTCATCTTCTGGAGATTTTATTAATAGTAAAGAAGAATTTAGAGTCTGTGAATGTTGGGCATTACGTCAAGGAAAAGCTCATTATAATGATGTCACTCATAGTCAATTATTTTGTCCTCACGTTGACACCAATTTAATGACTAAAGCAACATTATGTTATCCTATTATTGCTCAAGGAAAAACCCTAGGAATTCTTCATGTTAGTGCAACTGATCAAAGGAAATTAACCCCAGAAATAGAAAACCTAGTAGAAACAGTTAGCGATTATATTACACTATCTTTAGCAAATTTAAAATTACAAGAAGACTTAAAAGAACAAAGTATCCGAGATTCTTTGACAGGATTATTTAATCGTCGTTATCTTTATGAATTTTTAAAAAAAGAGATTGCTAAAGCTCAAAGATATAAGACAGAAATTGGCATTATTTTAATGGATATTGATTATTTTAAACAAATTAATGATAATTATAGTCATGGTTTGGGAGATGTGGTTTTAGAAGAAATTGGAGAATTTTTAAGAAATAATATTCGAGAATCAGATATTGCTTGTCGCTATGGTGGAGAAGAGTTTATTTTAATTTTTCCTCATGCTAATTTAGAAAATACTTATCAACGCGCAGAAACACTGAGAAAAAAAATAAAGGATCTTCATTTTCGTTATCAAAAACATCATTTAAATTCGGTTACTGTCTCGGTGGGAGTGGCAAATTTTCCTCAACATGGAGTAACTGGAGAAGAAGCGGTTCATCATGCTGATCTTGCCCTTTATGCAGCTAAAGATCAAGGACGTGATCGCACTATTATTTACAGTGAAGGGTTAGTCAGTAATAATGAGTAAAAATGATAGAATAACGAGGAGATTATAATCATCCGTGAAAAGAAATTTTATTCTTGATAACTCTTTGCTTCAACTTTTTATTAAATTTAATATAAATAGGAAACAGGAAACAGGACTATATATAATTCTCCTGACTCCTGTGCTATGGTGCCGGAGCGGAGCGAGGAACTCCTGACTCCTTACTTAGACATTTCTAACATTCGTTGAATTGGTTTTAAAGCAGCTTTTCGGGTAGATTCATCCATGATAATTTCTGGTTGTTTATGCTTCATGGATAAATATAGTTTTTCTAACGTATTCAAACGCATATAAGGACATTCATTACAATTACAATTATTCATGGCCGGCGCAGGAATAAACGTCTTATTCGGTGCTTCTTTTTCCATTTGATGAATAATCCCTGGTTCCGTTGCCACAATAAAACTATCTTGTGAACTTTGCTGAGAATACTTCAATAATGCAGTGGTTGAACCGATATAATTCGCATGGCGTAAAACGGGTTCTTCACACTCAGGATGAGCAATAATTTCGGCTGTAGGATGTTCAATTTTTAGCTGAACAATTTTCTTTTCTGAGAAGGTTTCATGAACAATACAACTCCCTTGCCAAAGGATTAAATCTCTGCCGGTTTGTTGGGAAACATACCGCCCTAAATTGCGATCAGGACCAAAAATTATCGGACGATCTTTCGGCAGTTGATTAACAATTTTAACCGCATTTGAACTGGTGCAAATGACATCACTTATCGCCTTAATATCTGCGGTGCAATTAATGTAAGATACAACAATAGCGTCAGGATGTTGTGTCTTAAACTGGGCAAATTCTTCCGGAGGACAACTATCCGCTAAAGAACACCCGGCCTCTAAATCAGGTAATAGAACTAATTTATCAGGATTGAGAATTTTCGCCGTTTCTGCCATGAAGTGGACCCCCGCAAACACGATCACCTCTTTATCTGTGGTGGCTGCTTGTTGAGAAAGTCCGAGGGAATCCCCGATATAATCAGCAATGTCTTGTATATCAGGATCTTGGTAATAATGAGCCAAAATAACCGCTTTTAACTCTTTTTTTAGCTCATTGATAGCAGAAAATAAATCTTTAGGCAGTGAGTTCGAGGCTTGGGATGGGATGGGTTTCGCAGTAGTGAACACAGTGGTGAGCAACTCCTCCAGTAATTATAGTTGATCTTACCAAAACTATTATAACAAATAACCCATTGTATCATCTTATGTTTAACAATAATGATGAGTATTATTAAGATGATCCCCTTAGCCCTGTAAAATAAGAAAGTAAAAATAGAATAAAATCAAGCATGAGCAAGACGTTCAGAGAGTATCTTAAAAAAATTGGTAGTGGAGTTCATACGGGCAGAGATTTAACCCGAAGCGAGTCCGCCGATGCCATGAAGTTGATGTTATTGGCAGAAGCAACACCAGCACAAATAGGAGCATTTTTGATGGTTCATCGTATTAAACGCCCCACGCCTGAAGAATTAGCCGGAATGTTAGATACTTACGCTGAATTAGGACCAAAATTGGACATTGATAACCTTAGTTTTGATTATCCTGTTACTGTTTTGGGAACTCCTTATGATGGGCGATCGCGCACTGCCCCTGTTACCACCCTTACCGCCCTGATTTTAGCCACTGTCGGGGTTCCTGTGGTGCTTCATGGAGGGGAAACCATGCCCACTAAATATGGGGTTCCTTTGGTCAATATCTGGCAAAGGTTAGGGGTTGATTTCTCTAAGTTTTCCCTCGAAGACAGTCAAAAAATGTTAGAAAAAACGGGTTTAACTTTTGTTTATTTACCCAACCATTTTCCTGAAGCGCAGCAATTAGTGCCTTATCGAGATCAAATCGGCAAACGCCCCCCATTAGCTACTTTAGAATTAATGTGGTCCCCTTGTTCATCTCACAATGTTCATATTGTGTCTGGGTTTGTTCATCCCCCCACAGAAAACCTCTTTCGAGAAACCTTAAAACTTAGAAATTTTCATCATTTCACCACTATTAAAGGATTAGAAGGTAGTTGTGATTTACCCCAAAGTCGAACCGCTATTATCGGCATTAATCAACCCAATAATAACCCTCAATGGCAACGGTTACACCTCCATCCCCAAGATTATAATTTAAGCGGTAAAGATGTTTCTCTAGAGTCCACAGAACACCTTTTACAACAGATGCAACAAATCTTACAAGGAGAAGATAACCCATTGATACCTTTAGCTATTTATAACGGTGGGTTTTACCTCTGGCGTTGTGGGGTTTGTAATGATTTAAACACAGCATTTGACCAAGCTAAAACCCTGTTAATGAGTGGACAAGTTAGGAAAAAGTTACAGAGTATTCTTGAGTAATGATTATCATATATACAAATATGATGTTTAATTGATAAATTCACTCTTTTTATTATGACCAGTATTACACTAAGTCTCAAACCTTTTATCGACAGAATTAGCGAGACAGATTTAGAAAAATTATGTCAAGAAAATCCCGAAGCTCGATTAGAAACTAATCCTCAAGGTCAATTAATTATTATGTCTCCTACAGGAAGTGAAAGTGGTAAACGCAATACAAGTTTAATTTTCCAAGTCGAGTTATGGAATCGTCAGCAAAATTCGGGAATAGTGTTTGATTCTTCAACAGGGTTTAAATTGTCTAATGGTGCAATACGTTCCCCAGACGTAAGTTGGGTGAGTCTTGCAAAATGGGAAAGTTTAACTAAACAGCAACAAAGAAAATTTGCTCCTATCGCTCCTGATTTTGTCATTGAATTAATGTCTCCTACCGATGAACTTAATGAGTTGCAAAATAAAATGAAAGAATATATGAATTGTGGTGTTCAATTAGGTTGGTTAATTAATCCTGACGAAAAACAAGTAGAAATTTACCGTCAACAAGGGAACCCAGAAATATTAAATAATCCACTAACTTTATCGGGAGAGCAAATCTTACCTAATTTAATTGTTAATTTACAAGATATTATTGAAGATTAAACCAAGAACTGAGTTTTCTATGAGCGATCGCCTTACTGTTCTAACCAATTCTCTAACCTTAGACCTTCGATATTGTGAAAATGACGAATATTGTTAGTTACTAACATATCGAAACGAGAACGCGCAACGGCTGCAATTAAAGCATCTATTTCTCCTGTCGGCTGTCCTTTACGTCTGAGTTCGCCTTGAATCAAACCAAATTCTATAGCAGCAGCGCGGTCAAATTCAATGATAGCTACTAGAGATAAGAAATCGTTTAATTTTTCTAAATTTCTTTCAACTTTTTGGGAACAGTAAACACCTTTATAAAGTTCACCTAAAACAAGAGTCGGAACGTAACACTGAACGGCTTTAGCCATAAAAATTGGCATCACAATAGGATTAGTCTCAGTAGATCACAAACTCAGTTTCAGAGAGGCGAAACGTTAATCTGCGATCGCCAATTTACGTTGAAACAGCCCAAAAAACCTCCTTAAACATAAGTTTGTTTTATATAATAGAAGATTGGACTTAA
>NETF01000178.1 GCA_002172675.1 unicellular cyanobacterium SU3
TTGAAAGCTAATTATGGTTTATCGCCTTTTATTTTAGGACAAAGCGAGTTTTTTCTTTCTCATCCGCCCACTTTCACTTTTTAACTTCTCTTGACATTTGCTTGATTTTCTTAAGTTGTCACGAATGATCATTCCGCTCTATTTTTAATTAGAATTTTAGTTGAAACAGTCTACTACAATTCTATCTACTGAGAAAACTACCTATAATTAACCAAAAATATCATTAATCGTTAAAGTAATATCAGAAAATGCTAAAGGAGAAATAGACTTAGCATTTTTCTGTTGTTCAAGATATGTTTTATCTTGAGGTTGTCGATAAACTTCTAAAGTTTTGTTATTCAAATTAATAATCCAAACTTCATTAATATTACTTTCAGCATAAAGGGATAATTTTATTTCTTGATCATATTTAATGGTACTGTCAGCAACTTCAATCAAAAAATAAATGTCTTCGGATTCAGGAATTTTGCTTTCATAGAAATCAGAACGCGGTTTTAAAAGAACAATATCAGGTTGAGGTTCCGAATAATTATCTAATCTGATAGAATTTTGTACACTAATAATAGCTTTATTCCCAAATTTTTGATATAAAATATAATTAAGTCTATTAACAGCAGCAGCGTGTTTTCTCCCAATAGGTGACATAGTAATAATTTCTCCTCTAATTAATTCGACCCTATCTTCTGGGGTTAAAATTCCTGTTTCTGCCATTTGGTGGTATTCATTAACATTAAATTTTCGGGTGATTACTTGCATAAATCTAACTCCTGTTTTTGCTCAAAAATAAATTAAATTAATTGAATTATTGATGAATTTAATATTGTCATCAGAAAATAATACTCTTAATCTTATTAAAAGCATTGTTTCACTATTTACATTATATTTTCTTTCCTAACTATCCTAGGGAACATAACAGCAGTTTTCATGTCAATAGACTAAGGAGTGAAATAAAAATTTACCCACACTTTCTTATCTCCTCACACTCAAGTTAACTAAAATCTTAAGTAGGTAGGTGTAATTAAATATAAAATAGAAAAGTCCGTAGTGAAGGCTTTAGCCTTCATTATGACTCCTGTCCTGGTCCTAAAGGACGTACTACGAACTGGCGTTTATTTTTGCCTACCTACTTAATATACTAAATTGAAAACCCCTGTAAGTAAGGTAAGATAAATCATTAACTTGCTTATCTCAACTATAAGACAGTTTTATAGTGTCTCTCATAGACTTAATTCTATGAATCTGTTTTAATATAAGTAAGTAAATCTATGTAAAACTTATCATCCAAAAATACAAATGATAGAAGCCTTAAGTCAAACGATTTGGCTAGTTCCTTTGTACGCATTAACGGGAGCCATACTTGCAATCCCCTGGTCCCCTGGAATTATTCGAGAAACAGGGCCTAGGCCATCAGGTTATATTAATATCTTGATGACTTTCATCGCCTTAGTTCATAGTTTAATTGCTTTAGTAGAAACTTGGGGGCAACCTTCCAGTTATTTATCTTTTTCTTGGCTTCATGCTGCTGATTTAAACATTAATTTTGAGATTGAAATCTCTACCATTACCATTGCTGCATTAGTATTAATTACCGCACTTAATTTATTATCACAAGTTTATGCCATCGGCTACATGGAAATGGATTGGGGATGGGCAAGATTTTACTCGTTGCTTGCTCTTTTTGAAGCAGGAATGACAACTCTTGTTCTGTGTAACTCCCTATTTTTTAGTTATGTTGTCCTAGAAATTCTTACATTAGGGACTTATTTATTGATTGGGTTATGGTTCAATCAATCATTAGTCGTAACCGGTGCAAGGGATGCTTTTTTAACTAAACGGGTAGGAGACTTAATTCTACTTATGGGTGTGGTTGCCTTGTTGCCTTTAGCGGGAACATGGAATTATAACGAGTTAGCTATCTGGGCTGAAACTACCACTATTAGCCAAACTACGGCGACATTACTCTGTTTAGCTTTGATTGCTGGACCGTTGGGTAAATGCGCTCAATTTCCCTTACATTTATGGTTAGATGAGGCTATGGAAGGACCCATGCCGGCGACTATTTTACGGAATACTATCGTCGTGTCTACAGGTGCGTGGGTACTGATTAAATTACAACCAGTGTTAGCCTTGTCGGCGACAGCTTCTAACTTTATGATTTGGGTAGGGGCAGTAACGGCTATTGGTGCTAGTTTAATCGCCATGGCCCAGATAGATATTAAGCGATCGCTCTCCTATTCGGTGAGTGCATACATGGGTTTAGTGTTTATTGCCGTGGGAACCCAACAGGATACAGTTGCCCTAAAATTATTGTTTACCTATGCGATCGCCATGTCTTTATTGGTGATGAGTGTGGGGGGTGTGGTATTAAACACCATTACCCAAGATTTAACCCAATACGGCGGTTTATGGTCTCGTCGTCCCCTTTCTGGCATTTCTTTCCTAGTTGGGGCAGCGTCAATGGTTGCGTTTCCTCCGTTGGGCTGTTTTTGGATATTGACAGAGATGGCCGATAACCTTTGGTTGAGTTATCCGCAGTTAGTGGTGGTGATGCTGGTGGTAAATGGGTTAACTGCCTTTAGTCTTACCCGTGAGTTTAGCCTGATTTTTGGCGGAAAAATCAAACAAATGACCGTGCGATCGCCAGAAGGATTATGGGCGTTAGTTTTGCCGATGATGGTAACAATGGGGTTTGCCCTGCACGTACCCATTTTATTGCAACAATGGCAGTTGTTACCAGTATGGCAAGCCTTAAATGTAACGGTAGCCGGATCATTCACCCTTACCAGTTTAATCGGTGCCGGAGCCGCAGCTTATCTCTATCTTAATGATGATATTCCTAAACCTATTCAGTTACCCTCAAAAGCATTACAAGACTTTTTCGCTTACGATTTATATACGGAAAAATTTTATCGTAACACCATTGTTTTTGTAGTGGGTTTAGTCTCTCAAGCTATCTATTGGTTTGATCGCTATTTAGTCGATGGAGTGATTAACTTAGTGGGGTTAGCCACCATCTTCGGTGGAGAAACTTTAAAATATAATGCTTCCGGTCAAACTCAATTTTACTTTTTGTCAATCTTTCTCGGAGTTATCCTTTTTGTTGGCGTAATTTTTTCCAATTTCATTTTTTAAACATCTGAAAGTTAGATCATTATTGAGTTAGGAGAAAACAATGCTAAGTTTTTTACTTTGGTTTCCCATAATAGGAGCAATTTTTATCGGTTCGATTCCAGGAAAATTAGACTCTTCTCGCTTGCGCCAAATTACTGCAATTTTAGCGTTCATTATCTTTGGTGCGACAGTTTGGCTATTAACACAATTTGATTTAAGTGATCCAGGATGGCAGTTTTCTGAATATTTACCCTGGGCTGATTTTATTGGCTTAAGTTACAGTTTAGCCGTTGATGGGTTATCTTTACCCCTTATTGCTTTAAACAGTCTCTTGACAATTATTGCAATTTATAGTATAGGCGAAAATGTCGAACGACCTCGCTTATACTATGCTTTAACTCTGTTAATTAATGCAGGCATTACAGGAGCATTAGCGTCACAAAACCTCTTATTATTCGTCATTTTTTACGAACTTGAATTAATTCCTTTCTACTTAATGATTGCCATTTGGGGAGGAGAAAAAAGAGGCTATGCGTCAACTAAATTTTTACTCTATACTGCGGTTTCTGGACTGTTAGTTTTAGCAGCATTTTTAGGCATTGGTTTTCTCAACGGTGCTAGCAGTTTCGACTACGACATTATTACCACAGAAGGGTTAGCATTAAACACCAAACTGATACTATTAACCGTATTATTAATCGGTTTTGGTATCAAAATTCCTTTAGTTCCTTTGCATACATGGCTCCCTGATGCTTATACAGAAGCTTCTCCAGCAGTGACCATCTTATTAGGGGGAATTTTAGCCAAATTAGGAACTTATGGTTTAATTCGCTTTGGTTTGCAACTATTTCCCGATGCTTGGGCTATTGTTGCCCCAGGATTGGCTATTATAGGAACCGTGAGTGTCTTGTATGGAGCCTTAAGTGCGATCGCTCAAAAAGATATTAAACGCATGGTTGCCTACAGTTCTATCGGTCACATGGGTTATATTTTAGTAGCGGCAGCCGCAGGAACTCAATTAAGCACCCTTGGCGCAGTCGCTCAAATGATCAGTCATGGCTTAATTTTAGCCTTGTTGTTCCATTTAGTGGGCATTGTGGAGCGCAAAGTAGGAACCCGTGACTTAGATGTACTTAACGGGTTAATGAATCCCATACGCGGTTTACCTCTCACCAGTGCGTTATTAATCACTGCCGGAATGGCTAGTGCTGGAATTCCTGGTTTAGTGGGCTTTGCTGCTGAATTTATCGTATTTCAAGGCAGTTTTGCTACTTTTCCCATTCCCACCTTGTTGTGTATCATTGCTTCTGGTTTAACCGCCGTTTACTTTGTTATTTTGTTAAATCGCACTTGTTTCGGCAAATTAGACAACGAAAAGGCTTATTATTCCCCCGTTTTGCCCTCTGAAACCATTCCTGCTCTCGTTCTCACCCTTATTATTCTAGTTCTCGGTGTACAACCTAACTGGTTACTAAAATGGATTGAACCGACTACAGATTTATTTGTCGTTAAAGTTCACCCAATAGAACAAGTTGCAATAAACAGAATGCAGAATTAAGAATGAAGAGTATATAACCAATTCTAAATTCTAAATTCTAAATGTTTAATAACTGATAACTGAAAAACTGAAATTTACTATGACACAAGCAACCCTTAACCCTACTGCAAAAATTCCCCCATCAACTCATCAATTTGCTGATATCATTCATCGCTTAGAAGCCGGGGGGTCAATGTTACCAGATACCCCAGAAAACCTAATGCAAATTATCGGTATTTATAAAGCCTATGCTGTGCCGATGGACTTCTATTGGCGAGACTTATTATATATTGCTGAAAGAGTGTTTTTAGAACCCCTTCCCTTCTTTAAATATTTCTTACCCCAAGACTATTTAGACTTACATAATCACTATGCTGGTGACGATGCTGACTTAAGAATTTGGCGAGGAATAGCAAGCGCACACCCTGAACTGTTAGAGTTTATGGAGAAGGGAAAAACTGGGAAAATGCCTAAGCTATTTCATCATCTTAACCACGATCGCATCAATATGGAATTTGCTGAAGCTTGTATGCGAGCCATGTTATGGCATGGTAGAGATATGGGGTTAGGTAAGTTTGATGCTTACTTAGATAGTGATGAATATAAAGCTAATGCAGATAAGGCAATTAAAGCTTATTTCAAGAATAATCCTGCTATGTTAGGGTTATATAAACTCTTCCCTGAAATGTTTATTGAACAAGTCAGACAGTTATCTTATTATTCCAATCTTGGACTATTTTGGGAAGTGATGGCCCCTGTCTTTTTCGAGATGTCTGATATTTACGATGAAGGAGGATTTAAAGGGGTTCCTGATGCCATGAATTTCTTGGTTAATGGTATTTTTGCTATTGCTGGCCGCCCGATTTATCATCATGTTTATATTGGGGATGAATGTTACGAAATCATTCCTAAATCTAAAGGATTTATGTGGCTTTATGAAGCAGCTTTACCCTATGTTGAAGCAGTATTTTATCGCACTGCACCCTTTAGGGGAACCAAGTCTTATAATGCCCAAGCACAACAAGTTCCAGACGATCAAAAAGACTTCCATTATGGTATTTTATACGCCGATGTTTTCCCTGTGGGAACGGCTGGTATTCCCCCTACATTATTAATGGATGATATGTATCACTTTTTACCTGATTATCTACAGGAATACTATCAAAAACATTGTCGGGGTGAAAAGGATATATTGATTCAATTAGGGATTACGTTTCAGCGTTCTATGTATAATGTTACCTCTGCGGTGATTCAAGCATTGAGAACCGCTTTGTTATATCCTTTAGACGATGAAAACCCGAAACATTTACTAAAAAATCGTCAATTTTTTGAATCACAAATGGATAGATTTTTACGTCCCGAAGCCCGTTTAAGAGACATTCAAAGCCCAGACTATCGTTAAAAAAAGTATGAATGATTACAAAAAGTTGATAGAAATCAGATTAATTTCAATTGTAGCCATGAGTTTATCATTTTTACTATATTTAATAACATGGTTCTAAATCGTAGGGTGGGCAATGCCCACCTTACTTATTTATCCTTCTTTTGCTAATTTTAATATTTCAAAATATAGCTTTTGGTTAATGCGAAAGCCAGCCTTAGTTACTAAATCATCCATTAAGGGTTGAACATTGTTAATTAAATTTCTACGTTTAGCAACTAATAAAATACCTAAAATTCCAATAATATTTAATCTTAAACTAATTGCTTTTTTTCTACCTGGATTTTCATCTATAATTACTCTATCAGCATTTAAAGAAATAGCTAAAGCGATGGTTTCTGATTCCCCTCGATGCAATTCTTGTTGTAAATCATCTAATAATGATCTATCTTCTAGTTCTTTTTTTTCTATCCAAGATAAAGTTTGAACTTCAATAGTACCAGGAACAGAATAACCTAATTCTGTCATTTCCTCATAAACTCCTAGGGGAATAATAATTGTTCCATAAAGTTCATGAAGTAAGTTAAGATGCCCTATAGCTGATAAACTGGTAATGGGAGAGGTATTACTAACAACAATCACAGATCACCTAATTTTTTCAAAGTTTCTAATTCTTCTTGCAAATCTGAACTATCATAATTAATACAAATATTTCTTTTAGCAAGTTCTTGCCGAAATTCAATTAAGGATAAATTAGCAAAATCTGCTGCTTTTGCACTACTAATATGATAATCTCTGAACATAATAATAGCTAGTTCTAGTTGTAGCAATTCCTCATTTTTTCCAGTTGCTTTTACAATTTCATTAGGTATAATAATAGTCATTAGTTTATGAAAATATCGTGATTGATTATATTATAGTGCTTAGAATAGGAGCTTTTAGTTGTGTTAAGGAATATTAATCTTATTTACAACCCTAATCAATTGATAATAATACTTCTTCCACTGGTTTAGGTAATTCGATAGAATGAAATCTATGGGTTGCAAAAGCATAATCTTCTCCACTTTCATCAATGACTCGAATTAGTTCATTAATCTCTGCTGTTTCATCAGGTATGATGCGGTATATTTTCCCCACTTCTAACGAAGCTTCATAACCTTCATTATTAAGACAAACTGTAAAATAATTTACTTGAGAGGGTTCTTTTTTCATAATTAATCATAAAAAGGGTAAGTTTAGCTTAAATTCTTTTTTGAGTGATTTGTAGGGGTTTAACACTGTTAAACCCTAATACCAATATTCTCATAAATTAAACCTGATTGCTTGATTGCTATAGAGTACCAAAAAACCCCCTTAACTCAATGAAAATTAAGGAAGGATTCAGTTATATATAAAAAGCATTTTAACTTACTTTTATAGTTTCTTTTTCGATAGAATTAGAGGGTTTTAGTTTGCGTTTTAAAGTTGCACCTGCACCAAGAATTCCAAGGGAAAGAAGACTTAGGATTGAGGTAGGTTCGGGTACAGACTCACAATCAGCTACCAAAACATGATCTAATGTATTAGGATTAACAATACTTAAACTAAAACGATTTTCACTAAAACCATTTAGTGAATCAAAAAATGAAGATTCAAACTCTAATAAGTTAACATTTTCTGATTGCACTACTCCTAAGTCAACTCCTGAATAACTATTGGTATCATTGCGATAAACTAAATGATATTCCGTAAAACCAAGTGAATTTAAAATAGAACTTTCTGAAAGAGAAGGGAAGCTAGTTAAATCCAAAAAATATGTCAAGAACGGATCAGATTCTATAGGTTGTGTTACGAAATATTCTCCAGAAACTCCTGTTAATAAATTATTAACTTTCTGCTGAATCATAAACAAATCACTTGGAGACAAATCAGGAGAATTATTTGGAGTTTCAAACGGTTGTACTTGTACTAGCTTTTCGCCTGTAAAAGGATTTTTTCTTCCCGGTGCAACGGGTTGAGGTTGAGGTAGAGGTCCAATCGGTTTAGGGTCCATATCTTCTCCAAAAGTCCAATTCCCTGTAAAAGTACATCCTATAGGAAGATCGATGAACAAAGAACCCATACTACCATTTGGTGTATTGATAGGATCAAAAGTAAAAGTAGAACCCATTGCTGGCTCATTAGGTGGTACAAATCCATTTCCTCCAACAGGATCTCGCCAAAAAATATTATGAATCGTTCTGATGTTGAATCTTTGATAATAAAAATTGATGAACTTATCTTTTCTCATACAGGAGAATATTTAGATGATCTTCAACATGAAATATTAGAAGGAGTTATCGATCATCAAAAATATGCAGACATCGCTCAAAAAAATAATCGTTCTCATAAATATGTTAAGGAAACAGCAGGTAAGTTATGGAAAACTTTATCAGCAATATTAGATGAAGACGTTAATAAGTCTAATTTTTGTAAAGCTTTACCCGAAAATGAATCAAATCTATCTCACTTTGAGAAAGCAAATAAACTAAAAATTGTTACTAAATTGACAAAAGAAGGGTTAACAGTTGAACAAATTTCTAAAGTTTTACAACTTCCGTTAGAATTGGTGAAAGAGCAAATTGAGAAAGAACAGTAAATTACAAAACCTTGATCAACTTAGAAAAAAGGTAAAGTCTATGACACCAACAAATTTAAGAGACAAGTTAATTGAAGAAATAGGTTTAATTCCTGATACACAGTTAGAAGAAATTTATAACATCATTCATAATTTTAGATTATCTTCTGAAAAAAGACAGAATATTTTAGAAAATACTTTAAAGTTTGCAGGAAGTTGGAATGATTTAACAGATGAGGAATTTAGAGATTTATCCGATGAAATAAGTTTACGTCGTCAGCAATCATTTAGACAAAGAAGAGATAATGAAAGAATTTCTAATTGAAAATCAACCAAACTAAACTCTTAACTGTTTTCTTGTTCTGCTTCTAATTTAGGAGTTAAATAAAGATTTTGCAATAATACTCCTGCACCAGCAACCCAAGGAGGCAAAATTAAAGCCCCAATAATTCCTAATAGTTGAACCCCACTCAAAACTGCTAATAATTGATACAGAGGAGGAACATTAACCGATGAACCCACTAACAAAGGGTCAAGTACATAAGTTTCTAAATTTTGAATAATTACAAATAATAAAAGAACCCAAAGAAATAACCATCCCCCTTGAGCAACGGCTACAATTAAAGCAGGAATTGAACCTAAAACAGGACCAAAAAAAGGAATTAAATTAGTCATTCCGGCAATGGTTCCTAACCCTAACGCAAACTCACCAATTCCTAAAAATTTTAACCCTAAACTAACTGTTAATCCTAAAATAAAAGAGACTAATAATCTACCTTGAATATAGCCCCCCATTCTTTGACTAACTGGTATAACTTGGTCTTTTAATTTTTTATCCCAAGGGGTAGGGAATAAGCTAACAATACCGTTAATTAATTTTTGAGAACCTGATAGCATATAACCTGATAATAGGATAGCTAGAAACACATTTAGAACCCCTCCTACAATACCCCTTGTTAGTCCACTCACTCCGATCAATAATTGTTGACTAGAACGAAATGTCCAAGAAACAATAGATTGTAAATTAAATTGTTTGTTGAGAAATTGTAGAATTTCGGGTTCTGTAAATCCTTTTTCTGTCATAAATAGCTGGATTTGTTTACCTAAAATTTCTATATATCCTGGCAGTTTTTCTAATAAACGTTGAAGTTGGGCAATAATTGTTGGACCTAATAATAAGCCTATTCCTGTTAATAACAATCCTAGAAGTAAATAAACGAAAATAACAGAAAACCAACGGGGTAGTCCCATTCTTTCTACACTTCCCACCAAAGGACTTAGGGTAGAGGCAATAACAATGGCGATCATGAGAATAATAATTAATCCTTTTAATTGCCACAATAACAATAGTAGAAAGGCAGCACCACTAATGAGAAATAAATTAGATAAAGATAGGGAAATTTTTTGTTTAGGAATCATAATTAAATATATTAATAGGCTCTAAATTTTCAGCAGGAGTAAAATTAAAAATCCGAGAATAAAAATAAAATTCGCTATCTAAAGCATATTTTATATTATCAGCTTGTCGGAATCCATGTTGTTCTCCTTCAAAAGCAATATAAGCAACAGGAATCCCTTTATTTTTAAGAGATTCCACCATTATTTCTGCTTGATTTGGAGGCACTACTTTATCCTCTAATCCTTGGAAAAATATCACAGGACAATTTAATTGATCCGTAAAATTGATGGGCGATCGCTGTTCATAAATTTCTTTTTCTTCGGGATATTGACCAATTAATTTATCTAAGTAACGAGATTCAAATTTATGGGTATCTTTTGCCAATGATTCTAAATCACTCACTCCATAATAACTTGCCCCTGCTTTAAATGTATCCTTAAAGGTTAACGCTGCTAATGTTGTATAACCGCCGGCACTTCCCCCAGAAATCGCCAAGAGATCGCCGTCTACTTTTCCTTGTTTTACTAAATATTTAGTTGCATTAATACAGTCGTTAACATCAACTAGACCCCAATTTTTTTCTAACCGTTGACGATACGCTTTTCCAAACCCTGTACTTCCCCCGTAGTTAACATCTAGATAACCAAACCCTCGACTTGTCCAATATTGAATTTTTAAGCTAAAACTAGGGGTAGCTGCTGCGGTGGGTCCTCCATGACTTTTTACTAATAAAGGGGGTAACTCTCCATCAGGAAATGTATAATCTTTATTCTGAGGGGGATAATACCAACCATACGCGGTTAAACCGTTTTCTGTGGGAAATTCAATCAATTCTGGTTCCGAAAAATATCCTGAATCTACATCAATCACACAAGAAGATTTTAATACTTTAGTTTGGCTTAAATTCAAATCTAAATGAATAACTGAGGTTGGCTCTATTGTTGATGAAGCCATAAATACAACCTCTTTACCATGACTATGAAGAGAAGCCATATTACTATAAGGAAGCTCTAAAATACTAAATTGTTTATGAGGGATATTTAAACTGCCTAAATACCAACGTCCGTCTTGAGTAAAAGCACAGATAATTATCTTATCTGAGATAAACGTATAATTGGATAATCCAAACACCCAATGAGGATAAGAAAATTCAGCCGTAAAAGGGAAAATTGGGACATTATTAACATTAGATTTATAACAATAAATATTAGACCAACCAGATTGATCACTGACATAATATAATTGACCATCTGGCGACCACTTCGGTTCACTAATAGACTCATCTATATCCCCTGCAATAGATTTTATCTCCCTTAAAGAACCATCACTTTCAATATTTCCTAACCATAGTTTTGTTCCATCCCAAGGCATATTGGGATGATTCCAACTAATCCAAGCTAATTGTTTACCATCGGGACTTAAACGAGGAGAAGAATAAAAGTCATCTCCTTCTATTAAGGTTGTTATAGATCCTGTATTAATATCAATAGAAATAATTTTATTTTCACATTCCTTATCAGCTTGACGATGATCTTCACAAACACTAATTAAGTGATTATGGTTAGTATCTAGAATGAAGTCAGCATAACGATATTTGTTATCTGGGGTTAACGGTTTCGGTTCTTCATTGGGTAATTTTTGATAAAGACGTTGATCTTGATAATTAACAAAATAAACAACACCATCCTTCACTAGAAAAGAACCACCACCATATTCATGAACCCGACTACGAACATTAAAAGGTTGAGGCGTTATTTCAGTTATTTGACCATCAGGACTGTACTTAACTAATACATTTCGTCCTTTTTCTTGAGGTCTTCCTTCTAACCAGTAAATATCATCATTATCGAAAACAACACCCCCTAATTTAATGCTTTGAGCCACAATTAAATCAGAAGTAATAGGAGATTTCCAAGAACCAAATGGAGCTATTATAGGAGATAACATAATAAGTATTTTAGGAGTTAGGATTTACAATACTGTATCTTAGTTTAAGGTAAATTAAATTTAGGGAACGTCAAGCCCATAACAAGGGTCAATTATAACCACAATTAACAAGAAAAGCACGGGAGTAGTGACAATGGCTAAAATACGAGTAGGATTATTATTCGGCGGACGCTCTGGAGAACATGAAGTTTCTATCAACTCTGCACAAGCCATTGCCCAAGCACTACAAACAGGGGACAATGGCAATAAATATGATATCCTTCCCGTCTATATTCAAAAAAATGGTGTCTGGATAGCAGGAGATACCGCAAATAAAGTCCTAGATAGCAAAACTCCTCTGTCCACCGAAGACACCAACCCCTCCCAGTTATGGCAGTTCCCCCCCCAAGTTCAAGAAGTTCAGGTGTGGTTTCCTGTGTTACATGGACCCAATGGAGAAGATGGAACCATTCAAGGGTTATTAACCCTGATGCAAGTTCCTTTTGTGGGTAGTGGTGTGTTAGGGTCGGCCGTAGGTATGGATAAAATTGCCATGAAAATGGCCTTCGCTCAAGCCGAACTCCCTCAAGTTAAGTATAGGTCAGTCGAGCGATCGCAGGTATGGTCTAATCCCTGTATTTTTCCGAAACTTTGCGATGAAATTGAAGCAGACCTAGGTTATCCTTGTTTTGTTAAACCGGCTAATCTGGGATCATCGGTAGGTATTGCCAAAGTGCGATCGCATTCTGAACTTGAAACCGCCTTAGATAGTGCTGCTAGTTACGACAGACGTATTGTCATCGAAGCAGGAGTCAACGCCAGGGAGTTAGAATGTGCTGTTTTAGGTAATGATAACCCGAAAGCCTCTGTGGTGGGAGAAGTGACCTTTGAGGGTGATTTTTACGACTATGAAACTAAGTACACCGAAGGGCGATCGCAAATTCATATTCCTGCTACCTTACCCGAAAAAATTGTAAGTCAAATTCAAGAAATAGCCATTCAAGCTTTTAAAACCGTTGATGCTGCTGGCCTTGCTAGGGTGGACTTTTTCTATGTAGAAGAAACTGAAGAAATTTATCTCAATGAAATTAATACTCTGCCAGGATTTACTAAGTTTAGTATGTATCCTCAACTTTGGAAAGCGACAAGCATCAATTTTGAGCAATTAGTGGATCAATTAGTGCAATTGGCCTTAGAAAAATAAGCTAATTTTTAGGATTAATCTTGGAAAGTTTTTAAGAATCTGCTAATAAGTCTGCTTCTCAGATTTTTGGAAATCTTAGGAGATTTTTTAATCCTCATAGTGGGACTTTAGCTTATTTCAAGCCCAAATATAGCCAAAACTAGCTTTATATTTAGTGAATAAGTCAGCATTATCCTTTAACCAGTTATGAAAATTGTAAGAGATAGCTGTACGAAATACCTCCACCCAATTTCTTTGAGAATAGGTTTCTACTATCCACTGTAGAGTAACTTTATTGAAAGCTAAAGTCCCAATAATTTTACCACACATTTACAATATTTTGATTTTTTTTAAGGGATTATTTCTGATATTGAAAAGAAACAAAAGATAATGAGAACTCAGGGAGAATCGTGACTAATATTAAGGTGTTCCTAACCGATGCCTAATTTATCTGGCATGGTAAAAGTATTTTTTTGTTTTCTAACCTAGTTAATTTTTCCTTGAGAGAAAATCGGATGATAGTTTCTTTCATAGATGTGTTTTGCCTATCAAAATGATATCACTTATACGCAAAAACACTGAATTTGTGATCTTAAAAATCACTCATTTTCAGTGAATACAGAGAAGACTTTTGAAAGCGAATCAGAGATATTAACCACAGCTAAGTATTTTTAGCAGTTGTTGCATCTGAATAAACACTTACGACACTGATTATGACTAACAACCAAACCCCTCAGCAATCAACAGTTCCCGATGCAGGAAATACTCTAGGTGACGCTCTTAATTTAGGATTATTTTCCTATAGTATCACCAGTCCTTTATCTATTCCTATCCTCGAAGAATTTTCAGAATTTGTCGGAGGTGATGATACTGATGATTATTATCAATTTACTCTAGATAACACTGCTGGAGTCTCCGCGTAACGGCTACTTCTGACGGCTTTAAAACCTCTACTGAGGAAACCTTTATGGTTAACTTACTAGATGAAAATGAAGCAATAATTCTAACGTTCATTTAGCAGGAAAATCCACCTTTAACAGTGATATTTCTTACGATGGACAAGTTAATTTAACTGAATTAGTTCCTTTAAATGCTGAGTTTGGTAGTTCAGTCATTTAAGTCTGTAGCACAAGCATCTTGCTTGTAAAAGAATAGGTTTTGATGGGTTACGCTATCGCTAACCCATCCTACAAAACAATTAATCTGAAATTTTTTTTATTTTATCTTTGAAAATTGCTTCTACCTCATCATAAGACATAGACAAAGGAGAGGGATATTTACTTATATTTTTCCTACGACTCATTAACAACTCCAATGCTTGACTGAACGCATTTTCATTGTTTCTATTTTCAGACAAATAACGACGTAATTCACCATTAGTCATTTCTTCAAGAGGTTTATTCATGATTCAAATTACCAGGTTCCATTTTCATCAATTAAAACTTCAATGTCTTCATTTCTTCCTGCCACGATGTACATAGTTTTCAGTCTTTTATCATAGCGAAATAAATGAATTGATTGATAAAGATTAGAAAGTAGCTGACAAACAAATATCGCAGCATCTTTCTGTTGCTCAGTTGGCAAGATTGAAAACTCCAACAGACGAAACTTTAGTTTTTTAGCCTTTTCATTATAACTTAAGAAGAGAAAACCATGACAACGCTCACCACACAATTTAATCTTAGAACTGATAAGAATGGTACTCCTGGAACTATTATAAATAGTCCTTTAAACACAGGAGAAAAATTTTTTGTCGAAGTATTAATAGGAGATATTCGTGATAATGCTGTGGGAATTACTAGCAGTAATATTGCTTTTTCTTTCGATGCTGATCAAGTTCAAAATATTAATAATCCGTTTGAGATCACTTCTCTAAGCACTCCTTTATTACCTTCAAGTTTCCCGTTTGGTCGAACCGGAAGTTTAGATAATCATAATGGGACAATTACGAATTTAGGAGCCGGTTCTATCCCTAGTTTTGGGGTAGGTTCACCCATTGGAATTAATCAATTAGATACGTTTAGTTTATTACATTTCCAAGTCATAGGGACAAAAACATCTCCTTTAATTTTAAACATTGATTTATCACAAACAGTGGATTTTTGATCAATTATTATTCTTTCACTGGTCTAATGGCAATCACTACAAGACGAGGGGGATAATTCACTTGTTTATCGGGCCAGTTAGAACCCAAGGGAACAGTCCTTATTTGTATAAATTTCTCTCCTGATGTAGTTAAAATAGAATATTCTCGTTTCTCGCTGGCCATATTTTGACGGGTTCCGTTAGCTTCCCCTGGGTGTTGTACTGCTATCATAGGTTATTAACGAAGCTAGGCAAAAGGCAAGAGGCAACAAAGGTGTTTGTTTAGTCTACTTTTAAGAGCAGATTTGATATCAGTTATAAAGAATCTCCTAATAAATCTACTTCTCAGTAATCTTAGGAGATTGTTTCACCCTTAAAATAATAAAATTTCCTATAACAATTTGTTCTATTCGTCTTCGGTTTCCTTGTTAGGATTAGGAGAAGCATTATAGATAGCATCTAGTTGTTGTCTAGCATCTTCGACACTAACCGATCGCATCACTAACAAAGGTTCATTAATGGGTTTACCTCGTTCATCAAGTAACTCAGGATGAACAGTTTTTTGATAATTGTAAGATTTTTTGGCTTTATTAGACGGTGAATTACCTCGGTTAGGATAACGACGTTGAGAGTCCATACTTACCGTAATTAAACTCCGAATGAGATTACTAACCGCAAGAAAAGCAATAATGGTAAAAGCAACGATGTAAATTAAATGTAACATTTGAAGTTCTCCGTTAACGAAGTCAGAAATTAGAAATCAGAATTTGTTTTTGTAGCAGAGATTTACACTCTTATTAAAAAACATTCTGTGTTAAAAGCTTGTACTCAGCAAGATCAAGGTGGTAATTTTTTAGACCCTGTTATCTTGACAAAATACCGATTCTTCTAGATTTTAGGACAAAAATTTTTAAACCAGCATAAGTTTTTCTTAAGATTGTCCTTCACTAGCTTACCAAGAAGTGTATAGGGAAAATAGGGATTGTTGCATCAATTAACAACCCCTATTTTATTAAGCGGTGGGGGGATTTTCTTGTTTATGCGATCGCCATTTCATCGATACTTGCCAACATTCTGCCACTAATTTATGCCAAGGCACTAATGCTCTAGTATCGATCCCCGCTTGTTTTTCGGTCGCTTCAAATAAAATTTTAGCCGTCTGCACTTCTTGTTGATTCTTTTTTACCCGTTCTAAAAGATCCGTTTGTTCTTCAACGGATAAAAACGTAATTCGTTCACTTTCTAATAAATTACGAGCGCGAGAAAACCAATATTGAAAATCCTCCAATAAAGGTTCAAGTATGGTTTTGAGCAGTTCTTGCTCAGTGGGATTACTATGAGACATCATCTTAAAATTTGCTTGTTATCTATACTCTAATCTTAACGTCTTTTACATTTCTTTGTAATTCATTCCCTTAAATTGCCCAAAATAGTTTTCTTGTACTATAAAATTAAGGTAAAAAACAACTTCATGTTACAAAAAGTTAAAAAAGCTCAAACCCGTATCTTGCACCTTCGATTAAATTAGTTAGTTTATATAGGCAAGAGGCAATAGTGTTTTATTTTGATGTTAACTTATTCATAATTGATTACTATTTCATCATTATTAAGTTTATTTGTACGGCTTGCAAGATATCAGTCAAACCCTGATTTATTACCACACCCGACACCCGACACTCCACTTATTGCCACAGAAAACATTTTAATATCTTCTTCAACCCCTTTTAATGCTAAAGGTTGAATTGCCATAATTTCCGTAGATGTTAAAAAAGTTGCTACGGTTGAAGAGACCAAAATCATGCCAGTGTCTGCCACTTCTTGCAAACGAGCTGCAATATTAACCGCCGGACCGATCGCTGTATAATCAGAACGTTGGCCTCCTCCAAACATTCCCACCACCGCCATTCCCTGATGAATACCGCAACGAAACTGCACCGGTTGCTCAATTAACCCTTGAGACTGCCATTTTTGATTTAATTTATCTAATTGAGCGTACATTTTCCTAGCCACAGCGATCGCTTGATAAACTTGTTCTGATGGGGTCAAATCTTCTGGCGCACCAAATAAAGCTACCATCGCATCCCCAATAAACTTATCCACCGTTCCCCCATAATGAAACACAACCGCCGTCATTGCCTCTAGATACTCATTGAGCAAAGTGGCCACCCCTTGGCTTCCCAAATGATTCGCTAACGGGGTATAACCCACTAAATCCGTAAACAAAATTGTCACTAGACGGGGTTCTGGGGTTAAATCAAGGCTTAGCTCCCCTGTAGCCACTTTATTGACCATAGAGGCTGGTAAAAACCTTTTTAAGACCGATTCTGTGAGATATCGATTCAGTTGTTTCACTTCCTGTTCACTTTTTTGTAATTGTTCGGCCTGTTGTTTGGTTTTCTCATAAAGTCGGGCCTGTTGAACGGCGATCGCTGCTTGAGAGGCTACGGTTTTAGCTAATTCAATTTCTGTTGATAACCACCGACGAGAATGATCCGTTTGTCGCAGAGAAATACTACCAATAATCTCACTGTCCACCAACAATGGCACAATTAAGAGAGCTTGTGCTGATTCTCGTAACGGTAAATCAAATTGTGTCATTTCAGGATGACGATCCATATCTTCTAAAACAACTGGTTTTTTGCTGTTAATTAGTTGTTGTAAAACAGGATTAGAAGCAATCGGAACCACTGATTGAGGAAGAGGGTTAATACTGCCTTGATCATGATCATAAAGTCCGACACATTGAACAAACTTATCCGTTTTTGTCCACAAAGAAAGGGCGCAACCATCTACTTTTAATCCCTTACCTAATTCGTGGGTAATTGCGGTAAAAATGAGTTGAGGATCTAGACTACAACGAATGGCGTTAGTAATGCGATTAATTAATGCTTCTCGCTGGGCTAAAGCTCTTACTTTTTGATAAGCTTGAGCTTGAGAAATCGCTAAGGCTATTTGTTCTGCTACCATTTGGGTCATGGCAATTTCTTGGTCTTGCCAATAGTAAAAAGAACAATAACGATGTAATCCCATTACTGCAATGAATTTATTTTCTAAGGTTAACGGGATTAATAAAGAGGCTCCAATTTTTGTTAATTCATAAGCTTTTTTTCTTTTTTCTTCTTCTATAGTTTTACTATTAATTAAAGGTGAACAATCATAAACTGATGTAATTATTTGTCTATTTTTAATTGGTATAATTGTTTGTTCTAATAAACTTTTATTTTTAATATTTTGTTCTTTGTTTTTATTATAAAAAAGCGTATTTTTGATTAAACAATCAGTATCAAAGGGACGTAAAATACAGTAATCAACTTTTAAAAGCTGTCCCAATTGATCAATAATCTTTTGTAAAACGACTCCTAAAGAACTAGAATCAAGCGGTTTCATTGATTAAATAATTTACTTTAACTGTCGTACTAAAGCAAAGACAGAAGTATAACCATGTAAAAACGTTTCTTGTCCCACTGGTCCTATTTCCCCATTACAAAAAAATCCCCCTAGAGACACCCCAGGAAAATAATTAGTAAATAACTGAGAATCGAAATTTGGCATTTGATATAAAGTTTGTCCTCTTCCCAAACAAGAAAACATGAATGCCCCTTGAATAGGAGTTGATTGATTATACTGTTTTAAAAGGGTTTCTAAATCATCGGCAGAGGTTTGAGCATCTCTGAGATGAAATTGTAACCGTTGGCCTGGCCTAACGCGATCGCCAATGGCAATAGCCCCTAATTTGGGATCAACTCCTAATAAATTACGGATTAAAAAATCTCCTGGTTGTAATTCTTGTTTAAATTCATCCCTCACCACTCCGACAAACAAAGAATGTTGAGCGAGTTGACGATCAGACTCTTCTAAATTCTCCATTAACTCTCGTAACCAATCCAAAGGCGATCGCGTTTCCCCATTCTGGGACAATTCTAAAACAATATTCCGTTCCCCCTTGACTACCTGATAAGCTTGACCAATGGGGCGACATCCTTGAGCAACAATGCTATCAATGACAAGATTACCACTTAACCCTAGTCCCACCACTCCTTGATGGTAAAACCCTGATTTGGGATCACCGCTTTGATGATAAAATACCGTTCCCGGAACCCCCATTAAACTACTACTGCTTAATCCTCCCACTTTCACCGCTCCAGGATAAGCAAAATCCAAACCAGCTAATAAGTCGTTAATTCGAGTTGAAAAGGGGTCAGATAAGAGGATAAAGTGAGGGTTTTCTTGAGGTGAAACCCCCATTAATCTTTGCCAGGTTTCAGGAGAACTATCTAAGTCTGGTAAACTTTCAGGATTAAGGAAAAAAGGGTTAATCTCAACATCGGGCAAACAACCCACCATCAAACTAAACGCCGGGTTATTTTCTATTTCACATAGCTCTTTATCCTGGTTTCGACCTGTGATTCCTGCCCCCCCACAACCGATCAAAATAGGTAAAGATAACTTTTCTAAGATTAAGGGAATTAACCGAGGATAATCACTAGCGTAAGCAGAAGATATAAAAAAAATGCCCACATCAGCAGGACTTGACAAAGCCTTTCCAATAGTTTGGGTTACTTCTGTCACAGCACCTTCTAGAGAAGGTCGGGTTGAGAGGGCATTCGTCCAAAACATTCGTTTTTGAGTAGATAAGTAAGATAATTAAAGATTTCTATTAAATTCTCCAGACGGCATAGGATTATTAGGAAAAATGTCTGCTGGCATGGAGTTAAACTCAGTATCAAGGGTCGTATCTAAGCTTTCGTCAATTGTTTTAATCATATCAGAGATATTGGTTCGATACACCGTTCTCATAAATGTATCAATATCTACAACTTCTTGTTTCGGTAAGGAGGCAAAGAACATATCGACTTGGTTATCTCCCCAATTGTTTGCCTGAACTCTGGTTGCTGAGGGTGAGGCAACTTGGCGTGAATAGTTTGTCAAATTAGCCGAAGGATTACCAATAATCGGCCCTAGCCCCCCAAAACGGCCTAAAAAAGGCTGATTGAGGGCTGAACTGGGAATCTCTGCCACTTGATCTCCTCCTTCTGTGGTTCCGGCTCCGCCTCTTGGGTCTGGAGTTCCTTCTAAAGCAGGTAATACACCAGCACTGATCGGATCACTGAGATCCTCGGTTGCAGTTGTACCAAAATCATAAATTTCTTTATAAATGTCACCCGGGTCGACTTGGGGTAAGATAGGAACCTCTTTGGGTTGACCGTCTCTATCTGCCTTTAAATTAATTTGACTTAGAGAGGAAACTACAGACTCCAAAGAAGTCTTTGAGGGTGTTGAAACTGCTTCGGTAATTGTCTGTGAACTGAAAGAATTATAATTATTAAGGGTTGTTACCTCTTTTTGGTTAGGAACTAATTGACTGAGAAGATCAGAATCAGATCCAATAAAATCTTGGACTGTTATCCCTTCTAAAGTTAGATCATCCTCTGAACTCTCTGGAGATAAACGCAAGATTGCTGCTTGACTTGTGTGGGCAAGGATATGAATACTGGTGAAGGATACCATAACCCCTAACCCAGTTTTTATTAATTTCAAAGATAAGGTCTTTAGCATGACAAAATAACTCTAGTCACAATGATTATTGAATTACTAATTGCTATATGGATAATTTTTAGTTAGGGAATAGAAAAATTTAGTTGATTGTAGTCAATTAAAATAAGATAGCCGTAGCTCTATTTTGATTCTACCTAAAAATTCCCCTTTCTTCTCCTTTTCTGTAAGCTTTATATAATGTTTTTCTCGCAAAAATACCCTCAACTGGCGTTGACGAGATGAATTACTGTTCACTGTTCACTGCTTTATAGCTGTTTTTGAACAATATTAGCAATTTTCTGGGCTGCCCCCGGCTGGCCTCTAACTTTTAGCAAGCGTTGATGGATTTGATCTAATTTTAAGGGATTTTCTAGCCAATCTAATACCAAATTTCCCACTGTTTCCGCTTGTAATTCTCCCTTTAATTCTGGTACGATTTCTTCTTTTGCCCAGATATTTGGCCAGGCAAATAAACGTCCCATCTTAACAACCCTAGCATTGATCAATTTTGCTAACTGACTACCCACTAAAGGCAAATTCGCTAAAATCCCTGGAATACCGTCCCAGGTTCGCATGGCATCGAGTTGTTGAGTGGGTAATAGAACGATCATAGGAATGCCTAACGCCCCTAATTCTGCCGTGTTAGCTCCCACAGTGGTTAAGGCTAAACAACATTGCTGAAGATGTTTATGGGCAGGAAATTGGCTAATGAGTTGGATTTTTAGCCCTGTTTTCGTTTGTAAATAATATTGGTCTTCTTCTTCTTTATTTTCTATGATCAACTGACCACTAACACCCCCCATTCTCTTTACGAAAGGATTCAACTCAGGATTGGCAAAGCTAACTAGGGTATCCCTGTCTATAGTAGGCGCGATGGGTAAGATAAAACGAGTTTGCGGTTTGTGCTGATAAATGTGTTCAGCGATCGCTAAACATAATGGAACCCCCTGGGTTAGTTTTCCAGCCTTTGACCCGGGTAAAATTCCAATGACTGGGTTAGCCGACATTTCTGCAAAATTCAAGGATTTGGGAGAGAAATCTGCCATCAAGTCCCCGACAATGCTTAGTTTATCCCGATAAGACTCAGGAACCGCCTCAATGACTCTTTCGTTCATCACGGCAAAATAATCTAGCCAACGATACCATCTAGCTTCCCATTCGGCATAAATGACAGTGCCGTATCCCAACCGTTTGCCAATCATCAGAGGATAAAATTGGTCTCCCCCTAAAAACAATACCACTCCCTTTTCTCGCCAGTCCCAATGATCAGCCGTTTTTCCCCATACAAGAAAGGCAAAAAAGTGTTCACTTGACTGAACTCGATCAACTTCCGAGTAACGACGAGCAATTGCTGCTTCTTCCCCTGTACTATGGGGACAAGGGGACAACATCACTGAAATCCTTGTTTGAGAGGTATTGTCCCCTAATTGTTTCCTTAACGCCTTAACCACGGGACGCACCCAAGTGGTGATTTCCCCTGGACCATTGGACAAGATAAGGATGTCAATGGGTTTCATGGTTCTTGCCAACGGGATTTAATCGAAAGTTTTGGTTTACTTTGAACCTGGGAACGGGAACGACGACGAACAAATTTGCGATTGGGTTCAGAACGTCGAGAATAACTCATTGAACGGGCTTTTGCCTCAGGATCTTCATAAATTTCGAGGTAAAGGGTTTGACCGATTTGTTTGGCCGCGATCGCTAATACTGTTTGTATTGCTTGAATATTGCGTCCTCCTCGTCCATAGATTTTTCCTTTATCCTCTTCGTCAACCGCTAGTCTAATCCAAACTCGTTTCGTGCTATTAATTTCTTCACAGTCAACCTTAAGAGAGTCTGGAGAGTCTAGTAAAGGTTCAATCAAAAAGGCAATGAGTTTTAAGTAATTGGGAGGAACAGAATAGGATAAATTAGAGGTATCAATCTTAACCATTAACTTGTTCAAATACTTGCGCTTTTCTGAGGATACTTCGTACGGTTTCTGTGGGTTGGGCTCCTTGTTTAAGACGGGTGACAATGGCAGGAACGTTTAATCTCGTTTCATCGGTTCTGGGATTATAAAATCCTAACTCTTCTAAGGGACGACCATCCCGACGACTGGCACTATTGATGGCCACAATTCTATAACTGACTTCTCGCTTTTTGCCGTATTTTTTTAATCGTAATTTAATCATCTTGATTGCTTGACTCCTAGTCGAATTAATTGGTCTTTTTTCTGACTCGAACTTCTCATTATATCATGAATAATTTCCTTAACGGGGAACCCCTTGGATGACTGGACGGATGCCCGTTCCATCAAATGGGCCAGGGTTTCCTCCCCAATTAAAGTCGCTAATGCGTAAGGAAAGGGAACCTACTTTTAGAACTGTATTATAACGCAAGAGAATGCTATAGGTACGCCTGCTATATTCAACAAATAAATCTGTATTAATCTCTTCGTCTGTGTCAATATTATAGGCACTTTGAACCCCAACCCGAACCGGCCCATATAATTGCTGAGTAATGCCCCAATTTAAGGTTTTGAGATCAGCATAACGGTCAAACAGAAAAGGAGAGGGATCACCCCGTAAGGCCTGACTAAAACTAATATTAAACCCGGTATAGTCTAGGAAGGGTCGAGAAAAATTCCCCAGTTGTCCTGATAAACCAATGGTTCCTGAAATGGAAGGTTGAGAGTCTCCATTGCCATAAAGACTGGTCACACCAGTTACCCCCGTGGATAAGACTAAGTAAGGCAACACGGGGGTGGATGTATATTTTAAGCCTTCGTTTGGGGTGGGGGGTAGAGCTTCTCCATACCATAATAAGAAAGGTTTATTTAAAGAGGCAGCCCCTTGAAACCGAGTTAAGCTAACGCGACGATCATCGGACTCTGGGCCGATGAGACTGGGGCGATCAGTAAAAGCATTAACCGTTTGAAGGGAGCCTTGATAACTGAATTGTATGCCAGTATCATCGATAGGAATTTGAGGAGAAACCAGAAGCAACCCGACGCTACTTCGGACGGTTTGAAACCCTAAAGATCCATTAAACAGACGTTCACGATAATTGTATTCTAATCGCACATCGTAAGGGGCGATCGGCTCACCGAAACGGTATTGTAAAAAGGTTTTTGTGCGGACACGGTCTTCAATATCGCTAAATTCTAAACTGGTAAGAGAGGTACGAGAAAAGAAGGTGGTTTGTGGACTTAAGTTAGCGTTTATTTCATTGACAAAGCCAAAGGTTGGGGGACTGATTGCATCGATCTCGTCTTGATCTTCTTCAAATAAATCCGTATTGGGATCATCAACGGTTAATCCGTCTGGGTCAATCCCTTTTTGGAGGTAATATTGGGGGGTTATTTGCCAACTAAAGCGACTGGTGTCAATAATATTAAATCCTCGTTCGACAAAGAAACCTCCGCGATCGCGATCATCAAAACCAAAACCGATCACCCCAGGTTGGCGATCGCGTCGGTCAAAAATTAAACGATCTTGAGTAGGAAACGAGTTGGCCTGATCGAGTACCACCCGAGAGTTAGTCAGTTTGAGTTCATCAACCAAGGGCGCAATGTTGCGATAAGTGGCTGTTTCTGCCCGTACTTCGACTTCAGGGGGAGAAAATGGATCATTGGTTAAACGGGCATCTGTGGCCTGCCAACCCTCGGAATCAAATTCAATGCGATCGGCTTCAAAACGAATGCGGTTAATTTGACCCCCTTCCCCTTCTACTGGGTTTCCAGCAATATTTTGACCACCTTCTTCTCCAAAAGACAAGCCGAAAGAGTAGCTAATGCCTTGGGCGCTGGTAACTCGTTGTAGGGGTTGTTGTTGGGCAAGTCGTTCGTTTAAGGTTTGGTTGGGGATTAAATTGTTATCGATAGAAGTGGGTAAGGTGGGGGAAAAATCTTGGCCGGTGGTGGGTTGATAGATTTCTCCATTGGCATCAAAAACAACCCCACTATCTTGAACGAAATAATATTCAAATCGTTCTCCCCGTAAGGTTTGTTCTCCGCGATCAAGGACGACATTTCCTTCGGCTACAGCAAATTGATCAGGAAGGTTGATCCAGAGGCGATCAGCCAATAACACTCCATTGGCAAAGCGCATAATCACCTTACCTTCTGCATAAACCACCTCTCTTTCTGCGTCATACTCTTGGCGATCAGACACTAATTCCACCACGCTTAAGGCATCTTGAGGGTTTGAGTCCCCATTGTCTACTCCTCCTTGAGCTAAAGAAGGAGATGGAGGTATCAATAATTCTGATGTTTGGGCTTGAGTGTCTCTCGGTTTGAGTAATAAACGACTGGCTTGAGGCGTTGAGCCATTTAACGCTCTAATCTCAGATATAACCGATCTGTCCCTGGAGATAACAGGAGAAGACCCTTGAGAGGGAGACTTTTCTGTCGTAATCGGCCCTCCTAGTAAATCAGCAGTTTGTCCTGTAGATGGCAACGAAGGGGTAGATTGTTGGGTAGGAACTTCTCCTGGCGGTGATAAATAAAATTCAACAATCTCTGGAGCCGTCGTCTGAGTTTCCGAGGACAGGGGGACGACTGAGGGGTTTGTTTGTATCTCAGAGGATAATTGTGTTAATAAAGGCTTATTTTTTGTGCTTAAAAGTGATTTTTCTGAAAATTTGCCCAAATCAGGTACCTGTGTTCTCAAATTTTGAGAAACAACTGCTTGAATTTCGGCAGGGGGATTAGGTGGTGGAACGAATGGGGGCATCTTAAATTGATAATATCAAGCTCAAAGGTTTAGTGGCTACCTGCAGCGTGATCAAATGAGATGAGACGGGGACGAGCCATATCTCGCCCCTATCGTTTTACTCACCTAAGTTAATAGAAGACTCAACTCAGCTATGGCGGAGTGAATGTTTGGGGGGTTTGAGACCCAAGATTTTCGATAACTCGATTTAGTTTTATTCAAAGTCCTTGCGTCCGGGGTTACGAGTGGGATCACTCGAAAGAAAGCCGAAAACGAACAAGGAAATAAAGAAAGCAACAACGATGTAAACAGCAATTTTCAAGGTTAGCATAGTATTTAGTTCTCCTTATGGGGAGTTGATCCCTAGCAAATGTTAATGGTTCCTATCTGACTTTAACCTATGAATGGGGGTTTTGTCTTGGTAGATCGATCATCAATACATCGATTTGATTCTTAATTTAACACTTGAGATTCTCTTTAACAGCAATCTTTCTCCTATAATTCTAGAAAAGCATTTATAGACGTAATTGTTGTATTAATCACATGGCACTGCTTACTACTGGTAAAGGATTTGTTCGCGCATTAGAAAAGTCGGGCGCATTAGGGGTTTATGCCCCTTTAGAAGGAGGGTTTGAAGGACGTTATCAACGACGTTTGCGTACCAACGGTTATGAGAGTCTTTCTCTAACTGCTAGAGGATTAGGGGATGTAAGTGCCTATTTGATGGGAGTTCATGGGGTACGGCCTCCCCATCTCGGAAAAAAGAATATTGGTCAAAATGCAGCCGTTGGCCCTATTTATTTTGTGCCTCCCATTGCTGCTTATCAACTTGAAAGCTTGTCCCCTCAATCAAAAGGGTTGGTGTTATGGATTTTAGAGGGTTATATCCTTTCGAAAGCTGAATTAGAATATCTAGTGAGTTTACCTCAGCAAGAACCTCGCATTAAAGTGGTGGTTGAACTAGGAGGAGAACGTTATTTCCGTTGGGAAGCATTAGACAAGCTGATTGAAGTTGCTTAAGTTGGCGAGTTAACCAGGAGGAGGCAAAAGCGGTAGACTTAAAAAAGCGGTCAGTATTCAGCACTCAGCCGTCAGTGTTATATGAAAATAGCTGATAGCTGATAGCTAGTTAAACTCTGCTGTATATTCTACTGTTGCCTGTTCCGGTGTTTCCTAAGATCAAAAATTAAACAGTCTTTCCCCTAAAAACTAAGCAGTTTCTAAGAACAAACTCAGGTATGATGATGACTATAATCTCTTAATTACGCTAGTAGTATTCTCACTATTGCTTGTTACTTCTCCGCTAAAGGAGTTGACACATTGCTTGTAGCATATTAAGAATTGATACAATAGCCGATATAACTTGAGAGGGATCAAAGTAAGAAGCCACTATGTATATTGTCCAAGTAGCCTCAGAATGCGCCCCTGTCATTAAGGCAGGGGGTTTAGGTGATGTTGTTTTCGGGCTAAGTCGCGAACTCGAAAATCAAGGTCATACTGTAGATATTATTCTTCCCAAATATGATTGTATGCGTTACGACCATATTTGGGGATTTCACGAAGATTATAATGATTTATGGGTACCTTGGGGGAATGGCTCAATCCACTGCACGGTATTCGGTGGTAAAGTTCATGGACGCAATTGCTTCTTTATTGATCCTCATTCTAATGATAATTTCTTTAATCGGGGCAAGTATTACGGGGATAATGATGACAACTTACGCTTTGCTTTTTTTAGTAGAGCAGTTTTAGAATATATGTGTGTGAGTCAGAAGCGTCCTGAAATTATTCATTGTCATGATTGGCAAACGGGACTGCTTCCTGTAATGTTATTTGAACAGTATAAATATCGTGGTATGGATAGTCAACGGGTTTGTTACACTATCCACAATTTTAAACATCAAGGAGGGGGTGCTGCTAGTATTCTAGGAGCAATTCAGTTAGATAATCACGGTTATTATCTGAGTCCCGATCGCCTTAAAGATAACTCTATTCCCAATCATATTAATTTTATGAAAAGCGGTATTGTTTATTCTAATGCGGTCAATACGGTATCCCCTCACCATGCTTGGGAAGCTCGCTTTGGTACTGAAGGTTATGGATTAGGTCATACACTTTATGTTCACCAAGATAAATTTGGTGGTATTCTTAACGGTTTAGATTATAAAATTTGGAATCCGGAAATAGACGAATATATTTCAATGCCGTTTGGTCCAGATGATTTTGAGTTAAAAGCCTATAACAAAAAAGGGTTAAGGGAACGATTATGGTTAGAGGAAAAAGATAGACCCCTTATTGCTTTTGTGGGTCGTCTCGATGATCAAAAAGGAGTGGGTTTAGTTAACCATGCCTTAGAGTATGCTCTGCGACGGAGCGCTCAGTTTGTTTTATTGGGATCAGCAACGTCTGCTCACATCAATAATCTATTTTGGCAGACAAAACATCGTTTGAATGATCATCCGGATGTTCATTTAGAACTGAGTTTCGATGAAGAATTATCTCACCTCATCTATGCCGGCGCTGATATGATAGTGGTTCCCAGTAATTATGAACCCTGTGGCTTAACCCAAATGATCGCCTTAAGATATGGAACGGTTCCCATTGTCCGCGGGGTCGGTGGTTTAGTGAATACGGTGTTCGATTACGACTATGATGAAAATCATCCACCCGAAGAGCGCAATGGCTTTGTTTTCTATCAAACCGATGTTTCTGCTTTAGAATCGGCGATGCACCGTGCATTAGAGTTATGGTACACCGATCGCAAAGCCTTTAATCAGTTAGCAGTCCAAGGAATGCGTCAGGACAATTCTTGGCGGAATTCTGCAACCAATTATGTAGAAGTTTATGAACGGATTAAAGCAGAATAAGTTTTAAGTTTATCTCTTATGAGTGATAATCCCCGGCCTAAAAAAAGGTACGGGGATTATCTTTTGATAGAGTTCATTTAGTTTTTGATGATCTATATCTTAAAAAATGCTTGATTTACTTATACTTCTTAAAAAAAACTGATAATTTAGTCATCAGAAGCATTCGGTAACTCGGCTTAAATATATGCTATCTTCTTCTGACAACGACCTTCATAACAATGTTCCGATTCCTTCTCCGAGTCGTCCTAGACAATATCGGGCGATTGGGTTAATTGAAGGTCAGTATCAGCGTTCCCAAGAACATCAAACCCGAGGAATACTGATTACCAAAGAGGGCAATATTATTGATACTGTTGTCCTCGGTAAAGTGCTGAGTTTATTCAAAAAACATATTGATTTAGATAAACCTCATTTGTGGATTGTTTACCCCCGAACTCGATTCGCTAACGATCAACTTCAATTACAAATTGCTGGAGTTTGGGAACCAGAAACCTTACATCCAGAAAGAAGCGATTTATCCCTATCTGAAGACGATTTATCCTCTGGAGTTCCTATTAAAAGTGGAGACTTTTCCATTCGTGGACAAGTGATTTATGCCTCCCATCAAAAAAAAATTGTCATTGTTAAAATTCGTCAGTCTCCTAAGGATTCCTCCGGAAAACCCAAGTTTTTTAAATTAAAATTACAAGGAACCCTTCCTGATAAAGCAGTGGGTTGTTTTTGGGACTTAACCGTAGAATTGCTCGAAAACCAACTGACTATTAAAACAGGGACTAATTTAGGAAGCATCGGCAAAAAGAAGGGTCCATGGGACAAAAAACGGAGTGCATCACAATTTCGTCCTCAAAAACCCTCACAAAAGAGTGATCGCCCTTCATCGTCTACTCCAAGTTTAGATCGTCCCGTTTCTTCTCCTCGTCGTCTTGGGTTACCCAAACCGATTAAACCTGTGAAACATAATCATCATAAATCTGAATGAATGAAACTGCGCTGACTAGAGTTCGTATTGTTTTGGTAGAACCGGCAGGGCCTTTAAATGTGGGATCTGTCGCCCGTGTGATGAAAAATATGAGCTTAAATCAGCTAATTTTAGTGAAACCTCATTGCGATCGCCTGGGAGATGAAGCGAGACTGATGGCGGTTCATGGGATTGATGTTTTAGAGAAGTCCCAAGTGGTTGATACGATTCCCCGAGCATTACAAGGGTGTCATCGAATCATTGCCACAACAGGGCGATCGCTTTCTCTGCCCACCCATCTCGAAACCCCACGGGGCGCTTTACCCTGGTTATTAACTGAAGACTTAAACACGGCGTTAATATTTGGACCTGAAGATCGGGGCTTAAATAATGAAGAACTCAGCTATGCTCAACGGTTTGTCTGTATTCCGGCTAATTCTGACTATTCTTCCTTAAATTTGGCACAAGCTGTGGCAGTCTGTAGTTACGAACTTTATCAAGCAACACAAAAACCACTCGAACATAAATCAGATACCTCTTTTAACCCTGCTTCTTTTGAATCGTTAGAAGGATATTACCAACATTTAGAAGCGGTTTTACTGAAAATTGGTTATCTTTATCCCCATACGGCAAAAGCGCGTCTAGAGAAGTTTCGTAGGCTTTACAATAAAGCCAACTTAACCACAGAAGAAGTTGCCCTATTACGAGGTATTTTGCGACAAGTTGATTGGGCTTGTCAAGATGTTACCTCAAAAAATAAATAAGAAGAATAGAAAATGAATTTAAGTTTTTATGAATACAGAACAGCCTAGTTTATATTTAATCTGTCCTGGATTTCATGATCCAGCTTTAACTGATTCTTTTCTTACCAATCTTAGCCATTACTCCATTAATCTAAAGAACGTATTAATCTTTCCAACGGATAAATATGCCCCCTATTCTGGGTTTCATTTAGTACAGTATTTACAAAAAAAAGGCTATAAAATACCACAAAAATTAATAATTATTGCTTTTAGTGCAGGGGTGGTTGCTGCGATTACGGCTGCTTGGCAATTGCAGTTACAAGGAAGTATAATTCAGGGGTTAATTGCTTTTGATGGGTGGGGAGTTCCTCTATTGGCTAATTTCCCCATTTATCGCGTTAGTCATGACCAATTTACTCATGATAGTTCTGTTATATTAGGTACAGGATCAATGAATTTTTATGCTGATCCTGCTGTTGAACATTTGGACTTATGGCGATCGCCTCATCTGGTTCAAGGTTGGATGACACAAACCATCTCTTCTAACCAAACTATGTCATCTCAGATGTCTTTAATTGACTTTTTGAGAACTATAATTTCTAACATATAATATTGATTATTCATCTCTATTTAATGCTGTCATCATCCCTTGTTGTGACACCATTTGATAAACTTCTTGGAGATAATCTTTAACGATTTTTGCTTCTTCATAAGCTAATGGTATTTTTCCTAAAACATCTAATACTGTTTTGTTATCTGTAGGAGGAACAATAACAACTAAAGATGGATCTAAAGATTCTTTATATTGCCAAAACTTTTTAACATCTAATTCCTGATTGTCTTGTCCTTTTTTTACTTCTAGTTTTTGCTCCTGATTAACTGTTTCTTCACTATTTTCTGAGAAAACTTCTTGAGTATTTACTTGTTGTTTTCGTAATTCTCTCAATCCTTCTAAAATTTGTGTTTTTGTCCTTCCTCTTAATTGAAAAATAATAAAAGGGTCTTCGCTAAATCTTTCAGCCAATTGATAATAAATCGCCCCAATATGTTTACAAGGGTTAGCTTTATCAGGACAACTACAACGGGAATGAACATCAGATAAAGTAAAAGGAAAAACACTTAAACCATTTTCTGTAAAAACTTTTTCAATATTATCGGGCATTCTTCCTGCTAATAATTGAGCAGAAAAAATCGCTTTTTTCGATAAACTTTCAATAATAAAATTCCAATCCTTATCCGTAAAAGGGTCAAGGGAAAGAGAAACTTGATAAGGTTCTGGTTCTGTTCCTTGGACTTTAGCTAATACCTCTGATCCAGAAAATTCAATACTTAATACATGACCTTCTCTAGCATAATTTCTTGCTCGTTCTAACCGTTTTTTAAAGCGATAGGAATCTAATAATTCTAACCAACGAATCACCCACCATTCCTGCTGAGGTAAATTATCACCATCTGTGACTAAATTAGCTTGTGTCATAATAACTAAACTTGATCTTAATTAACTACGTTTTCTTCAGAAGAAGAATTATTTTGTAATTGTTGCGCTTCATAAAAGGTTTTTAAACTCTCAGCATCACCCACATATCTCCAGTGCCAAGGTTCATAACTAATTCCTTGAGTATTATTACGAGGAAAAGATAATTCAAAACTATATTTTGCTGCATTATTTTCTAACCAGCGAAAAGCAGGGGTTTGTTCAAAATTTTCGCTTAAATTAGTAGCAGGAACTTGGCCATCACCGATATCAACAGCATATCCTGTATGATGTTCACTATACTTTGGTGGTGCGCTAACTTCGGCCCTTTTACGAGTATCTTGGTTTCTTTGGCGTTTGATTTCAAAGAATAAATATTCTTGTTGCTCAACGGTTCTAAAACCTGAAATCGGATTTAAAATAATGCCACTTCCTCGCGCATCTCGCTGCATTCTTAAGAAGCTATCGGCTGCTTTTTTTCTTAGTTGAATTCTTCCGTCGTTAGTGATAGCTTTTAATTGATTGGGATCAGCTTCTTCATAAGGTAAATGACCTAAAATATTTTCGATTGTTTCTGGTGATGGAGTCGGAGTCGGTGATGGGGTGGGTTTAACGGATACTTTCTTAGGTTGGGACAAGAAAGAAAGCAAACCCATGATCCCTAGACTCCCCAGAATAATAATAGCCAACCCACTCAACCCTATGATAATTAATTTAGGGTTCACAGAAGATGACTTAGGAGACACTCGAATATCTCGTAATGCTTCAGGAATATCTTCTGTGGATCTTTGTTTTTGTTTATTGTTCATCGATAGCTATTAAATAAATCAACCCCAATCAATTCTATAAGATCAAGTCATAACGATTATAGATTTCCATAAGGGTCACCGTTTATCAATATATTAGCAATGATCTCAGTAAACCTAGGGAGGTCGTCAAGGTTTTCTGTAATGCTTCTTAATATAGTCCTGTCTTGACTTCTGTAACATTTTATACAAAAATTAGGTTAGATTAAAAATCCCTGATATTTCTTATGAATCCATCCTTTTTACCTCCTGATGATTTACCATGTTGGGTTCCCGGCGATCTCGAATTGTGCTGGGAATTCAATGATATTGTTAGCCGTTTGTTTTATAATTCTTGTGACGAACAAACCCAAAGATTACTATCAAAATGTGGCTGGAATTTAACTACTGGTCGTGATGGGTTAACTTTAGTGTTAATTTGTCCTAAAAATGGTTTAACGTGGCAAATTTTGAAATCTTTAGAAACAGTAAGTGACCATTTACATCAATTAGGAAGACAAGCGAGAATTCGTATTTATCCACCACCACAAAGTGGGACTCCCATGGAAGTTATTGTTTGAGTCGATCATAATTATAAGGTGGGCAATGCTCACCTTAATGGTTAAGTTACATAAAAATAGATCATTAATTATTCAAATATTTATGATTTTCTCATCAAATTTTAAGTAATGGTGATTATAGTTTGAGATATAGTTTTAGATAAGAGTTGTTAAACGTTATAGTATTGGCAACTTATTTTATATTGACTATTCTCTATTGCCTAATGAATAGGCTAAATCAAATATGAAACCTGTTGATTTTTTGCTCATTATTCATCCTGCATTAGCCATTATTTGCGTTTTTCCTTTAATTGGTATTGTTTCTTATTATTCTTGGCAAACCCGTCAAAGACGCTTAACTATTCTTGATAAGAATAAAAGTAAAATTCCTCCTATTGTAGGGTCAGAACACGTTAAAGTCGGGCGTTGGTTGTCTAGTTTTGTGGTGGCTATCACTTTATTTGGACTCGCTTATCCCATTGGAGAAAATATTATTAAAAATCAAATGTGGTCGAGTAATTTTTTACAATTTCTTTTCCTCATTTTCATGTTTATTTTAACCTCTGTTTCTCTCTATTTTCTTCATATTGCTAGACAGAAACATTGGCGAGGAATTTTTGCTACATTGACGGGGATGGGAATTGTTATTTTAGGGTGTCAAGATGGAGTTTTTCGTCGGACTAACGAATGGTATATTTCCCATTATTATTATGGAATTACTGCTGCTTTATTAATGATTTTTTCCTTAGCTATTGTTGAAGATATTTATCGGGATAAATCCAATCGTTGGCGAAATTTTCATATTATTCTTAATTGTTTTGCTCTGTTATTGTTTATGGGACAAGGAATAACAGGGACTAGGGATTTATTAGAAATTGGAAAATATAAATTAGGAGGATAAATTTATAATTTATAATGAATAATTAATAATTATCGACAGCATTTTGTGAGTAGTAGGGAATTAGTTAATTTTTAATTCCCTACAGATTAGACTTTAGCGGATATATTCTTTGAGAATACTATTGCGGTTGGGATGACGTAATTTTCGTAAGGCTTTCGCTTCAATTTGACGAATGCGTTCACGGGTAACATTGAAAATCTGGCCAATTTCCTCGAGGGTTTTCATGCGGCCATCATCCAAGCCATAACGTAACCGTAGGACATCTCTTTCCCTGGGGCTTAAAGTATCGAGAACATTCTCTAAATCTTCCCGTAACAGATTCTTAGAGACTTCATCTTCTGGGGTTTCGCCGTCAGCTTCAATAAAATCCCCCAAACGGGAATCTTCTTCTTTCCCGATGGGGGTTTCTAGAGAGATAGGAAGTTGTGCTGATTTAGCGATAAAACGTAACTTCTCGATGGTCATTTCCATGCGAGTCGCAATTTCTTCTTCGGTGGGTTTGCGACGCATTTCTTGAGACAGGAGTTTTGTGGTTTTCTTGATACGAGAGATAGTTTCATAGAGATGGACAGGAAGACGAATGGTACGAGATTGATCAGCGATCGCTCTGGTGATGGCTTGGCGAATCCACCAAGTGGCATAGGTAGAGAACTTATAGCCTTTTTCGTGGTCAAATTTTTCAGCAGCGCGGATCAAACCTAACGATCCTTCTTGAATCAAATCTTGGAAAGACAAACCGCGATTCATGTATTTTTTAGCAATGGAAACCACTAAACGGAGGTTAGAGTGGACCATTTTATCCTTAGCTTTGCGCCCTAAATATAAACGGCGTTTAAACTTAGGAAGATAAGCTTTAGATTCTAGCTTCCAGGTTTTTTCTAAATCTGAAATTATTTCAGCCTTTTGTAACATATCCGTTACTTCAGACCATTTAGGCTCTTTATCTTTCGATGATTGAGCGCGAAGCATTTGCTCAATATTTTCCCATTGAAAGATTCGTTTGCCCCATTGGTCATCGGTGGGTTCTTGATCGAGTTCTTCCCATAATGCTTCTCTAATGCGTTCAAGTTGGAGTAGATCAGCAATTTTACGGGCTAATTCAATTTCTTCTTCAGCCCGTAAAAGTCGAATGCGACCTATTTCTTGCAAATAAACCCGAATCGAATCCTCTGTGTAAGGTTTTTTCTTCCCAGGATCTCGACGACGAGAAGTAGTAATCTTGCGCGTTTTTTTAGTATCTGCTTCTGCAATGTCGTTAGCAGATGTGTCTAGGTCTTCATCAATAAAAAATGCTACTTCCATCTGAGATTCAGTAAGGGTTAATAGGTCGTTAGCCTGCGTCATGCCGTTTTCCTCTTGCTCCTTCGGTGCAAAACTAGAAATAAGGGTGAATGATTAGTTGAGTTAGTAAAATGAGTCTCGCTGGACTATTTCTTAGGATAGACTTAATTTTCTTAGAAGATATGAGAGCATCGAGGTTTTTGATGATAATGGGTTGTTCATTCCTAATTATCTTCAAAATCTCATAGTTCTCACTCTATGAAAATTAAAGACTTATCCGATTGTAGCCTCGATTACCAAAAATCGGGGACAGTTTTTGTTTTAATGGCATCAAGATTCAATGAATCTTGACTCAAAGTAGTCCAAGTTTAGGGTCAAAGGGCGTAGACTCTGAGTTGAACACTCAACTATTTTAGAGAGATTTTCGTCTGAGATCAGGTTATTCAAGTAGAATAGGTCTACAAAAAGTGGTATTTTTGTTTCTAACAGACGAAAAAATTTAGTTCTTTTACTCATACGTTAGCAAAGTTTTTGAGTGATCGATCTATTTGGGTTCGGTTAACACCCGTGAAATATCAAAGTTTGATGACCCGTGATCCTTTTATGGTCACTTCTTTCCGTTGTAATAAAGAATAACTGAAGATTGTCGTGATTTCCGTCACCAAACCCACAGCAGTTTTTAACTGGGTGTATTAATAATTCCTTTGAGTGAGTGTGGGAAGTGTTGGAGAAATTTCTAAGTTTGATCTTGATTCGATGCCCATGAAAACTGCTATGAAATCTCACATCGGTTCCCATACTCCTCCATTGAGACGTTAGTTTATCTTCAAAGTCTGAAGTTAGGTCAAGTTTTTCAAAGAACTGATATCGTTAATAAACACACTCCAACGCCCCAAGTTAAGCCAATCAGAACTTGAAAAGGGGTATGTCCGAGTAACTCTTTTAACCTCTCTTCTGTGTTGAGATGATGGGTATCATGGATCAACTCATCGAGTAATTGATTGAGTATTCGTGCTTGTTTTCCTGCTGCTTGACGAACTCCGGCCGCATCGTACATGACGATTACAGCAAATAAACAAGCAATGGCAAATTCTGGACTTTCCCACCCTCTAGTCAGTCCAACCCCTGTGGCTAAAGCCCCAACTAGAGCAGAGTGTGCGCTTGGCATTCCCCCTGTGGTAACGAGATAGCGAAAGTTAACTTTGCGATAACGAATTAACTCAATAATTAACTTCAACCCTTGAGCAGAAAAACAGGCCATCAGGGACACCAACAGTATTTTGTTGTGAAAAATTGCTTCAAAATCCTGCATGATTAATGGTGAGAAAGTTTAGTTTTTGCGAGCAACAATAAATTGGGCGATCGCTTTTAAGGGTTGAGCGGATTTCCCATAAGGACTGACTTGGGCGATCGCGTCATCAATCAGAGCTTGCGCTTGTTTTTGTGATTCTTCTAAGCCCCACAAACTGGGATAGGTGGCTTTGTTGTCCCGTTGATCTTTTCCTGCAGTTTTTCCTAATTCTTCGGTGCTAGCGGTTACGTCTAAAATATCGTCGATAATTTGAAAGGCTAAACCAATATTCTGAGCGTAACGAGACAGCCGTTCTACGTCCTCTGGCTTAGCTCCAGCTAAAATGGCTCCAGACACCACCGAAGTCTCTAATAACGCCCCTGTTTTGTGGATATGAATGAATTTTAAGGTGTCTACTGTGACATCGGATTTCCCTTCTGATTCTAGGTCTAATACTTGACCTCCTACTAATCCTGCTGCCCCTACAGTCCGTCCCAAACGAGCAATTACGTCTACAAGATTGGCTAAATTTACGTTACGAGTTTGAGTAGCCACATATTCAAAGGCGTAGGACAATAAAGCGTCTCCAGCTAAAATGGCAATGTCTTCCCCATAAACCTTATGATTGGTTAATTTGCCCCGTCGATAATCATCGTCATCCATAGCAGGGAGATCGTCGTGAATTAAAGACATGGTATGAATCATTTCTAGGGCGCAAGCCGTGGGAAGTGACATCTCTACCGTGCCTCCCATTAGCTCACAAGTGGTTAAGCAAAGAATGGGGCGTAATCGTTTTCCTCCTGCTAAAAGAGAATAGCGCATGGCTTCGTAGATTTTTTCAGGACGGATAATGGGAAGGGACTGATCCAAGGCCGCTTCAACCAACTGTTTTTTATCTTTAAGATAGGACGCAAGATCAAAATCCGATGCTTCTGTGTGCGTCACACGGTTTTCACCTGTCATAACCATGTCTGAGTGCCTATAGTTAACTATTATTTTGTATCATTTCTATCAGTTTACTTTACCGCAAGTCTTCACTCAATGGAGTCTCTAAAATGATAGCCATTTATCCAGGAAGTTTTGATCCCATTACCCTTGGTCATCTCGATATCATTGAGCGAGGCGTTTTATTATTTGAAAAAGTCATCGTTACAGTTATGTATAATCCCAATAAAAAGCCTCTGTTTTCTGTGGAAAAAAGGGTCGAACAAATTCTTGAATGTACCCAACATTTACCTAAGGTTGAGGTTGATAGTTATCGGGGATTAACGGTAGATTACGCAAAATTACGCAAAGCTCAGGTTTTATTACGGGGTTTACGGGTCTTGTCTGATTTTGAAAAGGAATTACAGATGGCTCACACTAATAAAACTCTATCTGAAGATGTACAAACCATTTTTCTAGCAACTAACAAAGAGTATAGCTTTTTAAGTAGTAGTACCGTCAAGGAAATTGCTCAGTTTGGTGGTTCTATTGCTCATCTAGTTCCTGATAATGTGTTTGAGGATCTTCAATCCTATTATCAAAACAAAAAGTAAACTCAATAAATTATAATATTATTATCAATTGCAATATTATCATTTGAAATTTATTTTATCCAAAAAATTACTGAATTTCTATAAAATAAATTGATTGACTTGCAAAATTATACTTAATTACAGTTAATAATTATTGTGAAAAACTGTAGTTTTACTTATTCGTAATTATTCTGCTTATCAAATCATGAATACTTTTATTTCTCGTTTACTAATTGTTACTCTTTGTCTAACTCCAGTTACTTTAACAGCTACCTCAAGGCCAACTTGGGGAGAAACTGAAAGTGTTGAAACAACCCTACAACAACTGACAGAAGAAGCCAAAATACAAACTGAACAAGGCCAGTCTCAACAAGCGATCAGCACCTGGCAAGAAGTTCTCGATATTGCTCAACAACATAACAAAAAAAACTTACAAGCCTTTGCTTTGGTCGGACTAGGATTAAATTATCATGAACTTCAACAACCTTCTACAGCACTAGACTATTATCAACAAGCGTTACCGATGGCTCAACAAAGTGGCGATCGCCACTTTGTTGGTGCTGCTCTCAATAATATGGGGGCATCCTACCAAAGTCTTGGCCAATATCAAGAAGCCTTGACTTACTATCAACGGGCATTACCCATTACTCAACAGGTGGACAAACCCACAGATATTGCCAAAACTCTCAATAATATTGGAGAAATTTACAGTCTGACTGGAAAAGTCTCTACAGCTTTACAATACTACCAAGAGGCTCTGTAAATAGCCCAGAAAGTTAGTAATCTCATTTTAGAGCAGGAAATACGTCACAACATCGCTCAAGTGGGAAACTAGGAAATTGAAAAAAAATATCCTTTAGAATGTAAAGAAATCTTGCAATGCAGAAAAAGTTTTGTTAACATTGTTATCAAGCACTTGACTTAAATGCAGTTACCTAATACAGAGGTTTATTACTATGGATACTCAAGAAAATAAATTCGGCTTCACCACATTTGCTGAAAACTGGAACGGTCGCCTAGCGATGCTCGGTTTCGTTATCGGTATTGCTACCGAGTACCTCACCGGACAAGGCATCCTTTCTCAATTAGGCTTAATGTAAGCAAAAAGGGTGAGTATATGCTCTCACCCCCCTTCTAGATACAGTACGGTCAATTAGATTGGATTATAGCCGTTCTTAGTCAAATTATATATATTTTTTTCCTTTAGGGTGGCCGATGGCTTACTCTATTTTTTTCTTTCAGAGAATATTTTGTGTTCTTTCATCAATTTCTCAGATAATTAAATAAACTCTTATTTTTAATTAAGACTGGAGTCATTTGTTTTTAAGATAAGTTTTTCATACTAACAATAACGAAATCAAGCAATGGAGTTATTCATTATGAAAGGCTTAATTATTACTGGTTTATCTTCTCTCGTTTTAGGTAGTTTTTGGGTTCCTGTGAATGCAACTGAAATTATGGCAGTTAACTCAACTTTTGAACAAAATCCAATCTCTTATTTATCTCCTGTTAACTTAGTAAGTCATGGAAGGGGTGGAACATTTAGTAGACAAGGAATTCCTGGTCATGTTCGCTTTAGTTTAGCCATTAAATCTGGTGAAATCAATGCTCAATCCTTAGTTCAAGCGGCTGTTGAAGCAGGACGTTTATCTTCTGAAGCTCTCAATAATTCAACTTATTTATCTAATGTTCAATTTGAATTGTCCCAAGTGGATAATAATTAGTGATTTAGTCTTAATTTTACTGCTATTGTAACAGACTTCTTATTTAAACGCTTTATTACTACTGTTTTCTGATAAATTGAAAATAGTAGTATTTTTCTTTTAGAAACAAATTGATTTATTCTTAATATACTGGTGATTATATACAGGAGTTTTAAGAATGCAAGAAAAAGAAAAAAAAATTGTTGTAGTTGGTGCAAGTCGTGGAATTGGAGCAAATGTAGCCCAACATTTAAAAAAAAAGGGTCATCAGATTATTTCTGTGTCTAGAACTGTACCCGTTGTAGGAGAATGGATTCAAGCAGATATTTCAAATCCAGAAGGTATCAAGACAGTTTGTAATGTCATATCTAATACAACTATTGATGCTTTATTATACATGGGAGGAGTTTGGGAAAAAAACGCTTTTACAGAGCATTACAACTTTATAGAAAGTTCAGATCAAGAAACTAGATATATTATCAGTGTCAACACAATTGCGCCAATTGAAATTACTAAGCAACTAGCTAATAATCTAAGACAATCTAATAATCCACGAGCAATATTTATGGGATCTTTATCAGGAGTAGAAAATTGTGTGTCAAAAGAGGTGGCTAATACTGCCTCTAAATTTGCTCTCAGAGGAGCAATACAATCTTTAAGATTAGCCCTTCGAGACTATAATATTGGATTTACAGTAATCAATCCAGGAAATATCGCTACAGAAGAAGTTTTAGCAGATATTAATGAGGGTAGATTTCCTATTCAAGTTCCCATTCCTATAATAGATTTACTATCTAGTATTGAATGGCTTTTAGAACTTTCTTCTGCTGTAGATGTTGTAGAGCTTAACCTTCAACAAAGAAAATAATATTTAATTAATAAGACACTTAAATTATCATTAATGACTCAATACTTAATTAAACGCCTATTAATTGCTATACCTACCCTAATTGTGATTAGTTTAGTTCTTTTTACGATTTTAGCATTAGCTCCAGGTGATCCCCTTGGTGAATTTGCCTCTAATCCTTCTATCACTGAAGAAGTTAGGGAGAATATTCGCAAAACATTGGGATTGGATCAACCTATTTATATTCGTTATATTAAATGGTTTTTTGCTTTTGTCAGAGGAGACTTAGGCTATTCTTTTACCAGTAGAAGCCCTGTTTTAGACCTAATTTTGCAACGTTTACCAACGACTTTATGGGTGGTAGGAACTGCTTACATATTCAGTGTTTTGGTGGCTTTTCCGTTGGGCATTATTTGTGCTATTAAGCGTTATTCTTGGTTAGATCAAATTATTACCAGTTTTGCATTTTTAGGTTATTCTTTGCCTACGTTTTTAACAGGATTATTATTAATTGTTGTCTTTAGTGTTCAATTAAAATGGTTTCCTTTTATTTATAATAGTACCTTAGAAGTTACTGATTTTTCGAGTTTTATCGAACAAGTCAAACAATCTATTCTGCCCATTTCTGTGTTGGCTTTATATCAATCTGCTGTGTTAATGCGCTTCATTCGTTCTGCTATTTTAGACGAATTACCTCATGATTATGTTCGCACAGCGCAAGCAAAAGGATTAAACAATTTAGCTATTTTAAAAAATCATATTATTCGTAATGCTTTAATTCCTGTGGTTACATTAATTGCTCTAGATATCCCTACTATTTTTACTGGTGCTTTAGTAACAGAACAGATATTTAGAGTACCAGGAATAGGGGCATTATTAATTGATTCAATTTATCGTAGTGATACCCCTGTTGTGATGGCGATTACATTCATTTACGGTATTTTAATTGTTATTTTTAATCTGATTGCTGATTTAACCTATGGTTTTCTTGATCCTAGAGTTAAATATTAAGAAATGTTAGAGATTAGGATACTGTTGTAGTATGATTTGATAAAGATTAACGTAAAGATATTTATCAAAACCTGTGAATTGTCAGTCATTTCTTTCAATAATGTAGATAGGACAGTAGAGGAGAAAATTCTAACATGAATGCCTTATCTAATAATCGTTGGAAGTTTCTTAGCTGGACAACCGTTGTCATGTTTGCTTTGGGTTTCTGGCTAAGTAGTAGTATTATTCTTGATGGTGTGGTTATTCCTGGTTTATCTTTATCAGGGATGATGAATGAGGGTGGTTTTGCCAGTGCGGGTTTTATTATTTTTGGATTATTCAACCGCATTGAATTAGTCTGTGCAGCTATTGTTTTAACGGGATTTTTGATTTTCCGTCGCCATCATCTTCTTATTCATCTTCAGGAACGTTGGTCAATTGTTTTAGCCAGTGTTTTACTTGGTATTGCTTTAATTTACACTTATTTCTTAACCCCAGAATTAAGTGCGTTTGGTTTAGAAATTAATCCTTTTGCCGCCACTGATACTATGCCTTCTGCTATGATTTCTCTGCATTGGAGTTATTGGGTTTTAGAAGTGGTTAAGTTTGCTATTAGTATTACTTTATTACGCTGGTGTTATCGTGATTCGTGTGAACTAAAGTAGATTAAAGAATGAAATGAAGTAATTATGTCCTCCCGTTTTGGGGGGATTTTTTCATGAATAATGGCAATATTTAATTAATTATAAATTTCTGATTTGCTCACCCTACCTTCTATATTTTAAACTTTCAACATAAAAGGGTGAGACTTGCCCACCCCTTGCTTGTACATTCAAAATAGCGTTGAAATTTAGTAAACTTCAACGTGCCAACGATGTTGTTTTTTCAGTCCTTTAACAAAGTCAGACCATTCTACCCCTTGTTTCTCAGCAAAAGGCTTTAATCCTTCTTCGATACCGGCTTCCATTCCTTTAAGTCCACACATATAGAGGTGTGTCTTAGGATCTTGTAACATATTCCATAACTTCTCAGCTTGTTCAGCCACCCGATGTTGAATATACATCCGGCCGCCTTCGCTATTCTTCTGTTCACGACTAATAGCGTAGGTTAATTCAAAGTTATCAGGATAGTTAGATTGAATCTCTTCTAACTTATCTTTGTAGAGAATATTAGCAGTGTAAGGAACCCCAAAGATTAACCAAGACTTACCTTTGAACTTGTAATCTTCGTGTTTCTCCAAGAACATCCGCCATAAGAAGGCACGGAAAGGAGCAATACCTGTTCCTGTGGCTAACATAACGATGTTAGCGTCTTCGTCATCAGGAAGTAACATTTCTTTCCCAACAGGGCCAGTAATAGCTACATCAGCACCTACTTCGAGGTTACACAGATGAGTAGAACAAACACCATAAACGGTTTCGTTGGTTTCTGGGTGTTGATATTCTAACTGACGAACACAAAGAGAAACGGTCTTATCATCTAACTTATCCCCATGACGGGTAGAAGCGATGGAGTAGAGTCTTAATTTGTGGGGTTTCCCATTATCATCGGTTCCAGGGGGAATAATGCCGATACTTTGCCCTTCTAGATAGTGAAGGTCACCACCAGAAATATCAAAGGTCAAATGTTGAACAGTACCACTACCCCCTTCAGCGACCAAAGGATAATTTTCGACACATTTGCCAATGTAGGGGTTTTTGGGCTTATAAATATTAACAGGAACTTTTGTTTTCGCTTGAGTCATAGGTTTACGTTTCTTTTCCGTTGGGTTGCTTTGCTGTGGTTGAGCAACTTCAGCTTCACTAGAACGGTTAGAAGTGGGTTTAAGGGGGGTTTCAGCGTCTAGGGGTTTAATGCTGACAATACGACCACCCATGCGAGTAATACGACGCATTTCTTGATTCATGCGTTCGTAGGGAACCGTAATGAAGACGCTACCACTACGACGAATGGGATAATCAAGGCTGTCATTGTCTGTATTTTGACTTAACCCTTCCACTTCATAGACAAACAGACGGCTTCCGTAGGCTGTTGTCTTGCCAGAAGTTGCTGCTAAGGCTGAACTGTACATCTATCTCTCCTAAAATTATGTTGCATATCATAACTGCTCTATTTAGCCTACCATCGGGTGGTAATCTTAAATACATGGCTATGAATTGCCTACATCAGGAGGGGAAACCTGAAATCAGATCAGTGCGTTCATAGAGCATAACTAAATTATCTATAAAAATCTGTTAAGCTTGCATCAGTTTTAGATTTTTTTCCAAGAACGGTTTGAGAAACATTTATTGGTGAGAAATGCCTTGTCTCTTGTGAAGAGTGATGTCGGTCTGGTAAAATCCATTGTCAGTATTTAATACGTATCTGGATCTTGTTAGGATCTCGTCAACTTTGGGGTAAGAAAACAGAGTCATGACTCTGCAAAAAGTTTTACCCAATAATTGACCAATAATGCTCCCTTTGTGGGAGACTTTAATGACAAGGTAATGAAACCGGGTTAACAATTCTGTTTTGCATTTAGAGGGAAGCTATGACCACAAATTTAGACCGCGTGGTTCTTATTGCAGTTGCCGGAGACTCCGGTTGCGGTAAATCTACTTTTTTACGTCGTTTAACCGATTTATTTGGTGAAGAGTTTATGACGGTCATCTGTTTAGATGACTATCACAGTTTAGATCGCAAGGGAAGAAAAGCAGCCGGTGTGACTGCCTTAAATCCTAAAGCGAATAATTTTGATTTGATGTATGAGCAAATTAAAGCTTTAAAATCAGGTCAAGCTATTGATAAACCCATTTATAACCACGAAACAGGAGAACTTGATCCCCCTGAACGGGTAGAACCCAACAAGGTAGTGGTCATTGAAGGATTACATCCTTTATTTGACGAGAGAGTTCGTGAATTGGTTGATTTTGGGGTTTATCTCGATATTAGTGATGAAGTTAAAATCAACTGGAAAATTCAACGGGATATGGCAGAAAGAGGACACTCTTATGATGATGTGTTAGCCTCTATTAATGCTAGAAAACCTGATTTTACGGCTTATATCGAACCTCAAAAAGAACACGCTGATGTGGTCATTCAAGTGTTGCCCACTCAGTTAATTGAAGACCACGAAAGTAAGTTATTACGGGTTCGTTTGGTTCAAAAAGAAGGTGTTGCTAACTTTGAACCGGCTTACTTATTCGATGAAGGTTCTACCATTGACTGGCGGCCTTGTGGACGTAAGTTAACTTGTGCTTATCCTGGTATCAAGATGTATTATGGTCCCGATAACTTCATGGGTAATGAAGTGTCTATCTTAGAAGTCGATGGTCAATTCGATAACCTTGAAGAAATGATCTACATCGAAAGTCATCTCAGTAAAACTGGAACCAAATATTATGGTGAGATGACCGAACTTTTACTACAACATAAAGATTATCCTGGTTCTACCAACGGAACTGGTCTATTCCAGGTATTAGTAGGTTTGAAAATGAGAGAAACCTACGAAAAGTTAACTGCAGATCAGCCAGTTCCTGCTCAAGTTTAATTATCCTATTTAATTCATCTCAAAACCGTGAGGAAACTTTGTTTTTTCTCACGATTTTTTTTGTCAAAATTAAACTAATTTATCTACAGCAGTTTGCAACTTAGTATAGTACACTTAAAGGTTGATATAACAATTTGAATAAATACTCCAATGAAGCCTTATTCTATTGATTTGCGTCAAAAAATTATTGAAGCTTATAAAAATAGGAGCAATTGCCATCAGAGGTTTTATAGCAGGAATGACGTTAGAAGGAGGAACAAATGGGATAGCTTTTCAAGTTTTTTTAGATAAAGTTTTACTCCCCCAACTTTGGCCAGGTGCTTGTGTTGTAATGGATAATTTACCAGCCCATAAAGTTAAAGGAGTTGAAGAAAAAATACAATCAGTAGGTGCTTCTTTAATTTACTTATCACCTTACTCTCCTGATTTTAATCCCATTGAAAATTGTTGGTCAAAACTTAAAGCGTATTTACGAAAAGTAGCTGCTCGTTCTCGTGAGTTACTTGAAGAAGCTATATCTCTAGGATTAGATTTAATTACAGAACTCGACATTAGAAATTGGTTTGCTCATGGTTGCTACTGTACTTCATAGAGTCGCAAACTGCTGTATGATCCCTCTTTTATGACTACGGGGCAAGAATGTCGAATTAGCAAGCAACAGGGAATGGATATTCTATAAACAAACTTTGAGGAAAAGGAGAGCCACGAAAGCGATTCATAATATTAATTAATTGAGAAAAACCCAGTTCAAGATGTTGACTGGGAAAAACAGATAACCAAGGTTGAATTAGACAGAAAAAGATGAATGGTTGAATAATTAGGGTTTGCTGAAAAAGTTACTCAAAAATTTATGCCACTTTTGACCAAGAATTTTCTGACAAATCAATAAGTTTGAACACAGAAAAATGGTTTAAACTATAATCAAAATTAATTAAAAGCTGATTAATTAGTTCATTTGTTTTGCTATTAGTAAATAAGGACAAAAAAAGCGACAAAAACTGCCTCAGCAGTTTAGAAAGATTGACAACTA
>NETF01000179.1 GCA_002172675.1 unicellular cyanobacterium SU3
CAGCGATGAATGCGATGATGAAACAGGTGGTAGCAGTTAAAAGGGTGGGGATCATTAAGGTACCGAACCAACCGACATAAATGCGGTTGTTGGTGCTTGTTACCCACTGACAAAACTGTTCCCACAAGGAAACGCTCTCGCGCTGTTGTAGTGTAGTAGTCATGGTATAATTCCTATTTGGTTTTCTAGGTACAGATAATTAAGGCTTTTTTGCCTTTCGGCATTTGCCTTTTGTATGTATGTATCCATACTAACGAATCTGTAACAATTTGTAAAGGGTTATAACCAAAGAAATACTTATATTAGGTATAAATACAGTTTATAAATAAATCTATAGACCATAGACCATAGCTAACACTTTCTCTTATTAGAATAATGGTGTCAAGACAACAAAGTCGCTAAAATCAAAGATAACGACAAAAAAGATAGAGACTCCATGATTCCAACCGTTATTGAAACCTCAGGCCGTGGTGAACGCGCCTTTGATATTTACTCTCGTCTCTTACGAGAACGTATTGTTTTTCTTGGACAAGAGGTAAGAGATGAAAATTCTAATTTAATCGTTGCTCAGTTGTTATTCCTCGAAGCAGAAGACCCCGACAAGGATATTTACCTTTATATAAACTCTCCTGGGGGTTCTGTGTCGGCCGGACTCGGTATTTTTGATACCATGAATCAAATTCGTCCCGATGTCTGTACTATTTGTATTGGTTTAGCAGCGAGCATGGGAGCATTCCTTCTCAGTGCTGGAGCTAAAGGTAAACGCATGAGCCTTCCTAACTCTCGCATTATGATCCATCAACCTCTTGGTGGAGCGCAAGGGCAAGCGACAGATATCGAAATTCAAGCTAAGGAAATTTTATATCTCAAGGGACTGTTGAATAATCATTTAGCTAGTCATACAGGACAACCTTTAGATAAAATTGCTGAAGATACAGAACGGGACTTCTTTATGTCGGCAGAAGAAGCTCAAGAGTACGGGTTAATTGATCAGGTAATTAACCGTCGTCCTTCAGCGAGTAACCCTCCAGTGACTGCTGGATAATCTAGCACATCCCATTATAGTTAATAGTTGTTTAATCTACAGCTATTAACTATCTTGGGTAATTGATTAAGCATTTAGACTAAGCGATCGCCAAAAAATATATTTTGACGACTATGAGGAGAATCACTTTCATCATAAATTTCTCCGACTAATTCTTCTAAAATATCCTCTAGGGTAACTAATCCCACTGTTCCCCCATATTCATCAACCACAATGGCAATATGAAATCGTTGTTGTAACATTTCTTTTAACAAACTAGGAGCGCGTTTTGTTTCTGGGATATAAATGGGGTTATCTATTGCTTCTGTTACCTGTAGTTGAGGCCGTTTTTCTTTTGGTACAGATTGTAAAATTTGTAAAGCTTTTTTAAGATGAACAATACCAACAATATGATCCTTAGATTCCCCTTGCACAGGAATCCGAGAATAACCTGTTTCTAAGGATAAATTAATTAATTCTTGTAAACTTGATTCGTGGGAAATTGTCGTCATCTCTAGACGAGGTTTGACTACATCTTTAGCCATTAATTCATCTAACCTCAATGCTTTATTTAAAAGTTGATGTTTATATAAATCAAGTTTTCCTTTCCCTCCCAAAATTTCAATCATTAACTGTAAATCATTGAGAGATTCCCCTGATTGTACTGTTTTTTCGGATTTTCCTTGAAAAACTTGAATGGTTTTTTGCGTTATTTTCTCAAAAATTTGTACAATTCTTAAAAACGATAAGAATTGCGATAGTAAAAATATTGGACGAATACACCAACGGAAAAAAGCACGAGTATTGAGAATGGCTAAGGATTTAGGGGTAATTTCTCCAAAAATTAACACTACAATAGTGACCACAGCCGTAGCCACTCCTAAACCAGCACTACCTAACCACATCGCAAATAAATTGCTCGTTAGAATAGCTGAAAAGTTATTAACTAAATTATTACCAATTAATAAACTGGTAATAAAACGGCGACGATTTTCTAAGACTAAACGATAAACTCCAGACGGATCCCCCTGTTTCTCAATCAGTCCCCGTAATTTAAAATTATCAAAGGCTGTAATAGCCGTTTCAGAACCAGAGAAAAAAGCCGATAACAGCAACATTAATATGATGACTGTTAAGTCAAGCCAAACCTGACCCAGTAAAGGACTCGGTTTGGCGATCGTTAGGAAAATAGCGTTAAAGCTTAACAAAATTGTACTATGGGTGAAAATTTGTCAAGAAAACTTAACTAACGGTATAGGCTGCATTGAGCGCCCATATAATTAAACCAATAATGGCACCAAGAACTAAAAAAGCTGAAATTGCTACCAAAACAGGCTTATCAGCCCCTTCAAACTTCATAATGCCACGATTTAAGTCTGACATAGCATTGATCCTTATTGACGAGTTACATAGGCTTGATTAGCCCCTTTCCCTATCTAGGGTAGCGAAAATTTGACCGTCATGAGTCAAAGAAAATCTAACAAAATCCTATTGATTCCTTATTCTGAGTCACAGACTCGTGATAGCAAAGGATTTATTGCCTCTCACTGTTCAGTGTTTCCCGTCATTTCCACCAATAATTGCTTATCGCAATATATTGTGACAATCAATGAACCTTTCCTTTATTGTCATCGTCTAAACAGATAAGTTAAAATAAAAACAAGTTAAAGTCATACCGACTTCACTTTGTAACTCTTCTTTCCAGTCTTCATGTATTAATAAACACAGTTTCTGGGAAAGATAAAAATAGCAACAGACTTTATAAGCAGGTTTAAAGGAGTCATATAGTACCAATGCCCACTGCTAACGTTAATACCAAAACCAAACAGCCTATGTACTCAGCAGATATGGTGCGGACTTATCTGCATGAAATTGGGCGGGTACCTCTGTTAACCCATGAGCAAGAAATTATTTATGGGAAACAAGTTCAAGCTATGATGAACTTGTTGGAGAAAAAAGAGGAACTAACTCAAAAAATAGGTAAAGAACCTACTGTCCAAGAATGGGCTAAAGAGGCAAATATTGAAGAAAAAGCTCTGAAAAAAGCTCTAGAACAGGGAGAAAGAGCGAAAAGAAAAATGATCGAGGCAAATTTGCGCCTGGTGGTTGCCATTGCTAAGAAATATCAAAAACGCAATATGGAATTCCTCGATCTCATTCAAGAAGGGAGTTTAGGACTAGAAAGAGGTGTAGAAAAATTTGACCCAACCAAGGGCTATAAATTCTCAACCTATGCTTATTGGTGGATTCGTCAAGCCATCACACGGGCGATCGCCCAGCAAGCGCGAACAATCCGTTTGCCTATTCATATTACTGAAAAGCTCAATAAAATCAAGAAAACCCAAAGAGAACTTTCTCAAAGCTTGGGAAGAAGTGCCACACCTGCTGAAATTGCCCAAGAATTAGAAATTGAACCCTCGCAAATTAGAGAATTTCTCAGTATCGCTCGTCAACCCATTTCTTTAGACGTAAGAGTGGGAGACAACCAAGATACAGAACTGTCAGAATTGTTAGAAGATCAAGGGGTTTCTCCTGATCTCTACATTACTCAAGAACTACTTCGCCAAGACTTGAGTAACTTAATGGCTGAATTAACACCTCAACAAAGAACCGTGTTGACTTTACGGTTTGGTTTAGAAGATGGCAAAGAACTTTCCCTCGCCAAAATTGGCAAACGATTAAACATCAGTCGGGAGCGGGTTCGTCAATTAGAACATCAAGCCTTAGCACAACTGCGGAGACGACGGGCTAACGTAAAAGAGTATTTAGCAGCTAGTTAAAATAAAGATATCAAGGATAAGCAAAATTAACAGCTTATCCTTTTTTTTGTTTAATTATTCAAATATCCATAACCTTATAGATTAATTTAAAGAGAGATATCTTAAGCCGTATCTCTCTTTTCTAAGGAGTGTTTAACGCCATAGTAATTAGTCCTTGTTGACCGACTAAAATTTCTCTGAGTAAACTACAAATACCAACCCAAATAATCGGACTAATATCTACTCCACCCAGAGGAGGAATAACGCGACGCACAGGAATTAATAAAGGTTCGGTAGGTAAAGCAATTAACTTCCAAGGAAGACGGTTTAACTCAACTTGAGGATACCACGTCAAGACAATACGAAAGATAAATAAGAAAGTCATTAATCCTAAGAATAATCCTAAACCCCAATTAGCTATATTAACGAAATCCATTATTTTTTAAACTATTTCAACAGTTAATATGTTTTTTATTCTACCATATACTTTACAATTATTCAGTTCCTATACTTTTTCCTCTGGCTTGATTTTACAGATAAATTAAGGATTTATCTCTTGTTTTATCCAGTTTTTGCTATCATCTAAATAATAAAGTGTTCTTTGATGGGGATTCCCTCTTAGTTCTAAGTGATCCAATTTTTTTAGATTAAATAGTAAGATAATAAAATTAGATATGGGTTTATTTTTAGATGGAGTTTCTTGAAAAAAATTTTGCTTATCTTCAGTTAAAACTTCACCAGGATAAGGCCAAGTAAATTGTTGTTTAGCTGAGTCGGATAGGTTTTGCCAAACAGTTACCCTTTGTGCTTGATTATGATGATTTTCATCAATTATAGTTAAATTACCACTGATACGAAATTGTTCTCTAGTTTTGGGGAAATACCAACAAATTTCACTAGCAGAATTATGATGAATATGATTGATTTTTTCGCTACGACTATCGGTTATAATTTGTAATTGATTACTATCATCTAAAAAACCTCTGAATACTACAGTACGGTTACTAGGTTGTCCCTGAAGGTTAATAGTAGCCAGTTGAAAATAACGAGCATTAGGAAGACTCCGATTCCGATGGAGGGCGCGGGATAAAATAGGTCGCCAAGGAGCTAAAATTTCAGCCATTATCAATTATTAATATGTTTATTTTATAAAAAACTAAAAACACTATTATTTTAACAAAATGAGGACAAAAGTATGACCAATGATCTTTTTTCTTTTCTGCTTGGAGTGATGGCTTTAATTGCTTATTTAGTTTTCTCTGCTAAAACGGAAATGGGAACTAAGTTATTTAAGAAGAAAAAGAAGTAAGTAGAAGAAATCTCTACTCATTGAGGGATCATAACCGAACCCGAAAAATAAGTCATCAATGTTATCCTTACAGTAAAAGAAAAGGATAACATAAGGAGTTAATCATGAGTCATAGTTATCGGCACTATCGTCAGGTAAAAATCATTAATAATGCTCAGCAATCTTCTCCTCAAATTGATAGCTTTGAAGAGATAGTTTGTGATGGAAAACGACAAGTTTATTATTGGAATGATTCAGATTTTCTTATTTCCTCTCTGATTGATTCAGATAGTAATAGGTTAGATACTGACGGATTTTATTCTAGGGTTCATTATCTTAATCCAGAGGAGGTAATTATTAGGGATTTAACCTATCCTAAAACCAAAATAAAACAGCAAAATTCAAAGTTATCTCGACTAAAAACATCGATTCAAAGAACTGTGACTAACCTGAAAAAAATAGCTCAACGTTTACCGTTAGCTTTCAAAGCAGCGTGGAGAGAGTTAATTAGTGATTATTAAAATTAGTAAGGTGGGCATTGCTCACCTTTACTGTTAATATATGTTATAATTTGAGCCTTAAGCACTAATAATATAAAATTTTAGATTGTTTCTCACTAAAAAATGATTTCTCATAGCTTTTTGGATTGGACTGCTGTTTTTATTTATATTGGATTTACTAGCCTAATTATTTGGGCTGTTTGTTTTAGGAAATAAAGTAAAATTGTAATAACAATTTTATCTAGATTGAAAAAAAGAACTCAATAGTCTAAAATAAATTAGGAAAATAAATCAAAATATTATTTGAAATTCTGATACATAGCAATGTTGAACACAGAAACCATCGCTAATTATGCTCAAAACAGTGCCAAAAAACTCGGCATTAATAAATATGATATTTACGGTTCATCCATTGATGAAACCAGTGTAGAAGTTAATCATGGAGAACCCAAACAAGTCCAAGCATCCAACCGTTCTAGTGTCATTGTTCGGGTGTGGAATGAAAAGGGAACAGTTGGAGTTACAACCACCACAGATTTAGATGAACTGGGTATAAAATTAGCCTTAGAAACAGCCAAAGAAGCCAGCACTTTTGGTAATACAGAAAATCCCCCGGAGTTCAGCCCAGAAGCTAAAGTAACGATTGAAAACACTGTGGATGAAATAGTAGAACCTGCTGAAGTTCCTATCTTAATTGATACCTTAATTAAAGCAGAAAAAAGCCTTTTAGAAGCCCATCCTGCTATTCAAGGAGTTCCTTACAACGGCTTATCCCAAGAAGACATTAAAAGATTCTATCTCAATAGCGAAGGTTCTCTACGTCAAGAAGGCCGTTCCTATGCTGTTATTTATCTTTATAGTCGCACCGAAGAAGAAGGAAAAAAACCCAGAGGTGCTAGTGCGATGAAAATTAGTCGGGGGTTAGAAACTTTAGACGTTGATGGTTGTCTAAAAGAGGTAACAGAAAAGACCATTAGTCATATTAATTATCGAACCATTCCCTCAGGAAAGTACACCATTGTTTTCTCACCAAAAGCCTTTTTAAGTCTAATTAGTGCTTTTTCTAATCTATTTAATGCTCAAAATATTTTAGATAATCAAAGTCTTTCTAACCGAGATTCCGTAGGAAAACAAGTGGCATCCCCTTTACTTTGTTTGTCTGATGATGCTCTTCATCCCGATAATATCGGGGGAGAAACCTTTGATGGAGAAGGAACTCCTACTCGTCGCGTCGAATTAATCAAAGATGGAGTATTAACTGGATTATTACACAGCGCAGGAACCGCTAAACGGATGAATGCTCAACCCACAGGAAACGCTAACATTGGTGCAAAAGTTACGGTAGGTTCCCATTTTTATCATGTTTTTTCTAACTCCGAAGCTGACCCTCAATATAACCTAGACGAAGCAGAAAATGTTATTTTGATTGATAAATTACAAGCTCTTCATGCAGGAGTTAATACCTTACAGGGTTCTTTTTCTTTACCCTTTGATGGATGGTTAGTCAATAAGGGGGAATTAACCAGTATTGATGCTGCTACCGTTGCCGGAGATTATTTAACCCTATTAAAATCAATTGTCTGTATCGAGTCAGAAGCAGAAGTAACCCCTGGAGGTGTCTGTCCGAGAGTCTGGGTTAGTGATTTATCGGTCACTGGAGAGTAGCATTGTGAAGTTCTTTGTTAGCTACCGTAGCCAAGCGTCCCCCCATAAAGATACATTAGATCAAGGAAAGCTTATCGAGTATTACGGGAAATATGTCCAATACGTATACTGTTGAAATTAATCATCAAGGAACAACCCAAACCATTGAAGTTCCTGAAGATAAGACCGTATTAGCTGCAGCCAAAGAAGCAGGTCTTGAGTTACCCTTGTCTTGTGAAGCTGGGGTTTGTACCACTTGTGCAGGAAAACTATTAGAGGGGGAAGTTGACCAAGGGGAGGGTATGGGCTTAAGCCCTGAGTTACAAGCAGAAGGGTATGCTTTATTATGTGTGTCCTATCCCCGTTCTAATCTAAAAGTTGAAACTGAAAAAGAAGAAGAGGTTTATAGTCGACAATTTCCACAACCTTAACTTATACTTATATCTTGCACCTTCGATGAAACTCGCTAGTGAGGATAGGCAAGAGGCACTCTTGCACAAGTATTTTATTTTAAGTCTAACGGCTTTAAAATTGACTGTCTTCTTTGTAGGTATTAAATTTTCTTGTACTGATGGGAGATGTCAGTTATAGTTTCATGTAAATTTGTAGGGGTTTAAGACAATTAAACCCCTTATTTTTATTGATTATTATGGAGTCTCTGGTAATAATAAACTTGATTCTATTTCTTCTTTCACCTGTGAACTAATATTTCCATTTTCTTTTAAACATTTAACCAAGAAAACATTACTATTGTAAAAACGGTTCCATAAATCTTTGTCTTGCTCATTTAGATTCCAATTATAGTAAATTTTACGATGTTCAATCAATAAATCACGAAAATTATTGACCCATTCTTGTCCTTGAGTTTTCCACCAATTCAAACTATACTCTTTTCCTTTTTCTAGGTCAGGTAGTTGTTTTTTTAAAGAACTAAAGTTTTCTAAAAAATTAGGATTCAGTTTAAATTTTTGCTCTATTTCTAAACTGAGACATAAACTTAAAAAATGCTTTATATTAGGATGTTGTGTTAAGTTTAAACTATCAATAAAAGCTCGAACTAAAATCGAATCAAGTTGAATTTCTTTGTTTAATTTATTTTGATAAGCAAATTGAGGTTCTAAGGATAAGGCTAAATTAAAATCTCGATGATTAAATAAAGTAAAATAAAAAGCTCTAACGGCTGAGTTTTTATAAGATAGATTCATAGATTTTACTTTCTCATCCAGCAACTTTAGGTAATTTTGTAATTTAATATCTTTTTTGGCATAATTATTTATAGATTCTTTCAGTTTTAACAATAAAAAATCAGCTTTTGGTAACATACTTAGGGTCAATAAAATGACTTCTTTCCAACTATCATTCACTATTTTTGCAGCCAAATCTGTTAATTCTTTCTCTAAACTTTGATGCTCATTGGCTACAATATGTCGAGCAGTAAAATACTCTTGAAAAGTAAGATGAGAAAAAGAATAAACATCCTTAGCTCTTTCTACTAAAACACCGTGTTGTATTTCAAGGGATTTTAAAACTGCTTCGCTGGTTAGCCATAAAGTTTCCGTATCTTCTTTAAAATTGCAATCATTTCGTAAATAATCTTCAATGATTTCTTGAACTTCACGACCTTCAAAAAAGTAACGGCTTTTTGAAAAAGTTATTGCAGCAATTCTAGATAATAACTTTCGTTTATCAAGTAAAGATAAATCATGATAAAAATCATCTCGTTCAATTCCTCGAGACTTATCCCAACGTTGTAATAAGATATCTAATCCTGCTTCGTACAGTTTGCCTCTTTGACGAGGAAAACTAGCCCTTTCTTTGAACACCGAACACAAGAGATTGAGTAAAATCGGTGTAACAGCTAATTCTCGAATGGACTCGTTTTCGGGACTATTTAACGTTTCTAAAAAGTGCTGCGCTTTTTTCTTTCCTTCTGTTCTATTTTTGCTCGTTGCTATAAACCATTTTTCTACAAACTCTTTAATTTTATTATAATCTAAATCGGCTACTTCTACATAACTAAACCCTCTAAAATGAAACTGCTGTGCTGAGTTTCTAGAAGTGATAATGAATGAGTTTTTATAAAATTCTTGAGAGAAAGTTTGAATATTTTTACATAGAATTTTTCTAAATTGTTGAGGGACTTCATCCAAACCATCTAATAATAAGATAAATTTTCCCGCTTCTAGTAAATGATTGATTTGTCGATGGGATAAACCATGATTTTTACCATAACCAATTAAATACTCTTGTAAATTAAGCACTTCCTCATCCTGTTGTTCCCATTCAGTGCGTAATTGAATGAAACAAGGAATTAAATCTTGCCGATATTTTCCTTGACTACACTGTAAAGCGAGATGTTGTAAAAAAGTTGTTTTTCCTGCTCCCGGTTTCCCTAAAACCACTAATTTATTATGCTTAGCGACCAATGCTGAATCAAGTACAGTATTAGAATGAGACCGAGAAAAGTGAAAACTATCTACACTAGCTAAAGAGTTCTCCAAGTCCCATACCTCTAACCAACGTTGATAAGTAGGTTCAAGATAAAAACTTGTTTTAGTATAAATTTTTTCTAAGGGCGGTTGGGTTAATTCAAAAGCAGACTGTAGAGCATTACATTGAGTTAGGATAGTATCTTGAATCTGAGAACGCATCACGGATACTAATTCTGACACCTGTAAACTGTAGGTGTTTCCCTGAGAATCCAACATCGGAACGGCGGTATCAGGAAGAGCCGCAAGATTTTCCCAGTCTAGATTCAGTTTAAAACAGATTTCTTTAAAAATTGGACGAGAAACGGGACGACCTGATAAAAATTTCCAAATACTTTGACGACTAGATAAACCCACTTCTCCTGCTAAATGTTCTTGAGTCCAACCTTTAGATGCTAAGACTTTTTTGGCCGCCTCGATTCCTTCTGAAGTGGCTGATAATGATCGTTTGCTCATGCTAATGGTTGAAAAAACAACAATAATAGTGTAAAACTATCATAAACAAAAGACAAAGACTATATTCCCCTGTTTGTATCATGTTATAGATAGTTATTTTGTATTTTACCTAATAAAAACTACCGAAGGAGTGACCCCTATCACTAGAAAAGATGATCATAATAGTATCATTGATGGGATTTCAGACATAGCACTTTTGTTCAAGACAAGAGATACTATAAAAAGTTCTGTTTTTAATCTAAGTTAACAAGAAAAAATGTTACTTTGTTTTTAAATAAATAATTAATAATTAATCCTGGTTAGTGAAACAAATCGCACTTAATTATTCAATCAAAAATTTCTATTCCAAAAGTTATAATTACTTGACTTAACTATTTTTCTCAACCTAAACCAATATGGTTCTCAGCCAATTTGCCTTATTTATTAAATATTGTAAAGTTAATCTTAACAAATTCTGATACAATTGGTAAAGTATGAAATTTTTTTAAAAATTTTGACTATCTATACAAACAAATGTTCCTTTCCCTAACTGTTTTTTTGAGATGCAGAACCTTATTGAAAAGATAATTAATATTCAGATTGACTAAGTTTATGACTTTGAGCAACCTCACACCCAACAAAATTACTTTTAGATATTTAGGACTGACCAGTCTTGGCTTGCTATTGGCTCAGTTATTATTTGGAGTGATTCAAGTTCGCTGGCGATATTATCAACGGGTGGAGAATTTAAAAACTAGGATAGAAGACTTAAGTAAAGAAATTCGTATTATTTCCCAACAATCTCAACTAAAACTAGATGATAATACCCTAGAACGATTAACAAGGCAATCAAGTGCCGGTAATGATTTAATATATAGCATAGTGATCAACGAAAAAGGGCAAACGATCACCAGCTTTTTTAATCAGGAAAATTTTACAGATTCCATGGCTTTTTCGGGTTTAAAACAAAATGAAGTAGAAGCACAATTAGAAATATTCCTTCAAGAGCCTCAAATTAGAGAAATACGCCAACCTATTATAGAATCTGGACAATCTTTAGGGGAAGTTCGTCTTGCTTATACCCTACAGCCCACACAAGAAAGTAATTTAAGGTCAGCCGGCAAAATTTTAATCGCTTCATTAATTGTCAGTGGTATTTTAATCCTAATCATGTTCGTCATGTTTAGGCGAGAAGTACAACTTCCCTTAGGAAAATTAGTTAACAAAACCCAATCTTTATTACCCGAAGATAAACGCCCCGTATTAACACAACGGGATGAACTGCATCAATTAGAAATATTAATTGCTACTTTAGGTCAATATTTTCAAGACCTTGAAGACTTGCAGACAAAAATGGCTCGACAAAAAGCCTCAGAACAAGCCCTAGAAGAGCTTAATCGAGCAAAAAGTGAGTTTTTAGCCATGATTGGTCATGAAATTCGCACTCCCTTAAACGCCGTATCAGGAATGACAGGGTTATTATTAGATACCCAATTAAGTGATCAACAAAAAGAATTTGTCAGTATTATCCGTAATAGCGGAGAAAACCTGCTGACCATGATCAATAATATTCTCGATTTTTCCAAAATTGAAGCCCAAAAATTAGAGTTAGAAGAACAACCTTTTGAGTTAGGGACCTGTATCGAAGAAGTCTTACGTTTATTTGTTTCCCAAGCTTCAAAAAAGAACTTAGAACTGGCTTATTTGGTAGAATCTAACACCCCTAGTGCGATTATAGGAGACAGTACTCGATTAAAACAAATTCTTGCTAATCTAATCGGTAACGCTGTCAAATTTACCGAAAAAGGAGAAGTGGTTATTTATGTCAATGCCACACTGATACAAAGTCTAAAAGATACCAAACAAAACTCTAAGTACGAACTCCGTTTTGCTGTCAAAGATACAGGTATTGGCATTCCCTCAGATCGTTGTAACCGCCTATTTCAACCCTTTAGTCAAGTTGATGCATCCACCACCCGAAAATATGGAGGAACCGGTTTAGGATTAGCCATTAGCAAAGGATTAAGCGAACTCATGGGGGGTAATATGTGGGTTCATAGCACAGAAGGCAAAGGTTCCACCTTTAACTTTACCATTCAGACTATAGCAGCCCCCAGTTCTTCTCCTGCCACGTCTCAAGAAGGAGAACGAGAGTTAATGGGTAAGCGAATGTTAATTATTGACGATAACCTTACCAATCAAAAGATATTAACCAATCAGGCACAATCTTGGGGAATGTTTACCTGTGCTGTGGACTCTGGAGAAAAAGCCATAGAATGGCTACAACGGGGAATTACCTTTGACGTGGCTATTTTAGATATGAATATGCCCAATATGGATGGGATCGATTTAGCTCGTCAAATTCGTAAACAACCCAATTGCAATGGTTTACCCTTAGTGATGCTCAGTTCCATTACCAGAGCAGAAATGGCTGCTCAAAACAGCAAAGATGAATTTACAGCCGTTTTAATTAAACCCGTGCAACAGTCCCAACTTTACTATAGTTTGATGCAGATTTTTGCAGGGAATCCTATCAAAATTACCAAATCAAACTCAGACCAGTCTTCACAAGAATTATCCCTTGCAGAGCGTATTCCTTTACGAATTTTAGTGGCTGAAGATGTGGTAGTTAATCAAGAAGTGATTCATTTATTGTTAGAAAAACTGGGTTATTGGGCAGATACGGTGAGTAATGGACAAGAAGTATTAGAAGCCCTAAAAAATCGCTCCTATGATGTTATTTTAATGGATGTGCGAATGCCGGAAATGGACGGTTTAGCAGCGACTCATCACATTTGTCAAACCCTATCAACAGAAGAACGTCCTAGAATTATTGCCATGACCGCAGAATCAATGCCAGGCGATCGCGATAAATGTTTAGTAGCAGGAATGGATGATTATATTGCCAAACCAATACGCATTGAAGAACTCAAACAAGCACTAAGTCGCTGTCAACCTAGCTCAGACTCTTTGGCAGTTGATGAGAAAATTTTGAACGAATTACGAAACATGGCAGGACAACGAACCAATGATATTATTATGGGATATCTCGAAGATGCTCCCCTACGCCTCAATGCGATGAAAGAAGCCATGGAGGTTGGAGATCCTGAGAAACTACGCCAGGCAGCCCATGCTCTGCGATCGCCAAGTGGCAATTTAGGAGCGACCCCCCTCTGTCAATTGTGCGCCGAAATCGAGACAATTGCCCGTCAGGGAAACCTCGAAGGGGCAGAAGAGAAAATCTTAAAACTCAAAATCGAGTATGATCGGGTTTGCCATAGCTTGCAAAAAGAACTGAATAATCATCCTTTGATGAATAAGTTATCAACCCATCACTAAATCGTGAATTACCCAACTTTTAAACACGAAGACTGCTTAGTCTTGATTGTCGACGATGACCGCACCATGAGAAGTCTCTTAAAAATAGCCATCGAAGAAGAAGGCTATCAAGTTATCGAAGCCAAAAATGGTCAGCAATGTCTTGAAGAATACAGTCGGCATCAGCCTGATATGGTTCTATTAGATGCCATCATGCCAGAAATGGACGGATTTACTTGTTGTCAAAAACTGCGTTCTCTTAAGGGTAATATTTATCTTCCTATTTTGATGATTACTGCTCTTGATGATCAAGAGTCCATTGATCAAGCTTTTTTGGCAGGAGCAACAGACTATATTACTAAACCAATTTTTTGGTCTGTTTTGTCACAACGGGTTAATCATCTACTGTTAACCTGTCAAGCTTTAAGAGAGTCCGCAACTTTAAAAACAAAATTGGCTAAACAGCAAAAATGGCAAAATCTGGGGACTCAAATAACTCGTCGGTGGCAAGAGTCTAGTCACATTAAATCTATTTTTCAAGAGTGTTTAGAGCAACTACAAACTCTAGTTAATGCAGAACGGGTCGGCATTTATCGTGGGGATGGAAAATTAATGGCCGAAGCCATCGCTCCTGGTTATCCCTCGGTGACGACCCTAGAATGGGAAAAAATCACCTTAATGACAGAGTATCAATCTACCTACGAACAAGGAGAAGGAATCATACTGGATTTTTCCCAAGACATTGATTTATGTGAAGAAGGGATCGCTTGTTTTGAACAATTATCCCTCAAACATCTTACTCTGATGCCTCTTTTAGTCAAGGAAAAATTATGGGGCATTTTATGGATTCATCATTGTCGCTCAGCTTATCAATGGAAACCTTGGGAAAAAGAATATCTGAGTTATATAAACAATCTCTTAGCCTTTACTTCTGAAATAATTGATTAATGAAAAAAAATCCACGACTTCGTTAAATTAGTTACATAAGAATCGCTGAGTTTATCATAGACTCAGATTAAGACATAAAGTCACAGATGACTCCGCCCTTCGGGTAGACTTCGTCCCTCTTCGAGTCCGCCACTTGCTCCTCGGCGGGAACCGCCAAGACCCTTCGGGTTAGGCAGTTGCTTTACTTGGGGAAACCCCAAAACCGCACTGCACTTACCGCAGTGGACTCACCGTGAGGCGATAGAACCTGCTGTGGAGGACACGGGAGGGAACCGCTTCCGCCCCGTGAGATGTTCGTGACCGTTGGTCAATTATCACCCTCCGATTGCTTATTGCAACCGCCTACACTTCAGTGGCGGTTTTTTATGTTTATGGGTGTAAGACACTCGCCTCTGGTAACGGGATTTATGTTTGTTTGACAATGTCTCCGACGATGGGAGGTTCAATGTTAAGTACCATAATATTATCTGTCAATCTCTTAAAAAAATTAGTACAATAGAGAAGAGGAATTTTATTGAGTTTCTCTCTATCCCTTAACAATAAATCAAAACGATCATTTTATGGAATCTAGTAGCCCGTCAGGGAAGGTCTCTGAACCTCCGGCCCACAGATGGACTCACCTTATGGGAATAGCGATCGCTATGCTAACACTGACACTGCCCATATCGGCCATTGCCTATTACTCTTCAAGTCAGGCAGTTCCCTCTTCTTCGACTCGTGTTTATCTAGATAATCCAAGAGAATGATCTAAATTAATTTATCAAACTAAAGCCATTCTACGCAATAGGGCTTGTCTCATTAGCGACAAAATAAGACAAGAGACAAAAAACCTGATTAAATAGTTAGGAATAGGCTATTCTAACAACTATGCAAAGTGACAAAGACCTCAGCGTAATTGAGAGTGTAGATCAATTTGATGACCCTTTGGATCGCCTAGAATCCGTGGATACAAGCGATCCTAGTCCCGATCCAGAAGAAATGTTGCCAAAATTGAGTGATGAAGACCCATCACAGCGAATGCTGGCAGCAAGGGCATTTTGTGAACTAGAAGACCCTAGAGCGATCGCCCCATTGATTAAACTGTTAGAGGATATTTGCCCTTTAGTCAGGGTCAGTGCGGCCTATGCTTTGGGTAGAAATACCAGTCCTGAAGCAGTAACAGCTTTAATCGACCTATTGGAACGAGACTGGAACGGATATGTTCGCAAAGGCATTGTCTGGGCTTTGGGAAATGGCGGCGATCGCGCCAGTGTTCAACCCTTAATCCATGCCCTGAGAACGGATATTTCTGCGGTACGTCTTTGGGCAGCCAGTAGCTTAGCACAAATTGCTAAACTAGACTATGACAATGCGATCGCTTCGATGGCTCCGCTTATTGAAGGCTTAAGACGTGACCCCGTGGCAGCCGTCAGAGGAAACTGTGCTTGGGCCATTGGGCAACTGTGCCGTGAACTACCATCAAATGTAGTTTATGCCACCGCTATTGATGCTTTAATTGAAGCCTTGGTAGAGGATGAAGACTACAGTGTAAAAGAAGATGCCAAAACTGCTTTATTACGGGTAGGAGATACCAGAGGAATGCAAATGATCGAGGATCTTGAACTAGAAGGACTGATTTAGTGACCAAACCATTAATTTTAGGCATCAGTGGAGCATCTGGCTTAATTTATAGCGTTCGTGCCTTAAAGTTTCTCTTAGAAGCTGACTATGACATTGACGTAGTGGCTTCGAGAGCCACTTATATGGTGTGGCAAGCAGAACAAAATGTAAAAATGCCAGCAGAACCCGACTTACAAGAGGAATTTTGGCGAGAACAAGCAGGCGTACCTGTCAAGGGAAAATTGCGCTGTCATCGTTGGGCCGATGTAGGAGCAACCATTGCTAGTGGTTCTTTTCGGACGTTGGGTATGGTTATTATGCCCTGTAGTATGAGTACGGTGGCTAAATTAGCCAATGGGTTGAGTTCTGACCTCTTAGAAAGGGCTGCCGATGTGCAAATTAAAGAAGGTCGTCCCTTGGTGGTGGTTCCCCGTGAAACTCCTTTTAGTTTAATTCATCTACGCAACTTAACGACCTTAGCAGAAGCAGGAGTGAGAATTGTTCCTGCTATTCCTGCTTGGTATCATCAACCCCAAACCATAGAAGATTTAGTCGATTTTGTAGTAGCTCGTACTTTGGATCAATTGAATATTGACTGTATTCCTATCACTCGTTGGCAAGGAGGAACTTAGGCCAGTTTTCAGTTATCAGTTACCATTCAAGGATATATTATTGAAGTTCGGAGTTATGATTTGATCAACGAGGTCATTAACTTTTCAAACTTCTAAATTATCGCTCAATTGCCTTATGTCGAACTCAGGTTTATTGGTAATTTTGATGCAATGTTTATAACCACTGAATCTTTGAAATATAGAGGAGAAAAGGGAGAAAAAATTGTATGGAATAAAATTAAACAACTTTTTGCTCAGAGACAATGTCTTATTTATTGGCGTTACCCTATTTTTGAGATTAAAGAAAAAGTTAGGAAAGAAGCTGATATTTTAATCGCAGATTTTGACTTAGGATTAATCATTATTGAAGTTAAATCTTTAGTCATTGATCAAATTATTAGTATTGAAGGACATAATTGGAATTATCAAAACTTCTATACCCTTTCAGGTCGTCCTTATCAACAAGCAGAAGCTCAATTATTTTCTTTATTAGAATATATTAATCAAGAACCTAGTTTATCTAATCAAATTACAGCAAAAGTTTTAATAGCTTTACCTTTTATTAACTCAAAAGAATGGCAACTTAAAGGATTTGATAAACTAGCCAGTAATCCTCCTATTTTGTTTCAGGATCATTTACTTTCATTAGAAACCATTGATAAAATTATCCATAAAACACCAGCTATCCTTCCAGGAAAAAAAATAAATGACTATCAATGGAATTTACTATTAAATTTTTTATCAGGAACTCCTATTTTACGTCGCCAGTCTCATCCAGTTTTGAGTCAAGGTAATACAAAAGGAAAAATATTACAAAACATAAGAAATCATATTCATCAATTTGATCTACAACAGGAAAAAATTGCTAAACAAATACCTTTAGGATTTCAAAGAATACGAGGTATTGCAGGATCGGGTAAAACTGTTTTACTGTGTCAAAAAGCAGCAATAATGCACTTAAAATACCCTCAATGGAAAATTGCTGTTATCTTTTTTTCTCGTAGTCTGTATGAAGAAATTATACAACAAATTGATAAATGGATTAGATATTTTACACACCAAAAACAAACCTATGATAAAAATAATCAACAATTACAGGTGTTTCATGGTTGGGGTTCTAGGGAACAATTAGGATTTTATCGCTTTTTATGTCAAATAACAGGAGTAGTTCCTTTAGGGGTTGATCAAACCACATTTCAAGAACCCTCAGAAGCATTAGGAGAAGTGTGTTTTCGTCTTTTAAATCAAACAGCTATCCCTCAGATTTTTGATGCTATTTTAATCGATGAGGGGCAAGATTTTATGGTAAAAAACTGGTTTTATCAAGGAAAACAGCCTTTTTACTGGTTAGCTTATCAAGCATTACGTCCTATTAATACTGTTAATACTCAACAAAAAAGATTAATCTGGACGTACGATGAACTACAAAGTTTAAGTACTTTACAAGTTCCTCATCCTAGTGAAATGTTTGGCGAAGAATTGGGTAATATTGTTACAGGAAAATATGATAATGATATTAATAAAACAGAAATAATGTCTCGTTGTTATCGTACCCCTCATGTAATTATTATTGCTGCTCACGCTATGAGTATGGGATGGTTACGTTATCAGGGAATGTTAACAGGGATAACTGATAAAAAAGACTGGAACAATTTAGGTTATGAAATTGAAGAAGATTTAAAAGAAGGACAAATTATAACGATTACAAGACCTTTAGAGAATTCACCTCATCCTTTACCTAAAGCTTGGAAAAATTCATTAACTACGTTTAATAAATATTTATCGAGGCAACAAGAACTTAGTGCTTTATTTCAGAATATTTATAATAATTTACGTCATGATGGATTACGACCTAGTAAAGAAATTTTAGTTTTAGTTTTAGGGAATTATTTTGAATCTTTAAAATTACAAAAAACTATAGCTAATTTTCTCATTAGACAAGGAATTGATAGTTATCTTCCAGGTAGTAAAAAATGTAATGATTTAAGCCAAGAAAATAATAATAATCCTAACCAATTTTGGTATGAGGGAGCGGTCACAATTTCTCGTATTCATCGTGCTAAAGGACAAGAAGCAGATATGGTTTATATTGTGGGATTAGATCAAATTGCTAAAGTAGAAAATGACCCATTGTTTCGTAATCAATTATTTGTAGCAATGACGCGATCGCGAGGATGGTTAACTATCAGTGGAATTGGCAATTATTCTCTGTATCAAGAGTTAGAAAATGTTCTTAAACAAAAAGATAAAATAACCCTAACTTATACTCATCCCCAACAAAGAGAAATCATGATTACAGAAGCCGCAGAATTATTACAACGCTATCAATTAGGAGAAAGAAACTTTCAACAAGCTGAACTCTCTAACATGAACTTACAAAAACTGAATTTAGAAAATATTAATCTAATTGGTGCTAATTTATCTGGAGCGAATTTACAATATAGTAATCTTAACCGTGCTAAATTAATCGCAACCAATTTTAAAAATGCTAACTTAAAAGGGGTCAGTTTAGTGAAAGCAAAATTAATCGGTGCTGATTTAACAAATGCCAATTTAACTGATGCCGATTTAACCAAGGCAGACTTAACCAATGTGATTTTCAATAACACCCAGGGAATTATGAAATATAACTGATAAAATTAGATGATAAATCAAGATAAAGGTAAAATTAAAATAGCAATAACTGTAACTGTAACTGTAACTAATTCTATGACTTTAAACGGAGATAATCCTCTTCTTAATCTTAATTATGAACCTGCTTTAGAAAACTTAGGAGAAGACTACTATGATCAAGTACCGGCTGCGGAATTTCCTCAACATATTTTAAGGTTTCGTAATGACGATTTATTACCCAAATTAGGGTTATCATCCAATTGTGTAAATGACGAACACTTTATCGAAGCGTTTGGCAAATTTAAAGGAGTCAGACCTTTTCTTGCTTTACGATATCACGGTTATCAATTTGGAGAATATAACCCCTTCCTAGGAGACGGTAGAGGGTTCCTCTACGGACAAGTTAGAGGGGTGGACGGAGAATTATATGATTTTGGAACAAAAGGGTCCGGACAGACTCCTTATTCGCGGGGTGGTGACGGCAAATTAACCTTGAAGGGAGGGGTTAGAGAAGTCCTTGCAGCCGAAACTTTACACAGAATGGGGGTAAAGACCTCCCGATGTTTAAGTTTAGTAGAAACTGGGGAAGCATTATGGCGAGGAGATGAACCGTCCCCTACTCGTTCTTCTGTTATGATTCGTATGAGTCGTTCTCACATTCGCTTTGGAACCTTTGAGCGTTTATACTATATCAAACGACCAGATTTGATTAAGAAATTATTAGATTTTGTCATTAATATTTATTATTCAGAAATTGACTTACATTCCTCAGATTGTTACAGTCTATTTTATCAAGAATTAGTGAAACGTCACGCGCAATTAACAGCACAATGGATGGCAGCAGGATTTTGTCATGGAGTATTGAATACGGATAATATGTCCATTACAGGGGAAAGTTTTGATTACGGACCTTATGGTTTTATTCCTACCTATGATCTTAATTTTACGGCTGCTTATTTTGATTATGGGAAACGTTATGCCTATAAAAATCAACCTTTAATTGTTCGAGTTAATTTAGAGATGTTACAGTTACCATTAATGACTATTATCTCTCCTGGAAGTTTAGAAACTGCTTTGAATAATTTTGATGATTATTATAAAAGCGCGTACAATCAAGAAATGTTGAAAAAATTGGGATTATTTGGGTTGATTGAAGACGGAAATAAATTAGTTGACGAAACTATCGATGCTTTGAAACAGAGTCAGTTTCCTTATCATCAATTTTTTCTTGAGATAATGACCCAAATTAATAAAGGTTGGTGGGAAGATGAATCGACGATTTTAGAAAATAGTAATTTATCCGAAATTCATTGGAAAAATTGGCGAAAACTCTATTACCAAACCCTTATTAAAATTTCCCCTGATCGGATCGACGAGATAATTAAACAGATGAATGAATTTAATAGTAAAGTACCTTTGCTGAGACCTCAAATTGAATCCGTATGGGAAGCGATCGCCAATGAAAATAATTGGCAACCTTTTAATGAATTAGTTAGCAAAATTCAAGCAAAATAAGGAGTTAATTATGAGATTGGTTATGTTAGGTAGTCCGAAGTTCAGGAAAAGTCACCCAATCCCAACGTCTTAGTCAGCATTTTAATTTTCTTATTATCGCAACTGGAAATATGTTACGACAAGTAACTAAAGATAAAACAGAATTTTTATTTAGATAAATTGTCACTTAAAGAAAGAGATCATGATCACACAACTTTAGATATTCCGTGTCTATACTGAGAATGAAGACAGATAAAGTTTTGTAAATTTAGGCAAGCTCCAGAATGGCAAATCAACAACAAGTTAATCTTTTAATGAAGAGTGTAGAAAATTGGGATCAATGGAGAATGGAAAACCCAGAGATTATTCCGGATCTAAGAAAAGCCAATTTAAGTCGATTAAATTTAGGAGGTGCTAATCTGGATTATGTTAACCTTGAGCAAGCTATTTTAGTTAATACAAATTTAAGTTATGCTTCTTTAAAAAAAGCGAACTTAAGTTATGCTAATTTAGCTAGTGCTGTGTGTTTTAAAACTATTCTATCTGAAGCAAATTTAATGAATACTATTTTAATTAATTCAGATTTAAGTAAAGCCAATCTTGAGAGTGCCAATTTAAGTCAATCTTATATAATTGATAGTTATTTAGTGAATACGAATTTAGTAAATGCTAACTTAAAAAGATGCAATTTAAAGGGAAGTTATTTAACAGGGGCAAACTTAACTGGAGTAAATTTACAAGAAGCAGATTTAACTGAAGCTGACTTTACAGCAAGCAAATTTAATAAGAATCAATATAATTTCATAAATGAAATAGACAGTCTTGAAGAAAATTCGATTGAGAATGAAAATTTAATTAAAATTTTTCAAAAAGAAAATTGTTTAAATTTTGGTTTGTTGAGCTATTTACCATCTTCAGAAACAATTTGGGAAAGAAATCAATTAGAAACTATTTACCAAACATTGTAATTATTACATTGAGACTAAACAATTGAGTAACTAACTATTTTTTCTTGAAAATATAGATATGGTTTCTTGTTCTAAAACTGGTAATTTTAATAGCATTCCTGCAACAAACCAATAGTAAACAGCAACTGGATCGACAGCCAAAGGATAATAGTAAGGATTGTAACTAATAAATAAAACAAAAATCCATAGAGATAATCCCAGTCCGCGTAATGCTGGAGTTTTCAGGGAACGGTAAGCTTTAAAAGTAAGAATAGTTAAAGTAGTGACAACCGTTAAAAATGCCAAATAGCCTAAAATTCCTATTTCATAAATTAGTTGAACAGGAAAAGTTTCTACTAACCGAATTGATCCTAAACGACGAGCAGCACTAGCCGTTTTTCCTAGTCCATGGCCGAATAAAGTAATGCGATCATCAGTTAACCATTGTATTTGTTTGGCTATAAATTCGTATGGGGGTGCATATTGCCAACGTTGAATAAAATTAGCCACTCTTTCATCAACTAAACCAATTTGAGTCGTAATTATTACAGTTAAGATAAAGATAATACCTAATTTAATCAAAAAGTTTTTATTTTTCTTTTGTGTTAAAAGAAAAAGCAGTAAATAAATGATAGGAACTAATAACAAAGCTGCCCTTTGTCCTGAAATTAATGTAGCAACCAGGACAGTAATAATAGAGATAAAACCAAAACTCTTCCAAAGACGAGAAGGTTCACTGAAAGTCGCACCATAACTGATAAAACTACTAGCAATCAAAAACCAAGCCCATTGCCAAGGAGCGACGAAAGTTCCTGGTAATCGAATTAAGTTTTTTGCAGGATTATAAAGTAAAGAACCTCCTACAAAACATTGAGCGCGCAAACTAGCAGAAGTATTAGAAGGAACAGGTAATTCACTGTTGCCTGGACAAATACCATACACCAATAATAAATATTGAATCAAACATAAAATACAAGTGATACTGATTATAAGAACTAATATTCGATTTAACCAAAGTAAATTTTTTTGATTATTTAGATAATAATAAGCACAAAAAATTAAAGGTATGTAACCTAACCAAACCTTCAAACCCACAAGTCCCATTAAAATAATTTTATCCTTAGAATTAGCAAAATCTTGAGGAAAATTAACCAAAAAGAAAGTTAAGAAACAAGTTAATGCAAAGAAAGCAAGAGTAATTAATAAAGGTTTGAATTTTAATGCTTTCTTAGTCCAGATTCGATAACTAACACAAATTCCTAGTAAAGCAGGTAGATAAAAAACATTTTTAGCTAAATGAAACAAAGAATAAGAACCTGTGTAAATAATACCCCTACCAAATGCCTGAAAAGCACCTGCTACAGCATAAGTAATGGTTCCGCCTAAGGGAAGATAAATTAAAAAAGCTAATAATCCCCATCGAGGGAAAGAATAAGAAAATACTAGACAAGGAATTAATAATGCTCCCATAATAGCAGTTTCAATTCCCCCTATTAATAGAAAGAACGAACTAATAAAAACTGTTGTAAATACAAGAGCAATAAATATAATTATTTGTTTTTCATTTTTCATTTTTTTAAATTTAATTCTATTGTTTGACTTAAAATTAGCTATTTCAGTTTAATTCCTTGTCCTTTCTCGTTAAATTCGATGACTGTTTTTTCAGATAATTCATGAGTGGTCATAGCAGTTAAAATATCTAAAGGAATGGTTAAATGATGCGCCCCTGCTTTTAAAGCTGCTGCTGCTTCTTCTGGTGATTTTAAACTCGCTGCTAAAATTTCAGTGTCGCTATTTTCTAATACCTTGGCCATCTCTTTAACTAAAGCTAAACCATCCCCTAATAACCGAGTTGCACGGTTGACATAAGCGATCGCATATTTTGCCCCTGCTTCCTTAGCAATGGCAGCTTGTGCGCTACTATAAATAGCAGTAACAGCACAAGGAATTTTAGAAGATAAAGTGGCTGTCACTTGAAACCCGATGGTAGTAGCAGGAATTTTTAAGACGGTTTTTTCTCCTATTAATTGATAGGCTTTTTGTCCTTCTGTGATCATGGTTTCAGCGTCGGTTGCTGTTAAGTGATAATACAGTTCCCCTGGACTTAAACTAGCTAATTGTTGCAAGCTTTCTTCTGGTGATAAGTCACTCTTTGCTAATATGGTTGGGTTAGTAGTAATGCCTTTTACCCATCCGTATTTGATGGCAATTTCTGCGTCTTTGATAATAGCTGAGTCAAGATAAATCATAATTTTTAATTCTCAAACTACTACATAATAACAGGTTTTTGTCTTATCGTCTTGTCAATTTATGAATTCATGGGATAGATATTCATATTTGATACTGTGATCATTTATTTCTGTTTTTTGGGAATATTGAAATAAGATGTTTTTAATTGTTAGATAATGAAATTTCTTATTACACTATCATAATATTTATTGCTTGGATGTTCCCTAATAGCTACGATCAAATCAGCAAGAGATTGGTAAAAGTATTTTTGATAGTTTCAAAAATATTGATAAATAATAAATTTAATTTTTTATCAATTGTCTATAGTTGAGTTTAATTCCTCCATCATTTCTCTAACTACCATTTCTGCTTCTTCTTTGCTTTGAATTTCTCCATCTAAGGTTAAACTCAATAACTTATCTAACACCACTTTATAATTAGGTCCTGGTTTATATCCCATTTGTTTTAAATCATTACCATTTAAAGGGGTTTCGACCTTTGACCATTGGGTTAAATATTGCCAGATAATACTCCTAATTTCTTTGTTACAATTGACTGCTACTAAAATCAAATCAGGTAATTTATAGTGATGTAATTGTTTATATTTTTCGCTTACTTTTTGAGAATTTATTAAATTTTCTTGCAATTCCAAATGAAGTGTGTTGACTGTTTCTATTCTTTCTAAACTTTCTTTAGGCAGTTGCAAATTTTGAGCCAGTTGTTTTTTTTCTTTTATATTAATTGGAGAAATTAATATTTCTAGACGAATTAACCAATGACCAATATTATTATCAGGATCAAGGTATTTTAACCAACGAGAAGCACAGCGAATTTGCCACCATATTTTATAATCTAAAGTCACTTGATTATGCAAACATTTTAAAGCATCTAAGTCTGAGAGTAATTTTAATGCTGGTTTCCAATAATTTGCTTCTAAAATATATTTTAATTCAGCTTTTAACCGTGTTGTTAAAGCCGGGGCGACATGATTTTTAAGCCGTAATTTTTCATAAATACCGCTTTCTATAGCATAACGAATATAAGCTTCTGTTTGCGGTTCAATTTCAAACTTTAAACGCACAGCAAAACGGACTGCACGATAAATTCTTGTAGGATCTTCAATAAAACTATTGGCATGAAGTACCCGAACTTCTCTAGCTTTTAAATCTAATAAACCACCGAAGAAATCTAATAATTCTCCTTCTCTGGGTGGCGTTAATCTAACCGCTAAAGCATTAATAGTAAAGTCTCTTCTATATAAGTCTTGACGAATAGAACTCGCTTCTACTTCTGGGTTGGCAGCAGGGTAAGGATAAAATTCAGTTCTTGAGGTAGCAATATCAAGCCATAGTGATCCAAATTCTGGATCTTTATGCCATAACAAAGCTGCTGTCTGAAACTCGCCATGTACTGATAATCGGCAGTTTGAATATTTTTTTTGTATAGTTGAAGCTATTTCAACCCCTGCCCCAACATCAGCAGAACGGTGAAAACCATCTACCACTAAGTCAATATCCTGAAGTAAAACTTTTTCGTTATTTCCTGTTAGTAATAAGTCTCGAACTGCGCCACCAACAATATATAAATGCCACCCTTGATGTTCTGCTTCTCGGGCAATTTCTTCTAATAGTTTCCAGATAGAAGGTTCCAAAGAATTACGAATGGAAGGTAATAGACAGGAAACCGTCGCCATTTTTTTTCCATTTTCGTCTTTAACTTCTTTTCGCTGTTGATGAATCTGTCTTAATAGATCAGTTCTGGTGACAATTCCTAATAATTTATTATTATCAATAACCGGTAGTCTTCCCACATCATACGTCACCATAATTGATTCAATATCGGGTAATAATGTATCAGGATGAATCGTTTTTAAATTTTTGCTCATATAACCTTTTACTGGTGCATGACTAAAGCCATGATGCAAGGCTAAATCTAAATCTCTACGGGAAATAACCCCTACTAAACTATCATTTTCATCTACCACTGACAACCCTGAATGGCCATAGCGAAATAATATCCTTTCTGCTTGTTCTATGGTCGTTTCGGGTCGAATTGTTCTCACTGGTGAAGACATTAAATCCCTGGCAGTTAAAGGGTGAGGAATTTGGTTAATTAATTCTTCTACTAATTGTTTTAATTTGTCTTTAGGTTCGACATCTCTTAACATTAAAGATGCAGCTTGACTGTGGCCACCCCCTCCATAAACCGAGAATAATTCATTAAGGTTTGTTCCTTCAATACGAGTCCGGCCAATAATAATTAAACGGTTTTCAGGATAAGGCTTATCATTATGTCTTTTATGATAGCTATGGGCGAATAACAAAGCATCACTTTCGGTTAATTCAATTAATCTTTCTGCTAAATTAGATAATCCGGATACAAAGTTTTCTGTTTCAATCAGTACCCAAGCAACTTGATATCCTCTAATATTTTTGGTTTCAAATTTATCTAACGCTTCACTAAAAATTTCTTGTAATTGAGGAGTAAAACCAGGGTCACAATATTCAGCGATAATCTTAACATTTGACCCCAGTTCCATTAACCAAGCTAATGCTTTAGCATCCCTAGAAGTAGATTGATGAAAGGTTAAAGAACCTGTGTCCACATGAATTCCTAACGCCATTATTGTCGCTTCAATGGGGTTCGGATTTATCTTTTCTTGCTGTAGTTTTTCCACAATTAAAGTTGTGGTTGCTCCCACTGGTTCAATTTGTTGAAAAGTGGCAGGAATATCGGATTTACTATTAAGATGATGGTCATATAGTTCCACACTTTCAATCTGAGGCAAACTCAACCAATCTGCTGCTTTTCCTAAACGATTAATTTGTTGATTATCGACGACAATTAAGTGACGAATTTGCTTAGGGTTAACACTTCTTAACTCAATAAGGGGAATTTCGTCTCGATGCAATGCTAAAAAATCCTTAACCGTTGGATGGGCCCCACCCGTTAAAACAATGCGACTTCCTACTTTGAGACAGGATAACCCGACAGCTGCCCCTAATGCGTCAAAATCAACCGTCTGATGGCATAAAATTAAGTCCATAAAGTCCCTATTGATCGGCTATCACCTAACTGCTTTTTCTATGATAGATCCAATCTAACCAATCATTAATTAAAGGTTAATTTTTCTTTTTTCCTTTTTTCCTCTTCTAATACAAGTAATAATTTCGATTAAACTTTGACTAAAACAACTAGCTACTTCATTTAGGGACAATAACTTTCCATCACTCGCCCAAAACTGTAAATTTTCTGATAATAGTATGTGCTAACTTTATCCCCTCGATCGCAAAAATGATCAATAGCAATTCTATTCCGTCCAACTTCTTGACCTGAACTGTGAATATAATAACCATTACCTAAATAAAGGGCAACATGGTCTACTCTAGTTGTGGCAAAAAAGATTAAATCTCCTGGTAACAATTCTTCATAAGAAATCTTTTTAACAAAAGCTTCTTGTTGATAAGAATCCCTAGGTAGCCAAATTCCTGATGCACAAAAAGCCGCTTGCATTAATCCCGAACAATCATAATTAGGAGCAATTGTTCCACCCCATAAATAATAGTTAGGCTGTTTCATTGCTGCTTTAGTAAAGGCAATTATATTTGGAATCTTTTTTTCGATTTTGCGACGAGAAATTTTTTGAAATTGATAAATTTTTTCAGCAGAATTTAAAGTTTGTAAATCATTTAAAGATAACCAAGCTAAGTAACCATCTTCACACAATTGAACCTGTATAAATTGATTCGTTAGGGTTGCTTCTAATAATTTGAGATGTCTCCCTGTTGCTACTTGAGTCGCTAACTCTTTCCCCGTCGCTGAATTATATAAATTTAGGGGAACACGACAACAATATTCTCCAGAAACAGATGAAGGTAAGAAATCTAGGGACGTTGGGGGGGAAGACAATACTAACATATTCTCGTTAGAACCGATAATATAAAATAATAAGGGTAGGTTTTCGCCTTGATGATACTAAATATTGTGGCTTTGAACACACCATCTTCTGACTCAATTTTCAGTCATCAGGCTGTTATTGGCCATGAAAATCCTATGCTATGCCATTAACTTATTCTCGGCTTATTTATCCAAAAAACCGATGTAAATGACCTTCAATCAACTATTAGCACCATCACAGACAACGACAGGTAAGGATTGGCAGATGTTCCACAAATGTCAAGAAATACACATAAACTCACTCGAAAAGTGATTGTTTTTTTTGTAAAATTCGCTACAATTTTCTTAGCGTCTCAAAAATAATCGTTTCAGTTCTTTTAATTTGGGTTGTTATCTAAACCCATTATTCTTTCGATCAACATTCATAGGAATTACTAACAATGGATTGTAGTAATATTCAGTTTTCTCTGCAAAAGTCAAACGTTGATTATCAACAATTACAAATATTGTTTAATCAAGCAGCATTTTGGGCTAGAGAACGAACCATACAAGACTTAAAAACTGCGGTTTTAAATAGTAATCCCGTGGTGACTGTTTGGGATGGTACAACCATGATTGGTTTCTGTCGTGGAACCTCCGACGGGGTTTACCGGGCCACTATTTGGGATGTGGTGATTCACAAAGAATACCAAGGATTAGGATTAGGTCGTAAGTTAGTGGAAACCGCCTTAAGTCATCCTTTAATGAGTCAAGTAGAAAGGGTTTATTTAATGACAACCTATCAACAGAAATTCTATCAAAAAATTGGGTTTCAAGAAAATAAATCCACTACCATGGTTCTACAAAATGCCTATGAAATTAATTCCATTTCTTTAGGAGATGGTTCTATGATACCTGATTCAAAGGCATTAGACACTGCAAGCGTGTAAAAGTTTCTGGTTCATTTTCTGGGGAAATATCTAAAATAGTTAAATTTCCCCCCATTTTTTCTAATAAAGTTTGACACAATATCAAAGTCATAGCTGGAGACAATTGTAAGTTATTGTTCCATTCTTTGAGAGAAGTTAATGTTAATCCAGCAGTTTGTAAGTCCTCTTGTTGTTTTTTCCACTTATAAAAAAAACAAGGAATATCAATAAATAATTTCGCAACATTTTCTCTTTCATTTAATTGACTGGTTATGATAATTGTCCCTTTTTCCATTACAGTAAGGGCTGTATCAACTAAAGCAGTTAATCCTTGAACTAAACGGGCTTTATCTGCTTGAATAAAAATATCAATATCAGGCTGTTTTATGTCAATTTTATAACTATAATTTTTTGTTTGGAATTCAGTTAATTCGTAAACTTCTTCAATAATATTATTCAAAGAAATTCGCTCAATATTCAAAGAAATGGAACCATAATCAATCTTAGAAACAGTAATAATTCTATCGATTATTTCTACTAATTTTTTAGCAGATTCAAAGCCTTGTTGTAGAAATTCTTTTTCTTCTTCGGGATTTTCACATAAATCCCCTAAAATTAATTGATGTAACCCCATTAAACTGCTTAAAGGGGAACGCAATTCATGGGCGGTTTTGGCCAAAAAACTACTTTTAAAGTGACTAAATTGTGTCGTCATTTCATAAGCTAATTTAGTCGCTTCTAGTTCTTTTTGCAGTGTTTTTATCTCTTCCATCATTCATTTACCCGTTAATTTAATACTACCTTGACGCAAAATTTTCCATCCTGTATTTGTCCATTTTGCCACAGTAGAAGGTAAACCACTACCGTATTTTTTCTGATTCTTTAACGGTTCTTCATTTAAAACTAAAACATCGGAGAACTTTTGGGCAATTTCCCCTAATTTTTCTATAGGGGATTCCCCCGATAAATTCGCGCTAGTGGTGGCTAAACATCCCGTTTCTTTCAGTATATTCTGAGCAATAATAGAATTAGGAATACGGACTCCTATGGTACTTGGGTCAATGGGATTCATCGCTTTTGGAACTAATTCAGAAGCCGGTAAAACTAAAGTTAATTGACCGGGCCAATATTTCTTAACAACTCCTTCCCATATCTGAAATTCTTCAGGAGTTCCTTTAACATACTTCCAAATCGACTCAGGGGATGAACCCATCAAAATTAAAGGTTTATCAGGAGGTCGTTTTTTGGTGACAAAAATCAGAGAAGCAAAGTCAGGTAAAGCAGCTAAAGCGGGAACTGTATCTGTCGGAAAACTGACAACTTTACCTTGTTTTGCCCCTGTAATTAATTCCTGTTGAGAAACTTGTGGCATTGACTATTTTAAGATTGATTAAAAATTTAAGTTAAAATTATAAGCTAAGGACTATAATTCTAGTATTTCTATTAGTTTAAAACGAATTGTAATGTTATGAAAATAAACTTAAAGAAAAAATTTACTTTCTATTTTGCCTTTGTGGTGGCTTCGTGTTTGCTTTTTAATCTGATTGTTGTTATTCAGGTTCAAGGGTTTAATCAAAGAACAAGCGAGCGCACGGTTCCCCTGTTAAATAACTTAGGGAAGCATCATCATGAGATTACCACGACTTCTCCGGTTGCCCAACAATATTTTGATCAAGGGTTAATCTTTATCTATGGTTTCAACCACAAAGAAGCTTATCTTTCTTTCCAAGAAGCCACGAAACTCGATCCCAATTGTGCAATATGTTACGCAGGAATGGCTTTGGCTTTAGGACCCAATATTAACGCGCCGATGGATCAAAAAGCTATGCCAACCGCTTACGAAACCATCAAAAAAGCCCATCAATTAAGCAAAAATGCCTCAGCAAAAGAACAAGCTTACATTGAAGCCTTGAGACAACGTTATTCCCCCCAACCAGTCGATGATCGTTCTGGATTGGATCTTGCCTACGCTAACGCCATGAAAGCGGTGGTTAAACAATATCCCGATGACTTAGACGCAGCTACCCTTTACGCAGAAGCGTTAATGGACCTAATGCCCTGGAATTATTGGTTAGAAGGGGGAGAACCTAAACCAGAAACCAAAGAAATTGTTGCAACTTTAGAGTCTGTTTTAGCCAAAAAGCCCCAACATCCAGGGGCTACCCATTATTATATTCATGCCGTAGAAGCTTCTAACCACCCCGAAAAAGCAGAAGCTGCCGCCGACAATCTCCGTGATACGGTTCCAGGTTCTGGTCATTTGGTACATATGCCGTCCCATATTTATCTACGCATTGGTCGTTATCATGATGCAGCTTTAGCTAATGAAAAAGCCATGAAATCTGATGAAATCTATTTGGCTAATACCCAAGAAAAAGGTCTTTACTCAGCCCTTTATTATCCCCATAATATTCATTTTTTCTGGTCGGCAGCTAGTATGGAAGGCCGCAGTCAAGAAGCGATCGCTGCTGCTAGAAAATTAGTTAATAAAGTGTCTAATTCTCAAATTCAAGGGTTTCCTTGGTCTGAAATCTTTTTACCAAGTCCTTATTTTTCTTTTGTACAATTTCGTCAATGGGATGAAATGTTAACTGAACCTAAACCCTCCGAAGAATTTACTTATACTAATGCAATGTGGCATTATGGTCGGGGTATGGCTTGGGTTGGAAAAGAACAGTTAGATAAAGCAGTTATTGAAGAACAAGCAATCAGTGAATTATTGTCAAATAACTCCTTAGAAAAAATAGAAGCAGCTGGAGTTCCTGCCACACAATTAATTAATATTGCTGATGAATTATTACAAGGAAAGATTGCTACTTCAAAACAAGAAAAAGAACAAGCGACCGCTCATTATCAAAAAGCGGTTGAATTACAGGATGAAGTACCTTATATGGAACCCCCTTACTGGTATTATCCCTCTCGTTACTCTTTAGGAACCGTCCTATTTCAACAAGGAAAATTTACCGAAGCAGAAGCAGTTTATCGTCAAGATTTACAACAACATCCTCATAATGGTTGGTCTTTATTTGGTTTAGCAGAAAGTTTAAAAGCGCAAGGTAAAACCGATGAGATGATCACTATTGAAAAGGAATTTAAGGATGCTTGGACACACGCAGATTTTGAGTTAAGTCTGTCGGATTAATTTGGTAGGGTGGGAAAATTTCAACTTATCATGACAGTTTCAGGTAAGTTTATGTTTTGCCTACCCTGAATCACTATAAAGACTATAATTAAAAGAGGTGTTTTCAGAATTTTACCTATATGGACAAAATTACAGTTGATTCTAAAATCCACTTTGGAAAACCTTGTATAAGGGATACACGGATTCCAGTACAAAGTATTCTTGAACTTTTAGATGAGGGACTATCTTTTCATGAAATTATACATAACTACTATCCTGACTTAACAACTGAAGATATTCAAGCTTGTATCTAATATGCTATTTATATAATTTAGTTGCTTGATATTTCATTAATTTACTAAGATATAGGCGATCGCATAGTACAATCCCACTAAAATGAAGCTATAATAATAGTAAAATTTCCTTGTTTTACTTATGTCTGAGAATAATCCAGATATCCTTGAACACAATCGTCGTATTAATCAACTCACTCGCAAAGTTGCTAGATTAGAGATGAGTATGAATACTTTAGAACAGTCAATAGAACCTCAAGGCTGGATCAGTCAAGCATTTGAAAAGTTTGAAGAACATCTTGATGAACAAGATCGAAAAATTAATCGTTTAGAACAAAATATTAATCATAATTTTGCTGAACTTCGTAGTTCTTTGAGTCATATTATTGATCATCTAACTAATATTTCTGACCTTTTTGAAGAATAATTATGAAATGGATTTATAACAAGCTTAAACGTATCAATTCGATCTAAAAAATATATTTTAAAACTATTATGACTCAAGTAACTATATCTCATGATGTCTTGATTGGTATTACCAATCTTGCCAATGAATTAAACTTGTCTGTTAATGAACTATTACAACAAATTAGTCAAGGCAAATTAACTGTAATAGATGCAGAAGAATTAGAGGACTTATTAGACATAAGAGATGCTAATATAGCTGAAAATGATCCAAATAATCAAGAACGAATTGCTTGGGAAGATGTCAAAAAAGACTTAAATTTATAATCTAAAATATGACAGAATATAAAATTGAATTGTTAAAAAGTGCAAAAAAAGAACTTTCTAAACTTCCTAGAGATGTTCAAGAAAGAATTAGGGATAAAATTGATACATTAAAAACTAATCCTTACCCTTCTGATGTGAAAAAACTAAAAAACGGAGATGGAAGACTAAGAATAAGAATAGGAAATTATCGAGTTATCTATAAAGTCGAAAAAAATATTTTAGTTGTCTTGGTTATAAAAATTGGTCATCGTCGTCAAATATATCGGAATTAAGATAAATAAAATTTAAACTTCTTCATCAAAATTAACTCGCTTATATAACTCATCTAAACTGATTTCAAAATCAACAGAATCTAAAGATAATTTACTTTCTTTTGTTTCATATTCCGTTAACATCCATTGATGGTCGGCAGTTTTCACAAAATGCTCAACTAATACACTATATTGATCAATTAAAACATATTCTTTAAACTCAGGAATAGAACGATAAAACCGAAATTTATCCCCTCTATCTCTTCCTTCAGTTGACTTAGATAAAACCTCTACAATTAGACTAGGATTTGTAATAGTTGTAGTTCCTGGAGGGTGATAAACGGGTTGTCCTTCAACTACCATAATATCAGGATAAATATACTCACGATAATTAGGAATCCATAACCGAACATCTCCTACAAATACCTCTGAATTTTGTTCTCTTAAAGCCAAATTTAAGTAAGTACAAAATTCAAGAACAAGATGATTATGGTTAGTAGTTCCTCCAGTCATTAGCACAATTTTTCCGTCACGATATTCATGTTTTTCGATTGATTCTTCTTCTAATTTTAAGTATTCTTCTGGAGTATAAAGTTGTTTATCTGCTGCAACAGTCATAATATTTTTCCTAAAATTTTTAAATGTTGATGATTCTGATGATTCTATTTTAACAAGTTTGCTCTAAAATTTTGATACTCTCTTGTTTTCATTCCTTCTTGTAATATTTCTAGAACCTTTAATAAATTACCTGTTAATAATGCCTCAACATCTAGCCATAAACCAGGATAAACATCACTTTTGATAATTCCATTTTTATCTATTTTTAATTTAGTGTACTGCCCTTCTTTTAAAGCAAACCAGTCAATTTCATTATCATAAACTCGCCATACTAAATACTCTTGAACTTGATTTCGTTCATAAGTTTTCAGTTTATCATGTAAATCAATAGAAACCGTACTGGCAGCAATTTCTACTATTAATTCTGGCGCACCTTCTACATAATCATCTTCACTAATAATTGATTTTCCTCCTTTATCTATACTAAGTAAAGCATCAGGTTGAGGGACGTTTTTTTCATCCAATCTTACCATTGCATTATCCGCTAATTCAACCCCTAATGTTGCTGCTTCATACTGCGCTAACCAACCAATAATATGAGCATGAGGTTTACCATATTGTCTAAATCTTAACGCAGCCGGCATATAAACTAAACCCTCAATTAATTCAGCTTTTTTAACATTAGACATTAATTGATAACGATGTTCAAATTGAAAAGCTGTTAAGCGCACCGCAAAGCGGATCTCTCCGAGATCGGCGTTTTCTAAAGGGGGAATTTTTTGCTTATATTTTGTTAACTTTGAAGTCATAAGTATGATTAAAATAAAAGAATTAAATTAGTATTTTTTCTATGAAAATTAAGTAAGGTGGGCAATGCCCACCCAAGCAATTAACTAGCAGAAACTTTCAAAGTTTTTAGATCAGTTAAATCACCATCTAAAGCAACACCTCGCCCATTGGCCGCTAAATGACGGACAATTTTATAAACAAATTCTACCTCATCAGGAGAACCTGCTTTTGCTGCTAAGCTTTCTATATCTAATGCCTCAGAGGTTTCTTTAATCACCGTTTGAACTTTAGTTTGTAAATCCAAAATAGAGGCAGACATTTTCTTACCGGCTTCTACTCCTGGTTGATGATAAGCGTTAATATTTACCAAAGAAGCGTAGAAACTAACTGTCCTTTCATACAGCGCAATTAAAGCCCCAACCGTACGAGGATTAACTTGAGGAATAGTAATTGTAATCGAGTCTCTACTATTCTCAAATAATGCTTGTCGGGTTCCTTGTAAAAACCCTGATAAAAAGTCACCGGATGTTACACCTGGTTCAATTTCAAAATGGGTGTCTCTGCCATCTTCTAAAACTTCGATAAAGGTAGCGAAAAAGTTAGGAACCCCTTCCCTTAATTGCTGTACATAAGCGTGTTGATCAGTCGATCCTTTGTTGCCATAAACTGCAATTCCTTGATAAACAGTATTGCCATCAAGATCCTTTTCTTTACCCAAAGATTCCATCACTAACTGTTGTAAATAACGACTAAATAACAGCAAACTATCTTTATAAGGAAGAACCACCATATCCTTTTCTCCCTTACCATTGCCTGAATAATACCAAGCCAAGGCTAATAAAGCCGCCGGGTTAGTTTCGAGATCCTTAACCCTGGTTGCTTCATCCATTTCTTTTGCCCCGATCAACATTCCATCAATATTGATCCCCTGTAAAGCCGCCGGCAATAAACCTACAGCAGATAGTTCTGATGTTCTTCCCCCTACCCAGTCTTGCATGGGAAACCTAGCTAACCAGTCAGTGGCTAATTTGTCCATTTTGCTGCCCGGCATCGTAACAGCTACTGCGTGGGGTTCAAATTTTAATCCCTTACTTTCGTAAGCGTGTTTGACTTCTAACATCCCGTTACGGGTTTCTGGGGTTCCCCCTGACTTGGTGGTGATGAGAACTAGGGTACTTTTTAGGCGATCGCCGATATTAGTCAGGGTACTATCGATCCCAGCCGGATCGGTGTTATCGATAAAATGGATGGTCATGGGAGGATTTTCTGAGGGTAACGCCTCGGCCACAAACTGCGGGCCTAAAGCCGATCCCCCAATCCCCACCGAAAGGATATCCGTAAACTTGTCGGCTGTGGGAGGTTTAATGGTTCCTTGGTGGACTTTTTTGACAAATTGAGCAATATTTTTTAAAGGTTCAGTGATTTCTTTCCTTGCCTCTTCATTGGGGGCTAATTCCGGGGCCCGCAACCAATAATGTCCCACCATCCGGCCTTCATCAGGGTTGGCGATCGCCCCAGCTTCTAAAGCTTCCATATCTGCAAAGGCTTTCTCAAATTTTGGGGTTAGTTGTTTAACCAAGTCATCATCGAAGCGCATTCGGCTAATATCAACATAGAATCCTAACCCTTCGTGATAATAAAGCCAGTCTTGGTAACGTTGCCACAGTTGTTGTTTATCCATACAAAATCTTACACAAGTTCTTTACGCAGTGGGAATTTTTTCACACTCCCTCAATTCATCATAGATATATCTGCTAAGAAAATGGGGTTAAGATTTCGTTATTTTTTTGAGAAATGATTACAATTTTTGATTTTTTTTTATCTTAAATTAGACTGTTTTATTTTTATCTCTAAACTGATTCTATGCTCTACTTTTTTGTTAGAGATTCATTATAACCATCACCCTCCTTAATTTCTGTCATATCTGATACCACAGGAATCATAAATATTTAAAATTCATAAGATTTTTTTAATAAGCAGGGATAAAGTTAAGGGCTTAGCATAAAGTTGAAAAAAAAGATAGATTATTGTAAAGTTTAATAAAAATAAGTTAAATTTAAAATTTAATATTTATATTTAGTCCATTTTCAATGAATTTATTACATCAAACGAAACCTATTTTAAGACGAAAGCAGAGGGATTTATATTGTCAAGAATATCAATCGTTAGTCAGTCTTTATCTAAAAATAGCAGGGAAAACCATATATTCTGGTCTATATAGCTGTTTAGATCAAGTTTGCCTCATCTGGGGGCTGATTGTAGCGGCTATCTTTGTAACGGCTCAATTTGCTCCGATCAGTTGGACAACTCAAGCGATTGCTTGGTCAATTTTAACCATAGCCGGAACCTTAGCCATGATGATCCTGACCCATTTTTGGGTCAAACAACGACAGCTTAATTGGATCTTGTACACCTGGGTTATTTTAATGGTGGGTGGTGTCACCTTAACTGACTGCGGAATTTTCTTGGGATGGGGTCTTCTTCTCTCTAACCTATCTCATCTGTGGTTAGGGTTATGCAGTCTGGGGTACACAGTAACAGGGTTAGGCTTAAATTCCCGTGCTTTATTATTAGTAGGATTAGGACATTTATTAGGGATTTTCATTTTGCCCCATGTCATGGGTTGGCAATTTTTAGCCACAGCCGTGATCATGGTAGCTAGTTTATTGATGTTAGCAGAAACCCAATGGGATATTAATCTTTCCCAAGTTAACCAACAGAAGTGAATTTATAAAATTTTAACGTTTCTTTGGGGGTGTTAGTCGCTCCATAAGTTAGAGTCAAAAATAGGAAAGCTCTAGCCTAGTAAAAGATGTTAAAACATGATGTGGTCATTGTGGGCGGTGGTTTAGCGGGATCTCGCGCTGCCCTCGAAATAAAACGCCTTAACCCTAGTATTGATGTGGCTGTTGTTGCCAAAACTCACCCCATTCGATCGCACTCCGTCGCAGCCCAAGGAGGGATCGCTGCCAGCCTGAAAAATGTTGATTCTGAAGACAGTTGGGAGTCTCACGCCTTTGATACTGTCAAAGGTTCCGACTATTTAGCCGATCAAGATGCAGTGGCTTTACTCACCCAACAAGCCCCCGATGTTATTATCGACTTGGAACATTTAGGGGTGTTATTCTCCCGTTTAGACAATGGGAAAATTGCTCAACGGGCTTTCGGTGGCCATACCCATAACCGTACCTGTTATGCGGCGGATAAAACAGGCCATGCTATCCTCCATGAGTTGGTTAATAACCTACGACGCAACGGAGTCACTATTTATGACGAATGGTATGTGATGCAGTTGATCTACGAAGACGCAGAAGCCAAAGGCATCGTCATGTATCATATCGAAGATGGCACCCTAGAAATTATTCACAGTAAGGTAGTGATGTTAGCCACTGGGGGTTACGGACGGGTATTTAATACTACCTCAAATGATTTTGCTTCAACAGGGGACGGGTTAGCCATGTCAGCGTTAGCCGGTGTTCCCTTAGAAGACATGGAGTTTGTGCAGTTTCACCCCACTGGTTTATATCCCGTCGGTGTATTAATTTCTGAAGCAGTTAGAGGGGAAGGGGCTTATCTTATTAATAGCGAAGGACGGCGGTTTATGGAAGATTACGCCCCCTCACGCATGGAACTCGCCCCCCGTGACATCACCTCTCGCGCCATTACCCTAGAAATACGTGCCAGACGGGGTGTTTATCCGGATGGTAAACCAGGAGGTCCCTGTGTCTATTTAGACTTGCGCCACATGGGAGAAGAAAAGATTATGAGTCGGGTTCCCTTTTGTTGGGAAGAAGCACACCGTTTAGTGGGAGTTGATGCGGTTTATGAACCCATGCCGGTGCGGCCTACCGCCCATTATTGCATGGGCGGTATCCCCGTTAATACTCAAGGGAGAGTCAGGTTAAGTGGCGATCGCCTCACAGAAGGGTTTTTTGCAGCTGGCGAATGCGCTTGTGTTTCGGTTCACGGGGCCAACCGTTTGGGCAGTAATTCTTTATTAGAATGTGTGGTTTACGGCAAAATTACAGGGGAAAATATCGCTCATTATGTTAAGGATCGTAAGTTTTCTGAGTTTGATGAAGAGACTTATTTAACAGAAGCAAAACAGCGTATTTCTAGCTTGTTAAATAAAGAAGGAACCATTCGTATTGGGGCATTACGTCAACAGTTTCAAGACTCGATGGCCGAACATTGTGGGGTATTTCGGACAGAAGAATTAATGCAGGAAGGCATTAATAAAATTCAAGAATTTAAAGCGCAATATGACAACATCTATCTAGATGATAAAGACAGTTGTTGGAATACAGAATTAATTGAAGCGATGGAATTACGCAATATTATGGTGGTGGGTGAAATGATTTTAACCTCTGCTTTAAACCGTAAAGAAAGTCGTGGGGCCCATTCACGGGAAGATTATACAACACGAGATGATCCCAACTTTTTGAAACATACCTTAGCTTATTATTCTCCTGCTGGTTTAGACATTCAATATATGGATGTAATGATTGATATGTTTGAACCCAAAGAGCGCAAATATTAATGAATGAGGGATAATGAGTAATTAATTACAGATTATTCATTGTCCTTTTTTTATAAATATGATAAGTTTAAAACTTTTCTTGTTTAAAATGGAGTTTTAACGATGAAAATTTGGCGTATTCGCAATGATATAAAAAATTTTTCATCTATAAATTTTGTTAGTGATGACGGAGGTGAGTTACAATTTTGCCAGATTGGCCTTATTTTGAAGGACAAAAATTGGGTAAATATTGGTCTTTTCCTTATAGAGGAAAATTACTAGAAGATAAACCTGTTGGTAATTTTGTAAATTTAGATTCAGGTCTATTATTTTGTGATAGTTATGCCCTTCTTAAACTTAAACCATATATTATCAAAGAAGTGGAAATTATCCCAACTAATGTAGATGGATTAGATTTGAACATTTTAAATCTAATTAATCTTATTGATTGTTTAGATAAGGAAAAAAGTGTAATTGAGTATTTTGATGAAATTAAAGAAGGTATAATGGATGTAGAAGAATATGTTTTTAAAGAAGAATTATTAGAAAACGTAACACTTTTTAAACTACCTCAGCTTAGTCGTTCATCTATTTTTGGAACTAATCAATTTTATTCTAAAGTTAAAGAATATGGGCTAACTGGACTTAAGTTTGAACTTGTTTCTTCTACTCCTTAACTAAAACATTTAATCTGAATATTACAAGTGATGATATTATAATTTACGAAGATCCTTATTTTTACTATTATGTTGAAAAAATTAGGAGAAATAGCAACAGCAGACCATTAACTCATATCGCCTTCATCATACTTTTGCTGACTATTTCTTGTTAAAGTTAGCAACTGTTGACTTTTATATCGAGAAAATTGGTATTAAAGGACAACCCTTTAACACTTCTTAACCTTGTGATAACATAAGTAATTATATTGATTAAAATAACTACAGGGGAGGGTTTATAGACATTTGTATCAAATTGAAAATTAAGTGATAGAAAAGAACTACTTTTGCTTTTCAATAAACTAAAAGGTCAAAAACCTTGTGTGTCTAAAATAAATGACTCTCTCCTGTTCATCTTTCGTTGGAGGTAATAATATGAAATATGACTTAGGACACGAACCTAAAACCTTTGGAGATTGGGCTTATATAGCCGTTGCAACCCATTACGATAAATTCTTATCCCATGAAAATGGTGTATTAGAAGATAAAGATCCTGAAGAATTGCATCAAATGCGAGTAGGGATGCGACGTTTAAGAAGTACCATTAAGGGATTTTCAGCAGCTTTAGATTTACCTGAAAATGCCCAAGAAAAAAAAGTAGGAAAAATTGCCAAAACTTTAGGGAAACTAAGGGATTTAGATGTTTTAGAAGATAGTCTAAAAAAGAAATATTATCCTAATTTACCCAAAGATGAGCAAAAACAGTTAAAACAAGGTTTATCTAGTTTAGCTAAACAAAGAAAAAAAGTTTTTAAAACAGTAAAAAAGACTTTAAATAGTCAAAAATATGTTGATCTTAAACAAGGATTTGATGATTGGTTAAACAGTCCAAGTTATCATGATATTGCTCAAGTTTCCATTCATACCATTTTAGCTGATCTTCTCTTACCTGAAGTCAGTCAATTAATGTTACATCCTGGTTGGGTTATTGGGGTTAAATTTGAAGTAGGAAGCATCAATTTTCCTGAGAGTTTATCGAAAGAAGTAGTAGAATCTTTATTAGATAAAGAGGGATTAATCTTACACGATTTACGAAAAGCAGCTAAACGAACTCGTTATAATATGGAATTGTTTACTCAGTTTTATGGAGAAGTGTATGAAAGTTATCTAAAAGATATTAAACAGATACAAAGTATATTAGGAGATATACAAGATAGCTTTGTTTTAGTTGAGTTTCTTGATGAAGTTTTTGAAGACAATATTCTCAATGAAATGCCAACTTTTACCAAGATTTTGCAAGAAACTCGTTATGAGAAGTGGCAAGAATGGGAAAAATTACAACAAAAATTCCTTGACAATAAAACCCGTAAAGATTTTCATATCACAATTTTACAACCCTCTGTCATTCAATCTGAGATTGAAGAAAGTCAAGAAAATTCTAAAAAAGCGGTAGAAGTTGTCCCATCCAGCGATACTGCATCAAATTCTTAACCAGATTATCTTAATCAAGAGATAATCAATAGCACTACAAAAATAGATTAGACTATTTGAAAATGGTAAGATGTCTTACTCTTGTCCTCAAATATGGTATTCTAGAACTTGTGTAGTGCTATATTTTTCTGTTTAAAAAGTTATCATTGAGAGAAATTATTAAGGATAAAAATCATGACTGAATCTACTGAAAAAAGACTAAAAGAAAAACTAACCGAAGATATTAAACAAGCGATGAAAGCTAAGGATAAAATTCGCTTAGAGACAATTAGAAGTATTAAAAAAGTTATCCTAGAAAAAGAAGTCGAAGTACGACCAAAAGGACAAACAAAATTAACCCCAGAACAAGAATTAGAAGTATTAGCGCAACAAGCGAAACAACGCCGAGATTCCATTGAACAATATCGTCAAGGGGGTAGGGATGATTTAGCCGATAAAGAAGCCCAAGAATTAGCCATTATTGAAACCTATTTACCCCGTCAATTGTCTACAGAAGAAATTGAAGCCATTATTGACAACATTATTGAGTCAGTAGGGGCAACCTCCCCCAAAGATATGGGAAAAGTGATGGGACCTGCGATGAAGGAATTAAAAGGCAAAGCAGGCGGTAAACAAGTCCAAGAAATCGTTAAAGCCAAATTAAACTAAGCATAAGGAAATGAAAGTTAGACGAAATCTTATCTAACCCTGATGTTAGTGCCAGGGGATTCTTAAGATTTGCTTTATGAATCCCCCTAAACCCAGAGAAAAACGCATTTTAAGCGTTAAATTCTGGGATTGATAGACATAAATTCATAGGGATCATCCGAAAAATCTTGGGTAAATTATGAGACAAGATGTGTCAAATTGTAAATTTTTTGCTAATAATAGTCTAAAGATAGCGAAAAGCGCAGTTTACCTCGAACAAGGAAATTCCCCAAAGTTTGGGAGAAAATTGTGCTAGTTTAAGAAATGTTAATGATCCCCTAACTCCAATCCCGAAGTTAGTTCACGGATCTGACATCGCTTACCAAAAGAGCCGATTCAGTCAAACTGATAGGCACTCTCTAGGTCGCACCCTATAAGAAAATGGGACAATATGACCTAAACTAGATAAAACAAACGTTAAGAAATCTTGCCGTTGATTTCAGTTAAGCAAGAGGATTGGATTCTATGACTATTGCAGTCGGACGCGCACCACAAAGAGGATGGTTCGATGTCCTCGATGACTGGTTAAAACGCGATCGCTTTGTTTTCGTCGGTTGGTCTGGTTTATTACTCTTCCCCTGTGCTTACCTAGCACTCGGTGGTTGGTTAACCGGAACCACCTTTGTAACTTCTTGGTACACCCATGGCTTAGCCAGTTCCTACCTAGAAGGATGTAACTTCTTAACCGTAGCGGTATCTTCCCCCGCTAACGCCTTCGGACACTCCTTACTATTCCTCTGGGGACCAGAAGCCCAAGGAGACTTTACCCGTTGGTGTCAAATCGGTGGTTTATGGACATTTGTTGCTCTTCACGGAGCATTTGGACTGATTGGCTTCATGTTACGTCAGTTTGAGATTGCTCGTCTGGTGGGTATCCGTCCTTACAACGCCATCGCTTTCTCTGCCCCTATTGCGGTATTCGTCAGTGTATTCTTGATGTATCCTCTAGGACAGTCTAGCTGGTTCTTCGGTCCTAGCTTTGGCGTGGCCGGAATTTTCCGTTTCATCTTATTTTTACAAGGGTTCCACAACTGGACACTGAACCCCTTCCACATGATGGGAGTCGCCGGTGTTCTTGGTGGTGCTTTACTGTGTGCCATTCACGGTGCAACCGTAGAAAATACCTTGTTTGAAGACGGTGAGCAAGCGAACACCTTCCGCGCCTTTGAACCCACCCAAGCAGAAGAAACCTATTCTATGGTGACAGCAAACCGTTTCTGGTCACAGATTTTCGGTATTGCCTTCTCCAACAAACGTTGGTTACACTTCTTCATGCTATTCGTACCCGTAACTGGGTTATGGATGAGTGCAATTGGTATCGTTGGTTTAGCCTTAAACTTACGAGCTTATGACTTTGTGTCTCAAGAATTACGGGCAGCAGAAGACCCCGAATTTGAGACATTCTACACCAAAAACATTTTATTAAACGAAGGTCTGCGAGCTTGGATGGCTCCCCAAGACCAACCCCACCAAAACTTTGTATTCCCTGAGGAGGTACTGCCCCGTGGTAACGCTCTCTAATGTTGCCAGTGGTCGTGACCTGGAATCTACCGGTTTCGCGTGGTGGTCAGGCAATGCTCGTCTGATCAACCTCTCCGGTAAGCTTTTAGGCGCTCACGTCGCTCACGCTGGTTTAATCGTATTCTGGGCAGGGGCTATGACCCTGTTTGAAACCGCCCACTTTATTCCCGAAAAGCCCATGTACGAACAGGGCTTAATTCTCCTTCCCCACATTGCCACCCTCGGTTGGGGTATCGGCCCTGGTGGTGAAGTAATTGATACTTTCCCCTTCTTCGTTGTGGGAGTATTACACTTAATCTCTTCTGCCGTTCTTGGTTTCGGTGGTATTTACCACGCCTTAAGAGGACCTGAAACCTTAGAAGAGTATTCCAGTTTCTTTGGTTATGACTGGAAAGATAAGAACCAAATGACCAATATTATTGGTTATCACCTCATTATTTTAGGATGCGGTGCGCTGTTACTCGTGTTCAAAGCCATGTTCTTTGGCGGTGTCTATGACACTTGGGCGCCGGGTGGCGGAGATGTGCGTGTGATTACTAACCCCACCCTCAACCCTGCTATTATTTTCGGCTATCTGCTGAAAGCTCCTTTCGGGGGAGAAGGTTGGATTGTTGGTGTGGACAACATGGAAGATATTATCGGTGGCCACATCTGGGTTGGCCTCATTTGTATCTTCGGTGGTATCTGGCACATTTTAACCAAGCCTTTCGGTTGGGCCCGTCGTGCTTTCATCTGGTCTGGTGAAGCTTACCTTTCCTACAGTTTAGGTGCATTGTCCTTAATGGGCTTCATCGCCTCTGTAATGGTTTGGTACAACAACACCGCTTATCCCAGTGAATTTTACGGCCCTACCGGTATGGAAGCGTCTCAGTCTCAAGCATTCACCTTCTTGGTGCGTGACCAAAGAATGGGAGCTAACATCGGTTCTGCTCAAGGTCCTACCGGCTTAGGTAAGTATTTAATGCGTTCTCCCACTGGTGAAATCATCTTCGGTGGTGAAACCATGCGTTTCTGGGACTTCCGTGGTCCTTGGTTAGAGCCTTTACGTGGGCCTAACGGTTTAGATTTAGATAAATTAAGAAACGATATTCAGCCCTGGCAAATTCGTCGTGCTGCTGAATATATGACCCATGCACCTTTAGGGTCTTTAAACTCTGTGGGTGGGGTTATCACTGACGTTAACTCCTTTAACTATGTATCTCCCCGTGCATGGTTAGCAACTTCTCACTTTACTCTCGGTTTCTTCTTCCTCGTTGGTCACTTATGGCACGCTGGACGTGCGCGAGCGGCCGCTGCTGGATTTGAGAAAGGAATTGATCGTGAGACTGAACCTGTACTCGCTATGCCTGATCTTGACTAAGATTTAGGTTATAAAACTTTAATAACCCTACCCTAAACATACTTGGGTGGGGTTTTTTCTTTTTAAGATTAACAAAATGTTAGCAGAAATTCTAAATGAAATTTGAGCTAGAATAAAAAAATTCTATTAATTAATATTTTACTAATGAATATTTATCTTACTCAACAAGTAGATTTTGCTAATCAAATTAACGTCAATCTTGAGATTCGTAATAGGCAAAGCTGACTGACTGACAAAAGATCCCTGAGTAAGTTGGGTTGAGTGAGCGAAACCCAACAGTGGCAATAGTTATGTTGGGTTACTCGAGTGATAAAATATGCAACACTTGCTGAAGCCAAATTAGCAGCAAAGGAATGGGGTGGAATACCAGAAACAGTCAAACATATCAGCAATTCTGGAAGTTCGGTGTTTTGCTTTCAGGACTCGAAAAACTCCTGGAAAATTTTACGGCTTACAGATGCTACTTTTCGTACTTACGAAGAAGTACAGGCAGAACTGGAATTTCTTTCTTACTTAAAAGAATGTTCTCTAAACATAGCATACGGAATTCCCGCTAAACAAGGCTCCCTGTTAACTGAACTTGCTACTCAAGCAGGAGTATTCATCTGTTCCGTGCTTTCCTATATCGAAGGTGTTTACGTTGAAGAAAGTTCACAGCATTGGCATAAAAAATTCTTTCGTGAATGGGGCAGAAGTCTAGCTTCTATTCACCAGGCTTCCCAAGGATATAATCCCTCCGCAACAACTCCCAAACCCTGGATTTGGAGTGAGGAAATACTTCTTAGACAGGCAGATCAATTACTACCCCCAGATGATTTTATTTCCAGACAAGAGTATCGAAAAGTTCTAGATCTTTGCCACAGCCTGGAAAAGTCGCCAGAAACTTTTGGCGTGATTCACGCCGACTATGGCCCCCAAAATTTCCGTTACAATCCAGCCACAGGTGAAATTCAGTAGATCACAAACTCAGTTTCAGAGAGGCGAAACGTTAATCTGCGATCGCCAATTTACGTTGAAACAGCCCAAAAAACCTCCTTAAACATAAGTTTGTTTTATATAATAGAAGATTGGACTTAA
>NETF01000180.1 GCA_002172675.1 unicellular cyanobacterium SU3
TAGTTGTCAATCTTTCTAAACTGCTGAGGCAGTTTTTGTCGCTTTTTTTGTCCTTATTTACTAATAGCAAAACAAATGAACTAATTAATCAGCTTTTAATTAATTTTGATTATAGTTTAAACCATTTTTCTGTGTTCAAACTTATTGATTTGTCAGAAAATTCTTGGTCAAAAGTGGCATAAATTTTTGAGTAACTTTTTCAGCAAACCCTAATTATAAGTATCGACCACAGATTAGTTTAATCCTTACATTTGTGTTGAGAATTGACAAGCTTTTAAGATGGCTTGACGAATTATTGTATTTTTTTCTTGATTTAACATTAGGTGAAAATAGTTTGAAAGTTGTTGGTTTTGAGTTGGGGTTAATTTTTTTTGTTGTAAAAGATCAGATAAATTTTCCACAGCCATTAATCGTTTTAAGTCATTAACATCGCTTAACTGTGACACCCATTCTTGATATTGATTGCCCTGTTTTTTTCTGGGTAAATCAAACATTTGCCACCCCAATAACCCCAAGATTAAAAAAGTTCCGAAACCTTGTAAAATCAATCCAGTGGCTAACCACTGATTTTCAGCATTAGACCAGATATAAAGAGCCATATAGCTGCTGATCGTACCCAAACCGCCAGCAACCACTGCGATCGCTAATTTTCCTTGAGAACTATTAAAAAATTGATACCAGTATAACCAGCGACTTTGCCAGTTAGTGGTCTGACCCCAATAAACGAACCGCATTAATCCAATACCGATCAAGGTTGCGCCTACCAGTTTTGGGTTCCAAGCTAACATGAGGGTTGTTCCCATTGACCCCGATGACCACAGTAGGATTTTGCGTGGTTGTTTGCGGAGTAATAAGGGAATGACCTTGATCACCTTGTACCTGAGTCCACTTAAGTAAAGACTGGATAATAGATCAAAAATGGGTTTGGATCGCAATGAGACTTGCATTACCGAGGATGCCTAAATAAACGTATGCTGATGTTTACTATATCCTTAATCTAGTTGAATTCAACTATTTTTTATTGAATCACTTGATACAATTCTTCACATATCAAAGTCATTTTTGGTAGTTGTAGCTGACTGGACTAAAAATTTAGTATTATTTACAGGTTTAATCGGACTAAACAGTATTAAATTATACAAAATGAAGTAAAGCCTATCTTTACTATCAATACTTCAGAAGAGATGTATATATTGAAACCCCAAGGAGTCTTTCATGGCCCAAACGCCCCAAGAAGTCTTGAAAATGATTCAAGACAACAACATCAAAATTATTGACCTCAAATTCATTGATCTACCAGGGATTTGGCAGCATTGCTCTTTTTATTACAATCAAATTGATGAGAGTTCATTTGTCGATGGGGTTCCTTTCGACGGTTCGAGTATTCGGGGATGGAAAGCTATCAACGAATCTGATATGTGTATGGTTCCTGACCCAAAAACAGCTTGGATCGACCCTTTCTATGAAGAACCTACCTTAAGTATGGTTTGTGGCATTAAAGAGCCTCGTACGGGGGAATGGTATGATCGTGACCCTCGTACTATTGCAGGTAAAGCAGTAGAGTATCTTAACAGTACAGGTATTGGTGACACAGCCTATTTTGGTCCTGAAGCAGAGTTTTTCGTGTTTGATGATGTTCGTTTCGATCAAACCGAAAGCAAAGGCTATTATTACGTTGATAGTGTAGAAGGTCGTTGGAATACTGGCAGAGAAGAAGAAGGTGGAAACTTAGGTTATAAACCTGGTTATAAACAGGGTTATTTCCCCGTTGCTCCTACCGATACCCTTCAGGATATGCGGACAGAAATGCTACTAACGATGGCTGAGTGTGGAGTTCCTATCGAGAAGCACCACCATGAAGTAGCAACTGGCGGACAAAATGAATTAGGGTTTCGCTTTGCGACTCTAATAGAAGCGGCCGATTATTTAATGACTTACAAATATGTCATTAAAAATGTGGCTAAGAAATATGGTAAAACCGTAACATTTATGCCCAAGCCTTTATTTAACGATAATGGTTCAGGAATGCACACTCACCAGTCAATTTGGAAGGGAGGAGAGCCTTTATTCTGGGGTGACGGTTACGCTAACTTAAGTAAACTAGGCTTAAACTATATCGGTGGCATTTTAAAACACGCCCCGGCGTTGTTAGCATTCACTAACCCCACCACTAATTCTTATAAACGTCTCGTTCCTGGTTTTGAAGCACCTGTAAACCTTGCTTATTCTCAAGGAAACCGTTCTGCTTCGGTGCGTATTCCTTTATCTGGTCCTAACCCCAAAGCAAAACGCTTAGAGTTCCGTTGTCCTGATGCAACTGCTAACCCCTATTTAGCGTTTGCTGCTATGCTTTGTGCAGGAATCGATGGTATCAAGAATGAAATTGATCCAGGAGAATCTCTAGACGTAGATATCTACGATTTGTCTCCTGAAGAATTAAGTAAAATTCCTTCTACTCCTGGTTCTCTTGAACAAGCATTAGAAAGCTTAGAACAAGATCATGCTTTCTTGACGGATGGCGGTGTCTTTACAGAAGACTTTATCGAGAATTGGATTGAGTATAAACTCGATAATGAAGTCAATCCTATGCGTTTACGACCTCATCCTTATGAGTTTGCTTTGTACTACGATGTCTAGAATTAAAGTCATTATTTAGTTAATGTTGCCACCACTACGGTGGCGTTTTTTTTATCTATTTTATTTAAGTTATATCAAATTTGGCTGTCCTAACTTATACTTTGACTACTATTACTAATTAATTCATTATCGTAACTTGAAGTACCATCAGTAGAAATAATACGGGTCATGTTAGTATTGTTTAGTACTGGAGTTTAGACTAAAAACTCATACTGTACAGTCTAGTCTAGCGACTGAAAAGGAATAAAAACATGATTTAGCCTGTCAGAAAAGCTAAAAATAATACTAATATATTGATTGAAAACTTTAAGCAGCCTTTTTTTTTGCTTTTTTCTGTCGAGTTACTGTCTTTTTAACAGTGGGATAACGAGGTCTTTTATTCCTTTTTTTACCCTCCTCCCAACCTGAAGACTTTCCACGGGGTTTTGGCTGTTTAGCTGGTGTGCCAATCACAGCCAAAAGTCCTGAAAAGCTTTGTGCTACTCGACCTGGGGTCAAATTCTCTCTTGTTTGCGGTTTCTGCCAAGGAAGAGGATTATCTTCTATTATGTCACGGGCTAACCATAATTGCCATGTTAAAATAGGCATTAAATTACTCCATCGCTGACCTTTTTCTGTGGTTCCTAGTTTAGCTTTAGTCCAATGCAATCTTTGTTTAACAAATCGATTCCAATGTTCAATAGCAAAGCGTCTCAAGTATAATTCCCAAAGCCATTTTAAAGAGAGTATTTCATCTCCAATCCAAGCTAACCACATTGCTTTAGCTTCTTTTTTAGAAAGCCCTTTACCTTTCCGTTGAATCAGAATAATTTCCATCTCTTGAGATGCAGATTGATAAAAATGAAATTTACTCCATTTGGTTATTTCTACTCTTCCCCAAGTGGAGTCATCAATTTCTACTGACTCAATAGGAACTCCCCAAGTTGTGGGGTCAGATAATTTCATTTTATCACCATGTTTCCTCGGTCTTCCTTTCCCTTGATATTGGGGAGGTTCTGCATAAATACAACGATTTGGACTTAAACGCATCAAAAAGTCAGCATCTATGTCTCCTATCATTTTTACAAACTTTGCACAACCATACTCGCTATCCCATACAGTAATCGGTCTTTCTTTGAGATATCGACGAACTTGTTTAACCTGTAAAACCGCTTTAATTATAGGTGTTTGATGGGATGTAATTAAATAACGTCTCATTAATTTGTGAGCTTTTGGTCGGCAATCGTCCATCGCTTCATACAAACTTGGCCACTTTCGCCGAAACACTGGTGATAATGATAATTCGGCAAAAGAGTACACATTTCTAGTGATTAGAACTGCGTCCATTAGTTCAAAAGTGCTATCTTTGGCAGGCCCTAACAGTCGATAAACTTCGTTTCTGAAATCTTGGAGTTTTAAAGCAGATTGGTTCAAGGTTTGTGATTACTCGCTAATTTTACCTCATTATCTCTTTATTTTTCTCTCCTCCATAATTCCCTTCTAATTAGACTAGACTGTACGGTCTGATTTGGGTGAAGTTAGTCTAAACTCCAGATCGGTATGGGGACAATTTTAAGCTTTGCTCCTTCAAAAAATAAGCTTTTCTAATTTCTATAAAGTCATCAAAATATTAGGTTTTAAAACTCAATTTTTCTTAAAACTCTTTAATACAAAAATAACTAAATACTTAAATTTTTTTCAAGATATCAAAACAAAGCTCCTGCCCATAGGACAGGAGCAATAAATCTTAAATTGATGTAAATTTCTAACGCCCTGGCTGATGGGTCACAATTTTACGATTTCCTCGGTTAGAGTTATTATTGTGCTTGTTAGAGTTATATTTGCCTCTACGCTTAATGATAGGCTTAGGTACAGTTGATTCGGGGACTTCCCAATCTTTCTTCATCCAGTCAGGACAATCTTGATCATAAATCATTTGTAAAGCAGCAGCAGCGATCGCTTGAGGATCATATTCATCACTTAATTCCCGTACTAAGGGTAAAAATGAAGCCATTCGTTCTCCTGCTAAAGATTCTTTAATTTGATTTTGCAGTTTTTCTAGGCGTTTCGCCTCAACCTGGGAACGACTGGGTAGCTTGCAAGTTTCTAACTTTTGTCGCAGTCTCTTTTCAATTTGCCGAACCATGCGGCGATCAATGGGTTCTACTAAGGAAATGGCGGTTCCTGTTTTCCCTGCTCTTCCAGTACGACCAATCCTATGAATATAGGTTTCGCTATTATCGGGTAAGTCATAATTAATCACATGGCTTAAATTTTCTACGTCTAAGCCTCGCGCTGCGATATCCGTGGCCACTACTAATTTAATTTTCCCGTCTCGGAAGCGATGAACCAATCTTTCCCGTTGAGACTGAGAAAGGTTCCCGTGATATTCATCCACGCTATGACCAATTTCTTGAAGTTTGCTGGTCAAGTCTGAGGCGGTTTGTTTTGTCCGAACAAAGATAATGGCTGACTCAGGATCTTCAATTTCTAAAATAGGTTGTAGGGCTTTGCGTTTTGACCATCCTCTCGGCACCATATAGAGATGCTGATCAATGCGCGTGGGCGCAGCTTGAGTGCGTTCGACTGATACGGTAACAGGAGACTTAAGAAACTGATTAACTAAATCTCTTATTTCTCTAGGCATTGTCGCTGAGAAACAAGCGGTATTGCGAGCGTCGGGGGTTTTTCTGAGAATGGTTTTAACATCATCAATGAAACCCATACTTAACATTTCGTCGGCTTCATCAAGAACAGCCCAACGTAAAGAGTCTAAAACTAATTTTTTCCGTTCTAGTAAGTCGATAACTCGTCCTGGTGTTCCGACAACAATCTGTACTCCCCGTTCTAAACTACGGATTTGTCGTTCAATAGATTGACCGCCATAAACCGTCAAAATGTAGAGGCGACGTTCTATTAAAAAATCTTTTAAGGCTTCTGCAACTTGTTGAGCGAGTTCACGAGTTGGGGTCAAAATTAAGGCTTGAACATTGGGGTTTTTGGTATCAATTTGTTCAAGTATTGGTAAGGAATAGGCTGCAGTTTTTCCTGTTCCTGTTTGAGATTGTCCTAGGACATCATGCCCTTCTAATAGTAAGGGAATTGCTTTTTCTTGAATCTCGGTAGGACTTTCAAATCCGAGGGCTTGTAACTTGTTAACGCGGGCTTCAGATAGTCCTAGGTTCTCGAAAGAAATGGTCATAAGGTCGTTTTTTTTTGCTAAGTTGACTATTGGGTTAAACGTTTAGAAAGTGCAGCTAGATTTTTTTATAGTGGCTTTTCAAACTGCTTATTATTGTGACTTATGTTAGCATAAGTTTTTAGTTAGTTTCCACTGCGGTTTGTACGGAGTTCAAGGGTGAGGGTTAGATAACTTTTCCATAGAGATCATAAACATCAGCGTCGGTAATTTTTACGGGCATAATTGAATTTAATTGGCCTTTTCCTCTAACATAAACAACTCCATCTACTTCGGGGGCAAATCTGATTGAACGTCCGATACATTCTTCGGTTGTAGGGTTTTCTTGTTCAATTAATACTTCTACTGTTTGCCCAACACATTTTTGATTTTTCTTAGCAGCAATTGGTTGCTGTATTTCCATTAAATAGTCCCGTCTTTCTTTAGCAATTTCTGACGGAACTTGGTTAGGCATTTGGTAAGCTGGTGTTTCTTCTTCAGGAGAAAAAGTAAACACGCCTACGTGATCGAATTCGTGTCGTTGAACAAAGTTAATTAAATGTTCAAAATGTTCTTCTGTTTCTCCTGGAAATCCTACGATAAATGTGGTTCGCAAAACAGCATTAGGAATTGATTTTTTCAATCTTTCAATAATATTATCGTTAACCTGACCTTGCCAGGGACGATTCATAGCTTTCAATATAGCAGGATGGGAATGTTGCAGAGGTAAATCCAAATACGGTAAGATATTTGGCGTATCTCTGATGGCATCAATTACTTTTTCAGTCAATCCTGTAGGATAAGCATAATGAATGCGAATCCAAGGAATATCTACTTTTCCTAATGCCCTTAATAGTTCTGCTAGTTTAGGTTCTCCATAAAGGTCTAAGCCGTAATTGGTGGTAATTTGAGAGATAAGAATAATCTCTTGTACCCCTTGGTTGGCTAGTTGTTGAGCTTCGGTTACAATCGATTCAATAGAACGCGATCGCTGATTCCCTCGCAGATGAGGAATAATGCAAAAAGCACAGCGATAATCACATCCTTCTGCGACTCGAAGGTAAGCAACCGCTTCATTGGTTGTGCGGTAACGAGGGGTCATTTCATCGGCCACAAATGTGGGGTTTTGAGACACTTCTGTTACTCTTTCCCCTGTTTCTACCCGTTGAATGACATTGACAATTTTTTGGTAGTCTCCTGTTCCCACTAAAGCGACGGCTTCTGGCAATTCTTGTAATAATTCCTCTTGGAAATGTTGAGCCATGCAACCAGAAATAATGATTTTCTTGTTCGCTTCAGCCAATTCGACTAAAGTCCGAACAGACTCTTCTCTGGCTTCTTGAATAAAGCTACAGGTGTTAACAATAACGTAATCGGCTAATTCTTCGTTAGCATCGATAGAATATCCTTGTTGTGCTAGTAAGCCTAGCATATGTTCTGAATCTATACGATTCTTCTCACAACCGAGGTGAGATATAGCAATAGTTGGCTTGTTGCCCATGTATTATTTGGTTTTACCCCTTGTCTTCCACTGGGGCTGAAAACCAAGCAAATCCTTTAGTATAGCCTTTTGGCTAAGAATAATGTTTGGGATACTGGCTTGCCCCTTGTACTCTTAATTTATCTTAACAGATTTTTCTTCAGAAGGGAAGTTTTTAACTTAAATTCTTTCCTTTTAAACTAGCTAGTTTAAGCGAAGCTGCAAGATGTGAGTATAACTTCGATTCTAGGAAAAGTGTACCCAGTTAGTTAAATTTCCCTCACAGATTATCTTTGATTCAAATTCCTAAATACATCTCAATAGGTGAAAATAGCACAAATTTGAATGACTATTTTCACTCTAAATTTTCTTTGCCTGAGATACGAAATTATTGAAGGACAGTTTTAAGCTGATTCTGGAGTTACCATTGAGGACGGATGTACCAATAACTCAGAGGTTGAGCGTTTTTCTACCATTTCTTTGGTGATCATACACTTCTGGACATCTTGCCGCGAGGGTAACTCGTACATCACATCTAACATCAGTTCTTCAACGATTCCCCGTAACGCTCTTGCGCCGGTTTTTCGTCGATAGGCTTCTTGAGCGATCGCTTTAACGGCCTCTTCACTAAATTCTAGTTCAACATTGTCCATATTTAGCAGTTTTTGATATTGCTTAACTAAAGCATTGCGAGGACGAGTTAAAATCGCCACAAGGGTTTCTTCGGTTAAGGGGTTTAGAGCCGCCATTACGGGAATTCTTCCGACAAATTCAGGAATCATGCCGAATTTGACTAAATCATCGGGTTCTACGCGCTGCATTAAATCTGCTGCCCGTTTTTCTTTTGACTGTCCTTCCCCTGGACGAACGAACCCCATGGATTTTTTGCCGATGCGTTGTTCTATTACCCTGTCTAAACTGACAAAAGCCCCACCACAAATAAATAAGATGTTGCTGGTATCAATTTGAATACAATCTTGATAAGGGTGTTTCCTACCGCCTTGAGGGGGAACATTGGCTACGGTTCCTTCTAGCATTTTCAAAAGGGCTTGTTGTACCCCTTCTCCGGAGACATCTCTGGTAATAGAGGGATTTTCACTTTTACGAGCAATTTTATCAATTTCATCGATGTAAATAATTCCTCTTTGGGCTTCTTCTACATCGAGATCGGCTACTTGTAATAATCGTAGCAGTATATTTTCGACATCTTCTCCTACATATCCTGCTTCTGTTAAGGTTGTGGCATCTGCTACAGCAAAAGGAACTTCTAATACTTGTGCTAAGGTTTGAGCTAGAAGGGTTTTCCCTGAACCGGTTGGCCCCATTAGCAAGATATTCGATTTTTGTAGTTCGATGTTGTCATCGTCATTTTTTCCCTGAACCAAATTCAGACGCTTATAATGGTTGTAAACGGCCACAGAAAGAACTTTTTTCGCCTCATCTTGACCAATCACATATTCGTCAAGATAGTCTTTGATCTCCATGGGCTTAGGTAGCTCTTTAAGGGATGTCCCATTTTTAGCAGGACGTGCTTTAGGACGGGGGGGATTACTTTTATCTGTAATTGGCCCCGATGTTCCCATTAATTCTTCGTCTAGAATTTCGTTGCAAAGCTCGACACATTCATCGCAGATGTAGACTCCCGGGCCAGCGATTAGCTTTCGTACTTGCTCCTGGGATTTTCCACAAAATGAACATTTTAGGTGGGAGTCGTATTTAGACATAAGCGGTTGAGTTAGTTGAGTGAGGTTACAGGGACAGTGGGATCGGACAAATCTGGTCGAGAAATGACTTGATCAATCAAACCATAATCCACTGCTTCTTGGGCTGACATAAAAAAGTCTCGTTCTGTATCAGTCGCAATTTTGTCATAGGGTTGTCCCGTATGCTCAGCCAGCATATCGTTCAGCCGTTTTTTGATGTAGAGAATTTCTTTGGCTTGAATTTCAATTTCTACGGCTTGACCTTGTGCGCCCCCTAGGGGTTGATGAATCATAATCCGAGAACTGGGTAGAGCCATCCGTTTACCTTTTGTGCCTCCTGAGAGTAAAAAGGCTCCCATGCTAGCTGCTAGTCCAAAGCAAATGGTTACTACATCAGGACGTATCTGTTGTATGGTATCATAGATGGCTAATCCTGCATAGACCGAGCCTCCTGGTGAGTTGATGTAGATTTGGATGTCTTTTTCAGGGTCTTCTGCATCCAAAAATAGTAGTTGAGCCACAATTGAATCGGCTACTTGATCATCTACGGGAGTTCCTAGGAAGACAATCCTTTCCCGTAATAATCTTGAATAGATATCAAAAGCTCTTTCCCCTACGCCAGACTGTTCTACAACCATTGGCACGATGTTTTGTGCGGTGGCGTAAATTTCTGAGGGACGCTTACTTGATAGAGTATAATCTAGCGATCGCGATTGAATCATATCCTTTTAGATTAGGTTAAAAATGGTATTTCTATAAGTTACACATTCACGGCGAAACCCTATCGATTCTACCGTTTGCGGTAATTTGAGCAATTGCCTGATAACCGACTTGGTTTAATTATAAGTCTTATTCTTGAATTTTGTCTTTGTTACAACAAATTTACTTTAATGATTTTAATGCTATGTGTCATTTGTTGCTGACTTTACATTAGCATATTATCTAGGTAGATTATCAAGTTCTTTTCATTTCTTCTAATACTGTGTTAATCACTTCAGAGGGGATTTCTTCTTTAATATCTACTTTGCCAATATTTGTCGGTAAAATAAACCGAACTTTTCCAGCTTTTACTTTTTTATCTAACTGCAAGGTTTCTATAATATTTTGTGATTTTAAAGTATTATCTATCCTTTCTGGTAACGCAGCTTTTTTAATCAAGTTATCCTGTCTTTGAGACATTTCTTCTGTCCACATTCCTAATTTTACTGCTATTCTTCCTGCCGCTACCATCCCGATCGCCACTGCTTCTCCGTGATTAATTTGATTATAACCGGTTAAACTTTCTATTGCGTGACCAATGGTATGGCCATAGTTAAGAATCGCTCTTAGTCCTGCTTCTTTTTCGTCTTGATTAACGACATCAACTTTTGCTTGACAAGATTTTTTGACAATTTCTTGTAATATTTCTAAATTGATATTGTCTAGACTATCTAAATTTTTCTGTGCTTCTAACTGATTAAATAAATTTTGGTTCCAAATCACTCCATATTTTATCACTTCTGCCATTCCTGCTCTAAATTCTCTGACTGGTAATGTCTTTAATACCATCGGATCAATAAAGACTAAACGGGGTTGATAAAAAGCCCCAATTAAATTTTTCCCTTGAGGATGATTCACCCCTGTTTTTCCTCCAATGGAAGCGTCTACCATAGCTAATAAGGAGGTAGGAACTTGAACAAAATCAATGCCTCTTAACCACGTTGCCGCAGCAAACCCTGTCATATCTCCTATGACTCCACCCCCTAAGGCTAGCAAAGTAGACGAGCGTTCTAAACGATATTTAAGAGTAACATCATAAACTTGAGAAATACTATCTAAAGTTTTGTAAGTTTCTCCTGCTGGAATTACATGAGAAAAGACTTCAAACCCTGCTTCATTGAGTGAGTTAATAACAGTTTCTCCATAGTAATTAAAAATCTCTGGATTAGAAATTACCATAATTTTTTGACCTAATTGGAGTGAGCTTAAATACTCTCCTATAGTCCCTAAACTGTTGGGGGTAATGACAATATGGTAACTGGTATGGGGTAAGGTAACTTGAATGACAGAGGACATAAATTTTGGTTGCTATTGAATGTCTCAGAATAATCTAGTAGTTGACACTCCTCTAAAAAATTGATCGATTGCTAGAGGTTGTTGTAAAAACTGAGATAGAATTGATAGATAAGGTTACAATTTTTAATTATAATATTAAGATGATCGATATTATCTTTTAAAAATCCTATGGAACCTGCAACTGCTTTAAGTATCGGTATTGGCTCAATTCTTCTTGTCATTACTGGATTTGCCATTTACACGGCATTCGGACCCCCATCTGCCCAATTAAGTGATCCTTTTGAAGATCACGAAGATTAAGCTATCTTATCAGGATTATAAGGCTTTTCCTTCAAATCCACAACAAATTAAACTAAATTAAACAATGGGTTGAGTTAATTATTAGAGAAACTCAACCTTTTTTATCCGTTGATTTTGATTAATCATTAATAATTATCTCTTGAGTTAAAAATTAATTTTGTTTTAACTTTTTTTATATCTTTACACTTAACACAATCAGAAATCTAGTTATATTTAGCCTATCTGAGCTTCTATATAAAAATAAGTAATAAAAAATAATTTTTAGATTTGAATTATTGATAGTCGGTTAACTCTCAAAAAATCTGCCTCAAGCCATGAAATCAGCAAAACTTTAACATCGAAGTTGCGCCTTTATCAGCACTTGCGATAGGATTAAGATTAAAGAATGGAAGTGCCGTTCTGTTTACTTTTTAGATAGAGTGAGATGACTAAATTTTGTATGTCAAGATTAAAGAGATAATCACAGCCTAACTATCTACAAGTAAATTGTTACATGGCACGATCCAGTAAACTGAAATACGATCGCGGTACTTTAATTTTACATCCACCCCCAAGAGGTAAAGCTTGGATTGATTTTGCTACCTGGGATGACCGCATTGAGAAGTTTCGGGTTCCAGCTATCTACTATCGAACTTTAATTGAAACCCTGCAAGCCAATAACCTTAGCTTAGTTGATGAGGCGAAAGACTTTTTTCCTTTGGATCTAACCCCTAGTTTTGAAAGGGAACCCTATCCCCACCAAACGGAAGCTTTAGAGGCTTGGAAATGTTCAGGGCGTAAAGGGGTGGTTGTGTTGCCTACGGCTGCGGGAAAGACCTATTTAGCCCAGTTAGCCATGATCGCTACACCTCGCACTACTTTGATTATAGTACCAACCTTAGATTTAATGCACCAATGGTATGCTCAAATGAGTGCAGCCTTTCCTGACATTGAAGTGGGGTTATTGGGAGGAGGATCACGCGATCACAGTCCGATTTTAATTGCAACTTATAACAGTGCAGCGATTCATGCGGAAACTTTGGGAAATCGCTACGCATTACAGATATTTGATGAATGTCACCATCTTCCTACTGATTTTTTCCGTGTTATTGCAGAATACTCTATTTCTCCCTATCGTTTAGGGCTAACTGCTACCCCAGAAAGGGCTGATGGTAGTCATCGTGACTTAGATAGTCTAATTGGTGAAGTAGTTTATCGCAAGGGAGTTAAAGAACTTGCGGGGGGGACTTTAGCGGATCATGAAGTCATAGAAATCAAGGTGAAACTATCACAAACGGAACGAAAAAGTTATGATAAAGCGATACAAATTCGTAATGACTTTTTACGCAAGTCTAATATTTCTTTGAGTAGTTTAAACGGCTGGCAAATTTTTGTTAAAGCGAGTGCCAGAAGTCCAGCTGGAAGACGGGCAATGTTAGCCCATCGAGAAGCGAAAGAAATAGCAGCCGGTACAGAAGGAAAATTAAGAATTTTGGCCGAATTAGTTTGTGAACATCACCAAGATTCTTTGCTAATTTTCACTAATGATAATGCAACCGTTTATCGTATTTCTCAAGAATTTTTAATCCCTGCCATTACCCATCAAACCCCAGTAAAAGAGCGTCACGACATTTTAACTCGGTTTCGAGAAGGGATTTATAAAAGTTTAGTAACTTCTCATGTTTTAAATGAAGGGGTTGATGTTCCAGAGGTAAAGGTTGCTATTATTATATCGGGAACCAGTTCGGCACGGGAATATGTTCAAAGATTGGGTCGTATTTTACGGAAAGGAAAGGGAAAGAATAAGTTAGCAACTCTTTATGAAATTATCGCAGAAGACACCAGCGAAGAACGAACATCACAGCGTAGAAAGGAAGGAACAAAAACCCCGAAACCTCAACAACTAGAATTGTTACCTTCACCCTATGAAATGAACTCTAAAAAGTCATTGCGTGCTGCTGAAAAATCTAAAAAGAAATGGGGAGAAGAAGAGTAAAATCTCAGTACGGGACAAAAAATTGAAGTAGGGGTTGCAAAGGAGTACAGGGAAATGGTTTCATAGAAAGTTACCACAACTTACCCTGAAACCCTATGAATCAGATTACGGATTGACTTTAGATGATAAAAGTCAGGCTAAAAAGATTGTAGAAGAATTAATTGATCCTAACAGTATTACTAATTTAAAAGATGACGGAATGGATAAAATAAATGTTTATGCAAGTGGAGGGGTTGACTATTTACAGTCCAAAATATCTAAACCTTATTTTGCTGAAGAGTTTTTAATTAGCTATGTTAAACTTCTGCAAAAAGAAATGGATAACAATCATAATTGGTAATGAATTTTATTATTTGTAGGGTGGGCAATGCCCACCCTAGAATTTAACGACGAAGGCTAAACATTATGTCACGAGGAAAGGTTGTGGGATTTCCATTACTTTCTAACCGTCGACGTAACTGTTGTAATTTAGCTTCTTGTTGAGGTAAATTATCCACTAATTGATAGGGTAAAATGCTTTGTTCTAAAGAGAAACTGGCTAAAGTACCAGCTGCAGCACCAACAGACCATTCAAACCCATGTACCCGATAAGCAGCAGCAGCAATGTGACTGGTGGCAATACTCTTACCTGATACGATCAAATTATCCACTTTTTGAGGAATTAAAGCCCTTAAGGGAATTTGTGCCGGATGGGCCCCACCATGAGCAACACGAACCCCTGGACGTTCGCGGTTTCCTCGCTTTTCTGGGGGAGATAAGGCCATACAGGGATGAAAATCAATCATATAGTCAGCGACTCCCACCGAGTCAGGATAAACCGTTGCATGGGTGCGTCGCGTTACCATATAGGAAGGGCGATCATTAGCAGTGACAAATTTTGATTCTAAATCAGCAATGGTTGACCACACCAACTGATACATGGGACGAGGCAAAGAAGTGCGATAAAAATCATGCCAATAGTCTTTAGTAGAAATATCGATCTCGTTGATAGCAAACCCTTGAGGATGATCGTAAGAAGGCCGGCCGATAATGCGTCTCCCTTCCCGAATATAAGGGTATTTCGATAACCCGTGACTGGTTCCCATCGGAGAATCTAACCCTTGTAAGAAACGATGGTTAGGATGAGGCCGTTTAACCCCATAGCCTAAACGAGAATCAGTAGTACCTGCAACTAACCAATAGTAAAACCCTTTAGAGATTTCTTCTCCTTTGCGTAAGGCTTCTGTACGTAGTCCCCCTTTCCATCCACCAGGTTCGAGTTGTCCTGTTTGTTCGAGTTGTCTACGACTGTAAACTAAGTTATCTTGAGCGGTTCCGGGACGGTAATCATTCCCCCATACCCAGTTTTGCATGGAAATATCGCCGGGGGTGGGTTCATGAACTTTCATCGGCCCCACTTTAACAAATTTGCCTTGTTCGTTACTCCAGATGCGTCGATAGGTAAACACTAGGTCAAAATAAGCCATTTTCCTGTTGCTATCATAACCGTAGTAGGGTTCGTACTGGTCATAAAAGGAGGGTTTCGTTTGAGATTGAGGGGTTGCGGTTCGTTGCATAGCAAAGGGATAGGTAAACCCTTGGACGCAATAGGAGTCTCCTTTTTCGGTGGGAGAAGAGGGATTAAGATGACTACGGGGGTCTAGTCCTAAGCGGTAGGGAACGTCTGCTAAAGCGACGATTTCACCTGTTTCTGTGGCTTCTATAACAAACCAGTCAGTGGGACTTCCTTTTTTAGATTTGGACTCGAAACGAATAATTTTCTTGTTAAACCGTTGAGAATTTTCGTAGCTATAAGCGTCTTCAATGGTTTTAGAAAGGGGTTCTTTATTGAGGTGAGGGGTTCCTATTTTAGGAGTATGTTGAATAGCGATCGCACTGTTTATTAATTTTCCATCTTCACTTAATTCTACTTCTTTAATCACTGTAGAAGGAAACCATTTTAAAGTACCTCTTCCCCATTGTTGAGCTTCTTTTAATTGTTGAAATAATAACTGATGACCATGATAAGGAAGAAAGCAACTTTCACTGACCCAACATTCTCCAGGGTTTTGTCGATTGTAGAGACGAGCAATATTTGTTCTTAAGGTGTTGTATCCTCTGGGGAAATGTTGTTGCGATCGCTGTTGTTTTCCTTCGTCTAAAGCTGAGGTTCCTTGGGCTGAAATTTGTCCCCCAACCCAATCGGTAATTTCGGTTAAACAAACGGTTTTTCCTGCTAATAAACCCTCATAGGCTGCAGCGGAACCGGCTAAACCAGCCCCCACAATTAACATATCACAATTGACGGTTTCTTGAGGATTACGGGAATCAGCGACTAAAGGTAAGGTTATTTCTAAGCTAATGATTCCCAAAAATAAACTTGTCAAAATTCGTTTTAATGCTTTCGTTTCATGGGGTCTTTTTTGTGACAATAATTGCCCAGAGTTCTGCTGATGTTTCCTGAGTCTTCCCATAATTTGTATTAAGTGTGTGAGTATAGCAAGCTGAATGATTAACTATTGTGAAGATAAATCGCTAATCATTTATCTTTTTTGTGTTTTGCTCTTTAAGTTTAGAGAAAGTTTGAGAAAATACTGCAATCTTTTAAGTCTTTTTTCAGATTGTTGAAAAATCATCTTATAAGTTAACAATTTTGTTTACAGAGTCAATAGTTTGTATCATTTTTTATCAATTTTATTATTTTTTAATTGATTAATTAGAGTTGATTTTGTATGATCATTTTACTCTTGAACAAGATATCTAATTCATGACTTTTTGGTATCTTCATTTGTCACTTTAAGATAACTTGTATTGATACTTTTTTGTTTATAGTAATCTGTTGTTTTGATAATATTCTCTAGTTCACTAAGTCTAGATTCTAAATGTTTCATTTTACCTTGGTAATTATTTGGAATAGAACATCTTTGATCTTTCTTTAATAAAAAATCAGACAGTATCTTCTCCATTGCTTTTGATTGGTTTAATCCTTCTGTATCATAATATTCACGAAAAGCTTTATAGACAGAATCACTTAAATAAGCTTGTACTCTATTTTCGGGTTTGTTGCTAGTATCCATAAGACAATTGGACTATTAGGCATTATCATCTAAGTTATGTTTATGATTCCCCAAAAACACCAAAAATTAACACAATCTCTTATTTTTACTGAAATTTGAATATGTTTATATAGCAAAAGGAACAGTTAAACTTGAGTATTTCGCCAGAACTCTATCAACTTACCGAAAAACTAGCCGAAAACAACAATACGGATATTGCTAACGTCATCATAAACGGAATAGCACTTTTGGGTATTGCTGAAGAAGAAGCTAAAAAAAAAGGATATAAACTTGGAATTATTGATGGAGATAGAGTTATTAAAGAGATTGAAATTGATTTAAGCTAGTTTAGTTAACTGGTTCGTCAAATCAGTCTAAAAATAAATTAAATCTAAATAACTTAGGATTCATGCAACTCTAGGAGGTTTTTTTCGTCTCAAGGGATAACTGAGATCAATGACACTATAGATAAGCTGAAATTATGGCGCGTCGAACTTCTTCTATTTCCTCTCCTCAACCCAAAAAAATAGCACGTCATCGGGTTAATCATAATGAGAAACCAGTTAAACTCATTTCAGGGACACGAAGAAATAGTAAAACAGAACTATCTAGGGAAACAAGAAAATCTCGTCCTAACCCCTCTAAGCGTTCCCCTAACCTCTTAGTTCGACTTTTCTTGTATATTTTACGAATTGGTATTATGGGGGTTGGTATTGGTGCGATCGCAGGAACCACCCTCACCATTATTAATCCTCAAGATATTTTAGCAGCTTATCTCAAAGCCTCTCAATTAGTTAAACCGTCCCCAGAAGAAACCAAAGAAGAGAAACCCGAAAAAGTTACCCCGAAAAGTTCGCCAACCGTTCCCGTGAGTACAGAATTAACCGCACTCAAAGAAAAAATACAAAAAATTGATGCAAAATACCCTAATGTTAAACCACAAGCTTGGTTTATTGACTTAGATAATGGAGCCTATGTTACTTATAATGGTACACAAGCTGTTCCGGCTGCCAGTACCATTAAAATTCCTGTCTTAGTCGCTTTTTTCCAAGAAGTTGATGCAGGAAATATGCACCTCGATCAAATGTTAACTATGACTAAAGATGTCATGGTTAGTGGTTCAGGGGATATGCAATATATGCAGGAAAATAAGAAATTTCCAGCTATTGAAGTGGCTAGAAAAATGATAGTAATTAGTGATAATACTGCTACTGAAATGTTAGTTAAACAGATAGGAGGTAAAGAAGTTCTCAATCAACGCTTTAAAGAATGGGGGATGAAACATACTGAAATTAACAATATTTTACCTGATTTAGAAGGAACCAATAAAACCAGTTCAGAAGATTTAAGTAAACTCTTAGCAAGAATAGAAAGGGGTGATTTAATTAGTGCGAGATCCCGCGATCGCCTCATTGCTATTATGGAAGGAACAAAAACCCGAACATTGCTACCCCAAGGGTTAGAAAAACAGGCTAATATTGCCCATAAAACAGGGGATATTGGTACAATTATTGGGGATGCTGGTATTATTGATATGCCCACAGGAAAGCGGTATATTGGAGCCGTTTTTGCTGAAAGAGCTTATGATGATATAGCCGGCCGTCATCTGATTCAAGACATTTCTAGAACGGTTTATCAACACTTTAAATATTATCAACCCCGTCCCGTTCCTAAAACAGCCAAGAAACCTGTTGAAAATAAACCTAAACCAGAAGAAAACGTCAGTACCAACAACCCAACCGAAGGTTAAAAAGCAGCTTCAATATAGTCTAATAATGTTAGCTGACAGCCTTGCCATTGTATAGGTTTTCCCTTTTTAATCATAAGATTAGGGTTTTTAGAGCCATGATGAGAACAAGGTCGATGATGAACTAAAGCCACATCAAAACGACAAATAAAGTTAGAAAACTGAGGATATTCCCCTAAAAAATAGGAAGCTGTCTGACTAATTTTTTCTTGTTTTTGAGGAGTCACTGCTAAAATACCATCGTGATCCCAATTTTTTCTTTTTCTTGTTTTAACTTCAACAAAAATGATAGTATTACTATTATAATGTTGGGCAATAATATCAATTTCTCCCCCAGGCGATCGCCAACGCTCATGTAAAATTTGCCAACCTTGGGAAATTAACCATTGAGCCACAAATTGTTCACCAATTTTGCCGATAGTAGTCATCAAATTACGCTAGAATGATGATTGTAATAGCAATTCTCAAAAGTTATTAGAGATTTAAGTAGTCATTGCAAGGATAATATAAACAGTACCCTTTGATGTTTACTGAGAATACCCGAAGCCGAAGCCGCGAGGAGCAATAGCGACGTGGCGGACTCTCTAGCTATTTCTGAGAACTGGTATAAGACAAGTCAAATTATCAATTATGATTAACATTAACAATTATAAAACTATCTTGACAGTTTGCGTTCTCTTACTATTATCGACTATTATCTATTTTGTCAGTCCAGTTGCTCCGGCATTGGCTGTTAATTATGCCAAGCAAAATCTAGTTGAGCGAGATTTTTCGGGTCAAGATTTGCGAGACTCAGACTTTGAACACGCTAACTTACGGGGTTGTGACTTTAGTAATGCAAACTTGCAAGGAGTGAGATTCTTTGCTTCTAATTTAGAAGGGGCAAATTTTGAAGGAGCCGACTTAAGATATGCTGATTTAGAGTCTGCTAGATTAGTTCGCGTTAACTTTACCAATGCTAATTTAGAAGGGGCTTTTGCTACCAATACTCTGTTTAACGGAGCCGTTATTGACGGAGCTGATTTTACTGATGTTTTACTGCGTTTAGACACAGAAAAAAAGCTATGTGAAATAGCAGTGGGAACGAATCCAGTTACAGGTAGAAAGACTAAAGACACTCTATTCTGTCCGTAAATATAAACCAGTAGCACATTACAATCATTCTTATTCAGGAAGATGTATTTCTTGAAGTTTTTGGTATGATTTTGTTTGGTCTACTACTGAGCTTTTTAACACTTTTGCTTTTTTTAGGAACTTGCACTACCAAGCCTGTCATGCCTCCGCTAATTAGAGTAAATATAGGATTAAACATCGCATTGAGTGTATTGTCCAACATATAAAGCACTATCACAACAGATAACACAGCAGCAGGTGCGACTTGGGGATGAAACCAAAACTTAGGAGGGTAAAGCCGTGTGGCGAAAATAAACACAGGCAGTAAAAAGGAAGTATATAAACTGGTTAATCCTAATATTCCGCGAGTGCCGTAAATTATAATCCATAAACTATCGGTTGTAGAAATATCAACTAATACCCCTTCCCAGTTATAATCATAAACGCGGTTTCTACCCCAGCCTCCCCAGCCCAATATGGGTCTTTCCAGTGCTTTTTCTACCAGTATTTCCTCATTATCCAGTCTATACTCTAACGAACCGGCTCTATCTTCTCCCAAGGTATTAGAAATTGTGGTAAGTAAGGGTTCAGCATTTTTAGTTGAAAAGTTTCCAGTTGATGCTAAACCCAAATATAATGCGATTCCTATTATTAGTACCAACAAAGGAACATTACTACGAAACCATTTAGCTATAAATAAAATGATAATGCCAAACAGTAAATAACCGTAGGCTCCTGTAGACTTAATCAAAACAAAAGTTATAAGTAGGCTTACGAGTATCCACTGCATCGGAATTCCCTTTACTTTTCTAATAACTTTAGCTTGCCATAACCAAATGCCGATAAGCGTCACAGCCATCATCCACATCCCCACTTCCAGCCCGTGTAGCATGAAAACTGTGGGTCTAAATCCACCATAACGCTTGGTTTGAGCAAAACTATGAGCAAAAAAACCATAAACCATTCTATGAAGTTGTGGACTCATACGAATTTCATATAAACATAGAGGAAGATAAATTAATCCACTGATAAAAATACTAATAGCAAGTTGACGTAATCCAACTAAATCACTGAAATATAATCGACCTATAAAATAAGGTAGACCGTAACTAACTGTTTGTGAGAGGATTTGAGATAGTCCATCATAAGCACCTAACCCATTACTTATAGAAGAAAAAAAGGGACAAATACATAAAATCAACATGGGTAAATCTAGCCATGTTAATTTGAAGCGTGTAAAGCGTTGAGAATCGAACAAGAAAGTTAGAAAAAAGATACTGTAACAAGTTGCTGATATTCTGGTATAGTCTGGGAGTCCTGGAAGAATAAAACCTGCTCTTTGTGGTAAGAATAACCACGCTACTAAAAAGCTAATAATAACTGCTTTTCTAGATGGAAATTGTAAGAATAAAAAAATAACAATTGGCAACCACGCCAACATAATCGATTGAGCTTGAGGAGTCATAACTCTTCTTATTAATTGTTTAGTTGTCTACTTTTAGTATTGATAATAATCACGATACCAATTAACAAATTTTTCTAATCCTGTTTTCAAAGAAGTATTAGGTTGAAAACCGACATCTTTAATAAGCTCATCAACATCAGCATAAGTCATAGGGACATCACCTGGTTGCATGGGAAGGAACTCCTTAATAGCTTTTTTCCCAATGCAATCTTCCAGGACTTCAATAAAGTGACTAAGTTCTACAGGTTGATTATTACCAATATTATAAATTTTATAAGGAACTGATCCCTTATTATTCTCAATTGTATCATTCAAAGTTTGGGACTGGGGAATGTTATCTATAACACGAGCAATTCCTTCTACAATATCATCAACATAGGTAAAATCTCGTTTCATTTTCCCATAATTGAATACCTTTATCGGTTTTTCCTCCAATATGGCTTTTGTAAATAAAAAATAGGCCATATCAGGACGACCCCAGGGACCATAAACCGTAAAAAAACGTAATCCTGTTGTGGGAATACCGTATAAATGACTATAAGTATGAGCCATTAATTCATTTGCCTTTTTTGTAGCAGCATATAAACTAACTGGATGATCAACATTATCATCGGTTGAAAAAGGAATTTTCTTGTTTTTTCCATAAACTGAACTGGATGAAGCATACACTAAATGTTTTATGTTTTGATGACGACATCCCTCAAGAATATTAACAAATCCCACTAAGTTACTATCAACATAAGCATAAGGATTTTCCAAGGAGTAACGAACGCCAGCTTGAGCAGCTAGGTGGATAACATAATCAAAATTATGTTGAGTAAATAACTCAGCAATACTTTTTCTGTCAGCAATATCTAATTGATAAAACCTAAATTTTTCGTGAGTTTCTATCTGTTGAAGACGAGCTTTTTTCAGAGAAACATCATAGTAACTATTAAGATTATCAATACCAAGAATAGTATTCCCTTGATGTAATAGTTTCTGACTGACATGAAAGCCAATAAAACCAGCAGCCCCTGTTACTAATACTTTAACCACGTTTTAACTTAATTAAGTATTTTTTGCATATCACTCTATTGTAAAGGATAATCAGACATTATATTTACAGAATCATCTTATTGAGCCTTTAAATCTCCATTTTTAGTTCGTTCTATTGCTGTATAAAGAGCTTCTTCAAAGAGATCAGTAGCATCTTCCCAAGTGTAGCTAGTGGCTTTTTGATAAGCTGCATTAGACATCACTTGCCACTGGTCATTAGACATATTGACTATTTCTATAATAGCTCGTGCCATATCTTCAGGATCTTCTGGTTTAACTAAGATACCACCTCCCTGAGAAATGAGTTCAGGGGCAGCACCAGCCGGAGTACCAATTACAGGAGTTCGACAAGCCATGGCTTCAAGAATTGGTAAACCAAAACCTTCTAAGCGACTAGGGAACAACCAAGCATCACAACTTACATAAACCATTCTAATGTCTTGCTCTGAGGCTTGATAGAAATATTGAGTACCTATGGGTAAAACCAAAGCCTCATTAAGCTGATGGGAACCAAACATTAATAATTGAAGAGTGGAAATGGTTTGAGATGCTTTTTTAACAGCTTCGAGTGCAATATCTATGCCTTTGCTTGGTTGTTTGTTATAAACTAATCCGACTGTTGGTTGAGTTGGTTTTGTCCGAGGTGAAGTGTGAAAAAAACTCTTATCAACAGAATTAGGAACTAATGATATAGGGAGTTTGGGATAGTATTTATGAATTAAGTCCACAAGCCACTGAGAAATGGTAATAATATGCAGTGGATAAACCCAAGTTGGCACAATTTTGTCTAATTCCTGACCTTGGATCCCGTAATCTTGCATAAAATAAGCTTTTGCCCCTTTACTAGGGGACAGTTTAGCAACCCACTCAGCCGTTTCCCACCAAGTTGCAACAACAGCATCAGCATCGGGAATGTCTTGATCTGTGACTGGACGACGCTGTTCAAGAATTTTATGAGGAATGTTTAACGTATCAAAATAGGAAAAAGAAGGTTGTTTATACTTAATCAGTCCTTTCCCTTTTAAAATGGACTTTAATTGTTGCCAAAATGTCGGTACAGAAGGGGGTTGAGACACAATTAAAACATCATGTCCTCGTTTTTGTAAATGTTCTGCATAAATCGAAACAACCCGAATACCACCACGAAGATTAGCATAGGGAAGAATAAACGTAATTTTCATATGTAATGTAAATTTAGTAGCCTCGAATGGAACAAGCAAAAACTTTCCAATTATCTAAAGATGCAGGGTTTTTGCTTAAGGCTAATATACTATGCTTTTTAGCTGTTTCTATATTACCTGCCTTCAATGCCCACCAAGCCCACTTACGATGGATTCCATCGATTGAATTAGGTGAGTCATCATTATTTGAAGTTTGATATAATGAATAGTCTAATTTTTTACGATGATAAGCTTTGTTAACAGCTAACCTAACTGCTCTTTTTTGTTCTAGACGACGAGAATGACCAATACTTTTAGAGTGCATACGATACTTCAATAAAATATCGGGATAGTTAGCAAGATAACCAATTTCTGCTAATCGCAGGAATAAATCAAGATCCTCAGCAGGTTCCATCGTTTCATCATAGCCACCAACTTTTTGTAAAGCCTCATGACACATCATTACAGAAGGATGAACAATAAACGAACCAAGACATCCTCTGAGGTGTTTATTTTCAATTGTTTCGTGATCAAATTCTTCTATAAAAGGACAAATGGGTAAACCCTCTGGATCGATCAAGAGAACACGAGATCCAAGTGCCACATGATCAATATGTGTTTCTAGAAATGCTAATTGTGTAGCGAATCTTTTAGGCAATGCAATGTCATCTGCATCCATTCTCGCAACATATTTTCCTTGAACATGATTAAGTCCTTCATTGAGACTAGGTGTTAATCCTTTATTATCTCGACTGATAAGTTTAATACGAGTATCACTTTGCTGAAAACTTTTGATAATTTTATTAGAATTATCGGTTGAACCATCATCAATAATAATTAATTCAAAGTCTTTAAAAGTCTGATTTAGGATACTTTTTATGGACGGATTAAGATATTTTTCAGCGTTATACACAGGCATTAAAACTGAAATTAAAGGATTGCTTTTCACTGTTTTTACCAAAAGAAATATAGAGTAGTTAATTCTGTTAATCTTTTTTTGAATTCTGTAATGGCTTGAACATAGAACAGGCTAAGAGTTTCCAGCCATTTTTTTGAAACGGTAAAGCTTGAATTGATTTAATTGCGTAAATAATTGCTGTTTGACGCTGACTACTATTAAAAGCCCACCAGCCATATTTTAGGCAGTATTGATGTTTAGATAAATTATCAGAACCAGGTCGCCAGTGTTCAGTTGCTTCAAATTTTCCCTGAATTTTTCTTCTCTCCCATGCTTGTTCACAAGCCTTTCTGGCTTTTTGACGTTGCTTAATTCTATTCTTTTCACTAATTGACTTACTATGTAAACGATATTTTAAAACAGGTTGCTCAAGATTAGATAATTTACCAATTTCTCCTAATCTTAACCATAAATCCAAATCTTCTACTGGTAGCATTGTCGGATTATAACCTCCAGCTTGAATGACAGCTGTTCGGCGCATGACGACTGTTGGATGAGAAAGGGATGTGTGTCCAACTAATGCTTGTTTTTGTATATCTTCATCATCACATAAAACTGATATCGTAGTTAATAAACGGTTTTTTGAGTCAATTAATTCGTAAGCCCCCCCGACACAAACTACATCAGGATGACTTTCAAGAAAGTTAATTTGACGAGCCAAACGATCTGATAGGGAAATGTCATCGGCATCCATTCGAGCTAAAAATTCTCCTTGTGCTTGAGATATCATTTCATTCAAACTTGCAACTAAACCCTTATTAGGACGGCTAGTAAGTTTAATCCGTTTGTCTTTAGTAGCGTAAAACTGTAAGATTTGTAGTGATTGATCAGTAGAACCATCATCAATAATTAAAAACTCAAAATCTTCAAATGTTTGTTGTAAAATACTATCTACTGCTTGCTTAAGATAATCAGCAGCATTGTAAACTGGCATTAATATAGAAACTAAAGGTTTATTTTTCATTTAATTTTCAGTTACTTTTTTGTAAATTGATTGATATGCTAATTTGCTAAGATCAATTTGTTTCTTAGCTGCTTTCAACAATTTATCTCGATTATTTGGTGCTTCTTCCCAAGCTTGTTGGATTACCAATGGGAGTTCATGGGAAATATTAGAATTACTTACATTAACGACATAGCATCCCAGACCAAATTGCTCTGCTAACCCTAGAAATTTATCTTGATAGTAGACCGATTTTGCTAATCCAACTACGCTAATTCCTTGAGAAAGAGCAAAAACTCCCCCATGATAGCTAGACGTGACAACAATTCTACATTTTCCTACTTGAAGACATACTAATTCAGGGGAATCTAGATTTTCACTAGAATTATTTTTAATTCCTAAGAAGTTGTCAATACTTTGACCGTCTGATTCTCCAGAATACCTAGAAATTGGGACACCCAATAAAGGAACACTAAAATTGCTAGAAGTTTCTATCAAAGTTTGTCGCAATATTTCAAGCCAATTATCAGAACTTGTTATCCTTGAATAACTAGCAAGTCGAAGATTAACCCCAATAGCTTTTCCTAAGTTTTCTGGTGTACATTGATGAGCCAATTCTATGGCATCATCACCAGTAACAAGAATACCAGATTCAGGAACGTCTAAAGTAGATAAGAATTTCAAGCCTACTCGTTGTTCTCGCAAGCTGATAAAATCTACACTGGGAAGCACCGTTTTCATCATTTTGTATAGTTTAGGTTTCGTGATATCACTAAATCCCTGTCCCACCAGTGCTGTCGTTATCTCTAAAGATTTAGCTGTGAGTAAAGTTTCTAGGATAGGAATGCTATGATAATCAAAATCATCAACCATATAACCCCCACCGCTAGCTATGAAAAGATTTGAGTCTTCTAAAATATCAAGAAAATGATTCATCTGTTTAAGTTCATCTGGAGAACGTCGATAGTTAACCCATTGTTTTACCATTTTCGGCCTAGTCATTCGACCATAAGTTTCTAACTCTTGGAGACTTTGGTGCATAAATGACGGAAATAAATGGTGTATTCCTCCAAAAATATTCCAAGGAGCTAACCAAGGAAATCGATCAAAACTCGACAAAGGGACGGTGTTTGGACAATATTTTTGTAATCTCTCAGGAGAATTAGTAATTATATGAATGGTTGATTGTGGCCAGAGATATTTCAGTCGAGAAACAGCAACTTGCAACATGGCAACATCACCAAGGTTTAATAAATCATAACCGCTATTGTCAATAATTATTTTCATAAAAAAACTTTCCCTTACTTTATTAAATGGTTAAAATAAGAAATTCTTCTTTTGATTGCTTTTAACATTATAAATTCATCCTTATTTTAGAGTAAACAACTGATTTGAATATTTTTTTGATACTAAAAAAATTAGCAATTAGTAGAATGATTGCTATAAACTATCAACTATTTTGATACTCTACAACTTTCCATCCTCTAGGTTGATAAAACAAGCATCGGTTCATGCTTTTTGCCGATTCTACTCGAAATTTATAGTTTTCTAATTCATCAAGAGCATAAATTCCCTCTTTCTTTGCATAAATATCTAAAACATAAGCTCCCAATTTTAATCCTAAATAGGGCATTTCTATTCTAATCTCTTGCGTTCCTGAACAAAAGCTTAAAGGTTGTTCATCATGTAAACTATTGAGCAATAAAACTTGATCACCTCCCCCTGACATCCCTTTAATAGATATTGTTAATCCTACATTAGTCATAGGTTCCTTAACTGTACAAGTGACACATAAATAAATAGGTTCTCCTGTAAGCGGTGCCTCAATTATTTTCTTATCCTCATTTCTAAAAAATATTGAAGTAATAGCAAATTTTTGATCATTATTGATAGTTTTTACTGGTTGAACATTTGATTTAACTTCATCAACATTTAAAAATAAGTCTTTTTCATATTGTGTGACAATTGATTGAGTATCTCCTACATCTATAACTTGCCCTTTTTTTAAGTAAACTGCCCGTTGGCAAACTGTTAAAACTGTATGAACGTCATGGCTGACTAAAATAAATGTTGTTCCTTTTTGACGAAGATTATGAAGCTTTTGGAAGCATTTTGCTCTAAACTTACTATCCCCAACTGCTAATACCTCATCTACTAACAAAATTTCTGGTTCAGTATAAATGGCACTGGCAAATCCTAAACGAGCAGCCATCCCAGAACTATAACTTTGCACTGGAGCATCAATAGCGTCACCAATTTCAGCGAAATCTATTACTTCATCAAATCTTTCTTCTATTTCTTTTTTGGATAACCCTAAAATGGACATATTAGCATAAATATTTTCGCGTCCTGTTAGAATAGGATTAAATCCTGCACCTAAAGCAATTAATGGTGCTACTCTTCCATAAACATCAACATAGCCTGTATCTGGTTTTATCAATCCAGCAATAATCCTTAGTAAAGTTGTTTTTCCACTCCCGTTTTTTCCGACTAAACCAATTGTTTCTCCTCGATGTAATTCAAAGCTAACAGCACTTAAAGCCCAGAATTCTTTGTGACGTAATTCATTTTTCTCACCACGAGTTCCTAATAATTCACCAGCAATATCTTGGACTCCGTAAAATAAAGAGCGTTTTAAGCTGCGACAAAACTTTTTAGAAACTCCTTTAACTGAAAGAACAACATCTTTACTAGGGGAGTTAGTAGATAATTCTTCGTTAGTGCTATAGCTTGTCATTTAAGAACTCATCCTCTCAATTACAAAAGGCATAGAAACACGATAGATAATCCATACCAATAATAAACCAATGATCGCTAATCCACTAGCCAGCCAAAAACCTTGAGGATTAGATATTATTCCTGTGGTGGCTAACTCCCGTGTCGTTACTAGTAAAGGCGTTACTGGATTAAGATTGACTAAGATTCCAAATAGGCCATTTTTAGCTGGAACAGGAAATAAGACTGGGGTTAAAAATAACCAGAATCCAGTTATCATAACCAGTCCTTTAGAAAAGTCCTGATAAAGTGCGCCAAAGGGAGCAAGCAGTAAGCCTATTGCGGTTCCTAAAATAACTAAATGTATTAAAGCAACAGGCGCAATAATAATCGTCCAAGTAACAGGAATTTTAAACCAAATAAATAAACCAATAATGAGAATAAGTTTGATACCAAAGTTAAAAAAGACTTGTCCAACCTGAGAAAGAATAATCGCTTCACGGGGAAAGTTGATTTTAGCTAGCATTGTTTTCGATTTGGTAACTGCTAAAATTGGACCATTTAATGATTCAACAAACGTCTGCCAAAGAGTCATACTAAACATAACATAAGCTGGATAAGGCAAGTCAGTGGCACCAATACTGATTACTTTTGCCTGATTTGCCATAACCATACCTCCGGCTGTGACAATAGGTGGTAAAAACGCCCAAAAAACGCCAAGCAACGACTGACGATACTGAGCATTAATATCTCTAATTAATAGTTGCCAGGCAAGTTCACGAGACGCTAACAAATCCTGAAACATCTGCTCGAATAATTGTTTCGGGTGACGTAACTGGCTTTCTGGTGTATGCCTAATTGACGTTTGTTTCATCATCGAAAAGATTACTGAATAAATTAGGATAATAAATTGCCTCAAAAAAATAGTTGACTATTTCGATCAAGGGTGTTTACTAAATACTATAAAATCACTACCTTTTGTTTCCACAGAAAACTTAGGAAAAAATATAGTAATAATCAATAAATTACCATATATTGATTTTTTTGACAAGATGATTCTCCTTTTAAAATTCCTGATCTTCATAAAGGAGAATTAACTATATTTTTACTTTTTGTAACTAATTTAGCTTACGAGTTAATACCTAAGAAAAACAACTGACATTGAATATCCCAAGAAAGCATCCTATTTGTAACTCAAAATTAGATAATTTTCCTGAGCAAATTCTCAAGTTAGTCGGGGAACGTTTAGATAGTAAGTCAATTTGTGATGATATTGATATGGAAACTCATACCCATGCTCCTTTTTTGAATCTGGTTCCCCATAGTAATGCTACTCATATTGCTATTAATAATGGAAGTTGGTTTGATCCTAACACTTGGCAAGATGGAATTATTCCTAATGATAATGCTGATGTGGTAATTGCCCAAGGAGTAGAGGTTTTCTATGATCAAGAAAGTGATGCCCGAATTCATACCGTTAGAGTGGATGGAAGTCTAGCATTTTCACAAAATACTGATACTCAACTTATTGTTGATTATATTGCGGTTTCTAATACAGGAATCTTAGAAATGGGGACAGAGCTTAACCCGATTCAAGCTCAAGCTAATATCATTTTTGCTCCAGTTGATCCGAATAATCCTGAAATTGATACTAATTGGGATCCTCATCAAATCAGTCGTGGGTTAGTCGCAGGAGATGGAGCTAAAGTTAGTATTTTTGGAACAGAGAAAACTGCTTACGTTACCCTCACTGATAATCATTTAGCTGGTTCAACAGAACTAACTTTTTCTGAACCTGCTCCTACCAATTGGGAAGTAGGGGATCAAATTGTTCTCACAGGAACTGAATGGAATAAAAATGGTTCTCATGCAGATAATAGTGTGACTCAAGATGAAGTTTTAACCATTGAATCCATTAATGGAAATACCATTACATTTAGCCACAATGATGTTAATGGAAATTCCTTAAGATTTGACCATACTACCCCTGAAGGATTTAATTTAGATATTTATGTAGCTAATTTAACGAGAAATGTGGTCTTTCAATCCGAAGGTGGCAATGATGTTCCTCCTTCTCAACGGGGACACACCATGTTTATGGACCACGATACAAAGATTTATAATGCGGGTTTTTATGGATTAGGACGAACCAATAAAGATGTTATTCTTGATAATCCTCAATTTGATAGTGAAGGTCACTTAATTCCAGGAACGGGAACTAATTCAGTAGGCCGTTATCCCATTCATTTTCATGAAATTCTAGAACACCATAATCCTGATATGTCCCATCAGATGGATATGGATACGGCTCAGGTTAATGGTAATGCAGTTTGGGGGAGTCCAGGATGGGGGGTTACGGTTCATAGTAGTCGAGTTGATGTTGAAAATAATGCCAGCTTTGATATTCTTGGCGCTCATTTTGTGACTGAAGATGGAGATGAACAAGCCACATTCCGAGGAAATATTGCTATTAAATCTGCTGGTGCGATTACCGATGCTCCTGCTGATCTTCTGCAACCTAAAGGACCCAGAGGAGATCAAAAAGATTTTGGGGTTAGAGGTATGGGATTTTGGTTAGAAACCCCTTATTCTGTGGTTAATGGCTTTGAAGATAACATTGTTACGGGAACAAAAGACTCTGGTATTTTTGTTTACGGACACAATGATGTTCATGCTCAACCTGTTGTTTCTGTTTCCACTCTTCCTCAAGAACTTCAATGGATTGCTGGCAACGCTACTGAAATTCAATCTTGGGCAGTCCCTTTAATTAATTTTCGTGGCAACAAAGTTTATAACGCCGAAGGCGGTATTGAGCTTCGGGGCGTTTCTAGAGATGATTGGGGAAGCGATCCTTTCGGTATGGATCACGAAGAGCAAAGTATTGTAGAAGACTTTACTATTTGGGGAGTACGACGACATGGGGTGGATATCCAATATTCCAGTCACATCACAGTTAAAGATAGTCTTATTGTTGGTAATCCAGATAATCCAATTACACGGAACCATGATAAATCTTACCATTTAACAACTGACGGAACTGGCATTAATTCAGACAAGAATGCACGCAGTATTGTTATAGAAAATAATCATGTTGAAGGTTTCGAGATTGGTGCTACAATCCCCCAAACATCAGCACAAGGTTACAATACTGAAGTTCCTTTCAATCAAAGTCGTTTAATCGGAGGAACTTTTCAAAATAATCTATATAATCTTTATCCTGCTTCGGGTCGAGTTGACAATCCAGCTTCGGCAGATCCAACTAATCCATTTAACAATAATTCATCCATCACCCCTTATTTTGAAATTGAGGGCAATACAATCTTTGAGATTCCCATTGATGATCAAGCTCCAGTAGCCGGTTTTACCACAACACCCTCTGGTGGTTTGGCAGTGGACTTTGATGCCAGTCAATCTTTCGATCCTGATTATATTCCTGAATGGACTGATTCGGTGAATCATCCTTATACCGCAGGAGATAATACCATTGCTTCTTTTGCATGGGATTTTGATAGTGATGGGGTTATTGACGATTTTGGCCGTTATGCAACTTATGTTTATGATACGGCTAGTACCTATTCTGTCAGCCTTACAGTCACTGACCTTCAAGGAAATACAGCAACTTTGAAACAGGATATCGATGTTGTGTCTAGTCCTTTTACTAATATTATTAAAAATGGTGATTTCAGTGGGAATAGTCCTGACTTTAAGAAAAACTGGAAGCCAAGTTTTTACAATTCGTTATCTAACAATACTTGGTATCATCATAAAGATAGTAAATGGGTACAAGATAGGAATAATGGTTGGGTTTCAGTTGATGCTTCTGGAAAACCGGGATTGATTCATTTGGTCCACGATCAATCTGTCACACGTGGTTTGCAAACTATTAGCTTTGATGCCTCTAATATTGGAGCTAGTAATACGTTAGAGTTAGAAGTCTATGGAATTAATGGCATCTTTGACTTAAGTGTTTTTGGTGGTGATCCGTCGCCCAGAACTAACACTATACCCTTTGAAGCGGTTAAACTGTTAGATACAGGAAATGTTGCTAATAATCAATTTGATTGGACAACATTTGAATGGAAAAACATTGATTTTGGTAGTGGCTATCAAACTATTGCGCTACGGTTCATAACGGGAGGAGTCAGCGATGCTGAATTTCAAGCCGTTGATAATGTTTCTATTGGTAACTTATCCACATCTGTCGGCGATTCTAATTCTTCTCCGATCGCGCTTAACGATACAGCACAAGTCAGTGAAAACGAATCTGTTGTTATTAATGTTCTAGGTAATGATAGCGATCCTGATGGAGACTTTATTTTTGTTAGCAATATTAGTCAAGCTGATCATGGGAAAATTGTGGATAATGGAGATGGGACTTTAACTTACACACCAAATGCTAATTTTACTGGAAGTGATAGCTTTGTCTATACTGTTGCTGATTTAAACGGACAGACGGACACAGCTACAGTTAACTTAACAGTTGATGCTGTAGATAATCCTTCTCCTACAGTCACTTTATCCTTCAACGATTATGTTATTGAATCCTATGGTGGTAGTCAAGATGTCAAAACAACCACGACGATTGAAGATAATGGCAGTAGTTTAAAGGTAACGGGTAATGGCTGGAAAAAAATCGCTATACCTTATGAAGTGACTGCTGATACCGTTTTAGAATTTGACTTTTTCAGTTCTCAAACAGGTGAGATTCACGGTATTGGTTTTGATAATGATAATAACATTAGTAGTAATTTGACCTTTAAATTGTATGGCACCCAAAGTTGGGGGAATCAAACATTTGATGATTATGAAAAATCAGCAGGACAGTGGCAACATTACCGTATCGAGGTAGGACAGTTCTATACGGGAAAGATGAATTATCTTACCTTCACTAATGATCACGATGTTTCTAACCCAACAGCAGAAAGTATTTTTTCTAATCTTCAGGTTTATGAGAATACACCTCTAGATTTGAACAATAATCCTGTTGCTGCTGACGACAATGTAACAACAAATATAAATACCCCAGTTACAATTTCAGCAACTACTTTACTTATCAATGATAGTGATTCTGACGGTGATGTAATTAGTTTAATAGAAGTTAATAATCCTGTTAATGGTACTGTTCAATCAGATAGTAATGGGGATGTTATTTTTACTCCTGATACTAATTTTTCAGGAATTGCAACCTTTGATTACACCATTAGTGATACTCAAGGAGGTTTAGGTACAGCTACAGTTTCAGTGAATGTCAATCAACCTATCTCTTCTAAGACTTTATCCTTCAATGATTACAGTATAGAATCTTACAGTAATCAAGATAAAAATCCTGATGTTGTTGTTGAAGATAATGGCAGTAGTTTAAAGGTAACGGGTAATGGCTGGAAAAAAATTGCTATGCCTTATGAAGTGACTGTTAATACTGTCGTAGAATTTGACTTTTTCAGTTCTCAACAAGGTGAAATTCACGGCATTGCTTTTGATAATGATAATAATCAAGATACTAACAGCAATAATCTGTTTAAGTTGTTTGGATCTCAAGGGTTTGGTAATCAAACTTTTAATGATTATCAAGACTCAGTAGGACAATGGAAACACTACCGTATCGAAGTAGGACAGTTCTATACAGGAGCAATGAATGAGCTTGTCTTTGTCAATGATCATGATGTCTCTAACCCAACAGCAGAAAGTATTTTTTCTAATATTCAAGTCTATGAAAAAACGACTTCTACTAATAACTCTGTCCCTTTAGATTCTCAAATTTCAGCTACTATTACCACGTCTCATGATCCCGTTACAGAAATCACAACCATTACCGGAACCGAAGGCGATGATATTATTGATGGGACTAGCACAGATGACTTGATCGATGGTAACGCTGGCAATGATATTTTGACCGGTAGCACAGGTGACGATACTTTAAGTGGTGGTAGTGGCAACGACGTACTAACTGGTGGTTCTGGTAACGATATTCTCAGTGGGGGTAGTGGTGGCGATATCTTTAACTTTAGTGCCAATGAGGGACGCGATCGGATTGAGGACTTCGAGTCAGGGGATAAAATTCGCCTCCAAAATATTGATTCTCAGTCTCTTGGGTTAATTGAACAAAATGGCAACACGTTCCTTGACTTGGGTAATAATCAAGGAATTGAGTTACCGGGTATCTTGCCTGATGCACTGAACATCAACATCTTATCCAATGTAATTGAGTTAGTTCTATAAGTTCATTGTGTATGGCGATCATTATGATCAAAAGCCAATTAAAGATCGCCATACTATCTTATGATGAAGCAATAACCGATTGAGGTTTAGCAAAAATCATTCGACCAGCAGAGGTTTGTAAGGCAGAAGTCACCACAACGCTTAATTCTTCTCCGATGTACTCTTTGCCTTCTTCTACCACTACCATGGTTCCATCTTCTAGATACCCGACTCCTTGGGTGGGTTCTTTCCCTAGCTTGAGAATTTTTAGGTCTATGGTGTCCCCAGGTAAATAAATAGGACGAATGGCCTGAGCAATATCATTGACATTGAGAATGGTCACTTTTTGCAAGTTCGCCACTTTACTCAAGTTATAGTCATTGGTCAAAAGGGTTCCGTTGATTTCTTGAGCCAGATGAACTAACTTAGCATCAACCGTCGCAATGTCTTCATAATCAGCAGAATGAATCAGAATACGTTTAGGAAAAGATTCTTGCATTCTATTTAAGATATCTAACCCCCGTCTTCCCCTGACTCGTTTTTGATCGTTACTACCATCAGCTAATTGCTGTAATTCTTGTAAAACGAACTGAGGGATCAAAATTTGTCCTTCAATAAACCCCGTATGGAGCAATTGTTCAATACGACCATCAATGATGCAACTGGTATCAACAACTTTGGTTGAGGCCGCTTGTAGGGTTCCTTCAGCTACTAAGAGGGTTTCAATACTATTGGGGTTGATGAGTCGCAAGAAAGTGCGGCCATGGGTATCAGCTAAACTAACCCCCATAAAGGAAAACACCACACTCCCTAAAATCGCTGTCATCGGTTTAATAAAGGCCAACTCCTTGGGGATAGGAAGCAGAAAAATGGGGGCTAACATCAGATTAGCAATTAGTAAACCAATCACTAGCCCGACGGCTCTGGTTAAAATAACTTCAATGGGTGTAGTGCTAATACGAGTTTCTAAACGCCTGTAAGTCGTTTGGGCGACCAATCCGAACGCCAAGCCCAAAATTGACGTAAAACCTGCTGCTAACCACCGTAAAGCGTCAATATTGGAGATTTGTTCTTGGACTTCAAAGGGAAGCAAATCAACACTATCGAAGCCGACTCCGGCCGCTGCTAGGATAAATATGAGAATAATAATGGCATCAATCATAGTTTTGATCTTAATCTATAATTTTGGTAGTTGAGAAGAAAAAATTACAAGATTTTTCTACCTGATTCAGATTATTTTATCTATTATATCCCTCTCGTCTAACCCATTCTTGTTGATTCTTAATTTATTGTTGACCATATTACTCTAATTTGCTCAGTAGTCTATCGAAAAATAGTATAACTTTTAAGAATCTATGGAAATTCTCACCCCTGTTTCAGCCTATCTTCATATTCCTTTTTGTCGTCGTCGTTGTTACTATTGTGATTTCCCTATCTCTGTTTTAGGAGATAAAACGGATACTAATCAATCGGGTTCAATTGCAGAATATATTGAGTTTTTATGTGAAGAAATCAAAATTACTCCTACTTGTCATCTATCTTTAGAAACAATTTTTTTCGGGGGAGGAACTCCCTCTCTATTACCTCCTCGTTATTTGGAAAAAATTTTGCTTACTTTGGATGAACATTTCGGAATTCATTCAGATGCAGAAATCTCTATAGAAATGGATCCAGGAACATTTACTTTAGAACAATTATATGATTACAAAACTTTAGGGGTGAATCGTTTTAGTATAGGCATTCAATCTTTTAATGATGAATTATTAGAAAAATGTGGTCGGTTTCATCGATATTCGGATATTGAAAGGGCTATTAATTTTATTCATCAAAATAATATTAAAAATTTTAGTATAGACTTAATATCTGGACTTCCCTATCAAAGTGTAGAAAGTTGGAAAAATTCCTTAGACCAAGCAATTAAAATTAACCCAACTCATATATCTTGTTATGATTTAGTATTAGAACCTGTGACCGCTTTTGGTAAACAATATAAGCCTGGTAAGTTTCCGTTACCGAATGATGAAGATACTTCCAAGATGTATAAAATAACTCAGCAAAAATTAACGCAAGCAGGGTATGAACATTATGAAATTTCTAATTATGCCAAATCAGGTTATCAGTGTCGACATAACCTTGTTTATTGGGAAAATAAACCTTATTATGGCTTCGGAATGGGAGCAGCAAGTTATAACAATAATAAAAGATGTACTCGTCCCAAAACTCGAAAAAGTTACTATGAATGGGTCAATCAATTAAAACAATCAGGTTATAATATTTCTTTTCCTAATTTAACCAGAATTGATATTTTACTAGAAACTTTAATGTTAGGATTGAGACTAAAAAAAGGTGTTTATTTATCGAAAATTACTCAAGAATTTGATCAAAAGGTAATTGAAACAATTTATCAAACTTTAGTTCCTTATTATCAAGTAGGATTAGTACACTTTAAAAATATAAATGATAATTTTATCACAGAGCTAAATGATAATACTTGGCAAAGTATCTATAGGATAATATTAAGTGATCCTGATGGTTTTTTATTGTCGAATACTATTTTAGCATCTTTATTTGATAAACTAGATTCTACAGCTTAACTAAAAATAGAAAAAATATCAATCAGTGCAATTAGATCATTTTTTTGATATTATAGAAAATATGATTATTTTCTTACTATCAAAAAATGAGTAGAAAATATGTTCTAAAAACAGAATAAATTAGGAGGAAAATTACTTTGTTAGACGAAAAAGCGAAAAAAACAATGCTGAGAAAAATTCCCCACGGACTTTATATTTGCGGGGTTAAAGATGGAGAAAATCTAAATGGTTTTACCGTGAGTTGGTTAATGCAGAGTTCCTTTGAACCGCCTTTAGTGGTTAACTGTGTCAAAAAAGATTCTGGTTCCCATGAAATGCTCAAAAAAAATGGCGTTTTCTCCATTAGTTTCTTAGAAGAGGGCCAAAAAGACTTAGCCGCTAAATTTTTTAAACCTCAAAGTCGTGTCGGTAATAAATTTGAAGATGTAGAATTTTATGAAGGAGAAAAAACAGGATGTCCTATCATAAAAGATTCTTTAGGCTATGTAGAATGTCAAGTGGTAGGATCAGTCGAAAAAGGAGATCATACTGTTTATGTTGGGGAAGTGATTAGCGCAGGAATGCACCGAGAAGGCAAGGCTTTGAACTTAGAAAGTACAGGGTGGCAATACGGTGGATAGTGCCATAGAAAATTGAAAATTACAACATAGAAATTACAAGTTACCAATTCGTAGAAAATAAAAGTAACCATGCCATTAATTCAAGTAAAAACATCAGTTTCAGAACCAGAATCAAGCGTTATTGAATCTTTACTGACAACTTTATCAGCTAAATTAGCACAACATTTAGGTAAACCCGAATCCTATGTTATGACTTCTTTTGACTCAGATATTAAGATGACTTTTTCAGGAAGTTTTGACCCAGTTTGTTACTTAGAAGTTAAAAGTGTCGGTAATATGAGTCCTTCACAAACTAAAGCTATGAGTGATGATTTTTGTCAAGTCGTTGAAGATAAATTAGGGGTTGACAAAAATCGGATTTATATTGAATTTGCCGATGCTAAAGGTAGTATGTGGGGATGGAATAGTAAGACATTTTAGTTAGTTTTTCCTCTATAATTTTAGGGTTGGGTTTTATTGCTCAACCCAAGAATATTGATAACTGCTACTATCAGATGGTATTAGTTCAATCCGAATATTTATTCTTCCTTTCCATCCATTTTTAAAGCAATTTCTTCTGAATGATGATGGTGATGCTTTTCACGGACATTCAGCGGTGGTAAAACAGGGAAAAAAGGCTGATGAATACTGATTAATTGAGCAAGGGTTTTTTTCAGTTGAGTCCGAGAAACGATCGCATCAACAAAGCCATGTTTTAACAAATATTCTGAGGTTTGGAAGCCATCCGGTAACTTTTCCCTTAACGTTTGCTCAATAACCCGTCGTCCAGCAAAACCAATAGTAGCCTTGGGTTCAGCAATAATTAAATCCCCTAACATGGCAAAACTAGCGGTGACTCCCCCAGTAGTAGGATGAGTTAAGACAGGAATATACAGTAATTTAGCGTTGCGATGATGTTCTAAGGCTCCAGAAATTTTAGCCATTTGCATTAAGCTTAACATTCCCTCTTGCATCCTCGCCCCACCAGAAGCGCAAACAACGACCACCGGCAACCGTTCTTGTGTGGCGTGTTCAATGAGACGACAGATTTTTTCTCCTACCACAGACCCCATACTTCCCCCCATAAAGCGGAAGTCCATGACACCGAGGGCTAAAGGAAGACCATCAATTAATCCCGTTCCTGTTTGTACTGCATCAACTAACCCAGTTTTGTCTTGAGTATCCTTAATGCGATCGCTGTAGGGTTTGCGATCACAGAATTTGAGGGGATCGGTGGGGGTCAGATGTTCATTTAGGGGTTTCCAGGTATTCTTATCAATTAACTGAGCAATGCGTTCTGAACTTTCGACACGAAAATGATGGCCACATTCGGTACAAACCAATTGATTGGCTTGGAGGTCTTTCGTATAGGTTAAGGCCGTACAAGCTTCGCATTTCGTCCATAAACCGTCAGCAATTTCTCGTTCTTTCTGTTGTTGTTGAATGGGAGGTTCTGACTTTTCTTGTTTAGCAAACCAATCAAATATAGACATAGATTAGAATATAAGATTAATGATTAATTATTCTATTTTACTCGTCTTCGGGAGGACTTAATAACAAAAGGGCAGTCCACTGGTCTGGAGAACACACTTGTAACGCAGCTTGAGACCCTTGACCACAATAAATCCCCAAGCCTATATCTAGAACACGACTGGGAATATCATGAGCAGCTAAAAGTTGTTGCATTAATTCTGCCTCCCACCGTGCTTTTGTTGTTTTGATCGTAATCCAGGATATAGTATTTATCTGCTCAGCCATAATCAACCATTGAGAAATGACAGTATTTAACTTGATTTGATAACCCAGGGCAAAAATTCCCTGTTTCTTTTTTACCTCAAGGCTGACACAAAAAACAATCTGCTCAACGCATCAAGTCGCTAAAATCCAGTAATCATTCAATAAAGTTTAAACCAGATTAAACATAAACATAATTTAAACCCACACGGGTAGCCCCATGTAGGAGTAAATAAAACAGAGAAAATTTTAACTAATTTCTTCAATAGAACGTTCTAACATTGATTCTTTTTTACTTTCTTCGTGTTTACGTTCTTGGGCTAAGGACTCCCTAGCTTTTTCATCAACATTCTCTTCATGATGAGTTTGCTCTACTTCAGCAGCACGATTTGTCATTGTTTGATGGTGTTGTTCATCCTTGAGATATTGTTTAGCCATCAATTCCCGTGCTTTTTCATCCGTATTCATAATTGAATTTCTCCATGGCTAACGTTACCTATATTTTATCATCGGCTATCACAAACCTAAAACTTTGCGTTACATTATCATTAAACCCCATTGTGCATTGTGCCTAAATATCTTAAAGAAATATTAGGCATAATCCCTTAAGCAAGGCATAATAGAATGGGTTGATGAGGAGGAATCGGGACTTGTTAAAGTCTCTAGCATTATGGAACAATCGACAAATCAAGGGACTACAGCGAATCACCCAGCTTTATTAGAGCGCATTGCCCTACGAACCAGTCAAATTCCTTGGCAATTGTGGGCAATTGTCTTAATTATCGTCTCTGGAACCATCGGTTTTACAGCAACATCCATGTTGTTAAGGTTGCCAAAATCCCCTCAATGTGTGCGGATTTTTTGGCCCGTTGCCTCAGCATCAATGCGTATCTATTGCGCCCAAATCGAAGCAGAACAAGGAAACGTCGATAGTTTCCTACGGGCTATTAAATTAGTTGAGGCACTCCCAGATGATCATCCCCTACGGCACGAGATTAACCGTAACGTCGAAGAATGGGCGGTGGCTATTCTCGATATTGCCGAAAAAGAATTCCAACAGGGTAAATTAGAAGCAGCCATTAAAACAGCCCGTCGCGTCCCTAGTAACGTTCAAGTGTACGAAGTGGTAGAAGAGAGGATCGAAAAATGGCGCAGTATTTGGCGAGAAGGAGAAGAAATTTTTGCTCAAGTTGAAGAAGAGTTACGGGAGTCTAACTGGAATCTGGCGTTTAGAGAAGCAGTCAAACTCTTGAGTGTTCCCAATAAATACTGGGCAACCACCCGATACGATGACACCGTTAAGAGAATTCAATTAGCTCAAGAGGAAAGCAGTCGCTTAGATGATGCTTATGCTGTATTACGTCGTGGAGGGATCGAGAACTGGTTAACAGCGATCGCCGATGCTGAAAAAATTTCCCCTGAAAGTTACGCTTACAGAGAAGCTCAAAACCTCATCGAAGATGCTAAAGAAAAAATTCTCGACTATGTTGATGATCTTATTGATGAGCGTCGTTGGTCAGCCTTGTCTGATGTAGTCAATCAACTGCCAGATAGTTTGGCCTTATCAGAAGAAATTGCAGACTGGAGAACCCTTGCCAGTGCTGGCTTAGATGCTCAAACCGGAACCATAGAAAACCTAGAAATTGCTATTTTAGCCTTAGGAGAAATTGACGAAAATCGTCCCCTCTATCAAGAAGCTCAAGATTTAATTAACCGTTTTGAGTTAGAAAAACAAGATATTGTCCATCTGCAAGAAGCCCGTAACTTAGCATCAGGAGGCAGTGTAGATGACTTGAATGCAGCCATTGCCGCAGCTGAACAGGTTCCTTCGAGTAATCCTCGTTACCAAGAAGCTAAACAAGAAATTAATCAATGGACTAGCACGATTCAAGTCCGTGAAGACCAACCCATCTTGGATAATGCCCGTAGTACAGCAGCTAGTGGTAATATATCTGATCTTAGAGAAGCGATCGCTCAAGCTCAAATGATCGGGCCTGGCCGAGCTTTATCCAATGAAGCCCAACAAGAGATTAATCAATGGCGTGGGAGTATCCAACGTCAAGAAGATCAACCAATTTTAAATCAAGCTATGGCTTTAGCAGCAGGAAAAGACTATCAAGCAGCCATTAACACTGCTCAACAAATTGGTTCAGGCCGGGTTCTCTATTCAGAAGCTCAAAGTAATATTAGTCAATGGCAACGGGAAATTAGGGCTGATCGCAATTTACAAGAAGCTTATTTAATTGCCCAACCCCAAACCCCTCAAGCTTTGATTTCGGCGATCGCGGTGGTTCGTAAAATTCCCTCTTCGACGGATGTAGGGTCCCAAGCAAAACAAGCTCTTGATCGCTGGAGTTTTCAATTACTTTCTATGGCTCAAAAATTAGCTAATCGCTCCTTATTACCTGAAGCCGTCAAATTAGCTAGAATGGTTCCTGGGGATAGTGCTGCTTATAACTCTGCTCAAGCACAAATCACAGTTTGGAATAAGCTAATAGAACCACCCAAACCAGAAATGCCCCCTTCATTAGCTCCACAAAACGAATTTGTACCGATTCTCGACAGTGAAACTTCTGACAGTGAACCTGAAAGAAGATAAGATTAAGTTGATTAGATTATGGAATGGCAAGAAATCTCAGGAAGTTCCGTTTTAATTCCTCGATACCCTATCGCGATTATTCATTTTTTAGGCGGTGCTTTTGTGGGAACTGCACCGAATGTTACTTATCGTTGGCTACTTGAAGAACTGGCCAAGGAAGGCTATGCTGTAATCACAACTCCTTTTGTCAATACCTTTGATCATTTAGCGATCGCTCGCAATGTTCTTAACCGTTTCGAGAACATTTTAGACCGCTTACAAACGAATACATCCCTCGGACAAGGTTATTTACCGATTTATGGTATCGGTCATAGTATGGGTTGTAAACTTCATTTATTAATTGGTAGTCTTTTTTCCGTTGAAAGAGCAGGAAATATTTTGATTTCTTTTAATAATTATCCAGTTAAAAAAGCAATTCCTTTTTTAGAACAGATTGATGTCGATAAATACTTAAGTTTAGAGTTTACGCCTTCTCCTGATGAAACTAAAATTATTATATCAAAAGATTACCAAATTAGACGCAATTTATTAGTAAAATTTACTAACGATAATATTGATGAGACTTTAGTATTAAGACCTATTTTAGACGAAAAATATCCTAACTTAATTGCACTACAAAATTTATCGGGGAATCATTTAACCCCATTATCCCAAGAAATAAAGTGGCAAATGGGGGAAGTTTTTACACCTTTTGATGCCGTTGGACAATGGGTAAAGCAAACCTTTTCCCGTGACTTATATTCCTTAAAATATGAAATTTTACGATGGTTAGATCCTGCTAAAATTGTATAGTTAATCAACTAAATTTCCATGAATCGCTAACCAAATACAAGGGGGATCACCACTGGTAAAGATAACCCGATGTTTTTCATGAGCTTTAATTAATAAATAATCCCCTGGTTTAAGCTCAATTGAGGAATTATCTGAATATAATAATGTTGCTTTTCCTTGTAATAAAATAACCCATTCGTCTTGGTCTTGATCGTACCAAGTTCCTTCAGGTGTAGTTTGTCCACTAGAAATAATACGCTCTATTTTTAAATTTTGACTATTAATAATCGTCTCAAAAATCTCTTGATTTCCTATATCATTACTTAACTGAAAAATATTATTCATAACTCAGAAATTTGCCAATTATTAATTATTAATTCTCAACCCCCTATCCAAAAAACACAGGACACGATATACTCCTTTCGAGACTGTTGATGGATAGAAACATGGTAGCCGTAGCAATTCTTGCAGCAGGAAAAGGAACACGGATGAAATCTGACTTACCTAAAGTATTACACACTTTAGGGGGGCGATCGCTAGTACAAAGGGTACTCAATAGTTGTGATCTCATTGCCCCATCTCGAAAATTGATTATCATTGGCTATGAAGGGGAACAAGTCAAACAGTCTTTTGAAGATAGTTCATCCCTGGAATTCGTAGAACAAAAAGAACAATTAGGGACAGGTCACGCCATACAGCAGTTATTAGCCCATTTACAAGGGTTTGAGGGAGATTTATTGGTTTTAAACGGCGATGCGCCCTTGTTACGCCCAGAAACTTTAGAAAATTTACTTCATATTCATCAAAAAAATAATAACGCAGCCACCTTATTAACTGCTAATTTACCCAACCCCAAAGGTTACGGACGAGTTTTCTGCGACGGAAACAACTATGTCAGTCAAATTGTCGAAGATCGTGACTGTAACGCAGCACAGAAAAACAACCATCGGGTAAATGGGGGAATTTATTGTTTTAACTGGCCTAAGTTAGCGCAAGTGTTACCAAAGCTTTCTACTAATAATGACCAAAAAGAGTATTATTTAACCGAGGTAGTAGACTATCTTAATCCTGTGATGGCCGTTGATGTAGAAGATTATTATGAGATTAATGGTATAAATGATCGCTATCAATTGTCTGAGGCTAACGATATTTTACAAGATCGCATCAAAAAGCGTTGGATGAATGCAGGGGTGACGATGATCGATCCTGATAGCATCACTATTGATGATACGGTTATCTTAGAACCTGATGTGATTCTTGAACCTCAAACCCATTTACGGGGTAAAACAACTATCGGTGCAAAAAGTCGTATTGGTCCAGGTAGTCTTATTGAAAATAGTACCATCGGTGAACAAGTAACGGTACTTTATTCGGTTATTACCGACTCAGAAGTAGCTTCTCATTGTCGCGTTGGCCCCTACACGCATTTGCGAGGAGAAGCGAAAATTGAAGCATCTTGTCGTATTGGTAATTTTGTGGAGATTAAAAAGACTCAGGTAGGAAATAAAAGCAATGTTGCTCATTTATCTTATCTTGGGGATGCTAATTTAGGTCAACAGGTTAATGTGGGTGCAGGAACCATTACTGCTAATTATGATGGTTATCAGAAGCATCAGACTATTATTGGCGATCGCACTAAAACAGGTGCAAACAGTGTGTTTGTTGCACCTGTAACGTTGGGTGAAGAGGTAACAGTGGCTGCCGGATCGGTTGTAACAAACGATGTTCCGAATCATGCTTTGGTTATTGCCAGACAACGACAAAGAATTATTGAAGATTGGAAGGCGAAAATGGCTCAAAGACAATCACAATAAGGAATGAAAACAGATACTATCTTCTATCGTCTTTTTCAATCTTTCCCCAGTATATTCTTTGAATTAATTCAACACCCTGTTGATGAAGCAGATAACTATCGTTTTATAACTTACTGTTCTTTGTTTATTAAGACAGTATGAATTAGTCATTCTTGGAGACCGAGAATTCCATAGTGTAAAATTAGCTTATTGGCTGAAACAAAAAAGTAAAAAACAACTGTACCTCATAAAGTCGCAAACTGCTGTAAAACTTATTTTATTAATCTTTTTCAAGCAGTTAAAGTTATTGATTTAGAGGCAAATTACTGGTTTGTGGCCGCATAAATTTTTGAGTGACTTTTTCAGCAAAGCCTACATATTTAGAAGTTTCGCATTGACAAAAGAAACATAATATGGAGTGTTCTTTAGAAGCGCACCGCGAAGCGGATCTCTGATACTGTTGGCGAAAGTAATCTAAACGTATTTCAAAGTGAAGTATAAAAAGAATTGTCAACGAAACGATAGGGATAGGCAAGCCAAGTAATACATGGCTCACAGCGATGTATTACTTCTTCCATATATTACTTGGAAAAGACATGAAACGTAAACGAGATATTCAAGGGAAGTTTGCCATAAAAAATCAGGATTACCTGAACTTTCTTTAACCTTTTAATACATGGTAACGTCCCCAATAATAAAAGGAAAAAATTAACCTTTTTCGGGCTTAAGAGTATAAAAACGAGAATAACGAGTAGATGCTACAGGAATATCATTTAACCAATTATCCAGACGATATAAATTCAACGCTGCTGCTGTTAAAATGTGCTGTAAGTGGGTTTTAGGCAAACCCACATAACGAGATTCAGTAGATCACAAACTCAGTTTCAGAGAGGCGAAACGTTAATCTGCGATCGCCAATTTACGTTGAAACAGCCCAAAAAACCTCCTTAAACATAAGTTTGTTTTATATAATAGAAGATTGGACTTAA
>NETF01000181.1 GCA_002172675.1 unicellular cyanobacterium SU3
TTAAGTCCAATCTTCTATTATATAAAACAAACTTATGTTTAAGGAGGTTTTTTGGGCTGTTTCAACGTAAATTGGCGATCGCAGATTAACGTTTCGCCTCTCTGAAACTGAGTTTGTGATCTACTGAGTTTATAATTAATCAAGTTAATTTAAAAAATAGTTAGAATGTATATAAAAAAATAGAGTTTACTAATTTCAAAGGCTTTCAAGAACTTTCAGTAGAGTTACCCGAAAATTTAGCAGTTTTTATCGGTTGGAATGGTTCGGGGAAAACAACCATTTTAAACGGAATTTATAAATTCATTTTAGCTTTTATTTATGAACTTATTTCTAATTCAGAAGAAAGACTTAATTATAAAAAATTCCCTGATGAGGGACTTCCCTCAGATCAAGTCCATAATAATGAAAGAAAATCAAGTATTTTTATAAATATAATTACTGATATTCTGATTAACAAAAATAATGAAATTTCTTGGGTATTAAGTAATAATCAAGGAGTGATAGAGAATGATTACTTACAATTACATAAATATATAAAAGAATTGAATGAAAATTTTAGACAAGATAGGACATATTCTTTTCCAATTACAGTTTCTTATCAGACAAGTGCATTAATAACACCAGTTTCAAAAATATATAGAGAAGCAAAATTAGAGAGAAATGATAAAACTAATAGTCCTATTTTCTTTTATCAAGGTTTAGCTTATAATGAGCCTCGAATTAATGAACTTAATGATTATAATGGTTTTAAAAAATGGTTTAAAGAGCAAGAAGACTGGGAAAATGCAGCGATTGTTAAAAATCGAGACTTAAATTTTTCTAATAAAAGACTTGAGATAGTAAGAATAGCATTAAAAGAAATTTTAAGCAAACTTGAAAATGCTAACTTTTCTAATTTGCGTGTTTTAAGAACTAAATCTGAACAGTTTTCTTTTTACTCTGTTCCTAGGATCTCAGAATTAACTATTTCCAAAGATGGTATAGAATTAAAACTATCACAATTATCAGACGGTGAAAAAAAGTGTATTTTAATTGTAGCAGATATTGCGAGACGATTAGCGATCGCCAATCCTGGTCTAGAGGTTTTTGATGTGTTAAAACAAGGAAAAGGAATTATCCTAATTGATGAAATCGAAGCCCATTTACACCCTGGATGGCAAAGATAAATTATTCCAGCATTAACACAAACTTTTCCCAGTTGTCAATTTATTGTTACCACTCATTCACCTCAAGTATTAAGTAAAGTAAAAAAAGAAAATATTTTTGTCCTAGAAGATGGTAAAGTTTATCCAGTTAGTCACACTTACGGGAGAGATTCAAATTCAATTTTATCTGAAATAATGAGAGTACCTGAAAGACCAATTGAAATTAAAGAACAATTAGATCAATGTTTTGATTTAATTGATGATAATAAACTAAAAGAAGCAAAAGCAAAGCTTAAAGAATTATCTAATTTATTAGGACATAATGATTCAGAAATTGTCAAAGCAAATACAACGATTGACTTTATTAAAAGAGTAGAATGAAACATATACAAAAACAAAGCGAACCCTTATCATTATTAGAACATCGTACTCAAACAAATGCAGATTATGATAATTATGAAAATAAAGATGATTTACGGTTATCTTTATTAGAATAACAAGGTTATATTTGTTATTATTGTATGCAGAGAATAAAAATTGATGATGTTCAACTAATGAACCAGAAAATGAAAATAGAACATTGGCAATGTCAAGATAACTATCCTCATTTACAACTAAATTATAATAATTTATTAGTTGCTTGTTTAGGGAATGAAGGAAAGCGATCTAAAGAACAACATTGTGATACGAAAAAAGGAAACTTAGATATTAAAATTAATCCGACAGATCAAAATTGCGAGACTTTAATAAAATGTAGAACTAATGGAAAATTAAAGTCTAGTGATCCTGATATTCAACAAGACTTAAATAAAACATTAAATTTAAACATCGACTTTTTGGTCAAGAATAGAAAAGAAGCTATTGGCACAGTAATTACTCAACTTAACAGAAGATATCCTAATAAATCTTGGCCTCAAACAGCAATTCAATCATTAATTAATAAGTTAAACTCAAAAGATGAAAATGGATACTATAGTGAATATTGTGGTGCAGTTATAATCTATTTGCGAACCAAAAAGAAAAATGGTGATAAAATTTGAGAATCAAAAAACAATTAATATTAACTAGAAAACCATGTTTTATCTAATTTATGCTAAAATAATTAGTGATAAATTTATTTTTAAGTTTAAAATTTTTAGGGAATACCAATGAAACGGGATGAGGTACTTAAAATTATAGCAAAACATCGAGAACAATTAGAAAAATTGGGGGTCAAATCTTTGTCTTTATTTGGTTCAGTAGCAAGAGATGAAGCTGGCCCTGATAGTGATGTAGATTTCTTAGTAGAATTTAATCGAGCAATCGGATTATTCGAGTTTATAGAAATCCGACTTTATTTACAAGATATTCTCAACTGTTCAGTAGATTTAGGAACTGAAAACGCTTTAAAAGAAAATTTACGAGAACCTGTATTAAAGGATGTAATCAATGCCTTCTAGAGAATGGCCGCTGCGTATTCAAGACATTATGGAATCTATTGATGACATTTTGCAACGCACAGCTAATATGACCTTTGAAGACTTTAGCAACAATCGGACAATTATTAAAGCTGTTCTCTATGATTTTTGTATTATTGGTGAGGCAGCCAGAAATATTCCCAGTGAAATACAGTTACGTTATCCTCATATTCCTTGGCGTTTGATGGGAGATATGCGAAACATTATATTCCATGAATATTTTCAGGTAGAATTACCACTTATTTGGCGGACAATTCAAAATAATTTAACTGCTTTACATTTACAATTACAGGAACTCTTAGACCAAGAAAATAGTTCTTCGTCTTAACATACATCCTCCTATGAAAAAAGACCCTACATAATTTCTACTTCTTAAACCAGTAATCCTTCAAATAAAATACGTCCTTCTGTTGCCCTTGTCAGAGAGTCTGAAGCCCTTTCTGGATGAGGCATCATCCCTAAAATATTGCCCTGTTTATTGCTAATTCCAGCAATATTAGATAACGATCCATTAGGGTTACTCTCTTCGCTTATTTCCCCTGATACATTGCAGTAACGAAAGACAATTTGATTATTATCTTCTAACCCTTTAATAGTGTCTTCATCCCCATAATAACGCCCTTCTCCGTGAGCAACGGGTAGGGTAATTACTTGTTGAGAATTGTATTTTTTTGTCCAAGATAATTGATTATTTTCTACTCTTACAGGAACGCGATCGCAGATAAAATGTAAATCTCGGTTACGAATTAAAGCGCCGGGTAATAATCCCACTTCAGTTAACACTTGAAACCCATTACAGATCCCTAACACTAATTTACCTTGGTTAGCGTGTTCGATCACCGATCGCATAATAGGGGAAAAACGGGCGATCGCGCCACATCTGAGATAGTCCCCATAACTAAACCCTCCAGGAATGACCATAACATCAATATCGCTGATATCGGTGTCTTGATGCCAAATCATACGGGTTGGTTGATCGAGTAACCCTTCTGTTACCGTAGCAAGATCGCGATCACAGTTTGATCCCGGGAAAACAATGACACCAAACTTCATGATTCACTCCCAGTGGTTTCTAATGCAGTGATTTCATAACAATAATTTTCGATGACGGGGTTAGCGAGAAGGCGATCGCACATTTCGTCTGCTTGGGTTTCGGCATGAGCTTGATCGTTAGCTGTCATGGTAAGCTCAATATACTTACCAATTCTTACTTTTTCGACTCCTTCATATCCTAGCTGATGAAGTCCTGATTGTACGGCAACACCAGCCGGATCTAAAACCGATGGTCTGAGGGTAACATAAATGCGACAATGGTATTCTTGAGACATTGGCAGTCAGTGATTAAGCTATATTTTCAATTATGAAACGTACTCGTTCTCAGGCTAATATTGTTCATGTCCTAAAATCCTTAACTCATCCTATTTCGGCCCAAGATTTGTACATAGAAATGAAAAATCGGGATTTAGGGTTAGGACTAGCTACAGTTTATCGCAGTTTGGAAGCATTAAAGCTAGAGGGTGAGGTACAAGTCAGACAGTTACCCAATGGTGAGGCTGTTTATAGTTTAGTCCATGAGGATCAACATCATTTGACTTGTGTTAATTGTGGCCAATCTTTCCCCATTGATCAATGTCCCGTTCATGACTTAGAACAAAAGTTAGAAACTTCTCATCACTTTAAAGTTTATTATCATACTTTAGAGTTTTTTGGTTTGTGTCATTTATGTCAAACAGGAATAGAAGGTTAGGGATTATGATTAACACTGATATCAGGAATCTAGAATAGAATCTATTGAATCAGCAAGGGTTTCAGTTGAAATGTTCGTAGGTTGCAAATGTGATCCCTCCATATCTTGTAAAACTTCGGGATTAATTGGAATGCCACTGGCAATCAATTCTTGAATCTTATTAACAATAAATTCGGGATCGTCAATAGCAATACAATCATTTTTAAAGCGAATTAAGCCCATCAAATTGAAAAATCCTCGTGTGTTATTGATTAAGCATTGTGTCGCCTTTTGGTTAGGAAATACCAGCTTCTCTGATAATGGATTAACAAGACTAAAGGATGAGTTAAGCGCATCCACGGAATTATTAAATTTGGGGGCTAACAATACCGATCTTTGATCGCGAATGAAAAAATCTTGTCCAAACACTGCTGGTGTCCCGTCAAGTTGTTGATCAGCTGTTTCCCTAGCTTGATCTCCTCTTTGGATATCGGCGATCGCTTTATCAAAACCTTTATTCAAACACTGACGCAAAATTTGGTCCCTAACTTGAATATTACCATTACTCAAAATTTCTAATAAAACAACATATTTACCGCCTAAACTATGGCCAACCCAAGCGTAGTTTTTATGGTTAGCGTAAAAAGAGCGTATTTCTTCAGAGATTCCATAATTATTTGCGTTTTTTAGCAATTGAACTCTTAATGAATACTGTTCTTCTAGCAAAGATACGGCTACGGATAAGTGATCAAACTCAAAAGGATTTAGGGGAAAACGATAAATGAAAAGAGTATAACCTTTTTGATATAGATTTTCTAGAAGGGAATAATAATATTGAATAGGGAAAGAACCGAAAACAAAAGCACCAATAAATTGAATTACCCCTTTAGGTTGAGGATGTAAAGCCACCTGACTTTTAGAAATTTTTCTAAATTTAATATCTGGTGTTTTATTTGATGTGTCCACAGGGTTAACCATAATTTTTCCTTGATTTTCTTGAGATTTTCCCGTGAGTTTAGCCTTAATAACAGGAACATTTTAGAACAGGTAATAGGCTAATCAAATTAGGATCTTTTTGAAAAAATTACAGCAGTTTACGACTTTATACTTTATAAGGTACAAAAAGTTATCTCTATAAGAAAAAGGGAACAGATGATTCATCTAGAGTGTACTTTAATAACTTGCAAATTGCTGTAATAAAGCGGTTAGGGATTTACTCACTTGGTAAAAATGGCTTGAAGAAGCATCAATCAACCATTACAACAATTTATTTTGTCAATCACAAAATAGAAAAAACTTAGTACAATCTACGAACTAACTTGAAAAAATTTCTAGCAAGCTTCCTCCCTTAGCTGTAGGAAGAGAATAAGCGATTTGATCTAAATTTTGCTCAGAGGCTAAACTTAGTTCTGCTTCACGATCAACCGTTCCATCCGAATTAGTAGGAATATCTAATTGGTAAAAAGTTCCTCGCTGTTCTGGCGTTGCTAAAATCTTAGCAATCTTAGGACTCTTTTGACTACGCATATATTCAATTTCAACATAACCCCGAATCTCAATTTCACTTTCGGAAAGCTTATTCAATAATTTAAAAGGATTAGGTTGTACCAGAAGTAAACCTGTGTCTTTTGGAGGAAGAGTTAATACAATAGAACGCTTATCTGTAGAGATGGCAGTGATCGAAAGTGGTTTATTGGTACCATCTGCATCAAAAAAGGAACTAACGACACCCTCGTCAAACTTGTCTTCAGCATTAGCAGTTACCACAGTAAAGATAAGTTTCAAATCCACTGCGTTATCTTCGTCTAAATTAGAAAGTGTCAGAAAATATCCTTGTAAAACCTCTCTACTAATCGGTTTTAACTGTTCGATAATTGGATTGGGAATTCTTGGTAATTGAGCTACATTACTCAGTAATTCAAAGGTTGAAAGAAACATAGGCTGATTGAGTCAATCTACTCAATTCAAAACAACAATCTCATTATTTCAGAAGAAATCATATTTAATCAGTTAAAGTTACATTAATTAGTTAAATTTAACTTAAATTGAGAATAATAAACAATATAGAACTTTAAGCAATAAAAATTGATACTTAAATCTTATTTTTCTAGGATTTTTGCGAACTTTGAGAAAATATACCTTAAACTAAGGTACGACAGAGCAAATAGTTCAGCCTCACCCTTAAGACATAAAAAAATAAAGCTGATTACAACTTAATCAGCTTTTGAAACCTCTACAATTAGGTTAGTTATCGATTGTTTAGTTATGAAACAGGTTCGACATCAATCGTTTGTTCTTTGTTGAATTGATCTTCTTGGGTAATAGATGATTTATTACCTTTTTGACGATGTTCCAAAAATAAAGTGGATAATTCACCGACTAATAAAGATAAAATGAGTCCGTCATCAATCCAACCTAAAATAGGAATAAAATCCGGTGCAATGTCAAAGGGAAGTAATAAGTAAGCAACGGTTCCTAGAATAATAAACCAACGATATTTAGGATGTTGTATTTTGGATCGATACCAGTTGTAAAAGGATTTAACAATAGAATCCATAAATGTTTCCGCAACGTTTTAACTATTATTAGTTTGCCATTTATTAATCGTCATAACCAAGGGTTGATTACCGATCCTTTTTGTAGGGTTTATCTTTTTTATAGGTGACAGTTTATCAACTGTCCTATTAGTTTTCAAAGAGATCAGTAGGAATCAATAAATTTATGAATTCCTACTATTATTCGCATTTTTTTGCTCAAAACGTCAGTTAATTATGGCTTATTTTTTGAAGATTATCTTTTCTAATCAACACTAGGAGAGATACGAAAAGCTTGTTTAACGTTAGGTTGATAGAGATAATAAAGAATGAAACCAGCTATTCCTAAGCTAATCAGTGATCCGATGATATTTTTACCATTTAAAAGACTGGTAACGTAGGTGAGTGCATAGACAAACTGAATAACAACAGCCATAGCCCAAGCCCAATTTTTCATGGCAAATAAACCATAACTAACCCCTAATGAGAGAATACTATTAACTAAACCGATGATAGCAGTAATTACCATGACAAAACTGGTTCCAGTAAAGTCTGCTTGTCCGGCTAAAAACCCTCCTACTGTTCCTATACTACCAAATAATAAAAAAAGTAAACTAGAAATAATTCCTAGTATTCCACCGAGTAAGCTAAGAATAGCTAAAATAATCACACCTTTAGGACGTTCCATGTTTAATGACTCCTTATCCATGAAAATGATACTAATCTATAGTAACAAGTAATTTAGCTACTAAGTGACTATTGAATTGATTCTAGAGGTAAACAATAATAGGTTGTGTCAATTCTCTCTGTTCATCTTCTAATTTTAATGCTTTTGTGATTTCCTATTGAATGGCTTTTGTAAGAGCTACTATTTGATAAGCTAAATCATAATAATTATTGATAACTTTTTCAGCAAAATTGAGAAAAGATAAGATGAACTCTTCTGTTTTAAGAGATGTTATCTAGCGATCCACAGATTGAGCAGTGAACAGTAAACAGTTAATAAAGAAAAAGGAAGAGAACCCGAAAAGCTTTAAACAAACCCTTAATATAGATCGAGTTGTGATCTCCACAGACAAGACAGCGATCGCACAGTAACAGTAAGCAATAAATATTACCAGAGGACTTTGATTAACTATGGAAAACTACAGTAAAATTACAGGAGGAATAACCGCCCCTAAAGGGTTTAAAGCCTCGGGAATCGCCGCCGGGCTAAAACCGTCGGGCAACCCCGATTTAGCCCTAATTGTCTCGGATGTAGAAGCGATCGCAGCCGGGGTATTTACCACGTCTCAGGTAAGGGCTGCTTGTGTCGATTATTGTCGTCAACAATTACAACAAAAAGCCAGTGCAAAAGCAATTTTGTGTAATGCTGGCCAAGCGAATGCAGGAACCGGGGAACAGGGATGGCAAGATGCCAAAGAATCGTCCCAATTAGTCGCCCAAGCTTTAAACATCGCTCCAGAGGCAGTTCTGTTGGCTTCTACGGGGGTAATTGGACAACGGATAAAGATGGAGGCGTTGCGATCTGGAATCTCTCCATTAGTGGAAAATTTGTCCGAAGATGGCAACGAAGCAGCAGCCAAAGCCATTATTACCACCGATTTAGTGACCAAAGAAATTGCCTTAGAAACTCTGATCGATAACCGTCCCGTGAGGGTTGGAGGTATCGCCAAAGGGTCTGGAATGATTCACCCGAATATGGCCACAATGCTATCCTTTGTCACCTGTGATGCTGCGGTTTCAACGGGGTTATGGCAACAAATGCTAACCGTCGCAGCCAATGAAAGTTTTAATCAGATTACTGTCGATGGAGATACCAGCACTAATGATAGTTTAATTGCCTTGGCTAATGGTCAATCTCGTACCCCGGCCATTACGGAGATGAATAGTAAAAATGCTCAAACTTTGCAGACAATGTTAACCACTGTATGTCAACATTTAGCAAAAGCGATCGCCAGAGATGGAGAAGGAGCGACTTGTCTAGTGGAAGTGCAAGTATCCGGTGCGCCAGACGATGAGGCGGCCAGACGCATTGCTAAAACCATTGTGGGGTCGTCTTTAGTTAAATCTGCTATTTTTGGTCGTGATCCTAACTGGGGCCGTATTGCAGCGGCAGCAGGCCGCGCTGGGGTTATGTTTCATCAAGAAGACTTACGTATTATCTTAGGCGAGTATGTCATGATGGAAAATGGACAACCTTTGCAATATGATCCCGCTGCAGCCAGTAACTACATGAAACAAGCTGCACAAGGGACTTATTTACAAGACGATACGGTTCTAATCTCCGTTTGCGTTGGCAATGGTTCGGGAAAAGGTATCGCTTGGGGTTGTGATTTAAGTTATGATTATGTCAAAATTAACGCTGAATATACGACTTAGACTCTGAAGCGATGGTCTTATTATCGAGTAAAGTTTGATTAGGATTATTAAAGACTTCTACGGTTCCTGCTAGGAGTCTCATCCACACGAAAACAGTAGCAACAATAACCATCATTTTTAGCGGTTTATATAGCATAGTAGCACTCCTCAAATTTATCTTAATTAGAATTATTTCTATTCAAACAATTTTGTTTTTTATGTCACCTCCCCATAACAGATGAAATTACTTTCATTCTTTTGGGGGATGGCAACAGGCAAGAGGCAATAGAGAAAAATATACTATTATTGCTGTCGATAAAATCTCCCTGCTCCTTTGCTCACTTAAAATATGCCAATGTAACCCCAGAACCTCCCTCTTTTTGCTCAGCTAACTCAAAACGGGCAATCTGAGGATGACGCTTCAAAAATTCGTGAACCCCTTGACGCAATTTACCAGTACCTTTACCGTGAATAATCCATAATATCCCTGACTCAGTGGCTTGGGCGATCGCATTTTCTAAGTCTGCTTCTGCTTCTGCAACACGGTTTCCTCTAATATCAATAGTATTTTGAGAGGTGCGAATGGTTGGCACATCTTTGGATTTTGATGATGACGGTGGGGGTGTTACCGATTGTTTTTTCTCTTTAACTTTGGTTTCTACCTTTTGACCATCTAATGATTCAATATCCCGAAAAGAAACGGTCATTTTCATCAGTCCAAACCGTACCATAACCTCTTCATCTTCAGGAGCAACGTCTAACACTTCAGCAGTTTGTCCTAAGTTAGAGAGGCGAATTTTTTCCCCAATTTTGGGCTGATAACTAACCGTTGGTTTAGCTTTTTTCGGCAACTGACGTTGACCAATAGTAGAAATAGCTTCCGTCGCTTGTTGGGCTTTTTGGCTACTTTTTTTCCCTTTTTGTAAGTTACGAATCACTTGAGCGATCTCTTCTTTAGCTTCGGCGATCGCTTTTTGTACTTCTTGTTCTTGATGTCGTTTTAAGTCTTGTTCTCTTTGTTGTAAGGCGGTCGCTTTTTCGGTGACTTCGGTATAAAATTTCTCCGTTTCTTGCAATAATTTTTGTGCCTCTTGTGCCTTTTCTTCCTGTTCTCTGCGTTGCGCTTCTAACCCGGCAATGACATCGTTAACATCTTGAGACAGTCCCCCAATACGAGTTTTAGCCTCGTCCACAATTTCGTGATCTAGACCCAGACGTTGAGCAATACTGAGGGCATTAGATCGTCCTGGAATGCCCCACAACAAACGATAAGTCGGAGAAAGGGATCGATCATCAAATTCTACTGATGCGTTCTCAAAGCGCGAATCTTCGTATTTGAGGGCTTTTAATTCTCCGTAATGAGTCGTAGCAATGGTTAATCTGGCATGATCCGCTAAATGGTGCAATAAAGCGATCGCCAATGCACTGCCTTCGGCGGGATCGGTTCCGGCACCGACTTCGTCTAGGAGTATTAGAGATGGGTGTGGGGTGTGGGGTGTTTCAGATAAAACTGCTCCCTGCTCCCTGCTCCCTGCTTCTTGCTCCCTGTTCCCTGTTTTCTGATCTAAAGCTTCTAAAATACGAACAATGCGGCGAATATGACCGGAAAAAGTAGATAAATTTTGTTCAATGGATTGTTCATCCCCAATGTCTGCCAAAATTTGCTCAAACCAAGGTAATTCTACTGGTTCTTTAGCAGGGACAAATAAGCCTACTTTAGCCATCAAAGCAGCTAACCCGACGGTTTTGAGGGTGACGGTTTTTCCACCAGTATTCGGACCGGTGATAGCAATAACCCGAATATCTGGGTTAATCTGCACGTTAATAGGAACAACGGGTGATCCTTGTTCGTGTCTTTCTTGCCAGACTAATAGGGGATGACGTAACTGTCTAAGGGTGATGGTTTCTTTGTTTTCGATAAATCTCGGGGCATTTCCTCCTAACCAGAAACTATAACGGGATCTAGCCGTGGCTAAGTCTAAAATTGTGGCGATCGCTAGTAAATATTCTAAGTCTTCGGCCACTTCGGCCACTTGTTCACTGAGTTGGCGTAAGATTGCTTCTTCTTCTCTTTCTTCTTGTCGTAAGTATTGACGGCGTTTATTCCCCATCTGTACGACGGAGTTAGGTTCAATGTAAAAGGTTCCCCCTGTGCCGGAAGTATCGTGAATAATCCCTGGAATTTGCTCTTTTTGACCAGCTTTTACGGGAAGAACAAAGCGATCGCCTCTTTGAGTGATCACGGTTTCTTGGATCGCCCCTCCTTTTTGCTGCATAATATTTTGCAGTTTCTGATAAATTCTATCCCTATTTTCTTTGAGATTATGACGAATTTCTGCTAATTTGGGACTCGCGCGATCGGCGACTTTTCCTGCTTCGTCTATGCAATAATGGATGGTTTTTTCTAGTTCGGGATAGGTGCGAATGTCGGCGACTAATTCTGTTAATGTAGGTAGTTCTTCATAATCTTCTATGATTCGCCGTAACCGTCGCATTCCGGCTAAGGTTGTGGCGATATTAAGCAGTTCTTGTCCTGAAAGACTACCTTTTAGGGTTGATCTTTTTAGGGAGTCTCCTACATCAGTAATGCCTTCAAATGTCCATTTTATTTCTAAATTTTGTTCTAGGCGGTAAATTTCTTTTGTCTGCTCTAGAAGTTCTTGACTTTCTTCTAAACTTGTAGGAATCGGTAGATTACGAGCTGCTGTTGCACCCATTTTAGTGGCTGCAAAGGTGGCTAACTGCTGGCAAAGACGATGCCATTCTAGTAAATTTAAAGTTTCTTTGTAAATCACTTTCTATTAAACTCAAAAACCCATAAATTCTATGAGCTAATTCTGTTTATTATGGTAATTGAATTCATAGAGATTCGTCAACATATATAGGTAGAGATAACACCCAATCAATAGGGTATTATCTCCAATGCTGAAGATTATAATCTAGCTCAGGATAGACTTATTGAAACTTTTTCATCGCATCTTCAAAAGCCATTTCTAAGTCTTTCCAAGCTAATTCAAATCCAGTTTGGATATCTTTCCAAGCGTCTTCTCCTGCTTTTTGCAGTTCCTCTAATTTATTAAAGGCTGCGTCTCTTTTCGTCGTCAACTCTTCAATTTGACTATGATATTCGATTTCAGTTTCAGCTTTAGCTTGTTGAGCTTTAGCTTTCATTTCATCAATTTGAGCGTTTAGCTTATTGAGTTGAGCTTTTACTTTTTCTTCGTAAGCTTGCTTACTTAGATTTTGTTCGTTTGTGGGTAATTGAGTAGACATATATTATTATTCTCCTTGTCAGTTGTCGATATTTTTTCTTACAGAAGCAATAGCTTAATCAAGATCAAGCCTATTCCTTAAATAATGGAAAATTCCAGCACAGAGAAGTGTTATTTAAACTTCTTAGTGGCGTTTTCAAAAGATGCTTGCAAGTCTTTCCAAGCCAACTGAAATCCTACTTGAATATCTTTCCAAGCATCTTCTCCTGCCTTTTGCATTTCCTCTAATTTACTAAAGGCGGCATCTCTTTTGGCTGTTAATTCTTCAATTTGACTATGATATTCGATTTCAGTATCGGCTTTTGCCTGTTTGGCTTTAGCTTTTAGCTCATCAATTTGGGCATCAAGTTTTTCTAATTGAGCTTTTACTTTTTCTTCGTAAGCTTGTTTACTTAAGTTTTGTTCGTTTGGTGGTGTTTGGGCAGCCATACGTTGTTATTCTCCTTAATTATGTCTACAAAATTTTATATTTTTTGAATACGTAAATAGTTAGCTTACACTAAAAGCAATACAAATTAAACTAATAACAAAAGTTGCAGCCAAGCCACCTAAAATAATGTAGCCATATTGTTCTTTAGGGGTAGGGTAGGTTGCTGCTGTCATAGGAGGTGTTACAGGATAATTGTTAATTAATCCTTCTTGGTCAACAGTATAGCCGTCTGTGGACATTGCATCATCTTGTTGAATTTCTTTTCTTTTTTCCTCTTGGGTTCCTTCTCTTTCTCTTCTTGCTGCAACGTCAGCCGGAATTAATTCGCTACCATCACTAACATCGTTATTTAGTGTTTTAGTATCAATGTTTGGATTATTTTCCATAGTCTATTCTCCTATGTTTACGAGCAGTAGGCTTTATGCCTATTACTACTAATATAAGACAATATTTATACTTTGTCAAGTTTTTGTACTAACAAAGTAAACAAAAAGTACATTCACTGTGTGACAAATCCGAATATGATGTTACGATCTTGTTAAGACAAGTAAAGGAAAGTATCAGTAAAAAAGAAATATGGCTAGAACAAAACCAAGGTCTGACAAAGTATTAACCATTCGTCTTCCTGAGAGGGACTTACTACGTTTAGAAGCGTATTGTATGGCAGATGGTAAAACCAAGACCGAAGTAATTAGACAGTTTATTCACGGTTTACCTGTTCAAGAAAGTTCGACGACAGAAAAAGCAGGGTAATTTTGAGGTAAGCATTCAGCCGTCAGTGTTATAAGGATATAGCTGATGGCTGATGGCTGATAGCTGAATGCTTATATTGTCACCCTATGATTCCTCATTACCTTATTCTAAAAGGGTTTTAACGGTTCCGTTGGGAACTAAAACTAAGCGAATGGTCTGATTATTCGCTGTTTCGAGAGGAGAAACGAATTCAGACCCTGGAGTCGGAAAAGGAATTTGAGACAGATAAATAGAGGCCGAACGACCTAAAGGAACGGTTTGTTTAAGGGAACCATCTTCTTGAACAATGAGACGATATTCTAAGGTTTGCTGTAGATTTTCAGGGGGTTGCCACCGTTGCTGGAAATACTCGCGAGCTTGGGCAACTTGGGGAATGGCATCAAGAAGGGTAGTTTTTGGGGTAGGTTTGGGGACAACCTTAGCCTCTGGGGACAATAACTCGTCGGGAATGGTGACTTGATCTTGATTTGTGGTTGCTCCTGGCGGTGGGGTGGTATTCCTAGCTTGTAACGTTGGGGGTGGGGGTAATGTGGGGTTTTGGAGCAGTTGGTTGACCTGTTGTGGGGGTAAACCAGGCATGACGATGGGGGTTTCTCCATTGGGTAGAAGATGCTGTGGTACCGGTTCAACGGTTCCCGAAGCATTAGACTGGGCTGTATTGGGTTTTGGGGGAGCCGAAGGGGCTACTGGTGGAGGCGGGATGACCCGTAACGGAGGGGCTTGAATAGCAACATTGGGGTTTCGTGGTGGCTGAGTAGCTTGGCCAATTTCTCCAGGGGGTGGTAAAGGATCACGATTAGCTAAGGAGGGGGCTAAAGAAGGGGTAGGAAGAGGCGTTTTTGGGGGTGGGGGTACAGGGGGTGATACATCCAAGAAAGGAAGGGTGCTGTCTGCGGTTTCGGTGGTATCCTCGGAAGGGTTATCTGTTGAACTAAGTTGTCTAAACCACTTCACCCCAACGGTAGGAATGAGAATGGCCAAGACTGCGACAGTACCGGTGGCGATCCAAACCTCCAGACTTTTCTTTAACGGGGTTTTTTTGTCCTGAGCTAGGGTGACAATGGTTTTATCGTAGGCTTCTAGAGCATTTACCAGGTCAAATAGTTGGGACAGGGTTAAGGTGACAGAGGTATGGGAGGCTTGAGACGCTAATGATCCCAACGCCAGATGGTGAGAAAGTAAGCCTTGAGAGGATAAAGAAGGTCCTGCGATCGCTTCTGTCTCTTTTATTTCTTGTTGACTTTGGGATAATTTTATTGTTGGTGTTCCTTCGATATAAGAAGCAGTGTTATGCAGGAAATTTTTTACATAAGTTTGAACAACGTTACATAACAATTCAAGTTGAATGCGATCGCCTTTAATTGTCACTTGGTCTTCTTCTAAGAGTCGAGGATCGTCAAATTGTAGTTCAAACTCAATACTATCTAGAGAAATTAATTCTCCCCAACGAGATAGTAAATGACGTTTATCCCATAATTTTAAGGTACAGGTAGGAGGGGTGTAGGTTTGTATGGGTGTATTATTAAATAACATCATATAATTGGTTAAATATAATTGGTTTTGAGTAGAGGAGTCATGATTTTTATTTGAATCTTGAATAATCAATTAATTTAATCAAGCATTGGCTTGGCTCAAGACGTATAATCTAGCAGCGTTAACCATAAGCGATCGTAGCCGTTATCTCCACTGTAGAATAGTAGGTCAGTTAATAATTTATAGGCTAGTTGCATTTGTTGGTAGGGGGAGAGTTGGACAGTATTTTCGCTTTTTGAATAAAAACCTTGAAAATTTTCTAAATAGTTTCCTAATAAAGTCGTTTGTGCTGGATCTTTATTTTGTGCTGTCATTTGTTCTAGGAGGGTGACAGCACGACGGATCAATTCTTCATGTTGTTGATTAAGGTAACAAATAATGAGAATTAGCGATCGCATTTGTTCAATGGTAAAACTGTCTAAGGGGTTATCTGTTTGGGTGGTATCTCGGTTTGACCACAGTTGTACGTTTTCGACCAAAGTAGTGTTAACATCTAAGTCGATGGCTGCTTGTAGAAGCATATCTGTATCTATGAGGATCAAACACTCGCTGGCTAACAATACTAAATCCAGATGGGTTTGCATCTGATTAAGTTGTTGTGGAGTGGGTGGGTTGGTTAGGGGTACATCTCCCCAGGCCGGAACTGACTGAGACATTTTAACCACGTGGACAGACAACAATATGTTTAGTCCTTAATATAGCAATCTTTCTAAACAGATGATGATGAGGAGTATTTTATGAGTCTAGAAGCTAGTGCTGCTGATATGGCCATTCAAGAAAATTTAGAACAATTTTTAGTGGTTTTATCGGTTTCTTTGAGTGTCGCGACAATTTCTCGTATTTTTTCTTGGTTTCGACAAATTCCTTACACGCTTTTATTAGTAATTGTCGGCTTAGGATTAGCATTTGTTGATGTTCGCTTGGTTAATCTTTCTCCTGAATTAATTTTAGAGATTTTCTTACCCCCCTTACTATTTGAAGCTGCTTGGAATATTCGCTGGCGAGAGTTAAAAGAAAATTGGCTTCCTGTTGTCTTATTTGCTATTGTTGGAGTGATTATTTCGGTTGTTGGTATTGCTTTCGCGTTGAGTGAATTCACCCATTTGGGTTTACCCATTGCCTTATTAGTTGGGGCAAGTTTATCGGCCACCGATCCGGTTTCTGTGGTGGCTTTATTCCGAGAATTAGGAGCTAGTAAAAAGTTAACAGTATTGATGGAAGGAGAGAGTTTATTTAATGATGGGGTGGCAGTTGTTGCTTTTTTATTATTAGTGGGAATACCTTTAGGAACAGAGGTATTTTCGGTTACGGATACAGTGCTTAGTTTTGGTAAGTTTGTTGGTGTTGGTATCGGTTTGGGTTGTTTAGTCGGCTTTGGTATTTCCTATTTAACCCAACGGTTTGATCTACCTTTAGTTGAGCAATCTTTAACTTTAGTGTCTGCCTATGGTACTTATTTAATTACCGAAGAATTAGGGGGTTCTGGAGTTATTTCTGTGGTAACAGTTGGTATTATTTTAGGTAACTTTGGCTCTCGTATTGGTATGAATCCCAGAACCCGATTATTAGTATCTGAGTTTTGGGAGTTTCTAGCCTTTTTTGTTAATTCGATTGTCTTTTTATTGATTGGCGATCAAATCGAATTTGATAGTTTAAGTGATAATTTAGATATTATTGCTATTGCTATTCTTGCTGTTTTAGCGACTCGTTTTATTGGTATTTATGGATTAGCAAACTTGAGTAATACTTTTACAAAAGTTGATATTAGTGTACCCGAACAAACGGTACTTTGGTGGGGTGGGTTAAGAGGTTCGGTTTCGATTGCCTTAGCGTTAAGTGTTCCTGTTTCTTTAAATGGAAGACAAGATATTATTGACACGGTGTTTGGTGTGGTCTTGTTTACTCTATTAATTCAAGGGTTAAGTACACAATGGGTATTGAAAAAATTAGACTTAGTAGGAGATCAACCATTACGTCAAGAATATTCAGAATTGTTGGCTCGGAAAATTGCTTTAGGACGAGTCATTGACCATTTTCAAACGTTAGATAAATCCCCGAGTATTGACTCAGAATTTTATCGTTATGAAAAAGAATTAGTGACAGGACAATTAAAATCGATAGAAGAAAAAATTTCTAATTTTCAACAAAAATATCCTCAGTTAGAATCTATTGCTATGCAACAACTTAAAGATACATTATTAGATATTGAAGCTGATACTTATGCTGAGTTAATTCGTAATGGAAAATTAGGAAAAAATCTGTCTCCTATTGTGTTAGAAATTTTAACAGAAAGTAGTGAACATTAATCAGTGACCAGTTATCAGTTAAGTATTATTGAGAACTAATTAATACAAATCCCCTCGTTTTTTTAGAAACCGAATCAATAGTATTGGTGGCTTTCCAAAGGTCTTCTGCTTTGACCCAAACGGGGGGATATTTGTAACGAGAAACGTCTAAAATTAAAAAGCGATCGCTTTCTTGATTGTAGGCTGCAATAGGAGAAATATGTCCCCCTCTTTCTTGCCCAATAGTAGCCCTTAAATAGTTCACTAAAACAAAATTATTCCCTTGTTTTAAATTATTAATAATTTGCTGGCGAAATTCTTGTAAACTGACTTCATCCCCATGATAAACTTCAACATCAAGGGAATAACTTTTTAATAAACCGCCTAATTCTTGTAAGGTCATTCCTTGTCGAGAAACGGTTTCTTTTGTAATAATAGTTTCTGTTTGTGGGTTATCAAAAAAATTATCTTGAGTAAAGCGATGATACATAACCCATTCTGTGGCTTTTGGTGCAGGAATAGACAAAGCATTTAATACCATTACTATACTTGCAACCCCACAAAACGCTAAGTTTTCTTGAGTTTCAAATTGAAGACTTAAAGGGATATAATCTTGACGAGCATTACTTTCTATTAGTAACGTTTCCCCTTGAGAAGAATTAAAATTAATCAAATTCTCATGCAGGGGTAATTTTGTTTGAGCAAGGATTTGACTCGGAATAAAACCAACCCCTAACAACATAACTTTTGCAATTAGCTTTTTAATCTTCATTGACTTTAATTACAAAATTTTTCCACACAACGAACAAACATTTCAACTCCTAACGGTAACACAGTTTCGTCAAAATCAAAGCGAGGGTGATGATGGGGATAGTTTAAGCCTTTTTCTGCATTAGCTGACCCCAAAAAGAAGTAACATCCTGGCACTTCTTTTAAAAAGAAAGACATATCTTCTCCTCCCATGGTTTGACAAGTTGGGGCAATTCCTGCAGGGGTTTCTACCACTTCTAAAGCGACAGATTTGACCAACTCTGCCATATTGTCATTATTAATAACAGGAGGATACAAACGCCAATAATCTAACTCATAATCTGCTCCATATCCTTGACAAATTCCTTTAACAATATCCTCAATTCTTTGACCAAAATAGCCCTCAAATTCAGGCTTAAAATAACGTACCGTTCCACTCATCCTAGCGGTATCTGCAATAACATTTAAAGCGGTTCCGGCGTGTAATTCTCCTATTGTCACCACCGCAGAATCAATGGGATTAACATTCCGAGAAACAATCGATTGTAAAGCATTAACAATCTGTGCGCTAACCACTACAGAATCAATGGTTTGATGAGGCATAGCCCCATGACCCCCTTTCCCGAAGATATTGAGGCAAAAACACTCTACAGCAGCCATTAATGGACCGCTACGGACTCCTACAGTTCCCAAAGGAAGATTATTCCATAAGTGTAAACCAATAATTCCATCTACGTCAGGATTGTTTAACACACCCGCTTCTATCATGGGTTTTGCACCCCCCGGACTTTCTTCTGCTGGTTGAAAAATAATTTTGACGGTTCCTTTAAAGGATGGACGATGTTGCCACAAATAGTAAGCTGTTCCTAAAGCGATGGTTACATGGCCATCATGTCCGCAAGCGTGCATGGTTCCTTCGTGGAGGGAACGATAAGGGACTTCGTTTTCTTCATGGATGGGTAAAGCATCCATATCTGCACGAATGGCTAAAACAGGGCCTGGATGGGAACTTTCAATGGTTGCAACAATTCCTGTCTTGGCAATTCCTGTTTCATGGGGAATGCCCATTTCTGTTAACTTTTGAGTAATAAATTTAGCAGTAATGTCCTCTTGAAATCCTAACTCTGGTCGTTGGTGTAGATAGCGTCGCCATTCTACTAATTGCAGGTTAAGATTGCGAATTTCTAGGCGAATTTGTGAAAAGTTAACGGAATTTGCTTGGGGAAAGGTAGAAATCATTGCAGATGTTACAGACATTAATGAGACGTTTTCTATCTTTCCTATTGTATCGCTGATCACTTAGCAGCTATTCTAAATTTAGAATTTAGAATTAATTAAACATTCTGGATTCTATATGCTTATCATTGTTCAACAATAATGATGATATTTTTTCTAATTGGTAAGACTTCTATTAATTCTTGATGAATAAATTGATAAAATCTTTCGTTTGAAATATCTTGTTCTATGTCCCAATTTTCTTTAAGATTAATATAACTTAAGTCTATGTGTAATGACGGAATAACTACATGAAAGCTTACCAAAATATACCTATTCAAGATTGTGGAGAACCCCTAATTGCTATTCCTTTAGAACAGTTTTCCGTAGAAACACCCCATCCCTACCAAAAGTTAGGTGCTAGTTATGGAGAAAAATCTCCTTATTATTTACGACCTAAAGTAATAGAAGCACTCAGACAAGCACAAACTTATCTACAACAACAATATGCAGGGTGGAAAATACACATTTTTGATGCTTATCGTCCCGTTGCAGTACAACAATTTATGGTAAATTATACGTTTACGTCTTTACTCAAAGAAAAGGGGTTAACCATAGACAGTTTATCTGAAACCGAAAAAGATAATCTTTGGCAGCAAGTGTATCAAATATGGGCTATTCCTAGTGATGATTTGGCTACTCCGCCTCCCCATAGTACCGGTGGGGCGGTTGATATTACTTTAATCGATGATCGAGGTCAATTGTTGGATATGGGAGGGATGATTGACGAATTATCCGAGCGATCGCAACCTAATTATTATGCTAACCATACTGACAACCTAGGACAAGCTTACCATCAGAAAAGAGCATTGCTCAATGAAATCATGACTCAAGCAGGATTTTTACGCCATCCTGGGGAATGGTGGCATTTTTCACTGGGGGATCAAATGTGGTCATGGCAAGGGCAAAAAGGGATTGCTTATTATGGGAGAGCTTAATTAATTGGCCGGGAAAGAACCAGGTAATACTTTTAAGGTTTTGGATTTTCCATCCCGAATTACTTCAACAGCTAAGGTTTCCCCGATGGTGCTAAGTTCTACTTCTTCTTGCACTTCAACCGCTTGAGTGACAGGTTTACCTGCGACTCTGAGAATAATATCCCCTGGTTTGAATCCTGCTTTTTGGGCGGGGGACTCATCAACCACTCGCACCACTAAAACCCCTTCGTCATTAGTGACTTTAAACCCAAGTTGTGGATCTTGATTTAATTCTTTGCTTAGTTCTGGGTTGAGGGTGATCATGTGGATACCCAGATAAGGATGGTCTGCTTTTCCGTTGGTTAATAGTTGGTTAGCTACCCGTTGGGCGGTTTCGATGGGTATGGCAAACCCTAACCCTTGAGCATCGGCCCGAATGGCTGTATTAATCCCGATGACCTGGCCTTGAGCATTCAGTAAGGGCCCGCCGGAGTTTCCTGGGTTAATAGCTGCATCAGTTTGGATGAAACGAACTCGTTTATCAGGAACACCCACTTCTGTACTTGATCGCCCTAACGCGCTAATAATACCCACAGTCACCGTATTATCGAGTCCGAGGGGGTTACCAATAGCGATCGCCCATTCTCCTGGGTTCAGTTCTTCTGCACTGCCAATGGCTACCGTTGGCAAGTCTTGGGCTTCAATTTTTACCACAGCCACATCAGTCATGGGATCAGTTCCTAACACTTTTCCTTCATAGACTTTGCCATCTTTGAGGGTTACTTTAACTTCTTTTGTGCCATCGACGACATGAGCATTAGTTAATAATTGTCCATCGGGCGTTAGAATAAATCCTGATCCGGTTCCCCGTTCAATGTGTTCTCTGGGAATGGGAAGCTCGCTACCGAAAAAACGACGGAAAAAAGGATGTTCAAATGTTTCTCCCATTTGATTAGAAACCTGTCGGGTTGCATCAATACGAACCACTGCTGGCCCGACTTTGTGGGCTGCTTCAGCAATAAAATTTAAGTTCGCTTTAGAAGAAGATTTTGCAGGAAAGGGAAAGGGTTTAAGGTTTGTGGGAACCACTGCCGGCGGTTGACTGGTTTGCTCTTGAGGGGTTTGAGTCCAGTAACGACTTGCCCAGACTCCTGCACTTCCACCTAAGACCAATAGTGTTACATAGACAAATAACTGTTTAATACGCATGATACTTTTAATTTTTTATAATCACAGGGTTCCCTATTCAAAATTATGACAAAGTTTCCTGAAAAACAGTTAACTCCTATGGGTTTATTTTAGCTTTGGGGTGTCGAATGTAAAGTTTAGTGTAAAAACCATTAGTGAACTTTTACTGTACCCCTTACCTCAAAATGTTATCCTGTTCAAATCTATTGTCAAACTCATCAAGATCATTCAAGGGATTTCCTCTCCTTTCTATTTCTTGTTCAATTCTATCAATATTGATGTTACTGGGATCGCTTTCATTGGGTGATGGGGGTAACTCTTCTTGAACTGGGGGAGGTGTTTGTTCTTGCATTCCTTGATTAACTTTTTGAATTTGTGCTAAGAAATGTCCTTGATTATGATTCAAAGAACGGGCTAGGATTAATCCTTCTTGAAAGGCTGCTAAGGCAGGATCATAAAGTTGTTTGTCTAGATAAATTTCTCCAATTTTGTCATAAACTTTCATTAAACCGTAATAATTATAAGATAATTGTTCGACTTGAATTAAACGTTGATAAATTTGTAAAGCATATTCTTCTTGTTCATAATCGGTGTATAAATCAGCGAGTTGGGTTAATGCTTCTGCTGCTGCTCCAAATAATTGTAAAGACCAAGCTAAAGCATAGGCCTCTTGATAATTTTGGCTGGCTAACTCTGGTTGATCTAATGTTTCATAATCTTTACCAATATCAATTTTTAGGGGTGGGACAAACTGAATCTTTTCACTGGCTAAATAACTATCGACTAATCTTTGTTTAATCGCTGCTGCATTATCGGCTTGTAAGGAGGCTGTATAAATTTCAGCTAAGGCTTGTAAATATAATCCTTCTTCGTAGGTATTTTGTTCTGCTTGAGCAATCTCTAATAATTCCTCATAGACGGCTGCAGCGTTGGGATAATCGAATTTGGCTAAATAGAGTCTTCCTAATCCTTGCAAGGCTTCTTTTATGGTAAAAGGACTATCATTTTCTCTGGCATAGTTTAAGACTTTTTGATAAACAATAATGGAATTATCTAAACTATGTAACTTCTCATAAGCATTGGCTAAAGCAATTAAAAATGCTGGACTTAAGGGATCTTCTTTTTCTGATAATTCTTGTAATTCTACCAGTCTTTTCGTAATAATTTGTACATCTTCTGTACGGGTTCTATTCCAAGCAATTTCTCCGACTCTTCCTAAAGCATTGATTTCTTCTATTCTGCCTAAAACTCGTCTTAATCTTAATTCTCGGTACCAAATTTCAAAGGCAAGGTTATCATTTCCAGCCTCTAATTGTTGTTGTGCTTGTTGATTAAGTTGGTCTAATTCTCTTCTTAATCTTTTTTCTTCTAATGGAGTTAATGGCCGAGGAACCGATGGAAGCAAAGGATCATCTAAAGGAATTTCTAAAGGGGTTAATTCTGGCTCAGGCAAGGATAAGACCATCTGATTAGATACTATTAAATCCCCAGAATACAAAAGACAAGTTAAGCTAATTAAAACAGGAATTTTACTAATATAACCACGAAAATAAAACATAATTTTCCTCACCAACATTAAGTTTGACAAACAAGTCCAAAAGCCAATAACTGGTCACTGGTTACTGCTCACTGTTCACTGAATATAAGATAACATTTGAAAGAGAATTGTATTATGGGGACAACCGTGTGAGGAAATTATCTAACCTTATCCTAGCCTTAATTGTCATTATTGGTTTATCTGCTTGTGGTACTATGCCTCAAATTTCAGCAGAAGAGCGATTATTTCCACCAATAACCTTAGAATTTTTAGATAAGTATGATATTCAACCCCAAAATTTTCAGAATACTCCCATAGGGGGTTTATCTGCTCTTACCTATGATCGCCAACGTGATCGCTTTTATGCTTTGTCTGACGATCGCTCTCAACAAGCGCCGGCAAGATTCTATACCCTTAAAATAGACTTAACAACCACCGATGAGCAACCAGTTACAATTGAAGGGGTAACGGTAGAAAATGTCACCTTTCTCAAAGATCAAACAGGACAAAATTACTCATCCCAAACCATCGATCCAGAGGGCATTGCTTTGTCCCCTAGAGGCACTTTATTTATATCTAGTGAAGGAGTACCTAACGAGGGAATTAACCCCTTTATCGGCGAATTTGAACCCACTACAGGACAACTTCAACAGGAGATTCGTCTACCGCAACGTTATTTAATGGCAACTGATTCAGACACGGAACCCCAAGGAGTCGAAAATAATCTAGGGTTTGAACCATTAACCATTAGTGCGACGAGTACCTTAAAAGATGACCCTTTTCGCATTTTTACCGCCACAGAAGCATCACTCAAACAGGATACAGCTTCGACTCCTCCTGTTAATATTCCAGTCCGTCTGCTGCATTATGTCATCAGTCCAGTAGGCCCTCCAGTGTTACTGGCCGAACATTTATACTTATTAGATGAAACCCCAAAAGGTGCGATCGCTAATGGACTCACAGAATTACTTGCTTTACCCCGTGAAGGTTCTTGGTTAAGTTTAGAGCGAACCTTTGGAATGTTTGGGTTCGGCGCAAAATTATTTCAAGTGGTGAATAGTGCTGCTTCTGAAACTTCAACTATTGGCAGTTTTAAAGAGGGAATAGAAGGGATTAAACCATTACGAAAAAAACTATTATTAGATTTAGAAAGTTTAGACATTGAGTTAGATAATTTAGAAGGAATGACCCTCGGACCCAGATTAACTAATGGTAGTGAAACCCTATTTTTAATCAGCGATGATAACTTTAATAGTGAACAAAAAACTCAACTTTTATTATTCAATGTACGGTGAAGGATTATCGGATGTTTAAGAGCAATCGTTATCCTCAGGGATGTTATATACGTACGTGACATAAACTTATACATCAAAGTTTACATTTTGGGGATGACAAATTGCCTTTGATCGAGTTTAATCGGGAACAACAATGTAATGCTCAAATTTTTAACTTGATTAGGACTAAAATGATAATGAAACTTTCTAAGTTAGTAACCTTGACAACAGGACTAAGTTTAGGGCTAGGCTGTTTATCGAATCAAGAAGCGATCGCTGGGACATTAGGGGGTGATTTTGCAGGAAAATCCATTGAAAAAATTAGTTTAATTGCAAATGAAGTGTCCATTGAACCCAAAGACTCTTTAACAAATTATACTTTAGAATTGCAACTAAAAGTTTCGTTTCTCGACGCAGAAGAACAACCAGGAGAAGGAACTTGGTTTATTAATCGTAGCGGTAGTTTCAACACTGTGGGTTCTCTGTTCACTTTAAGAGTCGATTTTTGCGAATCATCCGCTTCCTCTTCTCTTTGTCATTCTTTATTCGATAATTTCATTACCATTAACAATAATACTCCCATTGGTAAACAATTTAGCAGAACACATAACGAGGTAGAAGATATTGTTACGCTTTTAACCAATGATGTAGATAATAATGTGAGATTAGAAGCCACTTTAATTGGAAGTCCATTCAATCAAAGTTTTACACAAAGTACCTCAGAAAGTATATTTTTTGTTTCAACTCCCCCTGTTGAACCTGCTACGATTCCAGAACCTTTAACAATTCTAGGTTCAGCAACTGCCATCGGTTTTGGTGCCTTTTTTAAGCGTAAATTAGGTCAAAAAAAATCTTGATCAAAAGAATTTTAAGTTCATTAATTAAGCTAATTTGGATTAGGTATTATTATGAAATTTACCAGAAGATTTTTATTAAGTTTAAGTACAGTTGTTTTTTATGGACTTTGGCAAAAATATTATTCAAAACCCATTTTATCCCAAAATTCTGTAAATAATAATAATCTAACGATTCCAGGAATTGATCCGAAACCCCAAAAACCGAAAATTATAAATATTGAACCATCTAAAAAAATAATTACTAATGATCTAATTGAACCTGTTAAATTTATTAATGATACTGTTACTAATAAATGGTTATATAAAACACCGATTATCCCAGGAGAAGGTAAAAAACTCGTTGATCTTATTCAAAATAAAAACCAAGAGATTTTAGAGACCTTAGAAAAATTACCACAAGATCAAATCATTACTAATAGTTTTCCTGATTTTACTGATGCTATTGACTTGAAAAAACTAGGAAATAATAAGCCTAAAATTTCTTCTTTATTTTATACAGTAATGTCCTTTGATAAACCTCAATTACTAAGAGTGTGTCATGGGGCGATCGGATTAAATGTAAAGGCTACTTTTTGGATAAATAATCAACCTGTTCAACATGGAGAATTAATTAGAGTTAATCAGGGACTTTACCCAATAATTATTGAAGCTTATCATGGTGAAAGAACAGAATGGTTGCCTTGGAAATTAGCTTATTTAGCTCCTCGTTTTACCATTATTACAGAAACAGAAATAGAAGAAGTTTATCAATGGCAACTAAGTGAATGGCAACAAACAATAGACATGGCAAAAGCGAATGACGATCGCTTATTAGCTGCTGTTCAATTTGATAATAAAACCATTCGCGGAAAAGACGGATATTTTCAAGTTGGACAGAGTCTAAATGGTAAATGGTGGTTCATTGATCCCCAAGGAAAAGCCTTTTATCATAAAGGTTGTACAGGGTTAAATGCAGGAGGAATGGGAGGAAGAAGAGCTAACTTACCCCCTGTTCCTAAAAACACCGTTAAAACCTGGGTTAACTATCTCGAAGAATGGGGTTTCAATGCCATGGGTGCTTGGACAACTTCAGAATTTTTTGACCAAAATATGCCCTTTACAGAAATCATAGAAACCTATTACGAAAAACCCTGGTTAGTCACTAAATTTCCCGACGTTTGGGATTCTAAATGGATAGAAAATGTTGATAAAAAATGTCAAAAACTTTGCACGCCTTTGAAAAATAATAAAATGCTGTTAGGGTATTTTTTAGATAACGAAAGGGGGTTTATGGAAATGATAAATAGTAATGAAACAATTATGGCAAATGCTCCCACGTATCGCTATGACGGACCGATAAAATCTGATGAATTTGAGTTGCCAGCAGAACCCAAATTAAACCCGAAAGGCATTGGTCTACTACAATTTTGTTTAAGTCAAAAACAAGAGGTTCCTGCTGCTCAAAAAGCTTGGAAATTTGTTCTAGATCGTTATTCTTCCTTAGAAAAGTTAGGTCAAGCATGGCAAATTAATATTACCTCAAAAGAAAGTATAAAAGAATTAAGCATCAGAGAAGAAATACTAATATCCGATAATTATCAAAAAGATAACTATCAGTTTATTAAACAATGGGTAGAACAATATTATCGAATTTGTACGGAGAAAATCAAAAAATATGATCCCAATCATTTAATTTTAGGCTGTCGTTGGGGAGGCACTCCAGGAAAAGCAGTCTTGGAAGTAGAAAAAAAATGGGCTGACATAGTTTCTCGTAATAACTATCGAGCTAACTTTTATGAACTCTTTGATGAGTTTTATCAAGAAGTTAAACGTCCTATTTTAAATGGGGAATTTAGCACATGGACTGATCACTACACTTTATTTAGAAATCCCATTGAACCTCCAGGGGGTTATAAACCAGAAACACGACAAAAAATTAAAGCCAGTGAAACGATGAATCGTCTTTTTTCTCATCCAGGAGTATTAGGTTATACTCAATATCGTTGGCATGGAAGATATGGTAAATTGTGGAATGAGAAGCCTATATTCAATGTTATTAACCCATTAAGGCAAGCTAATTATCGAGCAGTTTCTATAGCAACCTTTTGGGATCAGCCGCCTCAAAAAATCCAGCAACCGCTTAAAGGACAAATTTTTGTTACCCTACTGGATAGCCAAATAACCAAACAAACCTTAAAACCTGCTAAAATTGAAGATAAGCCTAGTTTTAAAATTATTAGAAACCATTTAGCAATAGGATTAGTTTGTGAAAATGACAAATGGCAAAAAAGAGTCTATGGCGACGGAATTAAAGGAGAAGTGATTGACAGCAAAATTGAGCAAAATAATTATCAATTAACCATTAAAATCCAAACGTTTCCCACCTTATTTAGTGACACCCAAGCAGAAGCAAACTATCAATTAACACTGGTGCGTCATCAGACAAAATTAGAAGGAACCTTCACCGGAAGTTATAATCAAGAAAAAGTTGCAGGTAGAGCGATCGCTTATGTTCATCGTCCTGTCACTACAGTGAGATATTAGAGACATATCTGGGAATACTAATCCTAGACATCGTAAAACGGCAAAAGACTTAAAGATGTTAACATACCCTTCCGCTTCTCAACCCGCTACTTCCCAGCGTCGTATTGTTATTGGTGACGTTCATGGTCATTATGACACCCTAAATCTTCTTTTAGAAGCGATCGCACTTAACCAAGATGATCAAGTTTACTTTTTAGGGGACTTAATTGATCGTGGGCCCCAAAGTTCTCAAGTAGTAGACTTGGTCATGAAACAGAACTACCACTGTTTACTAGGGAATCATGAATATATGCTTCTCGAAACCGTTGGTAAAGGAGAAATCAATAGTCATCAATTGCAAGGATGGTTATATGGAGGAGGTTATTCTACTCTAGTTAGTTATGATCATCATATTCCCGAAGAGCATATCAACTGGATAAAAACCTTACCAACCTATTTAGACTTAGGGGATGTGTGGTTAGTTCATGGAGGAATTGATCCTAACATCCCTTTAGAAGAGCAAACCGCGCAACAGTTTTGCTGGATGAGAGACGAGTTTCATGCTATGGATAAACCCTATTTTGAGGATAAATTAATTATTACTGGTCATACGATTACCTTTACCTTTCCGGGAATCTTACCAGGAAAATTAGTAGCCGGAGAGGGATGGTTAGATATTGATACCGGTGCTTATCATCCCCAAAGTGGTTGGTTAAGCGCATTAGATTTAAGCACCGAAACCGTTTATCAAGTTCATCGTCAACACAAAACTAAGCGCATTCTTCCTTTAGCTGAAGCAGTGGTTAAAATTGATCCGTCTGTAGTTAGAGCAAAACGAGCCAGACAAAAGGTATCTTAAAACGAGTGTGAGAGATTAACAGACATAATGCTGTAGAATTGGATAAGTCTTCGACAAATCCCCTTATTCTCGCTAAAATATGTTAGTTAAAAAAAGAATTGATTATTATCCTATTACCATAATTTTGTTAGTTTTGGGGATAGATTTAATTGTTTTTCTGTTTAGTCCCTCACCCTTATTACCGATTATCTGGATGCTCATCAGTCTTAATATTAAAGGATGGATTTGTAGTTGGAATCATAATCATCAACATTATAATTTTTTTGCTGTACCTTGGGCTAATCGTTTCATTGAATTGGTAATGGGTTTGCACACAGGAATTGTTGGAGAAGCATGGGTTCTGCATCATACCCTTGGTCATCATCTCAATTATTTAGATCAATCTAAAGATGAATCTGCCTGGAAAACGTCTCAAGGTCGATTAATGTCTCGTTTAGAATATACCTTTAAAGTAGGTTTCATGGCATATCCTACAGCCTTGAAAGTGGGAAAGCAGCATCCTAAATCTCGTAATAAACTGATTCAAAATATAGTCTTAACTGTTTTAATTTTGGGCTTATTATTCTACATTAATTGGCTAAATACATTGATTATTTTTATTGCACCGATGATCATTTTGTTATTCATGGTTGTCTATGAAACTTATTATCATCATGCAGGATTAGATGAGTTAGACCCGTATCAAGCAAGTTATAATATTACAGATCCCTGGTACAACTTTTTTACCTGTAATTTAGGTTATCATACCGCTCATCATCTTCAATGTGGTAAACATTGGAGTCAGTTACCTGAGTTACACCAAAACATTAAACACAGAATTCCCCCTCATTTGTATAGAAAAGCAGGTTTTCCCTTTAGTTTAATGACAAAAATTGAGCAGCAAGTTTCACAACGTTTCTCAACCAATTAATCACGTCAAGGTATTATAAATTGAAGTCGGGATGAAAAATTATTTGTCTCGACTTTTAATTATATTTATATATCATACAGCAGTTTAAACCAGTTAACAAATAGTTGTGCTTTCGGGTTAGTTGCCACTAAAAACTTTTTTTTGATAGCATCATGTAATTGTTTTCCTGGTTCTTTTTGCCATGCTAACCAAGTATGAATATAAGCTTTATCGGTGTAAGTTTCTCTAAAAGGTGCATTATTTTTTTTGACTTTTTGTACTGTTTCTTTTGCATATTGCCAAAGATGATTAGTTTCATCGGGTACTAAATATTCTAAAAATGTTTCTAACATCCCTCTCATTTTATTATCTGGCATCATCCAAATACCAAACTTTAAGCTTTTATTATTATAATCGAAGTCATGAATTAAACCCGTTTCTGGTAATTGTTCGGGAATATTTGGAATAGTTGGTAAGCAAACATTACGAATACTTTGCCATCGTTGGGAAGGGTTAGCATCCGCATCAACAATAATTCCTAAAGAAATTAATCCTTTTTCTTCTAATTCTGTGTAAATAACATCTTTATCGAGTAAATTATCAATTCCATCTAACTCTTTAATTTTAATAATAGCTGTCTCTTTATTTAGGATATTAACACAGTATTATACATAGTTTTATAATTTAAAGACTAAATTAATTTATTAATCATGTTTAAATTGATCAATACTACTAGACAAAATTCCTAAAATTTTATTCAGATCAGACAAATAATATTCAGTTAAATCAATATAAACCTTAGCATCTTCTAACTTCAAAAAACGCCAGTTTGTCCCTGAAGTAACTACCCCTAAAATCATAGAAATATTATTGTTTTCTTTTTGATTAAAAATTTTTGCCGCTAGCATTTCAGCAATACATTGACCTAACCCTGCATTCAAGTCTTCTTTTTTTGCTTCTACCAAAGTAATAATAGGAGCAGAAATAATTAATTTTTCAGGAGAATGGGTAATTAAAAAATCACATACACCATTTAATTCTTGAGTTTCATCAACTGTAAAATTAATTCCAGAAAATAGGTTGATTTCGTTCGTAAAATGACGTTTTAATTCTACTAAAATAGGGGCAATAATCATCTCTGATCGTGCTTTTTCACTATTACTAGCAATAGCAATAGGTAAATTATCTTGTAAAATTGTTTGTAACAGTTCACTACTATTAATCGGTTCAATATCTGCAAAAATACCAAGGTTTTCAACAGTAGTTAGATTAAATTTTTGTTTAACTTGCTCCAAAGTGAAATTACTGTAAGACATAAACATTAAACCTCTGATTGGAACTATAGTAAATGGTTAAATTACCCGTAGCAAAAAAGTCCTCTCGATCTTGCCATAACCATTCTAAACATTCAATTAACAATAAAATTTGTCTTAGATGTAAATTACTTTCCACAGGAGGTTCATCACTCCAAAACTCACCTTGAGGAAAAATTATCTCATGTTCTTGGTTTGTAAAGTTGATGCGTTAGGAAAACGGCTAGATAATCAAGAATTTATCAGTCGTGGTGTACTGATTGGTTTAATTGTTGCGTTATTAGGAGGTTTAGCCAAAATGTTCGGGTTTATAGGGACACCTTAATTACTAACACGGAAACACTCATAATAGGGATCATCGTCATTATAATAGGTAAGCTAGAATACCCAAACAGCGATCGCTATATCTCAATATGAGTCAACAGCAACCCTTAAGCCAACTGTTAACCCAAGCAGTACAAAACTTGGTTAAATCAAACCCCAAGACACAGGTGTTAAAAAAAGGGGCAAAAATCCCAGAAATAAGGGTCAAAGAAAGCCCAAAAGAAAAACTTATCACCTACGCTTTAATTGGCGATCGCTATATCATTGGCCGGAGTTCGAGACACACCGACATCAAGGTACTCAACCCTATTGTCAGTCAAGTCCATTGTTCTTTGCATCGAGATCAAAAGAACCCCCGTCACTTCATTATTAAAGATGAAAACTCGACCAATGGCATTTATTTAGGCAAACGACGGGTTAAAAACTTATCCCTGCGTCATGGCGATACCCTTACCTTCGGACCACCAGAATTAAACGATATTGCCACCCTGACCTATCATAATCCACCGCCAAAATGGATGCAGTGGCTACGATACGGTTTCTATGGCACCGGATCACTGATTACCCTATTAATAGTCTGGTTACTGTGGGAAACCAGCAAAATTAACGTTCATCCCTTACCTTCAGGAGTTAGCGGTCCAGTGGTAGTTTACGCTAGGGATGGAGAAACCCCTTTGAGTCCCCTCAATGACGATCCTCACCACGAAATTGACCGTTTAAAGGACTTTTCTCCTCATTTGACCAAAGCAGTCATCGCCTCAGAAGATAGTCGCTTCTACTGGCATTTTGGCGTTGATCCCTACGGTATTTTAAGAGCGATGGTAGTCAATTTTAAAGATGATGGTATTCGTCAAGGGGCCAGTACCCTCACCCAACAACTTGCCCGTAGTTTATTCCCAGAAGTGGGACGGGAAAACACCGCTCAACGTAAAATTAGAGAGATTATTGTCGCCTTAAAATTAGAAGCGGTTTATAGTAAAGATTTTCTGCTCAGAACCTATCTTAACCGTGTTTATCTGGGTGTGGGTAACTATGGGTTTGAAGATGCGGCCCAATTTTATTTTGATAAGTCGGCCACTGAACTCGATATTGCCGAAGCAGCCACCCTCGTAGCGATGTTACCGGCCCCTAACTTATATAACCCAGTACAAGATTATGACACTTCGGTACAGTTAAGAAATCGAGTCATTGATCGCATGGCAACCTTGAGAATGATCTCCCCCGAAGAAGTAGCCCGGGCCAGGCGATCGCGCATTAACATCAGTCCCGAAGCCAGAAAAGCCTTAGCTAACAGTAAAGCCCCCTATTTCTACGCCCACGTTTTCCAAGAGTTACGGCAGTTATTAGGGACAGAAATTGCTAAAGAAGGTAACTTTATTGTAGAAACTGGACTCGATTTAAACAGACAAGCATTAGCCGAAAAAAAGTTACAAGAAGCGGTTAAAACCCAAGGATCAACCTACGGCTTTTCTAACGGGGCCATGGTGACGTTAGATACTCGTACCGGGGAAATCTTAGCCCTAGTAGGCGGTACCGACTATAAACAAAGCCAGTTTAACCGCGCTACTCAAGCCAAACGACAGCCTGGATCAACCTTCAAACTGTTTCCTTATGCTGCAGCCCTAGAAAAAGGAATTTCTCCCGGAAAATCCTATAGTTGCAGTGGCATTAGATGGCAAGGTAGGGCTTATAAACCCTGTGAACGCAGTAGTGGCGCAACGGATATGTATGGAGGGATGGCACAGTCAGAGAATACTATCGCCTTACAAGTAGCCAGAGAAGCCGGGTTAAACCGGGTGGTCGATGTTGCCCAACGGTTAGGGATCAAGTCTGAATTAGAAGCCGTTCCAGGGCTAGTTTTAGGGCAAAGTGAAGTCAGTGTTTTAGAAATGACGGGGGCCTATGCTGCTATGGCTAACAACGGTGTATGGAACCGTCCCCACGCCATTCGTCGCATTTTAGACGGGGGGGACTGTACTAATAATGAGGACTGGCGTACTTGTCGAGAAATTTATAATTTTCAGACCGATAATAGTGCTAGACAACAGGCCATCTCTCCCCAAGTTGCCCAAACCATGACCCGTATGTTGCGAGGTGTCGTCAGTAATGGAACCGGCCGCGCTGCGAGTGTTGGGTTAGGGGAAGCAGGGAAAACCGGCACCACCGATCGCGCGGTTGATCTTTGGTTTATTGGCTATATTCCCCGTAATCACGTAGCTACAGGGGTTTGGTTAGGGAATGACGATAATTCAGCTACAAAAGGCAGTAGTGGTCAAGCAGCAGCCCTCTGGGGAAACTATCATCGTCCTTAGTGATTTGAGTTCTGGGTTAGATCATATGCAAGGAAATAATGGGTATTTTATTATTAGCCTTTGAACTTATCGCGAATTCACGTTAAGTTACAAATCATTTAATTTTATTTTTTATGATATTGTAACTATTCTCTTAAAATTATGAATGTTTCTTCATCAATTTCAATAGTTTTATATACGTCTGTTTTAACTTTTTATCTGGTCTGGGGTTCTACCCTAATTCCTAAATTCTATCAGGCAATTTTTAATAAAATATTTGGTTTTAAAAATATTTTTCTGGTTATTCTTTATTATTTACCTTTCGTTTTAATTGATTATTTTCTACCCAATTATCTAGAACAATATACCTTAATATCCATTTATTTAAGCATTGGAATAATATCTTGGTTGGCTTTATTTTCAAATATAAAATATAAAAATAACTTAGGTGAATTATTATTTACTTCTCGTTGCATACAAAGAAAACTTTATTTTACCATTCCATTAACATTGATCTGTTTATGGGTGATTTATAAATATGTACTTGTTTTCTTTCAAGGCTCCGAATCAGCCTTTATACCAGAAATATTAGGAACACAAATCAATCCCTATTTATATTCTATTAGTCAACTTTTCATCCTCTTGTCCATAATGATTAACCTCCATCTAACTGGCTGGAATAAACTAGAAATTAGAAGTCAAGGTATTTGGTATGTTTCTGAAATTATTTGGCAAGATATTGTCGGTTACGGTTGGTCAGAAGAAAAAAATAACCTCTTAATTATTAAACATCTTAATGGATATAAAAAAGAAATACAATCGAAAATCAAAATATACCCAAAAGAAAAAGAGCAGATCAATAATATTTTTTATGATAAATTGCAGATATTATCTGATAGTTAAACTCAAAAAAACTCCGATAAAAAAGCTAAAAAATAGCGTAAGTTTGGAGTAAAAAATTACTTTTTAAAAAGTCTTTATTGAATTTCTAGCTTATACCAAACTTATACCAATTCTAAAAAATAGCTCTTCGAGATAATATTGATTCTAAAAACTTAGACTATAGACATGACTGACTACAGCACTATCTGAGTGAGAATTTAAAATAATTGAGCAAAATTTAAGCGATCGCTTCCACAAAATCCTAAAAATGCTGTTTGATATTTAGTTTACAAGCAATCTTTCGTGAGATACTATCTAGCTATCCACAAATTTACTGTATGACCCGATGAAAGTATTAGTAACAGGTGCAACAGGATTTATTGGTAGTTATTTGACTCAAATGCTAGTTAATCAAGGATATGAGGTCAAAGCTCTTATTCGTCCTTCTAGTCACTCAAATGCTCTTAAAGCTTTAGGTATTGAGGTGATACAGGGTGATATTCAAGATATTGATAGCCTTAAAAAAGCAATGAAAGGCTCTCAGCAAGTTTATCATGCAGCAGCCCAACGGACTCAGGTCAAAGTTCCTAAAAAGACTTATTATTCAGTGAACATAGAAGGAGCAAGAAATCTAACTAACCTAGCTCATCAACTAGGAATCGAACGACTGGTTTATTTAAGCAGCACGGGAGTGTACGGAAGAATGCCTAAAGAGGTAAAAGCAACAGAAAAAACGCTTCCTAAACCTGACACTTATTATCGAACCACAAAATTACTAGCTGAACAAATTTTTTTAACCGCTTATCAAAAATTAGCAATTCCTATCGTTATTGCACGGTTGTCAGGGGTGTGCGGAATCGGTTCTTTGAGTAATTTAGGATTAATTCGAGCGATCGCAACAGGTAATTTTCGTCTAATTGGTACTGGAGATAATTATTACCATTTAGGACATATTACAGATATTGTTGAAGGATTACGGTTATGTGCAGAAACTCCCAATATTGAAGGAAACATTTATAATATCGCAGGAAAACATCCCATTAAAGTCAAAGACCTAGTAAAAATAATCGCCCAAAGCTTAAATATTGAACAAATAAACCGCCATTTACCGATTCTACCCTATCAAGTATTTGAGACTATGACTGAGTTTGTTTACCATACCGCAGGCAGACAATTACCAGGTCATCACCGCTATGATATGTTTTTGGCTAATCGGAATATTGATATTTCTAAAGCGATGACAGAATTAAATTATGCACCGCAAGTTTCATCAGAGGTGGCAATTACAGAGGTAGTTAGTTGGTATAAAGAAAAAGGGTTTATATAAGTTTTATTGTTGTTTTATTGAAATTAGCGAAACTATTAAGATAAATTCATGAACTTACCCTCAATTTCAATTATTATTCCTACTTATTCTCGTCCGCAGCAACTATCAGATTGTTTAGCTGCTTTATCCCGACTCAATTATCCCCCTAGTGATTTTGAGGTGATAGTTGTGGATGATGGAAATCCAATACAGTTAGACGAAGTGGTCAAACTTTGGCAATCTAAACTACTAATAACCCTTTTAAAACAATCAAATCAAGGACCTGCTGCTGCTCGAAATTTGGGGGCTGATCATGCTGAGGGACAATTATTAGCCTTTACAGACGATGATTGTACTCCTGCTACGGATTGGTTGCAAAAGTTTTCCGAGCAGTTTTCTAAAAACCCCAACAGTTTAATGGGAGGACAAACCATTAATGCTTTACCGAATAATCTCTATGCTACCACCAGTCACCTGTTAGTTGATTTCCTCTATGACTATTACAATGGGAAGGATGCAAAGATTCGTCAGACCCGATTTTTTACCTCCAATAACTTTAGTATTTCTAAACAAATATTTCAGCGTCTTGGGGGATTTAGTCTAAAATTTCCTCTCGCTGCTGGGGAAGATCGGGAATTATGCGATCGCGCTTTACAATTGGGCTACGAAATGCTCTATGTTCCTGAAGCATTAGTTTATCATGCTCATCACCTCACCTTTGTGCAATTTTGCCAACAACATTTTAACTACGGTAGAGGTGCAATTCATTTTAATCAAGTTAGAGCAACCCGAAACCTAGGAAAAATCAAGCCAGAATCATCTCCTTTTTACCTCAATTTATTGCTTTACCCTTTTAAAAAAGGCTTTTCTTCTCGTTCTTATTTAATCTCAATGTTATTATTTTTAACCCAATTCGCCCACAGTGCTGGCTGTTTTTGGGAAAGACAAAAAGCATCTAATCAATCCACTGTTTAATTGTAATCATCATGAAAAATCCTGTTATTGCTATTGGTTTAGATTCGGCAGATCCCGTTTTACTCGAAACATGGATTGAACAAGGCTATTTAAAAAACCTAGCTCAACTGCGATCACAAGGGAGTTATGGGCGACTGAATAATCTAGTTCACTATGCACAACAAACGACTCCATTTTGTATGAGTGAACCTTTATGGGTCATTTTTAACACAGGTTGCTTGCCCGATAAAACAGGATATTGGAGTGCTATTGAATACTATAAAGAAAATTATGGAGTGAAATATGACAATGTTAATGGAGGTTATAATTATCAAGAATTTTCTCCTTTTTATACTAACCTGAAAAACAAACGGATCGCTGTTTTTGATCTCCCTTGTACAAAAATGTCTCAACAGGTTGAAGGGGTACAAGTTCTTGGTTGGGGAGGACATAGCCTTCTGACTCCAAGTGAATCTATTCCCCCTCACCTTTTACCAGAATTGAGCCAAAAATACGGAAAAGATCCCATTTATTTGAATGAATTAGGAATTTGGTGGCATAAAACTTTTAAAGACTCAATACTAGAAAAATTAAAAGGCAATATTGTCAAACGTTCGGCAATTTGCCAAGATTTACTAGGCCGTGAACCTTGGGATTTATTCTTAACTGTCATCAGTGATACTCACAGAGCCGGTCATGATTTATTTGGTTATGGTCAATCCCATCATCCTCTTTATCCTACTTTTCAGAAAGAACAAAATTCATCTGATGTACTATTAGAATTTTATCAACAAGTTGATGAAGAAATAGGAGAAATTTTAACAAAAGTCTCGGATGATGCTTATATTTTAGTGTTTTCCCTTCATGGGATGGATGCGAATATGGCGGATTTATTCACCATGCTCTTTTTACCTGAGTTGCTTTATCGGTTTAATTTTGGAGGACAAAGTGCGATCGCTCCAGGTCAAATTGATCAGTTTCCTTCTCCTATGATTACTGAGCCGGTGAGACATTCTTGGTTAGGGGAAGTTTGGGCGAGAAATACCCCTCAAAATTGGATACAAAAGCGATTAAAATCTTGGACACCTAGTCAATTTCTCCGTTCTCCCAAAAACGGTTTAGATTGTCCCTTTTCTTTGTTAGAAACTTCAGACGAAGATGGGTTAGCCTGGATGCCGTCACGCTGGTATCGACCACTCTGGCCGAAAATGAAAGCATTTGCCTTGCCCACGTTTACTGATGGTCAGATTCGGATTAATCTAAAAGGGAGAGATCCTAAAGGAATTGTCGAGCCGTCTGAATATGATTCATTATGTCAGCAAATTAGTCAATTTCTTTATCAGTTAGTAGATGCTAGAACGAAAAAACCGATTGTCAGAAAAGTAATTCGTACTCGTCAATCTCCAACAGAAGATCATTCTAAGCTACCTGACGGAGATTTAGTGGTTCTTTGGCATGAAACTCCCACAGATGTGGTAGACAGTCCAGAATTTGGCCGCATTGGCCCGGTTCCTTATTTTCGATTGGGTGGACATCGAGGAAGGGGTTTTTTAATAGCAAAAGGAGAAGGCATCGAGGCTAATTCTACCTTTGGCAGTGGTCAAATAGTCGATTTAACTCCTACTATTTTAAAGTTAATGAATGTGCCAATTCCTGATTATTTTGATGGTCAACCTTTATTTAATCTTCACTCATGACTTTTTTAAAAAGTATATCTTTCTCATCTCCTAATAAGAATCATACTTTGCCCGATTTTATTATTATTGGTGCGATGAAATGTGGTACAACTAGCTTACACTATTACCTCAATTGCCATCCTGAAATTTCGATGTCTCGACAAAAAGAGTTAGACTTTTTTATTGAGGAAAGAAACTGGAATAAAGGAGTAGATTGGTATCAGTCTCAATTTAAAAGTCAAGAAGGAGTAATTTGTGGAGAAGCTTCTCCTCATTATACTTCTTATCCTATTTTTAAAGGGATTCCTGAAAGACTATACGATACCCTTCCCCATGTTAAATTGATTTATATCATTCGAGATCCAATTGAACGAATTTTATCACAATATATCCATTTATATGCTGAAGAGCGAGAACATAGAAATATTGAAGAAGCTTTGATGGATTTTGAAGAGAATCCCAATAACCCTTATATTTGTCGTAGTCGATATTATTTTCAATTAGAACAATATTTATCTTATTTTCCTTCTGAGCAAATTTTATTAATTACTACAGAAAACTTAGCTAAATTTCCTAACAAAACTCTGAAAAATATTTTTAAATTCTTAGGAGTTAATGAAAACTTTGATATGAACCAGGTTACTAAAAAAAAGCTACACCAAACTAAAGATAAACGATGTAAAACATCTTTTGGAAATTTCATTTCTCATCTTCCGATTATTCAGAATATAAATAAGTTACCTTCTTCTATAAGATTTCGTTTAAATAAAATGATTTATCGACCTTTTTCTCAACCTGTAGAACAACCTATACTAAATAAAAACTTATATGATCGATTATATAATTATTTAAAAGAAGATATCGAAAAATTAAGAGATTATATGGAGGGAGATTTGAAAAAATGGACAATTGGATAATATAACTTTTTCTATTTCTCTTTTACATAAATGACTAAAGCAATGAATAAATTAATTCAGAATTTATCTATTAAAAAAAGTAGAAAACAAAATTTACCCGATTTTATTATTATTGGTGGGATGAAATGCGGTACAACTAGCTTACATTACTACCTTAACTGTCATCCTGAAATTTCTATGTCACAGGAAAAAGAACTCAATTTTTTTATTGAAGAAAGAAACTGGTACAGAGGAGTTGAATGGTACAAATCACAATTTAAAGGTAACGCTAAAGTTTATGGAGAAACTTCTCCAAATTATACTTATTATCCTAATTGGCAAGGGGTTCCAGAAAGACTCTATTCTATTATTCCTCATGCTAAATTGATTTATATTCTACGAGATCCAATTGAGCGAATCATCTCTAATTATGTTCATCGATATGCTTGTAGAAGAGAACATAAAACCATAACAGAAGCTTTAATAGATTTTCAAGATAATCCTCATAATTTCTATGTTTGTCGAAGTCGTTATTATTTACAATTAGAACAATATTTACGTTATTTTTCATTTTCTAATATTTTAATTTTAACGACTGAAGAATTAGCAAATCATACAAAAAAAACATTGCAAACTATTTTTAGTTTTTTAGGAGTAAGTAATAATATAAATATTATAAATTATCAAAAGAAACTTCATAAATCAATTTATAAACGAAGAAATACAAATTTAGGAAATGCTCTAGCCCAACTTCCAATAATGACTCAAATTAATCATTTACCTCCTAGTTTAAGATACCATGTGAATAAATTAATTTATTTTCCTTTTTCAACGGCTGTTCAAAAACCTAAACTAGAACCTGATTTACGAATTAAATTAATTAACTATCTTAAAGAGGATATTGACTGTTTACGAAAACATACAGGAAAATCTTTTAACGAATGGTCTATGTAGATAAATAATGAGTATTAAAAAAAGAACGATTCAAGGCATATTTTGGTCAGGGATTCAAAATTGGGGTAGTCAAGCTGGATCTTTTATTATTTTTTTGATATTAGCTCGTTTATTAACTCCCAAAGACTTTGGTTTAGTAGCTTTGGCTAATGTTTTTATTAACTTTATGCAAATTTTTTTAAATCAAGGTTTTACTTCAGCATTAATTCAAAAGCAAGATATCAACCAAAAACATATCGATACTGTTTTTTGGATACAAGTCTTTATTGGTTTTATTCTGGCATTCTTTACTTTTTCTGCTGCTAGTTTGATCTCTAATTTTTTTCAACAACCTAAATTAGAACCTATTTTTCAAGTATTTTCTGTTCTTTTTATTATTAATGCTTTCAGCCAAATACAAAAGACTTTACTTCAACGCAAATTTGCTTTCAAAATAATAGCTCTTCGTTCCTTACTAGGTATTTTAATGGCAGGAATTGTGGGAATTTATATGGCATTTTCTAATTATGGTGTGTGGAGTTTAGTTGGACAACAATTTACCTATGAAGTTATGGGTGTTATTGTATTATGGAAAGCAAGTCAATGGCGACCAAAACTACAGTTTTCTAGGAAGTATATACCAGAATTATTAAATTTTAGCTTAAATATATTAGGATATAAATTAGTTGATTTTTTTAACCAACGCACTGATAATTTACTCATTGGTTATTTTTTAGGAGAAATTGCTTTAGGATATTATGCGATTTCTCATAGAATTTTACAAGTAATGACGCAATTACTTATTGGTACTTTGAATCAAGTTGCATTATCAACATTTTCTCGCTTACAAGATGATCGCAATCGATTTCTTGAGGCTTTTTATCGAGCTACTCAATTTACCACTTTACTTGCACTACCTGTCTTCTGCGGAACAATTATCCTTAGTTCAGAGTTAGTGATTACATTATTTGGAGAGAAATGGCTCGATGCTATTCCCATCATTAAAATTCTTGCTTTTGCAGGGATACTTCGTTCTGTTTCTTTCTTTCAACGCTCTGTTTTTATCGCTATCAATCAACCTTCGCTACAGTTTAAATTAGGATTACTCAATACTATTTTTAATGTAATTGCTTGTTTCATTGCAGTACAGTGGGGAATTTTGGCAGTTGCTACCGCTTATGTTATTAGTGATTATCTTGTTTTTCCCATTAGCCAAGTCCTTTTAAAAAAATTAATTTCAATTTCGTGGAAAACTTATTTATCTCAATTTTTACCCCCAATTATTTGTACTTTAATCATGATTTTAACTGTTATGACTGTTCAACAATGGTTGACTCCTTATGTCAATCCGCAAGTAAGATTAGTAATTTGCTCAATTACAGCAATCGTTATTTATAGCTTGACACTAATCTCTATTTTTCCTAATCTATTTAAGCAAATTAGAATTTTAGTAACCCTAATTCAACCTCTTAAATAATTCTTGTAACTCCACCACACAAAGATAAGTTGTGCCATAGCTGATTTTTTTTACTTAGGTTACAGTAACTTCATAGATTTTGCCTGGACTGCATACTTGTCGAGGAGATGACTCTTTTGTAAAGACCTCACTCCAACCTCCCATTCGATCAGAATCAGGAACACGATATTTTACCCTAATGCGAATATTTTTTTCATTAACACGCTCAAGTCGCCGTGTTTCTTGCCATACTTGGTTATTCGGTATCACCTCATTAGAAACTGGTTCTGAACGCCATTTTTCGTAAGCAGGATCATAATAGTCAAGATCAATAACCTTAATTTCGTTACCAGTGTTATTGACAACTTTTAAATACACATCTTTACAGTGCCATGATGCTAAAGCTGGTGAGCTTATAAAAAATGAGCTACAAGCACTTAAAGCTAAGATAGATAGAGAAGTAACCTTACGAAACATAATTTTTTTTGTATTATAGGTAATTTTCGGTTTTTCTGATACTCACTATACTCGCAGTAACAAATTATGTCAGCCCCAAAATAAGTGTCTATACAAAACTCGTGTTTTGCATTTAAGTGGAAAAACATGAAATTAAGTAGAAATTAACCTAAGCTTCGACCATATCAGTACAAACTAAGCTTAGGATATATAATTCTCTAGAAATTAAACTGTATAGTCTAGTTTACTAACTATTCACCGACCACCCCTGTAAACACTGCTTCAGCAGGACCTGTCATATACAGTCGGTTATCTTGCTCAGACCATTCTATGGTTAAACAACCTCCTGGTAACTCCACCGTACAAAGGCGATCGCAATTTCTGGTCAAAACCCCTGCTACCACAGAAGCACAAGCACCAGTACCACAGGCCAAAGTAATTCCTGCCCCTCGTTCCCATACTCGCATTTTCAGATAATCAGAGCGAACCACTTCAATAAACTCCGTATTCGTCCGTTCAGGAAACACTGAATGATGCTCAAACATCGGGCCGATGGTTTCTAAAGGAATCGTTGCCACATCATCCACAAAGGTAATACAGTGAGGATTACCCATACTCACACAAGTCACTGACCAAGACTGTCCACCCACTTCTATAGATTGATTAACGACCTTTTCTTCTCCTTTCGTTAAGGTGGTGGGAATCTCTTTGGCCAATAAAAAGGGGTTTCCCATGTCTACTTTTACCTGTCCTTGTTCTTCTAAACGAGGGACAATGATCCCGGCTAAGGTTTGAATACGGTAAGATTTTCCTACTGTTTCAATGCCTTCTAATTTAGCTAAGAAACGGGCTAAACAACGAATACCGTTACCACACATTTGCGGTTCTGAACCATCAGAATTAAAAATCCGCATGGTGTAATCACTCTTATCATCTCCAGGTAAGGCAAAAATGACCCCATCGGCCCCAATCCCAAAATGGCGATCGCATAACTTTACCGCTTCTTTTGGGGATAATAAAGGGGTCGAACTGTGGCGATTGTCCACTAAAATAAAATCATTGCCTAGACCTTGATATTTAGTAAATTCCATAATGAGTTCAATAAAGGATTATATAAACAATTATCAATTAATCTACAAATAAGGACAAGCGATCGCTGATAAGATAATAAGAATAACCGCTATCTATATGTCTAAAACTTATGAGTGAATTTGATACGGGGTTGCCCAGTGTTCGACAAGTTCAAAGATATATTAAAGATAAACAAACAGTTGTTATTCAACTTGTCACGACAGAAACCATGACAGGGCAAGTGTTATGGCAAGATCCTCAATGTCTTTGTCTTAGCGATGAGTCTAATCAATCTCTATTAATTTGGCGACACGCGCTTGTTTATATTAAACCTGCTTCTTAGCTAGATAAAATTGCTTCTTATTTGCGTCAAAAAGAAGATGAATTTTATCGTTTTGAAACTTTTAATTCAATTCTGGGTAATCTAAGAATAACCCGTATTCACAGACTGCTCCATCTGTCAGTAAAAAACAAACCTATGAGCATTCAAAAAATTGTCGAAAACGCATTACAAGATGGCTATTTGACACCCATAATGGAAGAAGAAGTCGGACGGATCTGTGAATCCGCTACAGACTTACCCATGGAAGAGTATATGGCATTAGATCGCCTCATGGGGGCTTTATTAACTGGGGACGTCAAAGCCATAGCAAGAAAACAGTTCATTAATGTCATGGAAGAATTAGTCTTAAGTGAGGCGATTAGTCAAGTTGCCGAACAAGAGTCTAAAGAATCTTGTCACCTTGATATTGGGGATATTGCTGCTTATGCTCTCAACCGTTTACCCCCCCTTTATGCTACCACTCACGAAGGAGCAAATTATCAAAGACAACGGGCAAAAGAAGAATTACAAACTTTGATCGCTCAGCAAGTTAAAGAAGGAATACAACGCTATTTTGAATGTCCTAATATTCCCAACCGACGACCCATTGAACAACAACAATATAGTGATATTCTTCAAAATATGACCGATATGCTTAAATCTCTAGCCCCTGATTAAAAAAGCACTCAGCATTTAGCACTCAATGTTATAAGCGGTCAGTATTCAGCGTTCAGCAATCAGTGTTATATAAAAATAGCTAATAGCTGAGGACTGATGGCTGGTAGCTATTAGTAGCTGATACTGACATCTTGCACCAGTGCATAACAACTTAACAAGTATCAGTAGATCACAAACTCAGTTTCAGAGAGGCGAAACGTTAATCTGCGATCGCCAATTTACGTTGAAACAGCCCAAAAAACCTCCTTAAACATAAGTTTGTTTTATATAATAGAAGATTGGACTTAA
>NETF01000182.1 GCA_002172675.1 unicellular cyanobacterium SU3
GTGGGGCTACCTTAACAGTGCTAAAACAATATATAGAAAACCAAGGCTATGATGACTAACTTGTTGCTTGCTCCTTAACCCCCACCTGATAAGTCGAGGTGGGGGAATGCGTCGCAATTTTGTTCAAAGAACAAAAAATCAAGGAATATTACCCGCATCAATAGAAAGACAACTACAAGAAATCTCTCAATCGCAAATTGATTGGCGTAGTTATTTATGGCGATATTTAGTACAAACTCCTACTGATTTTCAAGGATATGATCGCCGTTTTATTGGTCGTGGTTTATATTTAGATACGGTAGCAGGGGAATCAGTTCAAGTCTTTGCTTGTGTGGATACCAGTGGTTCTATTGATAATCAAGAATTACAATTATTTTTAAGCGAAGTTGTAGGAATTTTAGGGTCATATCCTCATGTTAAATGTGAATTATATTATGCTGATGCAGATGTTTATGGACCTTTTTCTCTTACTTTTAATCAAACGATTCCTAAACCTCAAGGGGGTGGAGGAACCTCTTTTATTCCCTTCTTTGAAAAAGTAGAAGAAGATCGAGATCCTAACTTAGAAGGGGTTTGTGTTTATTTAACTGATGGTTATGGAACATTTCCTAATAGGAAACCTGAGTTACCGACACTTTGGGTAATTACTCCAGGAGGACTAAACTTAAATGAAATTCCTTTTGGTGAAGCAGTTAAACTCTATGTTAATTAACTATAAAATCTAGTCGTTTTTTCTAATTAAGGAGACTAAAAACAATCTTAACCCTTTTTAATAGGGGAAAAAAATTTATCAAGAAGCAAGGACTAGAGAACTTTCTGACATATAGCGAAGCTTCTATCTGTATGTAATTAACAATAAGAAACTTAAATTATGATAATTATCCCATTTACATTAATATGATCGCTAAACTATAGAATAATTCGACTCACACTTAAATTAATTGCGCTATGAGATGGTCTATTTTTAATCAAATTTGGCGATCGCTTTTAAAATCTCGCTTTTTACAACTATTTTTAGCTACTTTTTTCAGTGTTCTATTACTCAGTCATCCTCTTTATGCTTTTTCTCCTCCTAAAACAGAAATTCGAGGGGTTTGGTTAACTACCAATGACACCGAAACCTTACTGGATCAACCTAAACTAGAAGAAGCGATCGCCCAATTATCCCGTCTTAATTTTAATACAGTCTATCCGGTGGTCTGGAATTCCGGTTATACTCTATATCCCAGTGCGATCGCTGAAAGAGAGGGAATACAACCTTTTGTTCATAAGGGTTTCCAAGGACAAGATCCCTTGACAGATTTAATCGCTAAGGCACACGATAAAGACTTATTAGTGTTACCTTGGTTTGAATTTGGGTTTATGGCCCCACCCAGTTCAGAATTAGCCAAAAAACACCCTCAATGGTTGACTCAGAAACGAGATGGAACCCAAACCACTATCAGCGCAGCCGGCGAGGTAGTATGGTTGAACCCCTTTCGTCCTGATGTACAAAAATTTATTACTTCTTTAGTAATGGAAGTGATGGACTTATATGATGTTGATGGGATTCAATTTGATGATCATTTAAGCTTACCCAGTGAGTTAGGATATGATCAATTTACGGTTAATTTATATAAAAAAGAAACGGAAAAAGATCCCCCTGCTAACCACGAAGATCCTGCTTGGTTAAAATGGCGTGCCGATAAATTCACGGCCTATGTTTCCCAATTGAATCAAGCAATAAAAGCAAAGAAAAGTAACGCTATTTTTTCTGTTTCTCCTAATCCTTATGATACCGCTTATCAAGGTTCTTTGCAAGATTGGTTTACTTGGGTAAAACAGGGTATTGTTGATGAAATAATTGTCCAAGTTTATCGACCTGACTTAGAGAGTTTTGTTAGACAAATAGAAAAGCCAGAAATTAAAGAAACTCGACAAAAAATCCCTACAGGTATTGGTATTTTAACGGGGTTAAGAAATCGACAAATTGAAATGGAATTTATACAACAAAAAGTCTTAGCAGCAAAGCAAAATGGCTTAGGGGTTTCTTTCTTTTTTTATGATAGTTTATGGAATTATGCACCAGAATCTAAAGTAGAAAGACAAGAGAAATTTTTAGCTTTATTTCCCTACCCTGCTGAGCGAAAACTAGAAACCCTTCCTCCTTCACCTCCACCCCTACCCTTACCGACTCTAGGAACACCTGGAATCCCCGAAAATACGACAAGAGTTGATGAATTTAAACCCTATCCAACCCAAGAATATAATAACTTTGATCCTTACAATCAAGTTCCTGGGGGAAGTCAAAATGATCCTTCTAACCCATCTCAAGAAATTATTGTTCCTGTAGAAAATAATCTTCCTAACCTACCTCAAGAAAATAATAACCCAATAGAAATAAATGCCCCAAACCCACCCCAAGAAAATAATATACCAGCAGAACCAAATTCCCCTTATCAACCGCAACCCATTATTATTCCAGTTGAAACAGCTAACCCTAATGAAGCAGTAGAAACCACACCAGAAATTGAAAATAATACGCCCTATGAACCATCTGAAGAAGTCCCCTTTGATGAAGATTTTACCCCTTATCAACCTCCAGAAAATATGCCTTTAGTCGATGAAATGAAACCCTATAAACCTTGATCAATGAACATAATAATATCAGCTAAAGCTTGATTAAGATCGTCTTCATTTAAGGTTTGACATTGCCCATCAATAATAACCCATTTTCCCCCTACCATAACCGATTTTACTTGTTGTTTAGAAAGCCAACATAAAAGCTTAGCATCATGACAAATTCCTCTTTGTTTTAAGGGTATTTGCTGATAATCAATAAGAACTAAATCAGCTAAATTACCTTTCTTTAGTTGTCCTAAATTAATATTGTTTCCTAACGTCATTTCTACGCCTTTCTGAGTTGCTATTGACCAAATCATATCAGGTTTTATGGTAGTAGATTCCATCCCAGGTTGATTAATTAATGTCCAAGCTAAACGCATTTCTCTTAAAAAATCTTGGTCATCATCTAACCCTAACCCATCTAATCCAATGCCAACAGAAATATTATTTTCTAACATTTTTGCAACAGGAGCAATGCCACTTCTTAGACGAAGATTACTGCTAGGATTATGAACTATTTTAATATTTTTATCTGCCAAAATAGACAAATCTGATTCATCAATCCAAACCATATGAGCGCAGGTTAACCAATGTCCTAAAACTTCTAATTCTTCTAAATGATTAACAAAACTTTTACCCCAAGATTCATAAGCATATTGACGTTGATATTGAGTTTCTAACAGATGCATTTGCACTTTAGTATTGTGTTTTTTAGCCCATTCAACGGCTTCAAGAATTAACTGATCACTACACCATTGTCCACCAGCTGGACTGACTTGAATTTTAACTTGATGATTGATAGTGTCATGATAATTATTAAATAGTTGACTACAAATATTAAAATACTCTTGCTTAGAAATTGGGGGAGTATTTTGATACTTATTAAATTGTTGTAATAAAGAGGGAAATAAACAACTTAAAACTTGCTCTTTGTTAGTGTAATCTAATAAATTTTGATCAACAATAGGAGGATGAAAAGCGACACGAATACCTGCATTTTGATAACCTTTAATGGTGTCTGAAGCTTCTTGATAAAGATTGTCCCAATTTCTAGGATTATGACTATGGGAAACAGTGGTTACGCCTGATTTTAGTAAAGAAATTCCTTCAATACTGGCAGCCAAATAAGACTCAATATCGGGTAATTTTTCTAACTGTAATAACCATGATTCTAACCAAGTATCATTAATATTAAATCCCACAGAACTAATAGCACGACCATGATCATGACTATTAACTAAACCAGGAATTAATAATAGGTTTTCTCCCCCAATAATATTAGTTTCTGGATATCGTTTTTTTAAGTTGTCAAACCTATCTACATCAATAATGAGTTGTCCTTCAATATAAACTCCCCAATTAGTTAAAAACTGATGATGAATGAGGGTAATTCCTCCCCAGATAATTTGTTTCATTATTAACTTGATCTTTCTATTAATAGTCTAGCTTATGTATGAGTTTTCTATAAAAAATATTAATTTTTTATGAGATAGTCAATAGGATAAGCTATTATTTAATGATAACATTTAGTTGATTAATTTTTTAGTTTCAGTTTTCATGATTAAACCCATTAACTTATTTGAATATGAATCTTTAGCAAAACAACAGCTTTCCTCAATGACATGGGGTTATTATAGTAGTGGTGCCTTAGACGAAATAACTCTAAAAAATAATAGAAAATCCTTCAATAACTATCAACTTTATCCTAAAGTATTAGTAGATGTTAGTCAGATTAATTTATCCACAAAATTGTTAGGTCAAACCTTATCAATGCCTATCGGAGTTGCGCCAATGGCCTTTCAATGTTTAGCCCATCCTCAAGGAGAAAAAGCTACTGCTAAAGTGTTATCTGACTTAAAAACTTTGCTCATTTTAAGCACATTATCTACTACCAGTTTAGAAGAAGTGGCAGCTTGTCAAAAAGATAATTTAAGGTGGTTTCAATTATATATTCATAAAGATAAAGGGTTAACCAAAGCATTAGTAGAACTAGCAGAAAAAGCAGGTTATACGGCTATTTGTGTTACCGTAGATGCTCCTATGTTAGGAAAAAGAGAAATCGATATTAGGAATCAGTTTACCTTACCTGAACCGTTAAAATTAGCAAATTTAGTTACTTTAAAAGATTTAGATATTCCTAACAGTAGTAATCAGTCAGGATTATTTGCTTATTTTCAACAACAAATCGATCCTAGTCTCACCTGGAAAGACTTAGAATGGTTACAATCTATAACCAAGCTTCCTATCGTTTTAAAAGGTATTTTAAGGGCGGATGATGCCCGTTTAGCTGTCGAAAATGGGGTAAAAGGTATTATCGTATCGAATCATGGAGGAAGACAGTTAGACGGCGCAATAACTACCTTAGAAGCATTACCTAAGATTGTTGAAGCAGTAGGAAATGACATTGATATTATTATGGATGGCGGTATTAGAAGAGGGACAGATGTGTTTAAAGCCTTAGCATTAGGGGCCAAAGCGGTATTAATTGGTCGCCCTATTTTATGGGGTTTAACAGTTAATGGAGAAGGCGGTGTTAATCATGTTTTAGAGTTGTTAAAAGATGAATTATTGTTGGCAATGGCTTTAAGTGGTTGTCCTAGTATTGCTGAGATTAATGATAGTTTCTTGCTTAAGAATCAGAAAATATAATCTTATAATATTTAGATTAAATATTATAATACTTTACTTTATTTAATAAAACCTCGTAAGGTGTGCATTGCCCACCTTACAGTAATATAATAATTTTTCTTTGTACTCCGACTAAAAGCTAGAAATATTCAGACTAAAATAAAAATGTGTTAAAATATTTATCAAATCATCAAATTTTTAAAGGTATGAATGAAACATCTTTAAACCTTGAACAAGAAGCAAGTAATGAAAATACATCCCCTGAAAGATTAGCAGAATTAGCTAAAATGAACGATAGTTTCGCTTGTTTAGTTGCTCAAAATATTAATACTTATCCAGAAACATTAACTCAATTAGCAGAAAGTGAAAATATAGAAATTCGTAAAACAATTGTTAGGAATCCGAATACACCAACTGAAACATTAATTGAATTAGGTGTAGAGTTTTCTGAAGAATTAGCAGAAAATCCTATTATTGATTTGTGGTTATTAGAAGATAATTGTTTTTTATTTTCTCAAAAAAATGAACTTAAAGAATACGATGAATGTAATCTTGCTGAAATAGCCAGTAATTTAAAAACACCTATTAATCTCTTAAATATTTTAGCTCAATCTTCTATTACTTCAGTTCGGGAAGAAGTAGCAAGTAATCCTAAGACAACTATTAGCATACTAGAAAAATTAGCCACTGATTCGGACAACTATATTCGTGGGGAAGTTGCAAAAAATCCTCAGACACCAATGATTTTATTAGAAAAGTTAGCGGATGATTCTAATAACTATGTTCGCGTAGCAGTTACTGAACCTCAAAACCATATTTTTGTACGTTTATTTAGAAAGAATCAATAATACTTAGTTTGTTACCTTAAAAAAAAATACCATTTATCACACCAAGTTAGAGAGTACATATAAATGAAAGGCCGATCGCTTTCTCAAAAATTAATCTATCCGATGATGGGATTATTACTCACCCTCAGTAACAGTATTTTTCCTTTATTTTCCATAAGAACAGCTACAGCCAGTAATTATTGTCAACTGTCTCCCCAAGCGATCGCCCAAAAAGAAACCCTCTTAAAAACCGCGTTAAAAGGCGATCGCCAAGCCCAACAAACCTATCAAAATCTTATCCAAAAACACGCCATAGAATTACGTCGTTGTCGTCAACAAACTTGGCCCCAAGAACAAGCCATTTGGTTACGATTATACCCCTGTGATGTGCGTCCGGGTTCCATTGATGCCGTGTTAGATCGTATCGTTAGTAAAGGCTACAATACCGTTTATATCGAAACCTTTGCTAATAGTCAGGTACTCCTACCACCAGCCGATAACCCCACCCCTTGGGACACCGTTGTTAGGACACCGGGGGTGGAAAATGTCGATTTATTAGCCAAAACCATCAAAAAAGGACGGGAACGGGGCTTAAAAATGTATGCGTGGCTATTTACCCTTAATTTTGGTTACGCCTACGCCCAAAGAAGCGATCGCCAACAAGTTTTAGCCAGGAATGGCAAAGGACAAGATAGTACCACCTATGTCCATGATGGGGCTCAGGCGTTTGTTGATCCCTATAACCGTCAGGCCCAAACCGACTATTATCGCTTACTAGAAGCCGTTCTTAAACGGCGACCGGATGGGGTATTATTCGACTATGTACGCTATCCTAGGGGAACCGGAACCCACTCTGTAGCAGGAAAGATCAAAGACTTGTGGATCTATAGTCCGGCATCTTTGCAAGTATTGTATGATCGCGCCATGAATAATAAAGGTCGGGATCTCATTCATCGCTATGTCACTAAAGGTTATCTAACCCTCAACGATCTCAAAGAAGTGGATCGATTGTATCCTAACGAAACCGTCCCTTTGTGGCAAGGTCGAACCATACCAGAAACCGCCTTCGATCAGCCCTTAAACGTCCGATATCAGCGCATAAAAGACGAAATCTGGTATTTAACCGTTGCCCATGCGGCCCAGGGTGTGATTAACTTTGTTTCCTTTGCAGAATCTGTCGTTAAACGTTATGGTATTCAGGCCGGGGCTGTTTTCTTTCCTGATGGTAATCGATTAGTGGGAGAAAAGGGATTTGACTCTCGTTTGCAAGCATGGGATCAGTTTTCTGCTTCTCTAGAATTTCATCCGATGGCTTACGGTTTGTGCAAAGATGCCAATTGTATTGTAGAACAAGTTAAACGAGTCTTTCAGATGGCTTCACCGCAAACAAAAATCACACCTGCGATCGCCGGATCTTGGGGAAAAGCTGAAGCTAACCGGCCAGCATTAGAAACCCAAATGAACGCCATTCGTACGGCATTTCCGCAACTAAAATCTATTAGTCATTTTGCGTTTTCTTGGCAAGAACCAGAATTTAATCAAACTCGAAGATCATGTAAGTAATTTAGAATTTAGAATTTAACTAAAATAATAATAACCGTAATTACCAAAAATAATGGCTGAATTAACCATTAAATCAAAAGATCCCGAAGCCCTCAGACGAATTATTGAAAGTGCTTTATCAGAAAAATTACAAAGCGTTAAAACAGGAATCAAAAAAACAGAAGAACGTATCTTAACCTTTGAAACTAAATATCAATTATCAACCGAAGAATTTATTAAGCAATTTAATAACAATGAATTACCTCATAATTTTGATTTTGATGAGTGGATTGGAGAATCTAAAATATTAGAGCATTTAAAACAAACAAAAAAATCCATTGAGGAAATTTATTTTGTTGATTGAAGATTATTTTAAATAAATTCATCAGTTTATTACATTCCCTACAATAATTACATCATTTGATATTAAAAAAGATAAGAGAGGACTTTATGAAGGTTTTATTAAAGGCAAAATTAACTTAAAAGATAATTCTTTACTTCATTTTCGAGAATTTATCTATGTTGAAATTTTTGTCGATAGAAAAATGTATAGTTATCAATATATGGATAGCAAAAATAATTTGATTTTCTGTTATGATAATGCTGAAGATCACCAAAAACTAAACCTTTCTACTTTTCCTCATCATAAACATGATGGAAGAGAGGATAATTTTATTAAAAGTAATGCTCCTTTTTTAGCTTAAATTATTAAGGAAATAAAATTGCTTCGCTTTTCTTAAATGTTGAAATAATTTATGTTTTATTTTAAAATAGGTTCATTATAATTGAGAATAAAAAGTTAAAATTGATATCAAAAATGCAGAAAATAAAAACAAATCAACATCCCATGCAACGGCTTTTTGAATATGGAAAAGCCTATCGTCCTCTTATTTGGAAAGCTGTCGCTTGTTCTATTATTAATAAAATCTTTGATTTAGCCCCACCCGTGTTAATTGGTGCTGCGGTTGATGTTGTTGTACAACAACAAGATTCTTTGATCGCAAAATTAGGGTTTAAAGATGTTTTTGTTCAATTACTAATTTTAACCTTTCTATCCATTATTATCTGGGGATTAGAATCTTTATTCCAATATATGTATGAACGATTATGGCGTAATTTAGCCCAAAACATTCAACATGATTTAAGACTTCATGCTTATGGTCATTTACAAGAATTAGAAATGGCTTATTTTGAAGAAAGAAATACAGGATTACTCTTATCAATTTTAAACGATGATATCAACCAATTAGAGCGTTTTTTAGATATTGGTGCCAATGAAATCTTACAAGTCATTACCACCGTTATTATCATTGGTGCAGCCTTTTTTATTGTCACCCCAGGAACCGCCTGGATGGCCATGTTACCCATTCCTTTTATTTTATGGGGTTCGATTGGGTTTCAAAAATTATTAGCTCCTCGTTACGCCGATGTTAGGGAAAAAGTCAGTTTATTAAATAGTCGTTTATCTAACAATATTAGTGGAATTACAACCATTAAAAGTTTTACCACAGAAGCCTATGAATTAGACAGATTACGGCAAGATAGTCAAGCTTACAGAAAGAGTAATCAAAAAGCGATCGCCTTTAGTGCAGCCTTTGTTCCTCTCATTCGTCTTATTATTTTAGCCGGATTTACAGCTATTTTATTATACGGTGGCATGGAAGCGGTTAAAGGTAAATTAGCGGTAGGAACTTATAGCGTTTTAGTGTTTATGACTCAACGCTTACTATGGCCTCTAACTAGGTTAGGTCAAACTTTAGACCTCTATCAACGGTCGATGGCTTCGACAAATCGGGTAATGAACTTATTAGATACGCCTCTAACGATTCATTCTGGAACCATCGCTTTACCGACAAAAACAGTACAAGGAAAAGTTAAACTTGAAAACGTCACTTTTGCCTATCAAGAAGGTTATCCGATTCTTAAAAACTTATCCTTAGAAATACCAGCCGGTCATCGTATTGGTGTGGTGGGTTCTACTGGTTCAGGAAAAAGCACATTAGTCAAATTATTACTCAGATTATATGAAATTGATCACGGTAAAATCACCATAGACGATATCAATATTCAAGATATCTTTTTAGGAGATTTACGGAAAGCCATCGGGTTAGTGAGTCAAGATGTTTTTCTCTTTCATGGAACCGTCAAAGAGAATATTGCCTATGGAAATCCTGACGCTACAGACTCCGAAATTAGACAAGCTGCTAAATTAGCAGAAGCCCATGAATTTATCGAAAACTTGTATCAAGGTTACGAGACTATTGTGGGAGAAAGGGGTCAGAAATTATCAGGAGGACAACGCCAAAGAATTGCTATTGCTAGAGCAATTTTAAAAGATCCACCTATTTTGATTTTAGATGAAGCAACTTCAGCCGTAGACAACGAAACCGAAGCAGCGATCGCCCGTTCCTTAGACAAAATTACCGCCCAAAGAACCACCATTGCGATCGCTCATCGTTTATCCACCATTCGTCATTCTGACTGTATTTATGTGATGGAATTTGGAAAAATTGTCGAACAAGGAACCCATGAACAACTATTAGAAAAACAAGGCATTTATGCAGGGTTGTGGCAAGTACAAACTGGGGTAAGTCGTGAGCAGTGAGCGGGACATTAGACTTGGTATAGTCAACTACCTCGATTCGCTGTCCCTGAAATCGAGGCCTCTCTAACAACTTGTGAGACTTAAATGATTTTGGACTCTTCAATCTTCGGCTTAATCAGACTTTGAATGTATTCCGAACTCAGGTTACTTATTATTTTTTGTCTTGTGAAGAAGGATTATTTTGAGACTGATTAAATGCTTGGCGATCAGGAAACAAAGTGCATAATAACTGATTAATATAAACTTGACCCACCACAGGAGCATTATTATTATTCTTGTCAGCAGGCGCATTGGGTTTTGTTGGAATTTCAGGAATTTCCGTCACCTCTTCTATTTCTGGTTGAGAATCTGCCCATAAATCTTCCATTTCTTCGACAAATTCAGGCTTATTATAGTTATTTGTATCACTTTGAGACGCTTTTTTGTGATCATTGGCAGTTAAATGACCATTGTCTCCAAAACCATTATTATTTGCTTTTATTGTTTGTGGAGACTTACTTTCTTTTTCTGGAAACTGACGAGAGGTATCACCCATCAATGATCCGGCTTCGATGGTGGTTCCTGACTCAACAGAAGTATTGATCACCGTTGTACAAGAACCGAGACAAACATTTTGACCAATTTTACCTTGACCAACAATGAGAACGCCTGCCCCTAACATAGCACCGGATTCAATTTCAATGTCTCCTTGATAGGCATTAATCAAGGTTCCCATACCGATACAGGCTCCTGGGTGTATGATGATACGACAATTAGGGGCAGCTTGTAAAATCGTTCCAGGTGCAACAACAGCACCCTCATGGATAATAACCTCACCAATAATCGAAACTTCTGAGTGACGTGGTGGCTGAATAAGGGGTAAAGGCATCAGATTATATTAAATAGCTTATGACGTGAGAAGGGAGGTCTAGATGAGGGGATGATGAGATTACAATCTCCTCCCCACCTGCTCACCTCACCACCTCATCACCCCATTCCTAGGGACGTTGGATAATGGTTTCTAAGACGCGCCGTTTGGCTTGAGGATCAATACCGATCAAGCGGACATATTCCCCTTCATGCTCGGCTAAACAACCTTCTAAGGCTGCAATGACTTCGCTTTCGTGGGTGCTGTCGATAGGAGAGCAACTTTGCCAAGATTTAGTACGAAAACGACGCTTATCTGCGTGTTCTGTCCCGATTTTATAGCCTTGGTTTAGTAAGGAACGAACTTGAGAAACCGCTTCACTGGTTAAATGGCTGGTAGCAACACGACCATTTCCATTGCTATTGCTAGAATAACTACGAGTTTTAGACGGTGCCGAAGCGGTGGCCGTAGCAGTCGCTGTTCGTTTACTACTACGACTTATAGCATCTTCAGGACGTTGAATAATGGTTTCAGCGACTCGTCTTCTGGCTTTGCTGTCGATACCGATCAAACGAACATATTCCCCTTGATGCTCGGCTAAACAGTTTTCTAAACCGGCAATGACTTCGCTTTCACGGGTGCTATTGATAGGAGAGCAACTTTGCCACGATTTGGTTTTAAAACGACGCTTGTTGGCGTGTTCTGTGCCGATTTTGTAACCTTGGGAGAGTAAAGACCGGACTTGAGCGATCGCTTCGGGACTTAAACCACCACTGGCCGAAACTGCGCCTCTTTTCCCAGCGCGAGGAGAAGCTACCTTACTATTACTCTGAACGGTTCCGGGTTCTCCTGGACGTTGAATAATGGTTTGGGACACTCTTCGCTTAGCGTTAGGATCAACTCCGATTAAGCGAACGTATTCCCCTTGATGTTCGGCTAAGAGTTGTTGTAATTCGTTAATTACCTCAGATTCTCGCTTACTATCGATCGCAGGGCCAGTTAACCAGGATTTTGTCTTGAAACGACGAGCATTAGCATATTCTGTGCTAACTTTTAAGCCTTGATGTAATAAATTACGAACTTGGGAGGCGATATCGTTGCCGACTTTACCGTTGCCGTTACTAGCACTTTTCACAGGAGCCAGATCCACCTTACTCTTAGTAGTCGTAATGCGACTGGGTTCTCCTGGGGTATCTTCTGGCCGTTGAACAATCAGTTCGAGGACACGACGTTTAGCACCAGTGTCAACCCCTAAAAGGCGTACATATTCCCCTTGATGCTCTTGTAGAAAGTCCTCTAAATCTGCTAAAACTTGATCGGCGCGACCTTCAAAGGTTCCACCAGTTAACCAAGATTTGGTTTTAAAACGACGCTTATTGGCATATTCTGCCCCAATGGAATACCCTTGGGACAGCAAAGAGCGTACTTGCGCTACAATGTTTGAACTTAAACTCATACTTGTCACCGAATTTCTATAATCACTCTGATTAATGTCTTTTATAGACTTCCCTAACTGTTGACGAATAGGGGTAATACAGGCCTGGTTCTCAGCGCATTGATACCCAGCTCGTAGGGCTGCGTTCACTTCTACCACATGATGGGCAAAGTGACGATCGCTCTCTGTCACTTCAGGAAGGCGATCGGCCTGTTGTTGGTTAGTAATAACAGCACCGGAGGGGACGTATTTTCCTGGGGGAACTTCTACGTCTTGAATCAAGGCGTGCATCATGACAATACAGCCTTCACCTACTCTGGCATTGAATATGGTTGAGCGAAACCCGATAAAACAGCCATCCCCGATATAGGCTGGTCCGTGGATCAGAGCCATGTGAGTAATACAGGCTTCTTTACCGATCCAAACGGAATATTCTTGGCCATCATCTCCTATCACCCGCCCTTTTTCTAGTCCATGAATGACGACCCCATCTTGAATATTGGTTCCTTCGCCAATATAAAATGGGGTTCCTTCATCGGCTCTGATGGATGTTCCTGGAGCAATTAAAACATTAGCCTCTACTTGAACATCACCGATGAGGTTAGAAAAAGAATGTACGAATGCACTATCGTCTATCTTGGGTTCTGCGAGGGTTTGCGACCAAGGTGTCGGGGGTGCCGCCCTTTTGCGGACTACCATGACAATTTTCGTCCTCCTCTTTAATAATTTAGTATCAGTTATTAGCAGACTGTCAATGAGGTTAAATTCTTCATTGTTCGTCTTTTTTGCTATATAATCGATTATTTTCAACCGTAACCGTATCAATAATTCCTACCACTAACGCATCTAGGGGACGGCGTTCCATGCCATCATCGATGCGCGCAGCACTGCCTCTTGATACCAATACCCACTCGTTAATTCCTGCACCGACTAAATCACCGGCTACCTCGTACTTAGGTAGAGGTTGTCCTTGATCGTCCATAAATTGAACTAATAAGAACTTTGTTCCAGTTAAACTGCGGGTTTTGTAGGTACTGACAACAGTACCTCGAACTTTGGCAATTTGCATTATATTGGCGAATTACTGTTTATTTAGCGTCTAATAGGCACAGGATTGACACTTTCACGGAATTGTTCTACTGCTTCGGTGTAACGAATAGGTAAGACGTATTCGAGGTTTTCGTGAGGTCTAGCAATAATATGGGTGGATAACACTTGTCCACCATTAACTCGCCCTGCGTTATCAATACCGGCAGAAACAGAGGCTTGAACTTCTGAAACGTCACCCCGAACGATAACGGTAACGCGACCACTTCCGATTTTTTCATAACCGACTAAGGTAACACGGGCTGCTTTTACCATCGCATCAGCCGCTTCTACAACAGCAGGAAAACCGAGGGTTTCTACCATTCCAACAGCAATTGACATGAGTTTTTTCTCCTAATAACGAATGTATGTTTGTTTAATTAACCGTTTTGAATGAAAAAAGACGGCTAATAAGCTCTAAACTGTTCTACTTCCTCGGTGTAGCGAATGGGTAGAACGTATTCGAGGTTTTCGTGGGGACGAGCGATAATGTGAGTCGATAGAACTTCTCCTCCATTGACTCGGTTCGCGGCATCGATACCCGCAGAGACTGACGCTTGCACTTCTGAAACATCACCCCGCACAATGACCGTAACACGACCGCTTCCAATTTTCTCGTAACCCACTAAGGTAACACGGGCTGCCTTTACCATAGCATCTGCTGCTTCTACGACAGCAGGAAAGCCCTTTGTTTCGATCATTCCAACGGCAATTGGCATTGTTAATTATCCTCGCTTTAAGGCCAAAACTAAATTTAATTAATGAGAAGCTACCAGAAATTTTTCTGTTGCCCGATTGTTTTAACCGTTAGAAAAATTGTTCTTAGATTGGACAATCCTCAAGCTAATAGATATATTTACCTAGTTGCTTTGATGATCTAATCTAACGTGAAACTTGATTCTTCCAGTGTTAAAGACTAGGCGAAAAATTTGCACGGGAGTAGCTAACTTATCAACCTTCTATATAAACAATAGAGAACCTTGGCCCCTTTGACAATATAAACCGCCATGATATTTTCTAATCTGATGGTTAATTAAAGTTAATAGTTAAGCTCCTATCTAGGAAAAATATTCTTGTATCCCTGATTGAGTCTTGCTTTGAGAGATCAGACTGTTTTATAATTTCTTCATCATGAGGACTAAAAATCCTCAAGCAACCCATGACAGGGAATTGAAGGGTCTAGTGTCTGCTTTTACGTTTGCGGATTATCAGAGATGACCTTTCTTCTAGTGTGTAATTTTTTTTGACTGTAATCTTACTCATCTTTTCACTTGTCTGAGTTATCCTACTTTTATTAATTAATCATTAATAATTAATCGTTAATAATTATTTTTTTTTCAAGGAGTTAATCCTGATTCTTTATTATTAACTATTCAAAAGAAGGTACTAAGTTGGTCAAACTTGAAAATATTTTCAATATTAAAAGAGGTTGTCAAAACAACCTCTTTTAAATTCTATACCAAGTTAATTATCCTATATTTTCATCAATCTTCTTATGATAATTATTGGTCGGTGACTCTTGAACTCTTCTATTGTTTGATAGTTGCCAAAACAGAGGATTGCTCAGAAGTTCCCACTTTAGGGGCGAGAAAATCTTTGGCATAAATTTGAGGAGTCTCTTGGGAGATTTGAGTGTAAGATTGACGAACTTGTGTATTTAAGGCGACGGTCTTCACATCATATAATTGTGTCGCTACCTTAGGATAAATACCAATAGCAATAATTAACACGAGAAAAGAAAGAGCAATAAATACTTCTCTTGGTTTACCATCGCTATAGTCAGCATCCTCTGGTAGCACACAGTTGGTTCCGAAACACATGGTTTCCTGGTTATCTTGATAATCTTTTTGTCGTACTGTGTCCCCCACAACACAGACAGGAATTTTGTCAGTCCCATAAAATAACTGACGCAACATAGACAATAAATAAATAGGGGTAAGAATCACGCCTACAGCCGATAAAAAGACGGTAACGGTGCGAAAATTAGAACTATAGATGTCGCTATTACTAAAACCGAGAAAAACGGAGATTTCACTGGCAAAGCCACTCATTCCAGGAAGGGCTAAAGAAGCCATGGCCCCAGCAGTAAATAAAGCGAAGACTTTGGGCATTTTTTCCCCAATGTCCCCCATATCGTTCAATGCGAGGGTGTGGGTGCGATCATAAGTAACACCGGCTAAGAAGAATAGTAAAGCAGCAATTAAACCATGAGAGAGCATTTGTAACATAGCACCACTCATCCCTAAATCGGTAAACGAGGCAATTCCTAATAAAACAAAGCCCATGTGAGACACAGAAGAATAGGCTAAGCGACGTTTCATATTGGTTTGTCCAAAGGAAGTCAACGCCCCGTAAACAATATTGACTACGCCTAATGTGGCTAAAATGGGAGCAAAATAAATATGAGCATCGGATAATAGTCCCATGTTAAGGCGAATTAATCCGTAACCTCCCATTTTCAAAAGTACACCTGCTAAAATCATCGAGACAGGGGCGGACGCTTCTCCGTGAGCATCCGGCAACCAGGTATGAAGGGGAAAAATGGCTAGTTTTACGCCAAAAGCAATCAATAATCCTGCATAAAGGAATAATTCAAGTCCTAACGGATAATCTTTTAATCCCAGTTCAACTAAGTCGAAGGTGAGATTATCGCCTCCATAAAGTGCCATTGCTAAGGCTGCAACTAAAATGAAAATAGACGCGGCGGCTGTATATAATAAAAACTTCATGGCTGCGTACTGACGTTTTTGTCCTCCCCAAATGGAAATAAGGAGATAAACGGGAACCAGTTCCAACTCCCACATAATGAACAGGAGTAGGACATCTTGAGCCACGAAAACCCCGATCTGTGCTGCGTATAACATCAACATCAGGGTGTAAAATAAACGGGGTTTATGATCCAGTTGCCAAGCAGAAAACATCGCTAGAGTTGTCACCAGTCCGGCTAAAAGCACAAGAGGCATAGAAATGCCATCTACCGAAACAGACCAACTCAGTCCTAACGTGGGCAACCATGAGTAGGTTTCCACTAACTGGAAATTAGAATTACTCGTATCATAATGCTGAGTGAAAACGTAACACATCAAAACAAAATCAGCGATCGCTACGCCTAGGGCATACCACCGTACTTGTTGACCGTCTTTCACCGGGAGTACAGGGATCACTAAAGATGCCATTAGGGGCAATAGAATGATCGCAGTTAACCAAGGAAATGAAGTTAATATCATCAATTATTATCAAAAATAGTCAAGCTAAGTAACAGCATTATATTCGATTTTGTCAAGATTTGTTTATTATTTTTTAATATTGACTATGGGTTAGTTAACATCGTGGGGTAAAAATGGTACGATTCACGATTAAATATGCAGTTTGGTAGGAAGGATCAAGAGCAATTCAAAATTAAAGGTAATTAATGATAAATGATTAATGATTTTTTATTACACAGTAGTTGGTTAATTCCGTTTTACGGTTTAATCGGTGCGTTATTAACGTTACCGTGGTCTTTAGGGATAATTAAGCGGACAGGTCCCCGGCCGGCAGCTTATTTAAACCTTTTAATGACCTTATTATCCTTTGTTCATGGATCGATTGCTTTCAGTTTAATTTGGCAAGGAAAAAGTGAACAATTAGTTTTCAAATGGCTCAGTGTAGCAGATTTAGATTTATTCTTATCGGTAGAGTTATCCCCTGTCAGTTTAGGGGCCCTAGAATTAATCACAGGGATTAGTCTTTTAGCCCAAATCTATGCGTTAGGCTACATGGAGAAAGATTGGTCTTTAGCTCGCTTTTTTGGCTTAATGGGAGTGTTTGAAGCTGCTTTAGGAGGAATTGCCCTCAGTGACTCTTTACTCCTCAGTTATGGACTGCTAGAAATTTTAACCCTCTCTACTTATCTGTTAGTGGGATTTTGGTATGCTCAACCTTTGGTAGTAACGGCGGCTAGAGACGCATTTTTGACGAAACGGGTGGGGGATATTATTTTATTGATGGGGTTAGTAGCCTTATCGAGTTATGGAGAAGGGTTAACCTTTTCAGAATTAGAAAATTGGGCGTTAACTGATCCAGTTCCCCCTATAACCGCTACATTGTTAGGGTTATCTATGATTGCTGGTCCCACAGGGAAATGCGCTCAATTTCCCTTAAATTTGTGGTTAGATGAAGCGATGGAAGGGCCGAACCCGGCTGGAATTATGCGAAACTCCATTGTGGTCTCTGCCGGAGCTTATGTCTTAATTAAGCTACAACCAGTGTTTACTTTGTCTCCTGTTGCCTCTGATGTGTTGATTGTTTTGGGGACTGTAACCGCCATTGGTGCATCTTTAATTGCCATGGCCCAAATTGATATTAAACGGGCGTTGTGCCATTCTACCAGTGCTTATTTAGGGTTAGTATTTATTGCGGTGGGGTTGGGCCATGTGGATATTGCCTTTTTGTTAGTGTTTAGCCATGCGATCGCAAAAGCCTTATTATTTATGAGTGCAGGTTCGGCAATTTTAACCACCAGTGACCAAAATATTACAGAAATGGGGGGATTATGGTCAAGAATGCCCGCTACGACCACGGCGTTTGTGGTTGGCTCTGCTGGAATGGTAGCCTTATTGCCAATGGGGATGTTTTGGACTTGGGCAAAATGGTTTGATGGCTCTTGGAATGTGTCGTTATGGTTATTGGCAATTTTAGTGTTTGTTAATGCCTTATGTGCCTTTAATTTAACTCGTATTTTTCGCTCGGTTTTCTTGGGAACGCCTCAGAAAAAAACACGCCGAGCGCCGGAGGTTCCCTGGCCGATGGCGGTTCCGATGGTGACATTAACTATTTTTACTTTAATTGCGCCTTTGGCTCCCATTCGTTGGCCGTTGTGGTTATCCCAAGTAAGTCCTTTAGTGAGTAATGATTCTTTGGCGGTTAAATGGGCGATTCCTTTGCTTATTTTGTCGGGTTTATTAGGCTGTTTGGTTGGTGTTTTTCGTCCTATTCGTCGTTCTTGGGAACGATTAGCTAATCTTTATTTACGCTTTTTCCAAGATTTATTTGCTTATGACTTTTATTTAGATAAAGTTTATGAATTTACAGTAGTGGCAGTGGTGGCCAATATTTCTAAAATAACGGCTTGGTTTGATCGCTATGTGGTTGATGGGGTAGTTAATTTAGTTAGTTTGCTCACCATTTTTAGTGGTAATGCTTTGAAGTACAATGTATCAGGTCAATCCCAGTTTTATGTACTAACAATTTTAATCGGAGTTGTTTTTTTACTGTGGTTTATGTTGAGTGGTCAATGGTCAGTCATTATTGAGTTTTGGTCAGAGTTTTTTAGTTAAATAGTGAGCTTAAAAATTAGTAGAAATCTGTTATACAGTATCTCTACGAAAGATTAACAAACTGTTCTGATAACTGACTTGAATTTGATTTTTTTATCTAGGAGAACCCAAAATTAATGATGCTTAGTGCTTTAGTTGTTATACCGTTAGTAGGAGCAATTGTAATCGCCAGTTTACCCGGTAAACAAGACAGTGGCTTTTATCGATCATTGGCTCTCATTTTTACAAGCATTTTATTAGTTTTAACCTTAGTAATAGGGTTTCAATTTGATCTAAATAATTCTAATATTCAATTTAATGAGTTTATTCCTTGGATTACCGATATCGGTTTAAACTATCATTTAGGAGTTGATGGCTTATCTTTCCCTCTCATATTTATCAATAGTTTACTCACATTAATTGCTATTTATGCTAGTGGTAAAAATATTGAAAGATCCCGCTTTTATTACGCCCTCATTTTAGTGCTAAATAGTGGGGTATCAGGGGCGTTTTTAGCGCAAGATGTTCTTTTGTTTTTCCTCTTTTATGAATTAGAAATTATCCCGCTTTATTTCCTCATTGCCATTTGGGGAGGGGCAAAACGAGGTTACGCTGCTATGAAATTCTTGTTATATACTGCTATTTCGGGATTTTTGGTTTTAGCGTCATTTTTGGGCTTAGTGTGGTTATCAGGAGCATCTACATTTGAGTATGAACCTTTACGCCACCACACTCTACCCCTTTCAACTCAATTATTACTACTCGCCCCGTTACTCATCGGCTTAGCCATCAAAATACCCATTTTCCCATTCCATACTTGGCTTCCAGATGCTCACGTAGAAGCTTCTACCCCTGTTTCTGTGTTGTTAGCCGGTGTTTTGCTGAAGTTAGGAACTTATGGACTATTACGCTTCGGTGTGGGTTTATTTTTGGATGCTTGGGTTTATCTAGCTCCTTGGTTAGCTACTTTAGCAGCTATTAGCGCGTTATACGGAGCTTCTTGTGCCATTGTCCAAAAGGATATGAAGAAGGTTGTCGCTTACTCTTCTATTGCTCACATGGCTTACATTTTACTGGCAGCAGCCGCCACAACTCGCTTAAGTATCACTGCGGCTACCTTTCAAATGGTTAGTCATGGTTTAATTTCTGCCTTGTTATTCTTGTTAGTTGGGGTGGTTTACAAGAAGACAGGAAGCCGAGATGTGGACTTTTTACGAGGTTTATTGAACCCTCAGCGTGGTTTACCTATTACCGGCAGTTTAATGATTTTAGGAGTAATGGCGAGTGCTGGTATTCCTGGAATGGTTGGCTTTATTGCTGAATTTTCGGTATTTCGAGGCAGTTTCCCCATTTTCCCCGTACAAACGTTACTTTGTTTAGTGGGGAGTGGGTTGACGGCGGTTTATTTCTTGTTAATGGTTAACAAAGTTTTCTTTGGTCGCTTAACCCCTGAATTATCCCAAATACCCAAGGTTTTATGGTCTGAACGTTTTCCTGCTTTTGTTTTAGCTCTTTTAATCGTTATTTTGGGGATTCAACCTAGTTGGATGGTGCGTTGGAGTGAACCCCAAGCAGGTTTATTGTTAACAGGACAATCTCAAATGGAGGCAACCGTTAACATTAATAAAGGGGTTTCTTAAACTGAGTTTTTTTGTTATTTAAGGTGGGCAAAATATCTACATTCTCAATTAATTTAGTTAAACTGTGGCTTTGCTCACCCTACAATCTGCTTTTTTACAGTTAGAATTACCCCATCCATTCAATAGAACTTCGGAAGAAGGCGATTCCACTGGCAATAAAAAAAGCAACAAATGCACCAATAAACAGATTACCAGTTACTACAGTGAACAGGAAAGTAAAGATGGCAAGTAACCAGAAGAATAATTTTTTACTGAAACCCTTTCCTTTTTGAACAAACTTGCCTCTTTTCTGATAACGAACATTACCTTCAAAGAGTTGATTGAACTTTTCTTCAGACATTCTATTAATCAATAAGGGGACGTTTAAATTGCATATAGTGTAAAGTTACACCATTATTTTTTATATCTTGATTAACAACATGACTAATCATTTCCCATCCGTCTTCCCCTAATGCACGAAGCATCTCAGGAAGTGAAGGCACTTCATCAGCACCATCGAACCAACCCTTGATACGTTGTCCATCAATGTCAAGGAGATTGATTTCTTGAGTGATCCCACGACCTTTGTAATCGAAGCGAATTGATTTATACTCCCAACGAGTTCGTGTTGCAGTTGAAATCATATTTTTAGTCTTTATAATATTAGGTCTGCTTAGATTGATTTCCTCATTGTATTTTACATTTTGGACTTATGAAGTGATTGAAATCACAAGATAACCAACTACAAACAGTAGAAGGAACCCAAAGAAATCAAGTTTAGGCTTTAATTGCACTTTTATTTGGCGTAATAGCAACGGCAGGTTTTAGAACATTTTTTAGTAGTTATTCTTAGATATTTTATATTAAAATTCTAAGGCTAATTCTCGCTTATTTTTACTCACTAATTTTTCAAATTCTTGCACTGCTTCAACATATTTTTCGGGAGCGATCGCACTTACATTAAGATGACCAGCATCGGGAACTAAAAATAGTTTTTTAGGAACATTAGCAGCTTCAAATAGGATTTGACTCATGGTATAAGGAACTTTGCGATCGCTGGTTCCATGAATCAGTAACAAGGGAAGTTTTAATAAGGATAATTTTGCCAAAGAATCGAAGCGTTGATGCAACAATAATTTAGTGGGAAATAGTTTATAAATGAACCCTGAATGGTCAATCATATCCATCATAGAAGTAAAGGCATTTTCTACAATAATGCCGGCTGCGTAGGGTTTACGAACCCCTAAATCAATGGCTACAGCCCCACCCAAAGAATGACCATAAATAAAGATATTTTGCGGTTTAATTTGACGTTCTTGGGTTAAATAATCCCAGGCAACTTGAGAATCTCGGTATATTTCTGATTCCGTGGGAAATTGACCTTTGCTGTTGCCATAACCCCGATAATCAATAATAAAAACAGAATAACCTTGATTGTAAAACGTTTGAATAGTGCCTAAATTATGGCTAATATTACCACCAATCCCGTGTAAATATAATAAGACCTTTTCTGGATAGCGATTAGGGTTAATCCACCAACCATGTATTTTTTCTATTTTCCCTTGAGGAGTCATCACTGATAACCAGACATCTTCGTAAGACATTCCCAAATCAGCTGGAGTCATGTTCAGAGTCAAGGTAGGCTTATAAATGAGCCGATTTTGACCCATAATCAATGCTGAACAAACAATCAGATAGGCTATAACTCCGACACCGACACCATTTAGTAATCCTTTTAATAGAAGATTAATCATCATTTAGGAATCATCCTCAAGTTTTGCGTCTTAATGTAGCAATAAAATTGTTAATGATGCTATTTGCAAACCATGATAAGCATTTAACAATTATTGCTATTATCATCCTCCCTACTGTAACGGAGGTAATTGATTATGCCAATCCGTAGACTGTTCATAAGCATAAGCTACCTGAAACAGTTTCCCCTCTTCGAGGACATTGCCAATTAATTGTAAGCCAATAGGTAGGTTTTGGTCATCGAACCCGCAAGGAATACTCATTCCTGGTAAACCGGCTAAATTAACGGGTATCGTGGTTAAATCGGAAAGGTACATACTCAAGGGATCAGAGGTTTTTTCCCCTGCTTTAAACGCTGTGGTGGGGGAGGTGGGACAAACCAAGACATCGACTTTTTCAAACCCTGCGTCAAAGTCTTGTTTAATTAGGGTGCGAACTTTTTGCGCTTTGAGATAGTAAGCGTCGTAATAACCGGCCGATAAAGCATAGGTTCCGATCATAATCCGTCGTTTAACCTCATTACCAAATCCTACAGCGCGAGTTTTAGTGTACATATCGATAAGGGTATCTGCTTCTTCGCGGATGCCGTATTTTATTGCATCGTAACGGGCTAAATTTGAGGAAGCTTCTGAGGGAGCAATAATATAGTAGGCTGGCAAACCGTAACGGAAACGGGGACAAGAAATATTCACTATTTTTGCCCCTAATGTTTTGAGATGCTCGATCGCTGTTTTGACGGTTTGAGAAACAACCGGATCTAATCCTTCCCCGAAGGTTTCTTCAATGACTCCAATGGTTAACCCTTCTAAAGAGGGTTTGAGGAATTGGGTATAGTCAGGAATGGGGGTGTTGATGCTGGTGGAATCTTTGGGATCATATCCTGCGATCGCCCCTAATAAAATGGCTGCATCTTCGACGTTACGGGAAAACGGGCCAATTTGATCCAAAGAAGAGGCATAAGCGACCAACCCGAAGCGAGACACTAGACCATAGGTCGGTTTTAGCCCCACCACGCCACATAAAGAAGCCGGTTGACGGATCGACCCTCCTGTATCAGAACCCAGGGCAACAACGCATTCTGAGGCTGCTACAGCGGCTGCTGATCCCCCGGATGATCCTCCTGGAACCCTGGAGAGATCCCAAGGGTTAGCCGTCATGTGATAACCGGAGTTTTCGGTAGAACTCCCCATAGCAAACTCATCGAGGTTGGTTTTGCCTACCATGATGGCCCCTGCATCTTTTAATTTTTGGGTTACGGTAGATTCATAAGGAGGGACAAAATTAGCTAAAATTTTCGAGCCACAGGTAGTTTTAATGCCTGTAGTACACATATTGTCTTTTATACCGATGGGAATACCAGCTAACAGCCCAATTTCTTCATTTTTGGCGATTTTTTCATCGACTTTTTTAGCAGTTTCCAGGGCGTGATCGGCGGTAACTTGTAAGAAACTTTTGACTTTTGAGTCGACTGCGTTGATTCTTTCTAACGCTTCTTTCGTAATTTCAACGGCCGATCGTTCTTTGTTAACTAATTGTTGATGGAGTTCGCGGATAGATGTCATAGTCTACTCTTGTCAATGAAGGGAGGGGATGCGTTACACGCCCACCATTTAAAAATATTACCATTAAATAAATGGTCATTACAGATAGGGCATTTCCAGTTTTGTGGTTTGGCTATAAGTTCATATTTTGAACCTTTTGCCTAATATAATTTACCCGACCAAAAAGTTGCTAAAATATGGTTGCTACGCAGTCAATATATTTGGTTGGGGTTTCCCGTCGAAGAAGCGCGAACTTCATTGAGGGACGAAGTCTAGCACTTCATCGCTAACGTTGCTGTAACTGGGGTCTTCACCCCAAAATTTCAAGATAATTAGTGGGTATGTCTAATAAAAAAATTTTAATTTGGTATCGTAATGATTTACGGATTCATGATCATGAACCATTGTATCAAGCTATTAAAAAGGGTGCTTTAGTTATTCCTTTTTATTGTTTCGATATTCGACAATTTAAAACAACTTCTTATGGGTTTCCAAAAACGGGGAATTTTAGAGGTCAGTTTTTGTTAGAAAGTGTAACTAATTTGCGAAATTCACTTCAAGAATTAGGGAGTAATTTAATTGTTAGAAAAGGGTATCCTGAAAAAATAATATTTGAATTAATCAAAGAGTTAGAAATAGATGCCGTTTATTTTCATGAAGAAGTTACAACTGAAGAAATCCAAGTAGAAAAGGCAGTAAAACAAGCTTTAAAATCTCTGAAAGTTAAAGTCCAAGGATTTTGGGGAGCCACATTATATCATTGGGATGATTTGCCTTTTGAAGTGAATCAATTACCTGAAGTATTTACCAGTTTTCGTAAAAAAATTGAAAAAAATTCTACTATAAACCCAACTTTAATAACTCCCAAAAAATTACTATCTCTTCCTGATATCGAAGTAGGAAAAATCCCCAGCTTAGAAGAGTTAGGACTAGAAAAGCCAAATTATGATTCTAGGGGAGTATTAAATTTTGAAGGAGGAGAAACAGCAGGAATTAAACGCTTAAAAGAATACTTTTGGGAAAAAAACTGTCTCAAAGAATACAAAGAAACCAGAAATGAAATGTTAGGTGCTGATTATTCTTCTAAATTTTCTCCTTGGTTAGCGCATGGTTGCTTATCACCTCGTTATATTTATGAAGAAGTACAAAAATACGAAGAACAAAGAGTTAAAAATAATTCAACTTATTGGCTAATTTTTGAATTATTATGGCGTGATTATTTTCGTTTTATTTGTGCCAAACACGGTAACAAAATATTTTATGAATCTGGTTTACAAGGGTTAGATATTCCTTGGAAAGAAGATCAAGAAAGGTTTAAATTGTGGCAAGAAGGTAAGACTGGTTATCCTTTAGTGGATGCGAATATGAGGGAAATTGCAGCAACAGGTTTTATGTCCAATAGAGGTAGGCAAAATGTTGCTAGTTTTTTGACTAAAAATTTAGGAATTAATTGGATAATGGGAGCAGAATGGTTTGAATCATTGTTAATTGATTATGATGTTTGTAGTAACTATGGAAACTGGAATTACACTGCAGGAGTGGGTAATGACGCGAGAGGTTTTCGCTATTTCAATATTCCTAAACAATCACAAAATTATGATCCCAAAGGAGACTATCTAAGACATTGGTTACCCGAATTAAAAATGATTCCAGGGGATAAAATTCATGAACCCTGGAAACTTTCTCAAGACGAACAAAAACGATACAATGTCAGAATTGGCGTTGACTATCCTAACCCCGTCGTAGACTTTTTCAAATCAGTCAAAGCCAACGAAAAAGTCTATAATTCTGCTACAAAATAGTAACTAATAACTCTGAACCCCGAACTCCGAACTCAACTTAAGGGGTTTTCCATATCCGTTGATGATAGTCCTCAACCTTGGCATAAGGATCGATCGCAGTATGATGATGATGGGAATGATCGTGAGCATGATGATGACCATGATTATCCGTCGCAGCAAGGCGAAACTTGCACATTTCACAGTTCATCTGTACTTGTCCCTGTTGTATCTCTAACTCTCGTTCCCTGACTACCTGTAGTAGTTGGGGATGGATACCCATTTCGGGTAAACAAGTCATGTCGATATGAGGATAAACCGCTTTTTGTTCTTCTGTGATGCGAAAAATCTTTTTAACCAACGCCCCAGTAAACAAGAAATAGGGTAAAACAATAATACGCTTAGGTTTATAAAAACTTGCACGTCTAAACCCTTCTTCAAGACGGGGATGGGTAATACCAATAAAACAGGTTTCTACCGTTTGATAACCGCTACCTTCCCATACCATTCTCGCTAACTTGCAAACATCTCCATTGGCATCGGGATCACTAGAACCCCTACCAACGAACAATAAGACTGTCTCAGACCGTTTAATTTGCTTAGGGTTAGCTTCGGGGCGATCTAAAGCGTCTAGCCGTTCTTGCCATAATTTTAGCAGGTTGGGAGTAATACCGAAATGACGACCATAATGAAATGTTAACTTAGGGTAACGTTGTCGAGTGCGATCAAGTTCATTGGTAACGTCAAACTTATTGTGACGCGCTGCAAATAAAAGAATAGGTAAGGCAGAAATATCAGTGTAACCTTGAGACACACAATAATCTACCCCTTCGGAGATGTAGGGTTCTGTCAGTTCTAAAAAACAAGGAATAACCGGGCGAGACGTATCTAATGCTTGATAAGCAGCTACAAAGTCAAGAAAAGTTTGTTTTCCGTCCTTATCTCTGGTTCCATGACCAATCATAAGTAGGGGACGGGATAAAGGTAAAGGGGAAAAATGAAGAGACTGGAAACAGTCACGCTTATCTAGCTTCAGAGTGGACATTAATGGTTTCAAACTCCTGTGATGGTGTAGGGTAGCAATGTTGATCGTCCATGCTCTGTTATGGTAGCGAACTTTGTAAGTTGGGGAAATGGGGGGTAGGGGGACTTCATTTATCAGTTATTCAGTTAAACATTTAAAATGAAGTCAGTTATATTATAAAGAATTAATTGTGATTGACAAAAAGAACAAACTATGAGACTAAATTTATTAGCGACTGTTGCTACTGCTGGGGCCACACTGGTAATGAGTAATTTTGCCATAAACTCATCGATGCAGGCCAAAAATGTTGGCACTAACTTTCTGTGTCAAAACTGGCAAGGGGTTCCCACAACCCTAGCGAAAACACCAGAGCAAGAAAGTGTTCCCGTTTTGGTCTGGCAGTCTGAGTATTTCAATGACTCTGGTTATGATGCGAGTACCCGTTGTCAGTTAGTATCGGGTCGTTTTCAATACTTTTATAACAATGGACAGTTAAAATATTTAACGACTGGACGGATGAACCGTATGCCCGTCGTTTGTGTTACCCAAAGACAAGGTGGCGGTTGCGAAGGTCTTTTATTCACCTTAAAACCTGGTACTGACCCAACTCAAACCCTAAAACAATTAATGGCCGTCCGGTTTCGGTCTAGTGGTCCACTTAATGAAACTTCAGGTCGAGTTTACATCGATTTTGAAGATTATCTGAGTCAAGCTAAACAAAATCCCGCAAAATAAGGTTTTCTTTCAGGGATAAACTAGGAAGCGATCGCTCATTTTCATCTCCATGAATAACCATCTTTGTCAATATTTAATGCCCATAGTGGGAACAATAGTGATGATACTTACTGTTCCCACTTTTCCTGTTATGGCTTTATCCGCGACGCAAATTAGTCGTATCGCTAAAAATGTTACCGTTTTAATCGAAGGACCAGGTAGTAACGGCACTGGGGTTATTATTGATAAAACAGGTAACACTTATCGTATCTTTACGGCTGCCCATGTAGTAGAGAATATCTATCCCGGAGAAGAAGCTTATGTGGTTACTTCTGACCAAAAACGCCATTTAATTAATACAAATAAGATAGAAACGATTTCAGGGATGGACTTAGCCATTCTTGAATTTAAGAGCGATCGCATTTATCAAACGGCTAAATTAGGAAACGGAGAACGACTCATAGAAGGAACAACCGTGTATGTATCCGGTTTTCCTTTACCCACTACTGCCATTGATGCGTCGATTTATACTTTTGTTCCTGGAAAAATCACGGCGACGGCTTCGGGAAACTTAAGAGATGGTTACGGCTTAGTTTATACCAATGATACCCTACCAGGCATGAGTGGCGGCCCTGTCTTTAACGAACGAGGGGAAGTCGTCGGTATTCATGGACGGGCTGATACCACCCAACCCCAAAGCACAGACTACGATAACATTTACGTTAAAACAGGGTTTAATCTCGGTATTGCCATTACTCCTAATGTATTGGCTAGAGTTACTCCCCCCGAATCCCCTCCTTTACCATCCTCCCCCACCATTATTATTGATCCTGTTCAACCGTCACAAGATTCTCGTCCAAATACTCTGGTATCTCAAACCACAGGGGTTGATTACACCGTGTTGAAGAATTTATTACAACAACAAAAATGGCAACAGGCTGACGAAATGACCTACGATCTGATGACAAAAGCAGGGGATAAAGATAATTCTGGGTTTATTACCAGTACCGAATTAAAAGATATTGCCTGTGAAGACTTACAAACTATTGATCGCCTTTGGGTCGAATATTCTCAAGGAAAATTTGGCTTAAGTGTGCAACAACGAATTTACCAAAGTTTAATATCTTCTCAAGCCATTGATATCAATACTTATCGTCAATTTTCTCAACAGGTGGGATGGACAAAACAAAACAATCCCAATGACCCTGATTATTATTTATATGATGACCTCAACTTCTCTCTTAATGCCCCTCAGGGTCATTTACCCCGTTGGAGTTGGGGCTTAAATATTGCTGTGGTTTATAGTCGAATGTCATACTTAACTCCAAGACTGTCTGAGTGCCAATTATGAACAAGGAGAGAGGAAAGATAAATTATATTGCTCAAAACTCTATTTAAAATTTTTATCTAACTTAATTATGTGGAAATCTTCTAACGTTAAGTCCCCAGAACGAAACCTTGAACAGTTAAATGAAGCCCTAATTAAAGCGACATTGAGGGAAAAAGCAACGCGATCACCCCAACTACTTCCGATCCGACCTCTTGATAGTTTACTTCTAGCCATTGAAGCTATTGGAGAAAATCTCGAACAACTTCCCCAAACTATTTTACCTACTGTACAAGCTAGTTTGCGAGCAACCCTGCAAGGGGCCAGAGAAAAAAATTGTTGTTTCGGTCATCAAGACAAAGTGTCTACAGTAGCTGTTAGTCCTGATGGAAGTATTATTGCTAGTGGGAGTTGGGATGGAACCATTCGCCTATGGAACCAGAAAGGACAATTATTAACAGATCCTTTATCGGGCCACGGAGAAAAAGTCACCGCCTTAGCTTTTAGTGGTAATAGTCAGTATATAATCAGTGGCAGTAGCGATCGCACTTTTATTATCTGGAACCGCCAAGGAGAAGCAGTTACCAATCGTATCGAAGGCCACGACGCAGGAATAACGGCCTTAGCTTGTAGTCCACAAGGAGATTATTTTATCACCGGTAGCAGCGATCGCAGTTTGAAACTGTGGGATTTTCAAGGAGAACCCCTGAAACCCCCTTTTCAAGGCCACGACGGAGAAATTACCAGCATTGCCATTAGTCCCGATGGTCAAACCATTGTTAGTAGTAGTTGGGATAAAACCCTTCGTCTTTGGAATTTAGAAGGTAAAGAAATCATTGACCCCATTACCACCCATCAACAACGTACCGAGTCCGTTGCCTTTAGTCCTGATGGTCAATATTTTATTAGTGGCAGTTGGGATAAAACCATCCGTCTGTGGAATATAGAGGGTAAAGAAATTTGTCCCGCCATAGAAGGCCATGAAGATTATGTTTTATGTGTGGCTATTAGTCCTGATGGAGAAATGATTGCCAGTGGTAGCAGCGATCGCACCATTCGCATCCATAACCGTTACGGACAGATGATTTATGACCCTTTTCTGGGCCATCAAGGTTCGGTTCGAGACATTGCTTTTACCCCCGATGGGAAAACCTTAATGAGTGGCAGTAGTGACCACGAGGTTCGCTTTTGGGATATTGAAGGTCAACGGTTGTTTAAAGCCACTCAAAGCGAATATTCTGCGGTTTGGGCTGTAGGCGTGAGTCCTGATGGTCAACGGTTAATTAGTAATTGGGGGAACGGATCAATTCGTTTCTGGAATTTAGGGGGAAAGCCCATCAGCAACCCCATTCAAGCCCATAATGGGGATGTTACTTGTATCGCTTATAGTCCTAAGGGAGACAGGTTTGTAACGGGTAGTTGGGATGAAACGATTCGTATTTGGACGGCTGAAGGAAAGCCTCTGACTGAGTTAATTAAAGCCCATGACGGTGATGTGACTTGTTTGGCTTATCATCCCCAAGGGAATTATCTTGTCACTGGGGGACGGGATGGCAGGGTAAAACTGTGGACTTCTCAAGGCAAGTTATGTCAACAGGGACAGATGGAAGATGAAGTTACTTCAGTCCTTTTTACTCCTGATGGTCAAAAAGTGGTGTCCAGCGATGCTAATGGTCAAATTTGGCAATGGCAAGGGGAGAGAGAATGGTTAGGAACGGTGATATCTAAGAGTAATCAAGGGAAAATCACGGATCTGGCTATTAGTCCCCAAGGCAATATGTTAGTGAGTGGCTATGAAGGGGGAAATCTTTATTTTTGGGATTTGGAGAATGTCACTCAACCGCCGATTATTTGCTCTCATGATGCTTCGATTACTAAAATTGCTTTTAGTTCGAATGGTAAAGTGGTGGTCAGTGGTGGAACGGATGGGAATTTGCGTTTATGGACGGTTCAAGGGGAGTCTTTAACTTATCCTCAACCAAACCAAAATAGTGAGGTGACTTGCATTGAATTTAGTCCCGATGGTCAACAGTTAATTAGTGGTTATTTAGATGGAACCATTAAGATCGAAATTGGCGGAATTTGGCAAACTTGGTTAAATCTTTGCGCTAAAAGATTACAATACCATCCTCGTTTACGACATCCTAAAACAGAAGAAGAAAAGCAAGTTTCTCTCATTTGTCAACAATATTTATCAGGAACGTTTAAACCGTCTCAGACAGTAAAAAAACAGACCTATTTACGGCAACCTTCTTCTCCTTTCGAGCTAAAAATTGGTTATCTTATTGCTGGATTTATAACCGCTTTTTTAACGTTAGGATCTGTCGGCCTTACCTTACAATCTCCTTATATTTCTAGTCTATGTAACTTATTAGATAATTGTGCTAGAGACCGAGAGTTTGAAGGGTTTTATACCCAAGCTTTAACAGAAGGAGAAGGGGTTATTGTAAAGATAAATAATGTAGAAACGTTTGAGGAATTACAAGAATATCGCGATCGCTTAGTGGCTGTTATGGGTCAATTAAAAAATTTACCTACAGATATCTCTATTTATCCTCAATCTCAACAAGCATTAAACCGCTTTGAAAAACAATTGACTAAGGTTGATGTTATTTTATCCCAAGAAGAAGAAGCTAAAAAACAATTAACTGAAGCCTCTCAATTAGCCATAGAAGCAACTCAAATTTTACAAACGGCTAATACCCTCGAAGATTATCAACAAGCTAAACAACAATGGAAACAGGTAAAACAACAATTAGATAATATTTCTTCTGATAAATTCTTTAATTCTCAAGTACAAACCGAAAAACAATCAACCGAGAAAACGATTAATCTCATTAATAATAAAATAGAAGAAATAAATCAGCAAGTTGTTAAAAAACAACAATTTCGAGAACAGTTCGAGACGATTAATAACCTCATTAAACAAGCCATGATTCAAACGGAATCAGCAAAAACTATTCAAGACTATAATATTGCTAAAAATCAGTGGAATACGATAAAAAATAAGCTCATAGCTATTAATACTAATGGGGATAACAGTTTACAAGTCGAAATTAATGAGCAACTGTTAAAAATCAATCAAACGATTGAAAATATTGCAGTTAATATTCAACAACTTAAAAATCGTCAACCAGCAAACCATCAAGTTAATAACTCTTCTATTAATCAAACTTCTCAAAAGACTGATAAAAATAATCAAAAACTACTTCAACCTAAACCTGAAAATTCCTCCGATAAACCGCCGTTATGGTAGATTTAGTGAATAGTGAACAGTTACGAATTTATCTGAAATATTCAACTAATCCTTGAGTTAAGCCATCTAAGGTATATTCTTCGGCTTCTAGATCAACTCTTTCTAATAAATCATAACAGGTTTTTGATGTTTGTGGACCAATGGATGCCAGACAAACGTTATCTAAAAGAGACAAAATCTCTGACTTACTGTCAGTTTTTAATGCTTTTTGTACTAAGCTATAAAAATTTTTAACGGTTTTAGAACTGGTAAAGGTAATAATATTAACTTGTCTTGTTTGTAAGGCTTCCCATGCTTGAGCATTAATATTTTCGGGACATCCTGACTGATAAGCCGGGACTTCAATAATATTTGCCTCTTGTTTTTTTAATTCTTTAACTAATAGTTCTCTTCCTCCTGTTTCTACACGGGGAAATAGTATTTTTTGATGACTTAAACTCTCAGGAAAATAATCAATTAATGAATCTGCAATAAAATTAGGGGGAATAAAATCAGGAGTGAGATGATATTGCTTTAAACAAGAAGCTGTTTTTTTACCCACGACAGCAATTTTAATCTTACCTAAAGTCCGAATATCTTTACCTAATTCTTGTAAGCGTTGAAAGAAAAACTTAACCCCATTGGCTGAGGTTAAAATTAACCAATCAAAAGAAGATAATCCTTCAATCGCTAAATCTAATTCTTGCCAAGAAGACGGTGGAGAAATTTCTAACGTTGGCATTTCTAGCGTATTTGCACCCTGTTGTTGTAAGAGACGACTAAACTGACTTGATTGTTCTTTTGCACGGGTAATTAATACCGTTTTATGAGCTAAAGGAAGGCTAATAGATGAAGACATATAACGTAAATTAACAACGTTTCCGATAATAATAACAGCAGGGGATAAAGACAATCCTGATACTTGTTCTATTATAGTCTTTAATGTACTGATCCAAACTTTTTCTTGCTCACTTCCGCTATTGTGAATGATGGCAATGGGTTCATCGTGCGATCGCCCGTTAATGATTAAATTATCAACAATTTTATCAAGGTTTCTTGTGCCCATTAAAATCACTAATGTGTCAATTTTTGCTAAGGCTTCCCAATTTAATAAGTCGGGTTGATGTCCTGTTAAAACAGTGAAACATCGACCCATTTCTTTATCAGTTAAAGGAATTCCTGCTAATAAAGGAGCAGCTAAAGCTGAGGAAATTCCAGGTACTAATTCATAGTTGCAATTAGCCTCTTGTAACGCTTTAATTTCTTCATTAGCGCGACCAAAGATTAACGGATCACCACTTTTTAATCTTACAATTTGTTTGCCTTGTAAACAGTAATTGATCAATAAACGATTAATTTTACTTTGTTGGGTACTGGGTTGACCGGCTCTTTTACCAACATTAATTTTAAGACAAGTTTCAGGGACTAAATATAATAAATTTTCATCGATTAAAGAATCATAAATTAAGACTTCAGCTTCAGATATTAGATAATAGGCTCTAAGGGTTAAGTGATTTATATTTCCTATTCCTGAACCAACTAAATAAACTTTACCACTCATATATTTTTATCCTTATAAAACTCTAGAGAGGAGTTGATAAATTAATTTAAACAAAGATGTAATTGCTACTAAACCAGCTGCTGCGACTAATCCTGCTATTAACAAAAAAGAAACAGAGTCAAAACCTAAAAAACCAAATATTAAACAAATAATTAATAATAATACTGTAATTAATCCGATAATCAAAACATCTTTTTTATCAAGAATATGACGTGATTGAAGATAAATTAAACCAGCAATAATCATACATCCGAGAATAATACCAGGAGCAGCTAGAAAGCTTTTTAAGCCTAAAATGAGAATGGCTCCTTCAAATCCTGTAAACCCTGAAGAGACTAATAAATCAACAGTAGAAAAACTTTTTCTCTGACTAGGAGAACTGGACGAATGGGAAGGAATATTAATGGCTTGAGGAGGAGGAGAAGATAGAGGCGTTGTCTTAGAAACAGGAGGATTTGATGGAGGTTGAATTGAAGTTTTTGTACTAGAAGAAGCTCCTTGAGATTGAGATGAATGTAACGCTTGTAAAACCTCAGAGGCACTTTGATAACGTTCACTCGGACTGGATAATAACAATCTATCTAAAATATTAGCTAAACCATCACTCACTTGATTAACATGAGCTTGCCAATTCCAACGATTATTATAAGAATCGTACAACTCTTCTGGAGATTTTCCTGTTAATAAATTTAAACAAGTTGTCGCTAAAGCATATAAATCTGTTGCCGGATAAACTGCCGATCCCTGCATTTGTTCAGGGGGAGCAAACCCCATCGAATAAATTCCTGTTGAGCGTTTTTGAGGATTACCAGCAGTTGCCGTAACTTGTTTTACTGCACCAAAATCTAACAAATATAAACGCCCTTGTTTATCCCGCATAATATTAGAAGGTTTAATATCACGATGAATACAATTGTTATCGTGAATAAACTGTAAAACCAAAAGAATTTCATGAAGAACTTCTATGACTTCATTTTCGAGAAATATTCCTTTTCGTTTTAATTCTGTTTCTAAATCTTCTCCATCAATCAGTTCTTGAACTAAGTAAAAAAACTGTTCTTCTTCTTGGGTAATAGGGTTAGGAATGACTAAAGGAAAAAAAGCATATAACTGAGGAATTTGAGGGTGTTTACTGCCTAAATCTTCTAAAATAACTGCTTCTCGTTCAAATAATTCTTGAGCGATCGCTAATGCTTGAGCATTTAAGTTGCCTTCTGGTTGAAACTGTTTAACCACACATAAACGCATGGTAGGGGTAAAACGATCTTGCGCTAAAAAGGCAGCACCGAAACCCCCTTTTCCTAACAGTTTAGACGGTAAATAACGACCTGTTAAAATCAGAGGCATTCCGCAACTGGTACAGTATTTTTGTTGAACCGTTTTCAATTTCGAGGGATCATCAAGATCAGAAAAATTGTTTTGAGGATGAGAACATCCCGGACGAGTACAAAGAATTTCCATGTTAAATGGATAAGGTAAGGATTTTCTGTGCTTTTATTGTAAGCAACGGATTAGATTTGGACAATTTCTTAAAGACTGCGACGATATTGCGCCCCAGAGGTACAAGTTTCTCGTATTTCTACCATACACAATCCTGGTAGTTTAGCTGATTCTAATTTTTCAAAGATCCATTGTGCGATCGCCTCACTGGTGGGACTTTCTAAGCCGGTGGTTTCATTAAGATAGTAATGATCTAAGAAATTTTCCAGCAAAGGATCAATATAATCATTAATTTCTCCAAAATCCATCACCATTCCTTGTTGTGGCCCTATTTCATGAAGGCGATCGCGACTAACATAAACTCGTCCGACCCAACTATGACCATGAAGACGAGAACACTTACCCTGATGATGGGGCAGTCGATGGGCTGCTTCAAAGCGAAACTCTTTATAAATGGTCCATTGATCCGTTGGGTTCATGATTAAATCCCAGATAACTTGGTATATTCTTTAATTTTATACATTGGAACTCCTTTGTCGCTCTTTTAGCTCTTGTTCAGCTTCTAATTCTTGCATTAAAAAATAGTTCAAAAACGTCCGAATTACCGCAATAGCAGCCAATCTACCCAACGCTTGAAACGAAGGGGCAATCGTCGTGCTTAACACATCTGAACCTAGTTGAAATTCTAAGGCCAAAGCTAACCAGGAACCAAAGCGCAGACGAACTTCTAAAAAAGGAAAAGAGCGAAAGCGAAAATTCTTGATCACCGAACGGATACCTGCTAATAATCCACAAACCACGCACAGCACTGATACAGACTCTAAGATCAAGCGAAACAGTGTCACCCAATGTTTCAAGACTTCTTCTATATGCTCGAATAATTCCATAATAACCCCTAGTAATTGTGTTCAAACGGTAATCGTGTTGATTTTCTATAAGTGATTTTAGTCTTTTTCCCTGCTAAGTCAGTATAACTACCAAAATTTCCCTGAAAAACCCTAGTAATTTCCCCATAACTACAGAGGAAAGCCCTAGATTATCTTCCTACAATGAAATCACATTCGATAAAATATTGAGGTTTATATAAGATGGTTTTCACCTCAAGTGATAGCAAACAAGAAACGAAACAGTTACTAACAAAATTTGAGCATCCTTTAAAAAAGAAATATCCTAAAAGACATCATCATTATGCCTTAGAAGATTTCTTCTCTTTTCAAACAAAAACCGGAACCATTGTTGATTGGAATGAATCTCGTAATATTCTCACCAGTGAAGATTTTATCTTAGGATTAATTGAAGGACTAGAACACGAAATTGGTAGTGCCGCAGGAGTCGTTACTTATAATATTGGTAAAGAGTGGGGCAAACGAGACGCAGACTTTTTTCAACAGTGGCTTTACTCTGAATATGAGTATGAAAAACCCCTCAATCAAATGAATCTAAACTATGTTTTAGAAGCTTGGTGGTGGCCGTTTACCGCACAAGGTTGGGGTAACTGGGAAGTTGATATGAGTGAGCAGAAAAATGGTTTTATGTTTGTCAATATTTTTGATTCTGCTGTGGCGCGAACCCTAGGAGATGTGGGTAAACCGGTTTGTCATATTTATGCTGGTTTATTAGCGGGATTTTTTAGCAATTTAGTTAAAAAAGATTTGAATTGTATTGAGATTCAATGCTACGCCATGGGAGAAACTTATTGTAAGTTTTTAGTTGGAAAAAAAGACCGTATTGATGCTGCAACTTTCTGGTTAAACGAAGGCGCATTAGCTAAGGATATCGAAAAGCGTTTACACCATGAGGAGTATCTTAAATGATGAGTAGGAAAACATGGTCAAGTATCAGTGTTTACGATTTCTTTCGTACTTGTAATTGGACAGGAGAAAAAATTGTCTTAACGACTTTTAATACCACTGAACAAAGTAAAAATGATCAATCTTTATTGAAATTAAATTTACAACAATTTCTTTTACAATCTAATTGGAACGGAAAAAAAGTAAAGGACTTTGTACCAGAGTCTATTGAACAATCAAATCAATCTTTACTGAGTTTATCAGTTAGAGATTTTTTTCAACAAATAGTTTGGAAAAGTTCTTCTAATATTGCTCCCAGTTCTCAGCCATCCTCTTCTAAGAATTTCATAAATTCATCCTCTACAGACTTAGATTTAGATAACTTATCGGATTTATTTTAGAGTAACATCATGCAAAAAGACTTTGAAACCTTATTTTATGAAGCAGAAGATCACTATCTTCCTTCTTCAGATTTAGCATCCCTAAAAGATAGTGCAAATACGCTTAAAAAGCGTTTAGAAATTTATCAATCCTTAAGAGATCAAGAAATACCTATTTTTCAGTTTATTGCTGATAATTTAGTAGCAACTTTTCCTAATGAAGATAATCAACGGTTAGAAAAAGGGTTAAAACACTGGATGTCAGTGATGCGTTACTCTGCTATGGCAATGTTATTAAATAATCCTGATTATTTCAGACATCGGATTTTAGAATGGCTCACGGATATTGTTCAAGCTCAAGATATGGTAACTATTGAAAACCATATTTTTGAGAACTTAAAACAAGGATTAGAAGAAATGCTTTCCCCAGAGCAGATGCAACTTTTAAATCCCTTTTTAGAGCAAGCAAAAATTACACTTTTAGAAACAAAATCTCAATCTAAAACATTAATGCTAGGAGAATAAATAAGATGATTGATGTTGCAAACTTAGTCGAAGACTCTTCGTTAAAAGGTAATTACTTTTCCCACGATGCTTACTTACAAGGCGACTTTGAATTTGGCTTATTAGAGAATCGTAGTGGTTCCCGTTTATTAGCTTTACCTCAACCTTTATTAGAAGCACTTTATGCTACCTTAGAAGATGAATTAGGAGCCGGAAGTAGCGTTGCTTTATTCAGTTGTGGTCGTTGGTGGGGCAAAAATTTTTATCAACGATTTGCCGATGAATTAGGGGAATACTACGGAAAATCCTTGGCAGAAATAGACATGATTCAATTCATCCAATCGTTAAAAGAGTGCTGGAAAACCCACGGATGGGGAACCTTAGATATTGATTTAAAATATTATCAAAATGGTTTCTTAGTTCCTACAATAGTTAACTCCCCTTTTGCACAGTTTGCTCCTAAGAATGTACGGTTTATGTGTTTCTTAGAAGCAGGAATTTTAAGTTCTTTTTTCAGTCAACTGACAGGAGAAGATTTACACTGTGTTCAAACAGCTTGTGAATCTATGGGAGCTAATTCTAATAGTTTCGTAATTGGGTTATCCGATAGAATTAAACCTATTAAAACTTGGCTAGAAGAAGGACATGATCATAAAACAATCATGGACTTATTATGTAGTAATCAATCTCAAGATAAATAACTAACTCAGGAGAATTAAAACATGGCAAAAAAAGTTAAACTTGACCCTATCAATCAAGAAATTGATATACAAACCAATGATAATCTTTTAAGCGGTTTACTGGCCAAAGATTTGAATGTTTGGAAGGAGTGCGGCGGCCGGGGAATGTGTTCCACTTGCCATGTTTTTATCACGGAAGGAATGGAGAGTTTATCCCCTGTGAACCGCCGAGAAATTCGCACTATGGAAGTAATTACCACTGCTAACAAATGCTCTCGTTTAGCTTGTCAAGCAAGGGTTATCGGGGAAGGAGTAGTAGTAGAAGTTCCTTCAGGGATGTATGTCAGTGAAATCGAAAATATTGAAGATTTAATTGGCAGTCGCGCTAAAGAAAATATCCTCCATCCTATCAATGGCTCTATTTTAGTTGAAGAAGGAAAATTAGTCACTCGAACTATGATTACTCAACTAAAAGATACTCAAGTTGAAGTATCAGAATACATGGCAAAAATTCAAGATTCTTAATTGCTTTAAACCCTAATTTTTGTATCGAGGAATAACAATGTTAACCCAGTTTTCAAAGCTAACTTTAGATACCGATGGCCGCTACGCAACAGATTCTGAATTAAAGTTTATCGAAGATTATTTAGAGTCAGCAAATATGCGGATTCAAACCTACGAAAAAATCAAAGCACATGAAGAAGCAATTTTACAAGAAGTTGATGCAAAAATGCACCAACTGAATGAAAATAATTGCTTGTATAAAATGGATGAACACGGCAAAGAAATTTGTCGGCGCGATCGCAAAAATGCAGTGAGATATAGTAGTGCAGCTATGTTAATCAATGATTTAGATCGTTTACGGGATGGTCTTTTAATCTGGGTTCAAACTATCGTTCGTGCTGTTGGATATCCCCGTTTTGTTCGTAATCATTATCCTATTATTCAGGAAGTTATTCAACAATATTTAACACCTGATGAAGCCAAGTTTATCTTACCAGCACTACAAGTTGATTGCACAATTTTAGGTGCATAAACCCTTTGCTATTTATCACTAAAAACATCATTGAGGATCTAAACATGAGTCAACAACAAGGAAAATTTCAAGTAACATTAGTGAATTCTAAACACAAGTTAAATAAAACTATCAATGTTGCCCCAGACGAATATATTCTTGATATTGCTGAAGACCAAGGTATTAAACATCCCTGTTCCTGTCGTGCAGCCTCTTGTTTTGACTGTTTAGGTAAAGTAATGGCAGGAAACGTAGAACAAACTGAAAAAGCAGAATCCTTTCTAAAACCAGACGAATTAGATCAAGGATATGTTTTGCTTTGTGCTTGTTCTCCTACTTCTGATTGTACAATTTTAACCCATCAAGAAGAAGAATATCTAGCTTAATGTTGGATAATTAATAATCATTAGTAAAACCATAAAACAGGATTTAACATCATGGAAAATCAAGTTGAACAACAGGAATTAAACAATAAAAATAGTAAGCAAAACTTGTCTGATATTTTTGATATCTTATCAGGTATTGGTTTAGTAGGCGGAGCAGTTGGTTCTTTTTTGGGTAATGCTGCTTTTGCTACTGTTCCTATTTCTTTCTCCGTTGCTTTACAAATAGCTAATCGTCGTCAATTAAAAGTAGATTTAGCTCAATTACAGCAAAGCGCCATCGTACAAATGAGCCACCAAATGGATAACAATCAATCTGTTATTCTAGAACAATTTAAACAGCTAAGACAAGAAAGCGAAAATCAATTAAATCAGCAAGATCAAAAGATTCAAAAAGTTGTCAGTGAACTCTCAGATAAAATCACCAATAACCAAGAATCTTGTAATAAATTGACAGTTGAAAAAGTTCAACTAAATCAGTTGACTCATTCCTTAGAATCTCAACTCACTAAGATTCAAGATGTTGTTCAAACACTACAACAGATCGAAAATTTTTCTCAAGTTATTCGCAATAATCCTGATGGGGTTGATGCCTATTATGAAAGAGGTTTAAGTCATCAAAAATTAGGAGATAAAACAGGAGCAATAGAAGACTATACTGAAGCCTTACATCTGGACTCAACCTATGCCAAAGCTTATCATAATCGCGGTATTCTTTTAGCAGAAATGGGTAACAAAAAGCAAGCAGTTGAAGACTTAAGATTAGCGGCTAAATATTACTTTGATCAAGGAGATATTGAAAGCTACGAAAAAGCAAGAAACTTGAGCAAAGAATTTTACGAAGTTCGCCATTATGTTGTCGATGATGAAACGATTAATTCAATGATTTCTGAAGAGTCAATCAAAGAAGAAAATTCATCAGGAGACATGAACTTAATTACTATTGGTAATCTTTTTGAAGAGGATGGGAATGCTGACGAAAGTATTAGTATGCTTGGTTAAATCTTTCCAATTCATTTCATGATTTATATCTTAATTTTCCTTGCGAGCAGTGATTTATAAAAATTACTGCTTTTTTTGCTCAATTATAACAAGGTTGCTATGAAAATAAAAATTCTCTCCACACTTCTCAACCCTCCCACACTCAACTTAACTAAGATATTGATACACTCAATTGAAAACCGCTCTAACGTCCGTAGCATCAGCGTTTCCTAGGGATTAGAAAATTTTCACCCCAAACCCTTGACAAATTTTTTGATAACTTGTTATGATTGTATTCGGCTCAAAAAACAAGGGACTGTAGTTCAACTGGTTAGAGCACCGCCCTGTCACGGCGGAAGTTGCGGGTTCGAGCCCCGTCAGTCCCGTAAAAAATAAGTATTAATAAAGCCCGCCAAAGCAGGCTCATTGTTTTCGGAATTAGTTAAAATTCGTCATCCCCTCCGGAATAGTTACCCACCAAGCCAGGATCATTATCCCGTTTCGATCCCAATAAGTCTAAACGATCAACATGAACAACTGGACTCGAACGGTTTGCACCTGTGTTGCGATCGGTCCAACTTTCAATTTCTAGGGTTCCTTGAATCCCGATTAAACTGCCCTTCTTAACATAATTAGCAGCAATTTCCGCGCTTTTCCCCCAAAATTTAAGATTAAACCAATCAGGTTGATCCGTTCGGCTCGAACGGCGATTAACGGCTATAGTTAAGGTACATAAAACGGTTCCTGATTCAAAATATCTTACCTCAGGATCACGACCAGCACGACCCACTAAATTAACAACATTCAACCCCATAACTTTACGCTCAATTCAACATGATACTAACGTATTTTATCCTTTTTGAGAGCTAGATGACCATGATGGGAACAAATCCTCCTCAACCCCTGTCAACCCTCCCATAACTGATAAATTCTACTTACCCTTAAAAGGTTTTCTAGTATAAATTGATTAATACCGCTAGACTTACTAAAAGAAACGTAATAAAATCCGTTCGATCCCTTGTGGATCATTTAGTCATAGCAGTCTTTTATAATAAGGGGCGTAAACAAACGTGGGTATTTTTAATCGTTTTTCTCTCTCAAGAGATATGGGCATAGATTTAGGAACCGCTAACACCTTAGTCTATGTATCAGGTAAAGGTATTGTACTTGAAGAGCCATCAGTGGTGGCCATTGATCAAGATCGAAAAATTCCCCTAGCTGTTGGGGAAGAAGCAAAGAAAATGTTAGGACGGACACCCGGTAACGTGGTTGCATTGCGCCCGTTGCGAGATGGGGTCATTGCTGACTTTTTAAGTGCCATGATCATGCTCAAAGAGTTTATTCAACGGGCCCATGAAGGAAGTCCTTTGGGCAACCCCCGAATGGTTATTGGTATCCCTAGTGGTATCACAGAAGTGGAACGACGAGCAGTCATTGACGCTGCCAGAGAAGCCGGTGCCAGGGATGTCGGGTTAATTGAAGAACCCGTTGCGGCCGCTTTAGGGGCAGGTTTACCCGTCACAGAAGCCACCGGAAACATGATCGTAGACATCGGTGGCGGAACCACTGAAGTCGCAGTCTTAAGTTTACAAGGACGAGTCTTAAGTGAGTCTGTCAGGGTAGCAGGAGACGAGTTAACGGACTCCATTATTCAGTACATGAAAAAAGTCCATAACATGGTCATCGGAGAACGCACCGCCGAAGAAATTAAAATTCGTTTAGCCTCGGCTTATCCCATGCGTCAGAATGAAGAACCAAAAATGGAAGTGCGCGGACTACATCTAATGTCAGGTTTACCTCGTACCGTCACTATTAAAGGGGAAGAAATTAGAGAAAGTATGGCAGAACCTTTGGCCGTGATTGTTGATGCCATTAAACGCACTTTAGAACGGACTCCCCCAGAATTAGCGGCCGATATTATTGATCGCGGTATTATGTTAGCCGGCGGTGGGGCTTTATTACGGGGAATTGATACCCTACTCTCCCACGAAACCGGCATTGTTACTCACATTGCAGAAGACCCCTTGCGCTGTGTGGTCAAAGGAACCGGTGAAGTCTTGAAAAATCCCACTGTTTTAGATCGGGTCATGAGTCAAAGCTCTCAAGTGATGTAAACAGAAGCGAAATAGGCAAATCATTGTGATAATACGTCGTTGGTACGGTCGATATGGTTCTAAATTGGTGTGGGCAGCGGTTGCTCTAGGGATTGGCTGGTTTTTGCGCCAAACTCAAGGGGCTCCAATTTTAGAATTGTATTACTGGGTCAGTCGTCCTTTACAGTCAGAGTCCCCTGAACTTTTGCAAGAACGACTAACCAACGCTCGTATTACGGAACTGCAACAGCGTGTGATCGAATTAGAGCGCAAAAACGAACAGTTACAGAAATTATTAGGCTATTTTGAAGCACAAAAACAAGAGGTCATTGCTGCCCCCATTATTGGCCGTAGTGTGGATGACTGGTGGAAACAAATTGTTTTAGGCCGGGGTAGTGAAGATGGCATCGAAGTAGGCTTTGTAGTCACTGGAATTGGGGGTTTAGTGGGTCGTGTGGTTGATGTGACACCGAATACCAGTCGAGTTTTATTGATCAGTGATCCTACCAGTCGTGTCGGGGGTAGAGTCAGTCGCACGGGAACGATGGGGGTTGTTATTGGGGGTAGTTCTCGTATTGCTGTAATGCGCTTTTTTGAGAAAGTCCCTAAAGTGAGTCCTGGGGATACGATTACCACTTCCCCAGTCAGTCGTTTATTTCCTGATGCTTTACCCATTGGACGCATTCAATCTGTCGATTTAGAAAAAGGCCCGGCACCAGAAGCGAAAGTCTTATTAACTGCCCCTCTCAATGACTTGGAATGGGTGGTGATTCATCCTTATCAGAGTAAATAAATCAGTATTATGGCATTTTGGAGACGATATTCTTTTCTCAATAAAGTTGTTATCGGTGGTTCTGCGACTTTATGTTTATTATTGTCTTTAACCCGTCTTCCAGGAATGGAATTACTCGGTATTGGTACCAATTGGATTTTAATTTGGGTGGTGGTTTGGAGTACCAAAAGAAGCATCTTCCAAGGAGCGATCGCAGGGTTAGTTATGGGATTAATTCAAGATGGCTTAACCAGTTCCTATCCCTCCCATATCATTAGTTTAGTAGTGGTTGGTGTCTTAACCGCACGTCTGCAAAAACATAAATATATTCAAGAGGATTTTATTTCCGTCGCTTTGATTGTTTTTGCTATGGTAATTATTGCCGAAAGCATTACTTCAATTCAATATGTTATAGGGCGCACTCGGACTTTTGAAGATGTTTGGCAAGAGTATCAACAATTAGTTTTATCCTCAGCTATTTTGAGTAGTTTATGGGCCCCGGTTTTGTACTATCCTCTCAATTCTTGGTGGGAAAATAATCCCCTACGCACTGCTAAATCAACTAAACTGAATTAAGTCGAAAAATAGGAACATTCTTTCATTTTTATCAGTCTTAAAAACTGTAGTTTATGAATGTAGATAGACTTAACCTTGCCATTTACTATTATTTCTTCAACCCCAGGACCAACCACAAAAGAGCGAATTTTAGAGTTAATTTTAACCCATCCTGAAGGGATTACCGTCAAAACATTAAGCGATCGCTTAAATCGTCCTGTGTCTATGATTAATTATTGTTTAAAAGACCTCCAAGGCTCAAAGTTTATACAAGCAAAATTGAATTCGGATAATAAACAATTGATTTATTATCCTGTTAGTTTATTGCAAAATACAAAATAGTTAATTTAAAAAAAATACCAGAACCTTGTTATAATAAATTAATGATAATTTATGAGTTCATTTAGAATAGCGATCGCAGTGAGTAGATAATAATTTATATTGGTTTACAACCCAAAAACAATATTGTAATATGAAAGTTAAAGAGGTGCTAAAGCGACTAAAAGCAGATGGATGGTATCGAGTAAGAATGCGAGGAAGTCATCGAATTTTAGCCCACCCTAAAAAATCAGGCATTGTTGTCGTTCCAGGAAAATTAAATAATGATATTCCTATTGGTACTTTATCAGCTATTTGGAAACAAGCACAATTAGGAGGAGACTAATGAAACAATATGCAGTGATTTATGAAAAAGGTGAAACTAATTGGGGTGCAATTGTTCCTGATTTACCAGGATGTGTTAGTATCGGTGATACTTTAGAAGAAGTAGAAGAAAACGTTAAAGAAGCGATCGCACTTTATTTAGAGGTTTTAGCAGAAAGAGGGGAAGAAATACCTGAACCTTCTACAAAAGTAGGCTTAGTTAATGTTTAAAGAAAATATTAATTATAATTTTAAAATTGACTTTGACGGCGAATCAAATTGTTAATAACCACAATTTAAGATGCTAACTTTAACTAGCAATATCTAATTCTGTACAAAGGGATACATAACCCTCTCCTTCTCTCTCAATAATTGCTGCAAATTGTTGTATTGTTTGCATTGTAATTAATATTTTTAAGATTCATTTTTACTACTATAACTAATCGTTTAAAATAGAATTGCTATTCCAATCTATATTATCTATTGTCTTTCATCAATAAAAAATTAAACACATTTAATAGTCAATTTGTCAACAATAAAAAAAATAAATTTTGTAAATATAAACTTGAGTAAACACTCAGTCAATTTGTCAATATTTGTAACAAAATATGTCATGTTTCTTTGCAAAATGTGTCAAATCATCGAGTAACTACTCCATTCGGCCTCGTTTTCTGATACAAACACAGAGGAGTGTTATTTATTTGGGGGCGTAACGTTCTCCTTGGATGTTGCAGTGTTCCCAACTTATTTAGACCATCATAAAAACAAAGGAGCCTTATCATATATGTTTACCCATGTCAAGTCCACCATTCGCCATATCGTTCCAGAGGCAACCAATGGTCGTTCTTTGCTAAAGGTGGTCTATGTGGTGTTAGAACCTCAGTATCAGAGTTCCCTTTCGGCGGCCGTTAAAGCCATTAACAAGAATAACCCTAAGTTAGCGATTGAAATCAATGGTTATTTAATCGAAGAACTTAGAAACCCCGAAAATTACGAAGAATTTAAACGAGATATAGCAGAAGCGAACTTATTTATCGCTTCTTTGATCTTCATCGAAGACTTAGCGGACAAAGTAGTCGAAGCGGTTCAGCCCCATCGTGATACCTTAGATGCAGTGGTGGTATTCCCTTCAATGCCCCAAGTGATGCGCTTAAATAAGTTGGGAAGCTTTTCGATGGCCCAGTTGGGACAGTCCAAAAGTGCGATCGCTCAATTTATGCGGAAGCGCAAGGAGAATTCTGGGGCAAGTTTCCAGGATGCTATGTTAAAGTTATTGCGGACACTGCCTCAAGTGTTGAAGTATCTGCCGGTAGAAAAAGCGCAAGATGCTCGTAATTTTATGTTAAGTTTCCAATACTGGTTAGGGGGTTCCTCTGAGAACTTAGAGAACTTCTTAGTCATGTTAGCTCATAAATATTCCTATCCGGATCTGTTTGGGGATAAACAGGTTGACTACAAAGAACCCATCGTTTACCCTGACATGGGGATATGGCATCCTTTATCGATGAAAATGTTTGAGGATGTGCCTTCTTATATGGAATGGTATAACAGTCGTCGGGACATTTCTGATGATTTAAAAGATCCTTTAGCACCTTGTGTCGGACTTATTTTACAACGCACTCATCTTGTGACAAAAGACGATGCTCATTATGTCGCAATGGTGCAAGAATTAGAATGTATGGGTGCAAAAGTGATCCCCGTGTTTGCCGGAGGGTTGGACTTTTCTAAACCTGTTGAAGCTTATTTCTGGAAGGGGGATAAAGAAAGAGTTCCCATTGTAGACACAGTGGTATCCTTAACAGGGTTTGCTTTAGTCGGAGGTCCAGCGCGTCAAGATCATCCTAAAGCGATCGACTCCTTAAAACGCCTCAACCGTCCCTATATGTGTGCGTTACCCTTGGTATTTCAAACCACTGAGGAATGGGAAGAAAGCGATCTAGGGTTACATCCTATTCAAGTTGCCCTACAAATAGCCATCCCTGAATTAGACGGGGCCATCGAACCGATTATACTCTCAGGACGGGACGGAAACACAGGACGAGCGATCGCACTTCAAGATCGTATTGAAGCAGTAGCGCAACGGGCCATGAAATGGGCTACCCTACGGAAGAAGCCTAAACTAGACAAAAAAGTGGCTATTACGGTGTTTAGTTTCCCTCCCGATAAAGGAAATGTGGGAACGGCAGCTTATTTGGACGTATTTGGCTCTATTTATGAGGTAATCAAAGCCTTACAGGGGAATGGTTACGATGTGCAGGATATTCCTGAGTCTCCCAAAGAACTCATGGAAGCCGTCATACACGACGCACAAGCGCAATACGCCTCTCCTGAGTTAAATATAGCCCATCGGATGTCGGTAGAGCAATACGAACGGTTAACCCCCTATTCTGTAAAGTTAGAGGAAAACTGGGGACCCCCACCCGGACATTTAAACAGCGACGGACAAAATTTACTGATCTATGGGAAACACTTTGGTAACGTCTTTATTGGGGTACAACCGACCTTCGGTTATGAAGGTGATCCCATGCGGTTACTATTCTCAAGATCCGCTAGTCCTCATCATGGGTTTGCTGCTTATTACACCTATTTGAACCAAGTTTGGAAAGCAGACGCGGTGTTACATTTCGGAACTCATGGATCTCTGGAATTTATGCCAGGAAAACAGATGGGTATGTCCGGTGATTGTTATCCTGATAGTCTCATTGGTAATATTCCAAACCTATATTATTATGCGGCAAATAATCCCAGTGAAGCCACCATTGCCAAACGTCGCAGCTATGCAGAAACCATCTCTTATTTAACTCCTCCTGCTGAGAATGCAGGGTTATACAAGGGATTAAAAGAATTAAGTGAGTTAATTGGTTCCTATCAAACCTTAAAAGATGGCGGTCGTGGTGTTCCTATTGTTAACACCATCATGGATCAATGTCGCTTAGTGAATTTAGATCAGGATATCGATATTCCTGATATGGATGCTAAAGATATGACCCAAGAACAACGGGATAATATTGTCGGTTTAGTTTACCGAAAATTGATGGAAATTGAATCTCGTTTACTCCCTTGTGGACTCCATGTCGTGGGTAAACCTCCCACCGCAGAAGAAGCGATCGCAACTTTGGTAAACATTGCATCTTTGGATCGAGAAGAGGAAGGAATTACCTCCTTACCTCGCATTATTGCTGATAGTTTAGACCGAGAAATTGAAGAAGTCTATCAAAACAGCGATCGGGGTATTTTAGAAGATGTGGAATTGCTTCAACAAATCACTTTAGCTACCCGTGAAGCTGTTGCATCTTTAGTTAAAGAACAGATAGATGCAGAAGGACGAGTATCCCTTGTCTCTAAACTCAATTTTTTCAACATGGGTAAAAAAGCCCCTTGGGTGGAAACTTTACACGATTTAGGTTACACGAAAGTTGACCAAGATAAGTTAAAACCCCTGTTTGAGTATTTGGAATTTTGCTTAGAACAGGTTTGCGCCGATAATGAATTAGGAGGGTTACTAAAAGCATTAGAAGGGGAATATGTGTTGCCTGGTCCGGGTGGTGATCCCATTCGTAACCCCAACGTTTTACCTACTGGTAAAAACATCCATGCGTTAGATCCTCAGTCCATTCCTACCCTCGCTGCTGTCAAGTCTGCAAAAATAGTTGTAGATCGTTTAATTGCCCGTCAAAAAATTGATAATGGGGGTAATTATCCCGAAACCATTGCTTGTGTATTATGGGGTACAGATAACATCAAAACCTATGGTGAGTCCCTCGCACAAATTATGTGGATGGTAGGGGTTAAACCCGTACCTGACGCATTAGGAAGGGTCAACAAATTAGAGTTAATTCCCCTCGAAGAATTAGGAAGACCTCGTATTGATGTCGTAGTCAACTGTTCTGGTGTTTTCCGTGACCTATTTATTAACCAAATGAACCTATTAGATCAAGCGGTTAAAATGGCAGCAGAGGCAAACGAACCCATGGAAATGAACTATGTTCGTAAACACGCCATGCAGCAAGCTGACGAAATGGGAATTAACCTCCGTGAAGCCGCTACCCGTATCTTTTCCAACGCTTCTGGTTCATACTCTTCTAACGTAAACCTAGCGGTAGAAAATAGCAGTTGGGAAGAAGAAAAAGAACTGCAAGATATGTATCTCAACCGTAAAAGTTTCGCCTTTGATTCCGATAACCCTGGTATCATGAAAGATAACCGAAAAGTGTTTGAATCAGCGTTAAAAACGGCAGATGCAACCTTTCAAAACTTAGATTCTTCGGAAATTAGTTTAACGGATGTGTCCCATTATTTTGACTCTGACCCCACAAAAGTCGTGGCAAACTTACGGGGAGACGGTAAAAAACCCTCTGCTTATATTGCCGATACAACTACTGCTAATGCACAAGTTCGCACCCTTTCTGAAACCGTTCGTTTAGACGCGCGTACCAAGTTATTAAACCCTAAATGGTACGAAGGAATGTTATCCCACGGTTACGAAGGTGTCAGGGAACTTTCTAAGCGGTTAGTGAATACAATGGGATGGAGTGCAACCGCAGACGCAGTGGATAACTGGGTGTATGAAGACGTAAATACAACCTTTATTGAAGATGAAGAAATGTGTAAACGTCTGATGAATTTAAACCCCAATTCTTTCCGTAAAATGGTCGGTACATTACTCGAAGTTAACGGACGAGGTTATTGGGAAACCTCTGAAGAAAACTTAGACAGACTGCAAGAGTTGTATCAAGAAGTTGAGGACAGAATTGAAGGTGTAGAGTAAAATAGAATTATAGGATAAGAGAGACTGGTATAATGCTAGTCTCTCTATCTTTTAAAGATAAGTTATGAAAGATAGCTTTTGGGGGTTTATATGGCAAAGTTTTCTAGAAATTTATGCAGTTCCCGCTACATTTCTAGGAATTATTGTTTCAGTGTTAGCTTGGATTATTTCATCAAAAACTCAGGTTTCTCTCGCTTTAGTCATTACAATAGCTGTATTTACTCTAATCATTATCATTACTCTCTTTCATGCAGCTTATAAAGCCTTTAGATACACTAAGAAGTTAAAGTCTGACTTAGAAGAAGTTAGAGAAACTAATGAAAACCTTGTTAATGAGGTCAATAAATGGAGAATACCTAAAATTCTGCGAGTACAGAAGAATCAAAATACAGAGTTTATACTATGTCTTTTAGAAAGTTCAGACTTATTTGCCATTAAAATAAGAGTATCCTTTTATTATACGGATGAAGACGGTTTTGAAAGATTCATAGGTGTAGGTTTTATTGAAAATATACAAACTGATGGAAAAATACAAGCAGTAATGAATCAGCCATTTTCTACTTATCAAAATATTTTAGATAGGTTAGCTAATAATGATAATCGAGTTGTAGAAAGAACTATTATTAGACCCGGAACGCCTAGTAATTTTGAGCAACTATCAAAGGAGACTTAATATGACAAATTCCACAGACACCCAAATTTTATCACCTAAAGGAACTTTCCCGGCAACAATAGCAGAAGTTATTGATGAATATAAATTAGTCATGAATAGAGGTAAATTAAACAATATTGAAAAAGGACAAGAAATGCTAGTTTACCGTTTAAGTGAAGAAGAAATAAAAGATCCAGATACTGGAGACTCTTTAGGATATTTAGAATTAGTTATAGGAACAGGAAAAGTAATTTATGTTCAAGAAAAAATGTCTATTATTGAATCAGATAAATCTGAACGTATTCTACCTAAAGATCCTTTATTGACTACTCTCAATAACCCAAGTCTAGAACAAATTTTAGGAAAAAGTAAAAAATTACCATTTGATAATCCCCAAATTGGAGATAAGGTTAAACCTATTTAAAATCTTAGAAACGATAAAAAATAATAGCCCATTAGAGTATTTTTATTTCTGAAATATCCTATCTCAATTTATTTTGAAGATGAAGAAGGATATACTGCTTTAATTCCTGACTTACCAGGGTGCATAACTCAAGGAGAAACCTTAGACGAAGTTGTTATTAATATTGAGGAAGCAAGAGAATTATAGATAGAAACTGTTTATAATAGTGGTAAAAAAGAGATTCCTTTACCATCAAAGAGACAAAACACTTATGGTTAATCCTCTATAAATTAAATTTAATTCTTTTAAACTGACAGATGAACAATTCTATCAACTCTGTCACGATAACCGTGATTTAAGGTTTGAAAGAAATAGTAAGGGAGATATGGTAATTATGCCACCAACAGGAGGAGAAACAGGGGAAAGAAATTCAGAGATTAATTTTTAAACTAAACTTTGGAATAAGCAATATAAACTGGGTAAGGTGTTTGATTCTTCCACAGGTTTTCAGCTTCCTAATGGTGCAGATCGATCGCTCGATGCGTCTTGGATACCTTTAGATAAATGGAATAATTTAACACCACAACAACGTCAAAAGTTCTTACCCTTATGTCCTGATTTCGTTATTGAATTACGTTCTCCCAGTGACAGTTTAAAGTCCCTACAAGAGAAGATGAGAGAATATATAGATAATGGAACAAAGTTAGGATGGTTAATTAACCCTAAAGATAAACAAGTAGAAGTGTATCGACAAGGAAAAGAAGTGGAAATATTAAATAATCCCACAACATTATCAGGAGAAAATGTTTTACCTAATTTTGTCTTAGACTTAGAATTAATTTGGTAATGATTGACTTAGTTATATCAGAAAAAAAGAAGAGAAAACTTGACAAGGTTTAAAAAGTGCTATACTATCTATTTTAGTTAGGTAGGATAGAATAACCCTACCCTAAATTTATGAACAGACCTTTAAAACACCCCTAAAAGTACAGCAGTTGTAAACAAGATTAACACTGCCATCATAATCATAGAGATCATAAAATAAGGTGCATGGTTCACTTGTTCTAAATACTGATTCTTTTTGCGATCTTTCTCATCTAATGGCTTAAAATACATATCGTGCATAATCTTAGCCCTCCGTTACACTTATTTGACGGTTGAAGATGACTTTCCTTGATTGATGAAAGATGAGTCAGTGAAGCCTATTATTTCCTTAAATTGAACTGATTTAGATTAAATGTACACTGACTGCAATAAAGCTCACGACTCAATTATCTTTGTAGTGAAATGTCATTAACTTATGACTTTATTGTAAACAAAGAAACACGGATTAAGTATTAATATTTGTTACAGAAATAGTCTCAACGTTAATCAGTTACTGACATAGCTGTGTCTAAATGCTTCTTTAAAGTTGCTTGAGGTAATGGTCCATTGAGATGACTCCAAGGTAATATTTTGTCAGTTTTCCAGTCATCATGAACATAATAATCTAAAGGAGGTAGTTGTCCTTTTAATTCTTTAAAAGCACGTTTATAACTTCCTAATGAATCGCCATAAAATCGAGTTAATTGGAATAGTTTACTAAGACGGCGATCGCCTCTTGATATTAAAGCTTGAATCACAGACCAATTATAGCTTTCAGGACGAAATTCTATTCCTTTTTCACCTAGTTGCTTCTGTAAATATTTGAGTCTTTTTTTCGCTATTTTATTAACACCATACCACTGAAACGGTGTGTGAGATTTAGGAACAAAAGTGCTACAACCAAAGGTTAATCTTAATCCTGGTGCTGCTTTTTTAAGTGATTCTAACATTATAATTGTTTGTTTAATATCCTCATCATTTTCTTCTGGTATTCCCACCATGCCATAGAGTTTTAGATTTTTTAATCCTCCCTTTTTAGCATTAATAGCTGCTTGAATAATTTCTTCATTTTCTAGTTTTTTGTTAATGATTTTTCTGATTTTTTCCGAACCACTTTCAACAGCAATAGTAACCGATTTTGTCTGGCGATCGCTTAATATTTTAGCTAATTTTTCTGTTAAGGTATTAGTTCTTACTGAAGCAATACTTACTCTAACATTTTCATATTTAGGTTGATAAAGATAGTCTAATAAATCATTGAATTCAGGATGTTGGGTAACAGATGCCCCTAATAAACCAATTCTATTAGTTACTTGTAACCCTTTTTCAATTGCAGGTATTAAAGAACCCTCTAAACTAGCCGTACGAAAGGGTAAAGTTAGATAACTTGCTAAACAAAAACGACACATTTCTGGACAACTTCTAACCACTTCTACCATATAAATATTTTCCCATGCTGCTTTTTCTGTTACTACCGTAGAAGCAGATAAAATATTACCTTTATAAGTTTGTTTTTCAATAGTAGAAGGAATCTTATTATTAATGGGTTTGATCGATTTTATTTCACCATCGGGACTGTGATAACTAACTTCATATAAACTAGGAATATAAATACCGGGAACCGTTGTTAAATATTTTAATTTTGTCTCCCTGTCTTCATATCTTACAGTTTTATAAGCGTTGATAAAATCATTAATTAAATTTTCTCCATCTCCCAATAAAATAATGTCAAAAAAATCTGCAAACGGTTCAGGGTTCGCAGTTAAAACAGGACCACCACCAAATACTAAGGGATGATTATTGTTACGTTCATTAGCTCGAAAAGGTATCGCTAAAGATTCTAAAATGTTCAAAATATTGACATAATCTAATTCCCAAGAAAAAGAAAAACCTAATAATTCAGGATTTTGGGGCAATGATTCTTGAATATCAGTAAATAAGCGACTAACATTAACATCAGAACGAGTGGCAAACGTTGCCCAAATAATCTGATAGCCTAAGCTAGTAATTCCTACAGTGTAATCATTAGGAAAAGCAAAAATCAAAGGAATGGCATCATTATCAGGAGATACAGGGTTAAACAATAAACGTTCTTGGTTAAAATCAGTCATCAGTTATAATTTATAAATTTGTCAGTATATCTTTAATGATAAGGATTCTATGGACGTACAGATAATAAATAACACACAATAGACTATGACAATCAATAAATTGTCACTATAAAAATAATCAATAAGTTTTTAAACTGGAGACACAAAAATAATTGTCATTGACTTGACATATTCTTGACACACCGTTGACACAATGATGTTATTCAATGTAATCGTGGTTTTAGTACAAAAGCCAGTTTATATACTTCAAAAACCCTTTTAAACCTGCTTTAATTATGAACCCCACTGCAACTAGACTTCTTGATTTTCTTCAACAAGACTTAGACATTCCCCCTGAGTCTCTTAATCTTGCTCTCAGAGACGAACAGGCAATGCCACACCATTTCCCGATGATTCTCTGGCAATATGGCTTAGTTACTAAAGAACAGTTAGAATCGGTCTTTGATTGGTTAGACGAACATCTTTTATAGATAACTAACCAACACTTCATTATGACTACTTTTTATCCAACTGTTGTCAATCTTAAGAAATTATTTATGATGCCTAAATTGTTCTGTATTCTTGACCCATACTAATGACTTAATCAAGTGACCTAAAGTAAAATGAGCCTTGAGATGTATGCTAGAGATAAAATTATATGGGTCGTGCTAAAAAAGTCGTGCTTGCTTATTCTGGTGGGGTAGATACCTCTGTTTGTATTCCCTATCTCAAGCAAGAGTGGGGAGTCGAAGAAGTTATCACCTTAGCTGCGGACTTGGGCCAAGGGGATGAATTAGGTCCCATTCAAGCCAAAGCCTTAAAATCGGGGGCTGTAGAATCCCTCGTAGAAGATGCTACCAGGGAGTTTGTCACTGACTATGCCTTTAAAGCTATCAAAGCTAATGCCCTCTATGAGAGTCGTTATCCCCTCTCTACAGCGTTAGCCCGTCCTCTCATTGCTAAACTATTAGTGAATGCTGCCGAAAAATACGGGGCAGATGCGGTTGCTCATGGTTGCACTGCAAAAGGTAATGATCAAGTTCGTTTTGATCTGGGAATCTTAGCCTTAAATCCTACCTTAAAAGTCTTAGCCCCGGCTAGGGAATGGAATATGAGTCGGGAACAAACCATTGCCTATGGTGAGAAATTTGGGTTAGACTTTCCGGTTAAGAAGTCTTCTCCTTTCAGTATCGATCGCAACCTTTTAGGGCGTAGTATTGAAGCTGGTCCCTTAGAAGATCCGATGACCGAACCCCCGGAAGAAATTTACTTAATGACCAAGGCGATCGCCGATACCCCAGATACTCCTGAATATGTCGAGATCGGTTTCGAGAAGGGTATTCCAGTTAGTCTTAATGGTCAAACCTTAGACCCTGTTGCCCTCATTAGTCAACTTAATGATCTCGTGGGTAAACACGGTGTTGGCCGCCTTGATATGATTGAAAATAGGGTGGTTGGTATTAAATCACGAGAAATCTATGAGGCCCCTGCTTTATTAGTTCTTATTGATGCTCACCGTGACTTAGAAAGCTTAACCTTAACCGCTGATGTGACTCAGTACAAAAAAGGTATTGAAGACACCTATAGTCATTTGATCTATCGAGGATTATGGTATTCTCCTTTAAAAGACTCCCTTGATGCTTTCATCGATCATACCCAAGAACGAGTGACAGGGATGGTTCGCATTAAGCTATTTAAAGGGAATGCGAATATTGTTGGTCGTCAGTCAGATTATTCCATTTATAGCCCCCATTTAGCTACCTATGGGGAAGACGATTACTTCGATCATAAAGCAGCAGAAGGCTTTATCTATATTTGGGGACTGCCTACTAGAGTTTGGGCTGAAAAAACCAAAGGTTAAGGGTTAAGTTCTTAAGCCGATAGCCATTGAGTAGCTTTATTTGACTGAAGTACCTTACCCTTAACTAAGGGGACTATGGACTGGGGTACTTCAGTTCTTAATTTTTAACCGAAGAAGTTCTATATTTTTTAGCTAAACCGAGAAAACCCAGTAAAAGGAGACCCAAGAAAGAGGAAGGCTCAGGAACCGTTTGAGTGGGATTAGGATTAGTCGGATTACAGGGAGAATGACCCCCATCATGATCATGTCCACCATGACTATGGTCATGTCCGCCGCTACCATCTTGAAACGTTGTAGATTCACAAATAGCCTCTGCTGAATACTCGATATCTTGGTTGGTTCCTGCGAATAATCCAGCATGGTTTCCTTTACCTACCCACATATGAATCATATGGAAACCAGCACTAACCCCTCGATTAAAGGGAGGAAAAGAATTTGAAGGCTCTTCTAAGGGAAATAGAATAGAATCAGGATCGTCCAAAGATTTGAGAATTTCTGCAATAAACGTTGCATCATCGTAAGATTGTTGAAAATCCACTTGTTGGGGGTCTAAGTTTCCATCCTCGTCCACAGCATACAAATTCTCAATCAGTACGTCTTTGTGCTGATGCCATTGTGCATCGGGAAACATATCAAAAACAGTTGGAGTTGGTCTTTCTGTGGTTGCTTTATGTTGAGCGTAGAGTTCAGTTAATTGTTCTGGCGTTAGACTATCTAAAGCTCCGCTTTGTTGTAGTTGTTGAAAAACAGGAACTAGAGGTTTGTATAATTCAGATGCCCAAAAAACTCCCAATAATTCTCCATTAAGTCCAATATTTAAACCAGCAGGTTTATAGGGGTTTGCCTCCATATCGGTGATGTCAATATATTCGGGATTATAATTAAACCAATGAACCCCATGATCAATCCATTGTGGTGTAAGAGGAATAAATCCGTCACTAATGGCATTTTTTACCCCACCTGGACCTAAATAAGGTTCAATATTACTAAAAACTCCCTCGATAATGTCTTTTTGCTCCTCATTAAAGTCGTCACCGTAATAGTCGTAAAACTCAGCCAAGTTAGTAATGTCAGCCGTATGAGCCGATGCGCTAGAGTTGAATCCTAATGTGGAACCACAAGCTATACCGATTGCTAATATTGTGGAATTGATTTTTAACATGATGAATCCTCTACGATTTGGATGTGTCTGATGAAGATATCTGACTTAATAATGTTTCTTTCTTTTATCTAAGATTTTCAAGACTCCAATGTGATAGTGAAGTAAATCAGTTTAGAAAACATAGAGACTAACCGAAAATCACTCTGGAACGAAGGATGGAAAAATACTTTATTAATGTTCAACCAATTTGACTCATGACTCCATGACCTTAGTTAGACCTCACAATACATTCATATTAATTTAGCAAAAGACAGACAAAATCGTTGAGAAACTTTTTTATTATTAGCATTGTGTAACATAAATACAAAGTTTTTAACAAGGGAAATTTCCACTAGGGTTTAGCTAGAAAAATCAAGGTTAAAGGTTCAATTTTGGTGCTTAATTTAGATTAAGTCTCCCTTGCTTATTGTTTATAGGTTTTACAGATTAAAGCCAAAGTGACCATAATAAATTATTAGGATGAATAGATGAAACCATTTGTCCACCACAGAAAACGGGGCGATTTTCACTAAACCAAAGAAAAAGAGAACCTTTTAGATTAAATACGTTTTCATAGCCCATATTTTGCAGTCGTTGAGCCAAAATAGCAGAACGATAACCCACCGAACAATAAGTAACAATTATTCTAGAGGAAGAACATTGAATAAAAGGCTCTATTTCAGGTAAATCATGAGGCATAAAATAAGCTCCCCCAAGATGACTAATTGCGTATTCTAGGGGAGTTCTAGCATCCAAAAGTAAGGGATTGGTTTTGCTTTTATCTTCAAGTAAAATGGCTAATTCTTCAGTTGAAATATGATTAACATTAGGAAATTTTAGGTCAATGAGGGAGTTTAATAAAGTCCATTTTAAAGCGTGACAAATTCTCATAATTAGATAAATTAACGAATATCAGCATAGAATTGTTTGAGATAATCAGCATTAACCCCTAAACCCCATAAAATCCCTATCCAAAGATAAATCATATTAGCTTTGAGTGATCCCAATTTAGCCACACGACGATCAGAAGATTCCACCACACGATTGAGTAAGTAGATGCGGCCATAAGCAACTAACTTCAAACATAAATCAGCATCTTCCATGATGGGAAGATTCGCGTCAAAACCACCACATTGCCAAAAATTACGCCGACGACAAAACATAACTTGATCTCCGAATAATAATCGCAAACCCTTGAATAAAAATAGATAGGGACGAAACACTAAAGGTGCATAGTAAGTTTTGAGATAATTGTGTAATGAAGTTCCCCATCGAGTCGTCTGATCTCCTTTCATCAAAGAAATAAAGCCACCACAAGCAATTTTGTGATCATTCAAAGTCTTTTCGATCAAGGTAACTAAATCACCGGGAACTAAAGTATCAGCATGAACAAAGCATAAGTAGTCTCCCGTGGCAAGTTTTGCTCCTTCGTTCATCTGTATTCCTCTTCCTTTTGCAGAAGAAGTTATTAAAATTCCCTCATAATTCTTAGCTATACGAACTGTATCGTCTTCACTACCACCATCGACAACAATAATTTCAGTCGGAGAGGGTTCTAATAACGTTAGATAGGATAGGGTTTGCTCTAAACACGCTTCTTCATTGAGAGTGGGAATAATAATCGAAAGACTGGCCATGAAAATCAGTTTTTGTAATAATATTACAATATTTAATTATTCCTTGATTAATGAAACGAAGAGACTTCCTAATAACAACCCTTTTAAGTTCTGGTTTGATTATCAGTGATCCATTAAACACTCAAGCTGCTTCTATTCCAGACTTTCCTAACTCTCCTTTTACCTTGGGGGTTGCTTCAGGAGATCCTCTAAGCGATCGCGTTATTATTTGGACTAGATTAGCACCAGATCCCCTCCAAAGGGGCGGAATGCCTAACATAGAGATTCCTGTTCAATGGAAAATGGCAAAAGACCCCAAAATGAGTGAAATTGTCCGTCAAGGGACGGTTATGGCAACCCCAGAATTAGGTCATTCGGTTCATGTGGATGTAACTCAACTCGAAGCAAACCAGGTTTATTGGTATCAGTTTCAAGTAGGAGACTATGAAAGTGCGATCGCTAGAACTAAAACGTTACCGAACCCTAATACTTCCGTTGACAAGGTAAAATTTGCCTTTGCATCCTGTCAAGACTGGCAAAATGGTTATTATGTTGCTCATAAACATCTAGCAAAAGAAGACCTTGATTTTGTCGTATTTTTGGGGGACTATATTTATGAGCGATCGGGTGGTCAAAATGCAGTTCGTCAGCATCAAGGAAAAGACTGCTTAACCATAGAAGATTATCGTAACCGTTATGCTCAATATAAGAGCGATCCTAACTTACAAGCGTCTCATCATCGTTTTCCTTGGATCATGACTTGGGATGATCACGAAGTTGATAATAATTACGCTAACTTAAGTCCAGAAGATAATCAAACTTTAGAAGCATTTCAAGCTCGACGCAAAGCAGCTTATCAAGCGTATTATGAACACACCCCTATCCGTGTTGCTTTCCAACCAGGGGAAGACATTACCCTATATCGTAGTTTTGATCTAGGTAACTTAGGTAAGTTAATGGTATTGGATACAAGACAATATCGTAGCGATCAACCCTGTGGAGATAGAGCAAAACCCCGTTGTCCAGAAGCTGAAAGTGAAACAACAACCTTATTGGGAACCGAACAAGAACAATGGTTACAATCCCAACTCTCCAATAGTTCAGCTTCTTGGAATATTATTGCACAACAAATTATGATGGCTCAATACGATTTTGATCCTCGTCCTCAACAGGAAATTTTTAATATGGATCAATGGGATGGTTATCTAGCGTCTCGTCGTCGTTTGCTGAATTTTTTATATAATAATAAAATTTCTAATCCCGTCGTGATTTCAGGGGATCTTCATTCGAGTTGGGTTAACGATCTCAAATTAGATTTTGATGATCCAACCTCTCCAACAGTGGCAACGGAGTTTGTGGGAACCGCTATCTCTTCACAGTTTCCTCAGCAGTATATTGGACCAATCAAATTAGCTAGAATAGCTAACCGTCATGTCAAGTTTTTTGAAGGAACTAAACACGGATACGTGCGTTGTACCGTAACTCCAGACTATTTTAAAAGCGATTATCAAGTGGTATCAAGCGTCTCAGATCCAGATGCTTCTCTCAATACATTACAGTCATTTATAGTGAAAAATGGTCAACCTGGGGCAGTACAAGATTCAGCTTAGCTTAACCAGATAAATTAGAATTGAAAGCAATATCTTTTGGCATAACTTTATGACAAACGTAGTTGATGTTACCTCAAAAAATTCGTTACCCGATCATACTCAATTACCCGACTCCGACGGTACTTTTGTGAAAAATTTTCAGGAACATCCTCAAAGCATTTTACTCACTGAATCAATCTGGTCAAAATTGGAACAGTTACATCCTGATGGACGATTTGCTATTGGACAAGATAGTGGTATTTATTGGCGAATAACTGAACCACCACAAAGAGGTGCAGAAGCACCGGACTGGTTTTATGTAGCAAATGTTCCTTCTACTTTGGATGGACAAATGAGACGGTCTTATGTATTATGGCAAGAAATCATAGCCCCTTCCATTGTGATTGAATTTGTGTCAGGTAATGGAGAAGAAGAAAGAGATCAAACTCCCTACAAGGGCAAATTTTGGGTTTATGAACAGGCCATTCGTGTTCCTTTTTATGCTATTTATGAGGTGGAAAAGTCCAGTGTAGAAGTTTATCATCTCTTAGAAGGTAAATATCAATTGATGTCACCCAACGAAAGGGAACATTATTGTATTCCACCTTTGGGGGTAGAATTAGGACTTTGGCAAGGAATTTATAAAAATGTGGAACTTCCTTGGTTACGTTGGTGGGATAAGCAAGGGAAGTTGTTACCTACCCCAGAAGAAGTTGTTATACAAGAAAAACAACGGGCTGAGCAAGAAAGACAACGAGCTGAGCAAGAAAAACAACGGGCTGATCGTTTAGCAGAAAAATTACGAGAATTAGGGGTTAATTTAGACGAAATTTAGTTTCTAATTTGCAGTTGTGGGAACCTTACCCTAACCAAATAAAACGACTCCACAAGAATAGGATAATAGCTGCACTGAGTCCAAAGGGTGTGGCTAAAAATTCTACAAAGTCTAGGATGACTAAAAAATATTTTAAAATTGTTAACGAGCTTTCCATGGGTTGACCCCCAAAAATTTAGTAAAAGGATATCTTATTTTCAGGATACGTAGGATTTTCGTCTATAATTCTAGTCTCCCCATTGTTTTTTTATTGGTTCCTTATCCGTTACAAATTGTAACATAAAAGTTTAAACTAAGCATTCCAGACGAAAAAAATCCTCTATAAGTTCCCTCAACTCCATACTATAAGCTAGGTTTCAACGATTCCGTATCAATAGACATCATTTAAACATTACAAAAGAATGCTTAAATCGCTATACTCAATATACTCAATTAATTAAGAATTGTTGCTGCTGTCAATTCTGCTTTTTCTAAATGGGGAACATGACCACATTTGGGAATCCAAATTAATTCACTATTGGGAATTAATTCCTTAAATTTATTAGCATCTTTTGTGCCTAAAATTTTGTCATTCTCTCCCCAAATAATGGTCGTTTCTTGTTGAAGATTAACAATTTCTTGCTTAAAAGAACCATAACCACCACTTTTGGCAAAAGAAATTAATCCTTGACTCCATCTCTCACAGTTAAGATGTAAAGCAGCACAAAGTTGAGCATCTTTACTGGCAAAACTTTTATCATAATAAGCAGATTCACTAATCTTTTGTCTCACTGCAAGATTACGTAAAAATGCTGTTGATAAATAGTCTAGGGGAGGAAACATAAACTTTCCTATCTTTGGGGGTGCAGCTAAACCAGCACTATCTATTAATACTAATTTTTTCACCGCTTCTGGATAGGTTAAGGTAAAATCAATAGCGGTTGCACCCCCCATAGAAGCACCTACTAAAATAACAGGTTGCTCAATTAAAGTTTTCCACGTAGAGTATAAATGAGTTTTAATATTCTCAGCACTAAATAACAGTTCGCTATTTCTCTTAGTAAATCCAAATCCTAATAAATCAATTGCCCAAGTTTGATGACGTTGCGACAAAATGGGCAAAAGACGACGAAATTCTAATAGAGAACTATCAAACCCATGAATTAGTAGAATGGGTGTGTTTCCTTGACCTTTACACACATAACTGGTACTAATTGATTGAGGCGATAAAGGGGTTAGAATGTCCTCAAATTGAATGGAATTAACGAGATCAAGAGATGCTTTTTCTGTTAACTTTTGGGCTTCAAAGGGAAGGAAAACCATAGGAAATGTCTAGGGAGAAAATAACCTGGACAGATTATATCATATTAATTATTTATCTCCCTAAAATTACCGTCAGACATTTCTATTTTTAACCCGCTAGTCTTTCAACATTACTACTTTGTTTTCGTAAAATTCTTAACGCACGACTATAAATTTGACGGGCCCTTTCATGACTAATACCACATTGTTCACCAATGGCTTTATAACTCAATTGTTTGCCATCTCGCAAACCAAAACGTAGAATAATCACTTCTTTTTGTCTAGGAGATAGATTCTCTAACATACGATTGATTTGAGAAACCTTCTCTTGTTGTTTCACAAAATCACTCGGAGAAACCCCATCTTCATCAGGTAATAATTGCCCTAACTCTGTGTTATTTTCATCGATAACAATGTTCAAACTTCGAGACTTTGTTTTGAACGCTGCTTGCTGTAGAAATCGTAACTTATCAACCGAGATATCCATGTTTTCAGCAATCTCTTGTTGAGTGGGTTTTCTACCCAATTTTAAAGTTAATTCTCGGATAGATTTACGATATTTGTTGAGGTTTTCATTAATATGAATGGGTAAACGAATGGTACGACTTTGTTCTGCGATTGCCCTTGTTATTCCTTGTCTTATCCACCAATAGGCATAGGTAGAAAACTTATAACCACGAGAGGGATCAAATTTCTCTACCCCGCGAATTAATCCTAAGCTTCCTTCTTGAATTAAGTCTAATAAAGATAGGCCAGAATTTAGGTATTTCTTAGCAATGGATACTACCAGACGTAAATTAGCCTGGATCATTTTATCCCTTGCTCTTTGTCCTATTACGACAATTTTCTTTTCTTCTTTGGTTAACTCTTCTTTTTCTAATAAGGGTAACATTGCCTGAATTTCTTCGGCTAGTTTGATTTCTTCAGCCCCTGAAAGTAAGGGGGTTTTACCAATAGACTGAAGGTAATGACGGACGGTATCTACTTTTTTCTTGGTTGGCATGTTTAGTTAACTCTTTAATTATTTGTGTTTACAGGTATTGTGAGGGAAAAATACGCGGACAATTATTATCTAAATCTCGATCGCGATTTCTTTTTTTCTTAGCAAAATGTCACTCAGTATTCAGTATTGATAGGACTTATCTATACCCTAATTGTAAAGGAAAATTAAATTTTTTGCAAGTTGTTACCCTGTACTAACTGAAAAATTGTTATCATTAATGTCTCAACTAAATAGTGGGACAGGAAAAAGAGAATAAATTCAGCAGTTAGTAATCGGTAGCTTTTTCCTTTAAAATAGAAATAAGGCATAACCTTTGATAGCTTAATGTGTGACTTTGAGTGAAACAATCATTAACCTCTAGTGAACTAAATATTCAAGACCTATTCCCCTTTCAACTTGACCGCTTTCAAGTAGAAGCGATCGCTGCGTTAAATCAAGGAAAATCTGTGGTAGTCTGCGCCCCAACTGGCTCAGGAAAAACAGTGATAGGAGAATTTGCCACATATCGGGCTTTACATTTAGGTAAACGGATTTTCTATACTACTCCTCTAAAAGCTCTCTCAAATCAAAAATTCCGCGACTTCCAGGAAAAATTTGCCAATACAAAAGAAGGCATAGAAGAAGACAAAGTCGGACTAATCACAGGGGATACAGTCATCAACCCCAACGCCGATATTGTGATTATGACTACAGAAATTTTTCGTAATATGCTTTACGAGACCCCCATCGGTGAAGTAGGGACTTCCTTAGAAAATGTGGCCACGGTAATATTAGATGAATGCCATTATATTAGTAATCGCGGACGGGGTACGGTATGGGAAGAATCCATTATTTATTGTCCCCCCACCATTCAATTAGTCGCCCTCTCTGCAACCATCGGCAACCCAGAAGAATTAACCGACTGGATCAACCAAGTCCGAAAAACCGCCCCTAACGTAGCCCCAGAAGAAACCGCTATCAGCTTATGTGAACTGATTAACTCCGATTTTCGCCCTGTTCCCCTGCGCTTCTACTTCAGTCAAAAAAACGGCCTCTATCCCCTCCTCAACCAACAACAAACCGCCCTTAACCCCCGTCTCAAACCCAAAGGCAACCGCAAAAAACGCAGACGCATCAAACGGAGTGAATGTCCCACCCCAATGATGGTGGTCAAACAACTCTATGACAAAGACCTCTTACCCGCGATTTACGTCATCTTTAGCCGTCGAGAATGCGATCGCGCCGTACAAAAACTAGAAGGGGTGGTTTTAGTCTCTCCCGAAGAGGCACACGCCCTACAATATAACCTCCTCACCTTCTTTTTAGGCGAAAACCCCAACCTCCAAGAAACCCTCCTCAAAGCAGTCGCCACAGAAACCCCCCCCTTATACGACCCCTTAAAAGATTTTCTCGACACCCTTTCGCCTCAGTCCCGTTTATTTCCCTATCTAGCAACCGATGAAGACAGTAAAATACACCTATTCGGGATTTTAGCTGATCTTTGCCAGCTAGTTAGAGGGGAACAACTCGAACCCCTAACCAGAGGCATCGCAGCCCACCATGCAGGAATTTTACCCCTCTGGAAAGAATTAGTTGAACAACTCTTTGAAGTTGGCTTAGTCAAAGTGGTCTTTGCCACAGCAACCCTATCCGCCGGCATCAATATGCCAGCTAGGACCACCGTTATCTCAGCCCTGTCCAAACGAAACGACACCGGACACAGTATGTTAACCCCGTCAGAATTCCTGCAAATTGCTGGTCGGGCAGGACGAAGAGGGATGGATGAGGTAGGCCACGTCGTAGCCATTCAAACCCCCTTTGAAGGGGCAACAGAAGCAGCCTATTTAGCCACAGCAGAATCAGAACCCCTCAGAAGTTGTTTTACTCCCTCCTATGGCATGGTGTTAAACCTTCTGCAAAAACACACCATCAAAGAAGCTAAAGACCTTCTAGAAAGAAGTTTCGCCGAATATTTAGCCCAACTAAAACTAGAACCCGAACAACAGGCGATCGCTAATCTCAGTACAGAATTAGCTAAACTCGACATTGAATTAGGAGGACTGCAAGAAAAAGAGATTATAGAATACGAGAAATTAAACGCTCGTTTAAAAGAAGAAAAAAGACTGATCAAGATTCTCCAAGATCAAGCAGAAGAAAAGCGCAAAAAAGAAATTTCAAGCCAACTGGGCCAATTAAATATAGGAGACTTAGTTTATTTAAAAGGTAAACGCCTGAGAACCTCAACCCCTCAATTAGCCGTTATTGTAGCTATGGTTCCGGGATCAGGACAAAGTTTTGACTTGCTGTGTTTAGGGGACAATAACTACTGGTATTTACTCAAACGAGGGGATATTGTTGATTTTTATGGGGCTTCTTTACCCTTATCTCTCATTGATCCTTTAGTTCTACCGGACTTAAGAAGATTATCCCTAGGAAGAGGGCCAAAAGGAGACGAAATCTCTAAAGGAATTACACAACAGATAAGCGATCGCGCCTTTGGGAGAATTACTCCCCCAGAAGTAGTAGAACAGCAAAAACGAATCGATCACGTTCAAGACTTATTAAACAATCATCCTCTTACTAAAGGTAGAGATTTTAAACGGTTATTAAAGTCCCATCATCGACGCTTAGAATTACGAGAACAACTCCATAACCGACAAATTAAATTTCAAAAATTACAATCTAATCAATCTTATTACTGGCAAGAATTTCTAAATTTAATTGAGATTTTACGAGAATTTAATGCCCTAGATCATTACACCCCTACCACCCTCGGCAAAGCAGCCGCCACCATGCGCGGAGAAAATGAGTTATGGTTGGGATTAGTGTTTATGTCGGGGATTTTAAACCATTTAGAACCTCATCAATTAGCAGCCGCCGTCAGTGCGATTATTACCGAAACCCTTAGACCCGATACTTGGACTAATTATTTACCCTCTCCAGAAGTCTTAAAGTTGTTTAGAGAGTCCCCAGAACAAGGGGTAAGCATTGGGGAAATGCGCCGTTTATTGAACCAAACCCAACGACGGTATCAAATTACCATTCCTGTCTGGTTAGAGTTAGAATTAATCGGATTAGTCGAACAATGGGCTTTAGGAGGAGACTGGCAAGAAATTTGTGAAAATACCAGTCTAGACGAAGGAGATTTAGTCCGTTTGCTACGGCGTACTATCGATCTACTGTGGCAAATTCCCCAAACCCCCGGTATTTCTAATTATTTGGCCGCGACTGCAAAAGAAGCGATCGCTTTATTAAAACGATTTCCTATTTAACCGCTATCAGCTATCAGCCGTCAGCTATATTCTCATAACACTGTTCGCGCTTAGCCGAAACTTCGCTCTCGGAACTGCTGACCAGTTTTTTAATCAGAAGAAAAGATTGAAGCAGTTAGTCAATTGGTTGTATTCCATGCAAATTTATCTCTAAAGTTGATTGTTTTCTCCTCACAAAAATAATTCTCTAGATAGATATAATTTAGTCGAAAAATCATTATATTGAAACACAGAATAAACGAAATTCGTGCAATTTTTACTATTGAACAGGAAAAAAATTATATGTTTAAACAAAGCTATCATAGTTTTCAGTGGACAAGAAAAACTGCAACTTGTCTAGGGGCGATCGCTCTGTCTTCTTCTATAATGGTTGTGTCTGGATGTACTCAACCAGATACCACCACACCGGATAATGTGACAAGTGAAACAGTTGTAGAAGAAACCGAACAACTGATCGGACAAACGGTTACTATCAGAAGTGAAATTGAAGAAATGCTCGGAAATGAGGGTTATGTAGTCGAGTCCGATGAGTTTTTCGGTGGAGAAGAAATTTTAATTATTGATGCCACTGGCACGCCAATGAATCTCTCCGACGCAGAAGATATTCCCATACAAGTCACTGGGGAAGTCGTGCAATTTGTCATTGCTGATATTGAGAGAGAATATGGTATTGGCTTAGATCCTAATCTTTATGCCGAGTACGAAGAACAGCCTGCTATTATTGCTCAATCTATCGCCTTAGCCCCCGATCCCGAAGAGTTGGCAGAAAACCCAGAAGCTTATTACAATCGAGTTGTTGCTGTAGAAGCTGAAGTGGCCGAGGTTTATTCTCCTAGTGCCTATACGATAGGAGAAGAAGGTTGGTTTAGTGATGGTGAACTGTTAGTGGTTGGTGTTACGCCAAACTCTGAACTGATGACTGAAAATGAGCCAGAAGAGCGATATGTGACTGTAACTGGTGTGTTACGCCCTTATATTACCAGTGAATTTGAGCGAGACTACGACTTGACCTGGGATTTAGATTTACAACAAGAAATAGAAGCAGAATTTCAAGAAAAACCTGTCTTAGTTGCTAGTGATGTTTATCCTTCGGCAAGAGAAGAATATTAAGACATATTATTTTCAGGGATTTAAACTCATATCTTGCACCTTCGATTAAATTAGCTAGTTTATAAGCGTTCAGCCAATACTACTCGGATAAGCTTGAAAAGTTGATGAAATAGCGAGTGTGGGGAGAATTAAGCAATCACGGACATCTCACGGTGGGCAACTCGTTGCCCACCTGTGTCCTCACAAATAGTTTTCCCTTCCCACTCTTCCCCCTCTTCCCTCTCTTCTTAAAAATAGAGTGGGTTTTACGGGTGCATTAGTATTAGGTGATCAAGTGTTATTAGGTGTAATTCTAATGGAAGATATGGACTTAATTATTATTCCCAATAGTCGCAGTTTAGATGTTAATGCTAATAGTCCAAATATTGCTACTTCTATTGTTAAATAGTTGAAAGTTAAAGTTAGTTTTTAATGAATAACTCTTCTAATATGTCATTAATATTTTTGGCTGTTAGCATTAGTTGACCTTGACTTACACAAAATTAGCTGGATCTTGATCTCGTCGATGTTTGACTGGAATGGGTATTCCTTGGCGATCGCCGACTAAATTTGCAGTGGTTTCTAACGCTTCTCTCAACCGTTTCCCTGCATATATAGACATATCCCGTGGTACATTAATTCTATCCCGTAAATATCGTAACGCTACATCTGATCCTTTAGGGGGTTGACAAGGTTCCCCTGTCATCATGGTAGTTAACGCACACCGTAACGCTTTATCGAACATCTCATCGTTTCCAGGGTTAACCTGAATAATATTATGACGGTGTTTAATAACTCGTTGCAATGCTTCTTGACGGGAGGTTTCGGGTTCGGGATACATGACATCTGGTAAACCCAACCAAGGACCGTTATCTACCCTGTCTTGATTAATTTTTGTTTGTTCTTCCCTATTACTGTAACATCCACCCATTTGTGGAGGTAAGTCGTGAACATGGGTGTGAAAGTCGCTTTGAGTTCCTCGATAAGTCAAACGGGTTTCCATCGCATCAAACCACTGACCAAAACCCTCATTTTCTTCTCGTAAAGAATACCCTTTATAGTAGTATAAGCTGGCATTCATGCGTTCAACATAAGGAGTAAAAATAACATCTACTGTACCAAACTTCTCTAAAAAATAGGGACTTGGAGTATCCCCTAAAGCTTTTTCTACCATCCCTACCACTTTAACGAACTGTTCACGGTTTTGTTGTTCTTGTTTGTGTGACCAAGTGGGATAACATAACCAAGTACACCAAGCCCGAAATAATAACCTTTCTAACTGTCGGAAAGGAATAACGTTTGCATCTTTCATACTGTGGGTTAATGGGCTAAATGCTGCTTCTAAGGCCAATAAAATATCATCACTTTCGGTTATTAAACGTCCATCTAATTCAACCGCCGGCAACATCCCGGATGGTACAATTTTTTTATACCATCGTTCTTTTTGTCCGTAACAAAACATGGTAATTTTTTTGATACGGTAAGGAATTTGTTTTTCTTCTAACCATAACCAAATTTTTTGACAGTAGGGACACCAAGCATGGTTATCACGGTAAAGGGTAACTCTAACGTCATTTTCTTGATGACCAAAAAGCCGTAAAATAGCTTGAGAATTAGTCGGACCATTAATATTATCTCTAGACCAGTTGGTCAAGTTTTCGAGTTCTTTCCAGCTTAAAGGTGATGTCGTCATTTTATCAATTAAGTAAGTATTTTTTTTAGGGTAACTGTTGATAATATAACACTTTTTTATGTTCATTACATAACCTATATTAGACCCAATTTCTTTAAAATTTGCAATACTTGGGATAATTTATGTTGTCGAGCTAACAGAGAAAATTCTCTAGAAATATCCTATGTAGATTTTCCCTCATCCTCATGAGAAGAATCAAAAAGTATTTTAATTTATTTTATACTGCTTTGAAGTTTATCAATTAATTCTTCTGCACTTTTCATTTTTTTTAATTCATCTTTATTAATGAGTTCATGGAATTCATTATTTTTGTTACTCGTTAAAATAATAGGGTACTCTCTGACTTGTTTATATTTTTTCTCAAATTCATCTTTATGTAAAAATTCTAACTCATGATTTGATGATTCTCGAAATGCTTTCCATTCTTCTTTTTCCTTTAAGATGCCATAAGTAATATTACAAAGATTACAGTTATAAGTCTCTGGACTAATAATTTTATGCCTAATATCTAAAACAGTATTTATGAGACCACTATTAGCATTGTAAACGAAAATGATTTTCATCTGATGAACTATTTAACTCCTATTAAACCATGTTTGAGTTTTCATCCATCTAGTATAAACCTTTTGTCAAAAAAAATAGGTTATCATGATTCAAAATTAATAATTATTAAATACCATGACTTTTTCCAATCACCCAATGACGACGAAAAAAGTGAGATAAAGAGGATTCTTCTAAAGATAAATAAATAGGTCTTCCATGGGGACAAGTTCGAGGATTACGAGTTTTTTTCCAACTATCTAAAAGGTCTTGCATTTCCTTTAATTCTAATTCCATTCCATTACGAATGGCACTACGACAAGCCACTGCAACTTGTGCTGTTTCTAAGTCTCCTCCTAAACTTAATTCTACCAAAGCCTCTGTATAATCTTCTCTACTTTCTAATAATTTGGGAAGATTACGAATAGCCCAAGTTTTTTCTCCAAATGTTTCAATCTCTAAACCAATTCTTTCTAATTGTTCCACTTGTTGACTTGATAATTCTGTTAAAATAATGGCTTGTTTTACAGGAATTAATTGCCATTCATCTTGTATCTGTTCATATAATACCCTTTCATGAGCAATATGTTGTTCAACTAACCATAAACCTTGGGAATGTTCAGCTACAATATAAGTTTTATTCACTTGTCCTACTGCTCTTAATTTGATTAATTCTAATTCAGTTGAACTCGAAGATTCAATATTATAAGTTCCTTTATTTTCTGAAGCTTTAAGTAACTTTTTAACACGCTGATTTTGTTGTATTGTGGTAATAGTAAGAGGCGACAATTTTAAGGCTTTTTCGATAATTTCTGTAACTTGATCCTGCCAAAATTCCAAAGATTGTAAATAAATTTCTGTTTTAGCCGGATGACGATTCCAATCAATTTCCGATGGTGGTATGGTTAGATGAAGAAAGCCAATGGGAAAACGGCCTTTCGGTAACGTACGGCTTAACGCTATTAATACCGTTTGTTCTAATTGAGGCGATCGCACGACACGACCATTAACCGCTATTTTCAACCAATCTAAACGGCCTCTTGAGGTGCGATCGGGCAACCCTAAAACCATCTCTAGTTTAGCTTGTTCTTGGGAAGGGGTAACAACTGTCTCAGAGAGAAATTGTAAATCATGAAAATGAACTGATTTGAGTAACTGGGGTAAAATCTGCTGTGGGGTTTTCCCTGCACTAATACTAAACCAAGGTTTATGATTGTGGTGAACTTGCCAAGTAATCTGGGGATGACATAGGGACATATTGTCAATCATGCCCTGTATTGCCTTTAATTGTTGCTTTAAGGTGGGTAAACCTTGACGACGGACAGGAATAGACCCGAATAGATCAGAAGCCGTCACAATTGTTCCTGGTGCCATTGGTGAGGTTTCTTCTTTGATAACTTCCCCTTGCTGATTATAATTAACACACCATCCCACTTGATAGTCCGTAGCGTCTCGACTTTTGATGGTTAACTGGCCGACTTGAGTAATACTAAATAAAGCTTCTCCCCTAAACCCTAAACTGGTAATTTTCCAAAGATCATCTAAGTCACAAATTTTGCTAGTATGATGGGCTTTAGCACAGTGACGTAAATTTTCTAACGATATTCCCTTACCATTATCAGCCACTTCTACCTGCCATCGTTCAGGAAAGATTGAAATGGTTAAGCGGGTCGCCTCTGCATCAATGGCATTTTCCACTAATTCACGAACAACAGCAGCTAATGAGTCAATTACTTCTCCTGCTGCGATTAAATTAACAATCTCAGAAGAAAGAAGTCGAATGGGGGGTGACATAAATGGAAACTATGATTCCTTGAATGGTTTGATCGTTGAATCTACCATCTTAATCCATCGTTCAGTTGTTTTTAGGGAACCGATGTTTAAGATGTCCCCCCCACTTCCACATAATTCAGGGATTTTGTCACCAACAAATCCCTACCTTTCGGAACCATTTACACCACTGCAGCATCAGTAGACAAAGGTAACTGTTCAGAACTCGGTAACTCTAAACAGTAACCAGCCCCGTAAACGGTTTTGATATAACAAGGATGTCTGGGATCTGGTTCCAATTTTGTCCGTAAATGACGAATATGAACCCGAATGGTTTCAATATCGTCATCGGGATCATAACCCCACACTTCTTTGAGAATTTCGCTAGGGGACACGGTTTGGCCATGACGCTGAAGTAAACAGTGCAGTAACTCAAATTCGAGGTGAGTTAACTTGACGGTATCCTCAAACCATATTGCTTCAAATCGTTCAGGAATTAAGGTCAATGGACCATAATTCAAGATTTCCGAATGTTTGGCCGCTTGAGGAATGCGATCCGTTCGTCTTAATAAAGCCCGTACCCTAGCCAGCATTTCTGCTAACTCAAAGGGTTTGGTGAGATAATCATCAGCCCCGGCGTTAAACCCTTCAACTTTGTCTTGGGTTTGGCCTAAAGCTGATAACATCAACACGGGAATATCGGCGGTTCGGTCGTCCCGTCGTAGTCTTTGACAAACCGTAAACCCATCCACTTTGGGCAACATTAAATCCAGCATGATTAAATCAGGCTGTAATTGAACCGCTAAGGCTTGTCCTTTGATCCCGTCTGGGGCTTGTTTGATGTCATAACCCGCCATCTCTAGGTTGGTGGCGATAAGGTCTCTAATGGCATCATCATCTTCAATTACGAGTATTCGAGGCATTGCAACAAAAAGATAACTAAATGTAAACGTTAACTAAGAACTATGTTCAGATCATAATGAATCCTGTACCGATTATAAGCATGATTTCTCAAATCGTTGTCGAATTGTTAAATTTTCCAGATAAAATCAGCAAACCAACCCCAATAAGTTAAGAATTGTTAAGAAATATTTTAAATAAAATGACGGTTAATTTTTTCTGTTACTTTGATGAAACAGCCAACGAGATCCCTACTAAACTCAATAAGATAAAGTCATTATGATTATCGCTTATTTCAACAGACCCACCCTATAACCTTTATTGTTGGGGAAATGCTCTGGCTCGATTTGAGATAGAATGGCAAGGGAACCTCGATTTTGCTAGGATACCTCGGACACAATCATTGATGAGCAGATCAAAATCGGTTTTAACACAACTGTTGCAAATTTTTCCTCAATGGAGGCCTCAGATGTATTTTAAGGCTTCCTTAACTGCCCTGTCTCATGCTATGGAAGATCAGGTATTAGCAGGATCAGAACAACCATTAGTCATGGCGAGTTTTCAACGAGAACGATTTTATCGTCAAGAAGCCCAACGATATCGGCGTATTGCTCAAAAAAGCGATCAAGTTTACGTTTTGGCCGCCCCAGAAACGGACTTTAAACATCGGTCCCAGGACTATGAAACCGTCGCTTTTGATGTGGACGATCCCTTAACAAAAGAATGGCATTTAATCGTTTTAGGAAAAAATTATGCTAGTTGTTTAATTTGTCAAGAAAAAAATAATTTTACCCGTCAAGAAATGACGGCGGATATGGATAATAACCGCCGTTTTGAAGGAATTTGGACGTTTGATCGCCAAGTCACCCAACAGGCGGCCAATATTCTTCTAAAAACAATTGTTGATTATCGCCCAGAATTAGCAGAAAAAGTCCAACAAGCCCGCGATCGCTATATACCGTCTTATATTTTAAGAGGGGAACCTCCTCAAACAAAAGAGGTAGATAATACTAAGTGGGATGTGACCCAAAACAACCCCGATCCCTTTGTACAGCGATTAGTCACCTATTTACAAGCAGGGCAATATAAACTAATTAAAGCGAATCGGACTCTATCGACGAAAGAACATAAAGAAAGATTAATTAATTCAGTCACCACAGCCATTCGTTTATCCTTAGATCCCGATGAAATTCTACAAATTGCAGTACAAAAGCTAGGGGAAGGGTTAGGGGTTTGTCGTTGTTTGGTTTATCGCTGCAAGGAAACCGACACCACCGCCACCATTGAACACGAATTTCTTAACAAAGAGATTTCCTCAATAAAAGGACAAACTTGGCCACTAGAACATAACCCTCTATTTCAGGAGGTGGTTGAGTTGAGAGATCCCTTAACCATTGATAACGTTCCTAACGATCCTCGCTTGACTAATGGAAAAACAGGAACATCCTCATCACAACAATCATTAAAAATATTAGTCAGTAGTTGTTCGATTTTATCCTGGATGCTAGTACCAATTTTTTACAGTGGTCGACTGTTGGGGATGTTGGAGTTGCATCATTGTGGACCTAAACCCATTACCTGGAAAGAAGAAGATGTGGCCTTAGTGAATGCGATCGCCACACAGATTGGGGTAGCCCTCATACAAGCAGAAGCTTATGCGAATCTTCAGGATCTTAATGAACAATTAGAAGCCCTCGATCGCACTCGTTCTAATTTAGTGGCCATCACTGGCCATGAATTACGGACCCCTTTATCCACTATTCAGGTGTGTTTAGAAAGTTTAGCCACAGAACCGGATATGTCCCCTGAGTTGCGTCAAGTCATGCTGAATACAGCCTTGCAAGATGCTGAACGAATGCGAAAACTGGTACAAGATTTCTTGACCTTATCCCAGTTAGAAAGTGGACGGGTAGAGTGGAATATTGAAGCGTTAGATTTACACGAATGTGTTGAATTATCCTTAAGCAACGTTAGGGCCCGTCACAAGGAAACAAAACTCCCTACTATTGAAAATTTAGTGATGGAAGAATTACCCCTGATTAAAGCAGACGGAGAATGGTTAGTGGAAGTTTTAGCCAAATTATTAGACAACGCTTGCAAATTTACCAGCGAAGAAGGCAAAATCACCATTGAAGTTAGTTGCAATAGTCCCCATCACTTAGAGGTAACAGTAGCTGATACAGGGCGAGGTATTGAACCAAAACGATTAGAAACTGTCTTTGATCGTTTTTACCAGGAAGAAGGGGCATTACGGCGCAGTACAGGGGGAACTGGTTTAGGGTTAGCTATATGCCGTCAAATTGTTCAGGGTTGGGGGGGAAAAATTTGGGCTGAGTCCCAAGGAAAAGATCACGGTAGCAAATTTCACTTTACCGTCCCTATTTATATCGATCAAATGTCCAGTCAATCCTCTCCTAAAACGATTACCTCTTCCCGTCAATCACGGCAACAGGCAAGGGGCAAAAGGGTTCAAGGTAAAAGGCAACAGGCAAAAGGCAACCGTGAGTAAATTGAAAAAATATTCTTAATTTATGAAAAAAATATGTTATCATTATAAATCGGACAATAAAATGCGGACGTGGCGGAATTGGTAGACGCGCTAGATTTAGGTTCTAGTGTCTTAGGCGTGAGAGTTCGAGTCTCTCCGTCCGCATAGAGCAACCCTTAATAAAGATAAATTGCACCCGTATTTTGCAAATTAATGGAACGGTGTCCTAAAAAACTAGGCTTATCTTTTGTCACCGATACGTTAACAATATTGTTGTCTTCATCCACTTCGACTTTATAACGTAAATTAAATTCTGTTGCATCGTTAACTAACGGATAAATAACAATATTAGCTGAACTTCCAAACCCTTTTAAATTACCAGTTTCTTCTGGTTGTAAAGATTGGGGATTCATGGCTTCGATATCGGTTAAATCAAATTCGATGGGAATATCAGTTTGATTAATAATATTAACTTCTACAATGCGTTTGGTATCAAACCTTGCCACCGGTTGCCAATAACCCGGTTGATAAGTTTCGGCAGGGGGATCTTGTGCTTGGGTGACAGTAACATTAAAAACCCCTAATGTTAATAACAAAATAAGTGATAATGATTTCATAGAATTATGGATTCAAAGTCATGGTTTATTATCTATTTTATCAACTAATTTTAATCAGTCAGTTTTCTATGGCCAGTTTTTTTAACTGTCTATAAAAGTAGGGGTCAACAGTCGTTGACCCCTAGAACAATATTGAGAAAGTATTAACTTAAGAAGCCGTTGAAGCCGTAGGACGACGACGACGATAAACTTTGCGGTTCGAGGTTTGTTCTGACTTAGAAGGCTGTTCTGGGGTTTGTAACAAGAAGATAACCAAAGGATAACTCCGTAATTCTCGTTTAACTAGCCTTTGTAGGGTGTTTTCAATTTCTTCTTGTAAGTAATCCCAGTCTACCTCTGTTTTGCCATTGCTAGAGGCAAAATCATCCCAACGGTTTTCTAGCACATTCTCAATGGCGCGAATAATCAATTGTTTAATTAAAGAATATTCAACCTTACTAACAACACCCCGTAAGTCCACTTCAGGAGGAGTCAATAATTTTCCTTCCCAACTAATGGCTGCGGCCACTGTAACTACCCCATCTTGGGCAAGTTGTTGACGATCTTCCATGACGTGTTCATGAACCACCCCTGCTTGATCGACTAATTCGATACCGGACGGAACTTTTCCTGCAACGCCAATACTATCTTCGGAAACTTCAACAATGTCACCATTGTTAATAATGACGATATTTTCTGCAGGAACGCCCATCTTATAAGCAGTTTCAGCGTGTTTAACCAGCATTCTGTGTTCTCCGTGAACAGGAACAAAGAACTTAGGGCGGGTTAAGGCTAACATCAATTTATGGTCTTCTTGACAACCATGACCGGAGACATGAATCCCATGATGACGGCCATAAATTACTTTTGCCCCTTGCATCATCAGGCGATCAATTGTATTAACTACCGCAATAGTATTCCCTGGGATGGGATTAGCAGAAAAGACAATGGTATCTCCCGGACGTACTTTAATATGACGGTGAGACCCCCTCGAAATACGGGTTAGGGCTGCTAAGGTTTCTCCTTGTGACCCAGTGGTTAAAATTAAAACTTGCTCATCAGGTAAATTATTGGCTGCTTTGAGGGAAACAAAGAGATCGTCAGGACATTTAAGATAACCTAATTCCCTGGCGTGGGCGATGACGTTTAACATCGAACGTCCTACCACAGCTACTTTGCGCTTATGTTTTTGTGCTAGTTGTAAGATAATATTGACTCGATGCACTGAAGAGGCAAAGGTCGTAATCATTAACCTAGCTTCGGCCTGGGCAATAATGCGATCTAAGTTGGGATAAACTGAACTTTCTGAGGGGGTACTGCCGGGTACTTCTGCATTAGTAGAGTCACTCAGTAAGCAGAGAACACCTTTTTCTCCGTGTTCAGCTAATTTTTGAAAGTCGAAGAATTCTCCATCAACGGGGGTATGATCGACTTTAAAATCTCCCGTATGGATAACTACACCTAACGGTGTATGAATGGCTAAGGTAAAGCTATCAGCCATAGAATGGGTATTGCGGATGAATTCCACTAAAAATGAAGGACTTATCCTGACCATTTCTCTAGGACTAACGGTTTGCAGTTTGGTGCGATCGCTAACTCCTGCTTCGTCTAATTTATCGCTGAGTAAGGACATGGCCAACTTGGGCCCGTAAATCTTAGGAATATCAAATTGCTTTAAATGGTAAGGAATTCCCCCGATATGGTCTTCATGACCATGAGTGGCGATCATTCCTTTAATTTTATGGCGATTTTCCCGTAAATAGGTCATATCGGGTAAAACAATATTTACCCCGTGCATTTCTTCTGTGGGAAAGGCAATACCAGCATCAATGAGAATAATTTCATCATTGTACTCTAAAACACAGGTGTTTTTGCCGATTTCGTGCAGTCCCCCTAAGGGAATAATTTTTAGATTGGGTTGCTTTTTCGTTTTACTCATTTTCCTCCTTATTATGTAAGTTATGAGTTAATCATTTCGTTTGGTAAACTTTAATAAGACTCTATGGACAGTTAAAATTACTGCTCTCAGGCATCAATTTATTTATTGATTACTTTTCAATTAAAGATAATTTTTCTAGAACGACTTTAACCTCTTCTGTTAAGGTTTCGGATAATTCTACTAGGGGAAGTCTTACACTTCCTACTTGCCATCCTTGTAAGTTTAATGCTGCTTTGATGGGGATAGGATTGGTTGTACAAAATAAGACTTTGAATAAGGGAAAAAGTTCCACATTAATCTCACTGGCTTTACTACCTTGATTATTATTAAATGCTGCGATCATTTGTTGCATTTGTGTGCCAACTAAATGACTGGCTACGCTAATAACCCCTATTCCTCCCACGGTTAACAAAGGTAAGGTTAAAAAGTCATCTCCTGCATAAATCAAAAATGAAGGCTCGGTCATGCGCCGAATTTTACAGGCTTGTTCTAAATTTCCACTGGCTTCTTTTATAGCAATAATGTTATTAATTTCTGCTAGTTTGGCAATGGTTTCGGGGGACATATTTTGTCCGGTGCGCCCAGGTATATTATACAATATTATAGGAAAGTTGACTACACTTTCAGCAATTTTTTTAAAATGTTCATATAATCCTTCTTGAGGTGGCTTATTATAATAAGGAACCACTTGTAATGAACCATCTAACCCCATTTTAGCAACTTTTTCGGTCATTTCAATGGCGTGTTGAGTCGAATTTGCTCCTGTTCCTGCTAATACCTTAGCCTTTGATCCTACCGCTTTTTTAACCACTTGAAATAACTGGGATTTTTCTGACCAACTCAGAGTAGGAGATTCTCCCGTTGTTCCAGAAAGTAATAAGCTATCGCTACCATTATTAACTAAATGAACGGCTAATTTTTCTGCCATTTCATAGTTAATATTTCCCTCTTTATCAAATGGCGTTACCATTGCGGTAATCACCTTACCAAAACTTTGCTCACTCATGAACTTGCTTATCCGTTACAGTTTTTTAGCACCTAGTTATACTTATACTTTTAGGGATGATTTTGCTGTATTTAACCAACTTTTTTCCATCAATAATTCAGCAATTTGTACGGCGTTCAATGCTGCCCCTTTACGAATTTGATCCCCACAAACCCATAATTCTAAGCCATTTACTTGAGAAATATCTTGACGAATTCTACCCACTAAAACATCATCTTTACCGGAAGCATCTATAGGCATAGGAAAATAGTTCTTTTGCCAATCTTCGAGTAATTGAACCCCAGGAGATTTGGCGATAATTTCTCTGGCGTGGGTCACAGAAAAGGGATCTTTAAATTCTAGATTGATAGCTTCTGAATGAGCCCGTAGCACTGGCACTCTAACACAAGTTGCGGTAATTTTTAAATGGGGTGTATTAAATATTTTACGGGTTTCATTGACCATTTTCATCTCTTCTTCACAATATCCCTCGTCTGTTAAGGGAGAGTTATGGGGAAAGAGATTAAAAGCGAGGGGATAGGGTAAAACTTCTGGTTTTGGCTCTTTTCCGTTTAGAATCGCTTGAGATTGAATTTTCACCTCTTCCATTGCCCTAGCACCTGCACCACTGGCCGACTGGTACGTTGAAACCACAATGCGTTCAATGGGTTGAACTTGGTGCAAAGGGTAAATGGCCACTGCCATCAGAATCGTAGTACAGTTAGGATTAGCGATAATGCCTTGATGATGTTTGGCCGCTTCTGGGTTGATTTCTGGAACAATCAGAGGAACATCTGGGTTCATGCGAAACGCGCTGGAGTTGTCCACCATTACCGCGCCTGAGTCTACAATAGTTTGAGCCCAAGCTTTAGAGGTAGAACCACCAGCAGAAGCCAAAACAAGGTCAACGTCATCGAAAGCCTTCTGCTCTACTGCCTCAACTGTAATCGTTTCTCCCTTAAATTTAAGCGTAGTCCCTGCTGAACGAGGAGATGCTAAGAGCTTGAGGTTATTTAGGGGAAAGTGCCTGCTTTCTAAAAGTTCTAGCAACTCAGTGCCGACGGCTCCCGTTGCGCCTAGGATAGCGACATTGACTGACCTTGACAATCGACTGTTCCTCCAGAATCTGTAGAGTTTTCTATCTTACCATTATACTGAGGCTGACTGATATTCTAATTAAGTTGAGTGTGCGGAGTGTGGGAGGAATTTGTATTTTGATTAAGGATTAATTAACAACGTACTTTCAATTTTTTCTTCCTTGTATTGGTTGCTTTTTCCTCAAATGACCCACGATCGCCTACTATATTGATTGTTATCCTTGAAATTGAAAAACCTATGCGAATTGCCCTATTCACAGAAACTTTTTTACCTAAAATTGATGGTATTGTTACCCGTTTACGGCATACGGTTGATCATTTACAACGCAACGGTGATCAAGTTTTAATTTTTTCCCCAGACGGCGGCATAAAAGAACATAAAGGTGCGAAAATTCATGGAGTCAAAGGAATTCCTTTGCCTTTATATCCTGAATTAAAATTAGCCATTCCTACCCCTAAAGTGGGTAGAGCATTAGAAAAATTCAAACCTGATTTAATCCACGTGGTTAATCCTGCGGTTTTGGGGGTTGGAGGAATTTATTATGCTAAAACCATGAATATTCCCTTAGTGGCTTCTTATCATACCCATTTACCCCAATATTTACAACATTATGGCTTAGGTTCCTTAGAAGGAGTCCTCTGGGAACTATTAAAATTGGGCCATAACCAAGCGCGTTTAAACCTCTGTACGTCAACGGCAATGGTAGAAGCGTTAGAAAGTCATGATATTGAACGAGTGGACTTATGGCAAAGAGGAGTCGATACAGAAATGTTTCAACCTCATCTAGCTTCTCAATCAATGCGATCGCGTTTATCAAGAGGAAACCCAGATAAGCCTTTACTCCTCTACGTTGGCAGAGTTTCTCCTGAAAAGCAAATTGATCAGATTAAACCTGTCCTAGAAGCTATTCCAGAGGCACATTTGGCTATTGTGGGTGATGGGCCCCATCGAGAGGCGTTAGAGACACATTTCGCAGGGACTCAGACCCATTTTATCGGCTACCTCCAGGGGTTAGAATTAGCTTCTGCTTTTGCTTCTGCTGATGCCTTTGTTTTCCCTTCTCGAACGGAAACCTTAGGGTTAGTCTTATTAGAAGCAATGGCCGCAGGTTGTCCCGTCGTAGCAGCTAATTCTGGGGGAATTCCTGATATTGTTACAGATGGGGTTAATGGCTACTTATTTGAACCAACAGACCCAAATGGAGCTATTTTAGCGACAAAACGCCTACTTGCTGCAACAGAGGAACGGGAACAGTTACGCGGCAACGCCCGACTAGAAGCAGAAAAATGGGGGTGGGCCGCAGCCACTCAGCAGTTAAGACGGTATTATGAGGCTGTTTTGTCAGAGGATACCTTCCCTCTAGTAGCTTAAGTAATGAAGTTAATAGTGAATGGTTATTTCTTAATAGTAGTAAGGTGGGCATTGCCCACCTTACAATATTTTATAATTTTGTTGTTATCGAATTTATTTATATCGGTGTAGGATACGAGAATAATCTGGGAAAATATCTACTAATAATCAGATTTAACATTTTTTATTTATCATGAAAACTTGTTTCAAACTAACACAACTAATTAAACTAACACAACTAATAATTATCGTCATTCTACTAACTTTAAATTTTTCAAAGGTTACTATGGCACAAAACCTGGCTGGTGCTCCTTTACCTTCTTGGAATAAAGGAACAAACAAACAAACCATTATTAATTTTGTTGAAAATGTTACTGATCCTGAAAATCCTAATTATGTTGCTCCAGAATTCAGAATTGCTACCTTTGATAATGATGGGACATTATGGGCAGAAAAACCGATGTATTTTCAAGTTGCTTTTGCCCTTTCTCGTATTCGTGAATTAGCCCCTAACTTTCCTGAATGGAAAGAAAAACAACCCTTTAAAGCTGTATTAGAAAATGATCAACAATACTTAGCAAACATAACGGTTAATGAATTACTAGAAATAGCAATGGTAACTCATGCAGGGATGAGTCAAAAAGAATTTGAACAAGAAGCCAGAGAATTCTTAGATATAGCAAAACATCCCCGTTTTAATCAATTATACAAACAAGTTATTTATCAACCCATGCTTGAATTACTGACTTATTTACAAAATAATCAGTTTAAAACTTATATTTGTTCAGGGGGAGGACTAGATTTTATACGTCTTTTTTCGGAAGAAGCTTATAGAATTTCTCCAGAAAATATCATTGGTTCTAATATTTTGAAAAAATACAAAATTGTTTCTGATCATTCTCAATTTATTCGTCAACCGCAAATCATAGAACCTATTAATGATAAGGCCGGTAAACCTGTTAATATTGAGCGTTTTATTGGCAAAAAACCAATTCTTGCTGTCGGGAATTCTGATGGTGATATTGAGATGATGCAATATACTGTAATTGCTCATCAACCCTCTTTAGCTTTATTAGTCCATCACGATGATGAAATGAGAGAATATCGTTATACTACAGGAACAGAAAAAGCTTTAAAACTCGCCAAAAAATATAACTGGTCAGTTATTAGTATGAAACAAGATTTTAAACAAGTGTTTTCTTTTAGTCCTTAATCAAAATAAATCATTTTTAAAACATGATAAGTAATCCTTTGTTTCCAATTTTTGTTAAAGTTACTTTGTTTACATTAATGTTAGCCATTGGCGTAAACTTTTCCAAAGAAAAATTTATTTTTTTGTGGCGTGATCTCAATAAACTATTGCGTTCTTTATTAGCCGTTATTGTCTTAGTTCCTCTAATTGTTATATTGTTATTATGGGTGTTAAAATTACCACCAGAATCAGCTACAGTATTAGCTCTTTTAGCGGCATCTCCAGGCGCACCTTTAACCACAAAACGCTCTGAAATGGCAGGTGTTAGTACCCCTTATTCAACCAGTCTTCAATTAACTTTAGCCATACTTGCTGTTATTATTACGCCCCTAACTGTGAGCCTTTTCGATACTATTTTTGATTTATCTATTAAAGTAACAGCAATAAATATAGCCAAACAAGTTATTCAAGTACAATTTTTACCCATCGGAATTGGTGTCTTATTACAAAAAATTCAACCTCAATTAACAGAAAAAATTTCTAAACCCCTAACTATTTTGGCTAATATATTATTTATTATTATGGTTTTAATTATATTACCTGTGGCTATCTCCTTAATTTTTAAAATGGATCTTTTGTCAATTATTGCCATTATAATTACTGCCCTTGCTTCTTTATTAATCGGACATTTTTTAGGAGGAACAGACTTACACGAACGATCTGCTTTAGCTATTTCTAGTATTGCTAGAAATATTGGTTTAGTGCTTTTTATTTTATTATTAAATGGCGTGGCTAAACCCTTTATTCCTGCTTTAATTTCCTATACTATTTTAGGAGCAATTATTGCTTTTCCTTACTCTTTTTGGAGTAAACGCCAACTCGCTAAACTACAATCAAATTCTTTGAGTTAATCCTGTCACACAGTTGAAAGAGTCCGCAAATTTAAAATTTTTCCAAACAAACCCCATACTTTGACTTTTGTGTGTTTAACATTAGGGTGAAATTGCTAATAGTTCTTATGAAAACATTTATCTTAATCATATTTTTATCCTTTTTCCTGCTGTTAAATACCTCAAACGTAGGTGCTAAAACGTCTTTTTCTTGTCCCGAAGGAATGACTTATATTCCTGGGGGAACCTTTCGCATGGGGTCGGATAATTCAGACTTTATTGAAGAAAAACCTGTTGATGATGTAACCGTCGATAATTTCTGTATCGATACTTACGAAATCACTAATTCACAGTTTACCGAATTTGTCAAGGAAACGGGTTACAAAACCATTGCCGAACGTCCCTTATCAAAAGAACAGTTTCCCAACTTACCCGACGAACAGAGAAAACCCGGTTCTTTAGTCTTTCAACCCCCAAATGAAGGTATCGAACGGGTTGCTTATCTCAGTTGGTGGCACTGGGTAACAGGGGCAAACTGGAAACATCCCTATGGAGAAGATAGCGACATTATGGGCAAAGATAACTATCCGGTTGTTCATATTTCCTATGATGATGCTTTAGCCTATGCAAAATGGGCAAATAAACAACTCCCTACCGAAGCACAATGGGAATATGCAGCGCGAGGGGGACTCAAAGAAAAAGAATATGCTTGGGGCGATCAATATTCGGCAAAAAACGCCAACACTTGGCAAGGCATTTTTCCCTTCTTTAATACTAAAGCAGATGGTTATTTAGGTGCTGCGCCGGTTGGTTCCTTTCCTGCTAATGGTTATGGACTCTATGATATGTCTGGGAATGTGTGGGAATGGACTCAAGACTGGTATCAAGTGGAACGGGACAACATGGCGCATAAAACCAACCCTAAAGGTCCTAAGATGGGATATGACCCAAAAAAACCACAAGATAAGCTCGTTCATGTCATAAAAGGCGGTTCTCATCTCTGTGCTAAGAATTATTGTAGTCGTTATCGTCCGGCAGCTAGAGAGTCTCAGTCACCCGATACCGGAACCACTCATATTGGCTTTCGTTTAGTGAAAAATCTTTAAATTCAAGGCAAAAGGCAAGAGGCAAGAGGCAAAAGTCAGTTTATTTACAATGTTTCCTGTAAAACCTTAGTTACTGTTAGCTGAGAGGTAACATTTAACGCTGATAATACAGGTGAAGCGATCGCATCATCTCTTTTGAGTAAGATATATCAGAGATAGTCAAAAATCTTCAACCAATAACTATGTCAACATCAGAATCCCCAAAAACCGATCTTCTTCTCAAAATAATCAAGTGGAGTCGTTTTAGTAGTATTTTAGCCATCTTTTCTTCTCTTATTAGTGCCATATTTATGTTTGGTTTGGGAACAGTAGATACGGTTAAAGTTTTTATTAGAGTTGCCACAGGGAATGAAGTGGCGAAGGGTGAAGTAGAATCAAGTATTATTATTATTGTTGATTTATTAGAAGCATTAGATGATTTTTTAGTAGCTTTAGCTTTGTTATATTTTGCTTCAGGAATTTATTTTTTATTTCTTGGATCTCAAGATAATTTAATTAATTATCCTAATTGGTTGCGGGTTAATAGTATTACTACTTTGAAAAAGACCTTACTAGAAATATTAGTTGTGTTATTAACCGTTGTTTTTATTAAAGGTATTTTAGAATCTGAAACCATTCAGACTGTAACCTGGAATATTTTAGTGATTCCTGCTTCAATTATTGCGATCGCTCTTAGTATTCGTTTGATTTTAACTGAGAAAGAAACATAATATTTCAGTCGTCATTGCGAGGGAAGAAGACTAATAATATAGTTTAATTTATTGTTATTATTATCCCGAACTAATCTCACTCTGATCACACCCAGTCATTGCGAGGGGAATAAACCATAATTATAGTCTGATTATTTGTCATTATCTCCCCGAAGCCGAAGCCGCGAGGAGCAATAGCGACGTGGCGGACTCTCTATTTTCCTGTTCAGTGTATGATAGATTGCTTCGTAGGCAGAATTAAGTCTTATACTAAGATGCAGTCGAAGTTTTGCTTCCTCACAATGACAATTTACTAACGACTATTTTCTCCTATCTATAACTTATATGAAAGCATCAGCAGTTATAAACAGTTATAAAAATGGAAGACGGGACTTCTCAGGCGAAACACTGAGGGGAGAAAATTTTGCAGGAAAAAACTTATCAAGCGCAAACTTTAGTAAGTGTGAGATCCGAGGCGCAAACTTTAGCAACTGTGATATTCGAGGGACAAACTTTAAGGACGCAAACCTTACAGGAGCAAATTTTAGTCAAGTAAAAGCTAGTATAACTAACAAAGGATTTTTCTGTTTTATTGCTTCAATTATCCTCTTTATAGGATTATCTCAACATTTTGCATTTTATACTTTTAACAGTACCCTGGAACTATTAAATAATAAAGAATGGCTAGAATCTATTTTTTTAGTTTTGTTTATTTTATTACCTTTTATTTATTTATACATTGCAAAGTTAGAAAACAATTTATCTCTGGCCATTGGTGTACTTTCAGCATCAATAGCTATCTCTTTCGTTATTACTCATAATATAGAAATTCTTTATATAACATTGTTGCTACTTTTATCTTTTAGCTGGATTGCCATAGGAACTGCTTTGGGTTTCGCTATTGCACTTAATAAATATATTGTGTTTTCTATTCCAATCATTAGCTTGTGTGTTTTAGGGTACCATTCTAGTATTAATATTAAAATAATTTTAGGTACTATAATACTTACCATTCTAGGCAGTTATACAGGTTATCATGGAATTCAAGAAAAACCTGAATATAGTTGGATTCGTTACATCGCTCTACCCTTATCAAATATGTGGGGAGGAACTTCCTTTTTTAACGCTAATTTAACAGAAGTCAATTTCACAAATAGTATCCTCAGAAATACTAATTTTTCAAAAGCTAATACAACTCGAACCAATTGGAAACAATGTCAAGAAATCGAGTATTCTTTCTCTGTATTTGGCAATTCTTTTTTACATAATCGTCATATTAGAGAATTGTTAGTAACAAGAAACGGTAACAAAAAAAACTATCAAAATGATGATTTACGTGGCGTAAACTTAGAGGGAGCTAATTTAATAGAAGCGAATTTAGAAAAAGCAGATTTGAATGAAGCTAACTTACACAAGGCTGACTTATCGAAAGCTAGATTAGTTCAAACTAAATTAGATAATACCGACTTAACAGGAGCAACATTAACAGGAGCAACCATTCAAAATTGGAACATTACTAGCAATACTAATTTACAAGGAATTAAATGTAAATATGTATTCATGAAACAAACTACAGAAGAAAATGATAATCCACGGCGTAAGCCTGATAATTGGGACGACAATTTTAATGATGAAAATGGAGACTTTGCAACATTTATTCAACCTTTAGTAAACACTCTCGATCTATATCATAACCAAAGGATTGATCCTCGTGCCATTGCCATCGCTTTTAAACAGTTAGCAGAAGAACATCCTGACGCAGAATTACAAATTGTCGCCATCGAAAAACGTGGTAACGATAACGTATTAATTCGAGTAGCAACATCACCAGAAGCTAATCATTCTGAGTTGAATAAAGATTATTTTACCAACTATAATAAAATACAAGCTAAGTTGAAGCAGCACGGTGATCGTATTAAAGTATTAGAAAATCAAGTTCAAGAACTACAAACAGGAAACAAAAGTCCTAGTATTGAGGATATAACAACCTCAATTTCTACAATCATTCAATATAATCAACATAATAATTATAATCTAAATATAGATATGTCTAAAAACATTGATCAAAGTCAAAATACCAATTTAAGAGATATTAACGCCAATCAATCGACTGTTAATTTAGGAGAGATTAGTGGACAAGTTTCTAACAATATTCAACAACTTCCAGATAACGCCGAAGACGGAAAAGCAAATATTAAAGATATTTTAAAAGAATTACAAACCGCTATAGAAACCGAAGAAAATCTCAAAGCTGTTCAAAAATTTGAAGCATTAGAAGCCCTTGAAACCCTGACTCAAGCAGCTAAAAACCCAGAAGATAGTAAGCTCAAAAAATTAGCCCGACTGTCAAAAAATGCTTTATTGGGAATTACCTCAAATATACCCCACGCCACTAAATTCATTCAAGCTTGTAATGAACTTTTACCCGCGATCGCTAAGTTATTAAAATTATAATAAACTCCTGACTCTTTTTAATTAGAGGTTAAAATTTCTTTAATGGCTGCGATCGCTAAACAACCAATTCCCCCTAATTCTAATAGCCAATTAACTCTAATTCCTACCAATTCCCATCCTAATAATTGATCAACATGATGAAATGAAGTTGCTCTAATAATAATAAAACCTAGCAAAAATATAATACCTAATAAGGGTAAAATAAATTGTTTTATTTTTGTTCCCATCCATTGCATTATAAACATTAAACTAGCACAACTAATAGCAATTAACCCAATAATAAAATCCTTTTGAACTAAACGCCTTTTTTCATACCATCCTTGCTCTATAGCCATTTTTTTACCCATTATAGTCAACCAAGATTGTAAATCTAATTGTTTATTAATTCCTAATAAAATTAAAATAAAGGCCAATCCCCACCAAATTAAATTAGTTTTATTATTTTTTTGTCCACATTTAAAACACAATATAGCCGTTAAAAAATAACAAATAACTGTCAGCCATCCTATCATTGTTGGATCGCCAATCCCTGGTTTCCAGCTATTACCAACTACAATACTTAAATACGTTATCATTGTATCGCTCAGAAAAATAATTTAATAACCTGTTCTTCCTTAAAAGAGTAATCAGGTTTTTATACTAAATCGAAAAAATATTTTTATTTTTTAATGATTACTCCCTATCTAGAAAAAAAGTTTTATAGTCCATAAGTTAAATTAATGATATAATAAGGGATTAATTATCAATTTTTTAATAGGGAACTGAAGGTTTTTTGATTGATTCCCTTGGCTTGATGCTTAATGAGTTTATTAACTTATTAAAAAAATCTTTAAAATGGTATGCTAAAGATCAACAGCTAAGTGTATTATCATAATTAGACTATTATCATAGTCATGACTCATCTTTCTAGAATTTTAAGGTTAAAAAGTTTTTTTAACCTTGTTTCATGACTGTAACAAAATTTAACTTGTTCATAAATAAATATAAATTTGAATGAATTTTATCTTAGTTTTTGGGTTACTTGCAGCAGGACTGGTATTGTTAGTGGTTGGGGCAGAAATTTTAGTAAGAGGGGCTGCCCGTTTAGCTGGAAGTTTGGGTATTTCTCCCCTGGTTATTGGCTTAACCATTGTTTCCTATGGAACCAGTTCGCCAGAAATGGCTGTTGCTGTCCAGTCTAGTTTAGTCGGTGAAGCGGACTTAGCTTTAGGTAATGTCATCGGCAGTAATATATTTAATATTTTAGTCATCTTAGGATTATCATCTCTAGCCATTCCCCTGATGGTAGCGCAACAATTGATCCGTTTAGATGTGCCTATTATGATTGGGGTATTTTGTTTAACCTTCTTTTTTGGTCTTGATGGAACGATTAACCGTTCTGATGGTGTTATTCTCTTAATCGGCGGTATCATTTATACAACATTTTTGATTTACCAAGGGTCAAGACAATTGAGTGATCCTGACTCCGAATATGAGACAGAATATGGTAGCCAAGGCCCCTTATCTACAAAACAATGGATCAAAAATATAGCCTTTATTTTATTAGGAGTAGGTTGTTTAGTATTAGGTTCAGAATGGTTAGTTGAGAGTGCTATCACTATTGCCCGTCAAATTGGAGTCAGTGACTTAATTATTGGTTTAACTATTGTGGCTGCAGGAACCTCTTTGCCAGAATTAGCTACATCTGTCGTGGCTGCCATTAAAGGAGAACGAGATATTGCAGTAGGGAATGTAGTGGGAAGTAATATTTTTAATATTTTAACCGTATTAGCCGTATGTGCTATGGTTTCCCCGATAGGCGTTCCTGTATCCGATGCAGTTTTACACTTTGATTTACCCGTAATGGTAGCCATTGCGATCGCTTGTTTACCCATTTTCTTTACCGGTAACGTGATCGCCCGTTGGGAAGGATGCTTATTTTTAAGTTATTATATTGCCTACACAACTTATTTAATTTTGTATGCAACCGAACATGATGGACTGACAATCTTTAGTAGTGTCATGTTATTCTTTGTCATTCCCATTACAGTGATTACTTTAGTGATTTTGACCTTGAACAGCTTACGAAAAAAACAGCAAAGAAAACAACTGAAGAATCAATCGATAGAAGATAAAGATTAATTAAATTAACATTGAGTTAAGGGAAGTTAAACAAGAAAGAAAGTAGTAGGGAAGAACAGATACAATGAGTTTTGTGAACAGGAAAATAGAAAACATGAACATTGTGTTGAAAATTGGCGATCAAGCAATCTCATCCGAGGAACTTTATCCCCTACTTGCCCAATATCGCTTACTGCCTCAATTAGCCAAAGAAATTATTATTGATCAAGCGATCGCCGATATAACCTGTACACCCGAAGAAACTACTCAAGCCAAGCAACTGTTCTATCAAAAACAACAAATTGGTGACGAAACCCAACTCAAAGTCTGGTTAAATCATCATGGTATGACCCCAGAACAACTAGACAAATTAAGCGTCAGAGACTTAAAAATCGAAAAATTTAAGCACCTTACCTGGGGTGACAAATTAGACCCTTATTTTGTCAAATGTAAAGGAAAATTAGACCGAGTCGTTTACTCTTTAATTCGCACTAAAGATCCAGGAGTTGCCCAAGAACTCTATTTTCGCATTCAAGAAGGAGAAAACACCTTTAGCGAACTCGCCAGACAATATTCCCAAGGTTCAGAAGCCCAAACTGGGGGACTTCTTGGACCAGTAGAACTTAACACCCCTCATCCCAAAATCGCACAAATTCTAGCAGCCAGTCGCCCCGGACAACTATCACCCCCCACGCAAGTCGGAGATTGGTGGATTATCTTGCGTTTAGAGAAATATGTATCAGCCCAACTCGATGAAAGCACAAGACAAAGACTGCTTAACGAACTCTTTCAAGGTTGGTTACTCGCTCAACTTCAACAAAATGTTTCGTTTGCCCCATCTGTAGCCTCCCAAGAGGACGAACAGAGTTATACTGAAAACTCTAATTGAAATTATTGGAAAGATTCACTATAAAAAAGAGGGTAAATAATTCTTCTTCAAGCTGAAGTTTGATGAAAACCTTAAGTCATTTTTTGAAGTTAATGACTTCTTAATTTCGTCTTAATACAAGAGTTGATCATCAACAAAAATCACGTTTAACGAGAATCCAATCATGATCAATATTTCTATTAATACTTTCTCTCCCAGTCCTAAAGACTTTTGTCAGAAAGGTTAAGTAAAAGATTGCCAAACTCCCAAGCCTAGGGATTAAAAAAACAGAATCGAAAGCTCTTAACTTGATTGCCGTCATTATGACCCATACTACTAGCGACATACAAGATTTTCTCCATCAAATAGACCCCTTTGACCAATTATCCGAAACCGCCATCACTGAAACGGCTAATAAATGTCAAATTTGGCGTTATCGTATGGGTCAAGTGATTTTAATGCGAGGGAAACTATCATCCTACGTGACCATTCTGATAGAAGGACAAGGACGGTTATTAGGGTATGACCCTCGGACAAAAATGCCCAGTACCCTAAAAAGACTACAATCGGGTGCGATTGTCGGAGACGTTAACCTAATCAGAGGAGTTCCCTGTGAAACCGTTATCGCCTCCACAGAAGCCGTAGGATTAGCTCTTAAACAAGAAGACTTCTGGCGGTTATTAGACGAATATCCCAGGCTAAAAGAACGATTTCAAGACCAGTGTACTATTAGTGAACTTTATGATCTTCTCGGCACTTATTTAGCCCAACAAGCTCAAGGAGACATCGATATTAAATCCCTGGCTGAAGACCTCTTAGAAGATGCTCAAGTTTACTATATCGAGCCAGGAAACAATAGTTTACCCCCAGAGCATCAGCAACAACTATGGTTAGTCAGTGGGGGAGGAAACATCGAAAATTTTGCAGTGGGTAGCCGTTTAATGGCAGACAATGGCCAAGCATCGGTAGTGGTGCAAGGCTCTCAACCCGCTCGTGTTATTATTTTACCTCTGTTAAATTTAGGAGAAATTCAACAGCAAAGCCAGTTAAACAACGGTCAAGAATCACCGACTATCTCCCTAGAAAAAGAAGAAGAAATTCCCTATGCAGATGTAGAAGTCGTAGGAGTAGCCCCTCCCCCAGAAGAACCTGCTAGGAAACAAACAAGGCAGAAATCCTATCCATTTGTCAAAGGAAAAACCCCTTTAGGCGTTGGTTCAGCCTGTTTTCAGATGCTCAGTCAATACTTTGGGATGCCCTATCGTCGGGATGTCATTCGTCGTATTCTAGCTCAACAATTACAACGAACCGGAACCCTATCCTTACCCTTATGTGGGGCAATTACTGAATTAATGGGACTCAACGCCCAATTAATTAAAATTCCAGCCTCCTCTTTTACCCAATTAAAAACCCCTGCCTTAATCATGTGGCAAGATAGTTTAGCTATTTTGTACGACGTGAGTGAGAAAGAAGTGGTGGTGGCAGTGCCAGAATTAGGGGTGTTACGTCGCCGTCCCCGTGATTTCTTAGAAACGTGGGGAGACAGTGGAGAAGTTTTATTATTACAACCCACCAAAGAAACCCCTCAACAACGATTTGGGTTAAGTTGGTTTATTCCGGCATTAAGACAATATCGTCGGGTGTTAGCAGAAGTTTTTATTGCTTCATTTTTTGTGCAGTTATTCGGCTTAGCGAATCCTTTAATGATTCAGGTGATCATTGATAAAGTGATTGTCCAGAATAGTGCAGATACCTTGCAAGTTTTAGGGACATTTTTATTAATTATTGCCATTTTTGAAGCAGTGTTAACCACCCTGCGAACCTATCTATTTGTGGACACCACCAACCGCATTGATATGAGTTTGGGATCAGAAATTATTGATCACCTGTTGCGGTTGCCTTTACGGTATTTTGAACGGCGACCAGTGGGAGAAATTTCAACACGGGTTAATGAATTAGAAAATATCCGTCAATTTTTAACAGGAACTGCCCTGACAGTAGTGTTAGATGCAGTATTCTCGGTGGTTTATATTGCCGTGATGATAGTTTATAGTCCCCTGTTAACCTTGGTAGCACTAGGAATTGTGCCGATTTTTGTGGCCATGACCTTAGTGTTCTCCCCCACCATTCGCCGTCAACTGAGAACCAAAGCAGAAAGGAATGCTCAAACTCAATCTTACTTAGTTGAAGTAATGTCAGGGATACAAACTGTTAAAGCGCAAAACATTGAACTGCGATCGCGTTGGCAATGGCAAGAAAAATACGCCCGTTACGTCTCAGCCGGGTTTAATACAGTCATAACCTCCACCCTAGCCAGTTCTACCAGTGGCTTTCTTAATAAACTATCCGGGCTATTAGTGTTATGGGTAGGTGCCTATTTAGTGCTGCAACAAGAACTGAGTTTAGGACAATTAATCGCCTTCCGCATTATCGCCAGTTACGTAACCTCTCCCATTTTACGACTGACTCAACTGTGGCAAAACTTCCAAGAAACCGCCCTATCCTTAGAACGGTTAGCCGATATTGTGGATACGCCCCAAGAAGCAGAACGCGATCGCAGTAACATTCCCATGCCGGCTATTCGAGGGGCTGTTAAATACGAAAATGTCTCCTTCCGCTTTAAACAACACGGACCTCTACAACTAAAAAACATCGATATAGACTTTCCGTCCGGAACCTTCATCGCCGTAGTGGGAGGCAGTGGTGCCGGCAAAAGTACCCTAACCAAACTAATTTCAAGACTGTATGAACCAGAAGCCGGGCGTATTCTAATCGACGGCTACGATATCTCAAAAGTAGAATTGTATTCCTTGCGTCGTCAAGTCGGTGTCGTACCCCAAGAAACCCTTTTATTTGACGGTTCGGTACAAGATAACATCGCCCTAACCAACCCCGATGCCACCACTGAAGAAATCATAGAAGCCGCCACCGTTGCTGCGGCCCATGAGTTTATCATGACCCTACCCAATGGGTACAATACCAATGTAGGGGAAAGAGGTTCGGCCTTGTCCGGGGGACAACGACAACGGATCGCCATTGCTCGGTCTGTACTGCAAAATCCTCAGATCCTAGTCTTAGACGAAGCCACCAGCGCCTTAGACTACGCCACCGAACAGCAAGTCTGTATAAACCTGTTGAATGCCTTTAGCGATCGCACGGTTTTCTTTATCACCCACCGTTTAGGCACCATCAGAAGTGCCGATGTGATCTTAATGATGGACTCAGGCTCAGTGGTTGAACAAGGAACCCATGACGAATTAATGGCCCTTAAAGGTCGTTATTATTACCTCTATCAACAACAAGAAGGCCATCAATAAAGCCAATCTCAATAACTGTTCACTGCCCTATTCAACACCCATTTAATCCTATTGCTCAGGTATGAATTATGATTGACACCAATGGTAAACACGAACGAGACGATGATCTCACTCAAAAAAACTCAGATCAAGGCTCATCCGCTTTAGCCACCACGAATTCCAATGACCCCTTATCGAGCAATTTTCTTGCCCCCATCACCTCAGAACAATCCGTTATTCTCCGTCAATCTCCCAGTTGGTCTAGGGGTGTGGTTTGGACAATTATCGGTGTTACCACCGCCAGCGTTGTTTGGGCAGCGATCGCCAAAATAGAACAAGTCGTACCGGCACAAGGACAACTGAAACCCCAAGAAGCCGTCAAAGAAGTCCACGCCCCCCCAGTAAGTGGTGCAGTGGTCGAAGAAGTATTAGTCGAAGATGGGGAAAAAATTAAAAAAGGAGACATCTTAGTTATCCTAGACTCTGAAGCGAGTACCGCAGAATTAAAGTCCCTAGAACAAGTTAAGACTTCCTTAGAACAGGAAAACCGATTTTATCGGACCTTGATGAATGCCTCTCTTGACCCCTCAGACGTAGAAAGGGCCATTGTCAAACTCGATTTACCCACTGAAGTAGCGGCTCTAGCCCGTAACCGTGCGGCCTTAATTGCAGAAAACAGCCTTTACCAAGCAGAATTAGGGAATCAAAGTCCAGGAACAGCCTTAAGTCCAGGACAACTAGCTCGACTTAGAGCCTCTCAAGCAGAATCGTCTTCTAGAGCCTTAGCAGCCCAACTCGAAATGGATCAATTAGAAAGACAACTGAAGCAAACACAAGTCGAATTAGCCGATGCTAAACAGCAATTGCTCGACGATCGCAAAGTATTGGCCGAAATCGAACAAAGAAACAAAAAAGCGATCGCAGAAGCCGAAAAAGCCTTGGAAATCGAAGAATCCATTCTAGACGATATTGGACCACTGGCCGAAGAAGGGGGGGTGGCTAGGTTACAAGTCGAACGACAGCGACAAACCATCGCCGAACGCAGACAACAACTGACAGAACAACGATCAAATGGAACCATTGAACGCGATCGCCAAAAACAACAAGTTCAAGATCGTCTCAAAGAAATTGAACGCTTTACCGAAGAAGAAAAACGCTTAAAAATTGCCATTAATCAAGCACAAGCGCAATTAGTTAATACCGTTAAATTAACAGAAAAAGACCTAAGGGATAAAATTTCTGACAATAATGAAAGAATTGCCGATATTGATAGTCAATTAAATAAATCCATCGTCGAAAATGATAAACGAATTGCAGAATTAGGCAGTCAAATCAGTCGTACCAATGTAACCCTGAAATATCAAGAAATTAAAGCTCCTGTGGGGGGTACCGTATTCGATCTCAAAGCCGGCCCTGGTTATGTTCCTCCCCCAAACCAAACCGAACCCCTGTTAAGAATCGTCCCCGACGATAACTTAATCGCCGAAGTCAATATTACCAACCAAGATATCGGGTTTGTGCGAGTAGGGCAAAAAGTCGATGTCCGAATCGATTCGTTTCCTTTTAGTGAATTTGGCGATATTAAAGGGGAAGTCATGTCTATTGGCTCTGATGCCCTAGAACCCGACGAAATCCATCAATTTTATCGATTTCCCGCTAAAGTAAAACTAGATCAACAAGAGTTACAAACCGCCGATCGCGATATTCCTTTACAATCAGGAATGTCTGTGACAGCTAACATTAAAGTTCGGGAAAATCGTACAGTGCTAAGTTTAATTACAGAACTGTTCAATAAAAAAGTCGAAAGTCTCAAACAAGTTCGTTGATGAGACAAACAAACAAACAAAATGGATTTATTGGAATATCAAGCAAAAGAACTGTTTCATCAGGTAGGCATTCCCGTTTTACCCTCCCAACCTATTGCCAAATTAAGTGAACTCAAACACCTTCACATCCGTTATCCCGTGGTTCTCAAATCTCAAGTCCATTCCGGGGGACGAGGCAGGGCCGGAGGGATTCGCTTTGTACAAAATACCATTGATGCAGTCGCAGCAGCCCAGGCCATTTTTAGCCTACCTATTCTAGGAGAATATCCTGAAGTCATCCTAGCAGAAGCTCGCTATGACACCCAAGAAGAATTTTTCTTATCGATTCTCCTCGATTATCAATTACAACGACCCGTTTTAATGGGTTCAGCTAAAGGGGGTATTGACGTAGAAACCCTATTAAAACATATGCAAAAAGTCGTTCTCGATCAAGGGTTTTCTCCCTTTTATGCCCGTCGTTTAGCCACAAAAATGGGGCTTAAAGGTCGTCTCATTCATGGGGTTAGCACGATTCTCGAAAAAATGTATCAATTATTTATCGAAAAAGACCTAGACTTAATTGAAATTAACCCCCTAGCCGTTAGTGCCTCTGGCGAAGTCATGGCCTTAGACGGGAAAATTACCGTTAATGATACAGCCTTATCCCGTCATTTAGATTTGTTGAGTTTTCTGACTCCTAAAGTTGATCGCCCCTCCACCGTCGCTCCCCAAGGAACCATCGTCACTACCCCCCCTCAAAAACCCCGTTGGCTCCGAAGTAAGGAAAAAGGGGGTAATATAGGACTCATCGTTAATGGTTCAGGACTCAGTTTAACCACTTGGGATCTCATTCTCAACCAGAAAGGAAAACCAGTGGGAGCTTTTATTATAGAAGAAAAAAGTAGCAGCAAATCCTTAATTAAACAGTTAGGAATTGCCATGGACAAAATGCTGAGTATTCCTGAAGTAGAAGTCATTTTAATCAATATTGTTAGTAGCGAGCAAATGTCCGACTTAGTGGTTGAGGCGATGAAGGATTATTGTCAACCTTTAGAGATAACAAGCGATAACGAAGAACCGTTATCTCGACCTACACCAGTTAATTCAGCGCCCAAAAGACAAGTTAACCCAACTAATGCTAAACCCGTACAATGGGTTTTGAGACTGGTAACAGGGGATTTAGAGTCTAGAAAAACGTCTTTTGAAAATTTACCGATTCATTGTTTTGAGGATCTCAGCGAAGCAGTGAAAAAAACCGTTACTTTAATTAGTAATTAGATCAATCTAATCAAAGATACAACAATCATGAAATGGGAAGCCGATAGTAAAGTTTTAATTCAAGGAATCACCAGTCCGTTGGGGATCAATTATGCTGCGCGGATGAAAGCTCAAGGCACCAATATTGTCGCAGGGATCACCCTCGAAGAGCAAACAGACCAAATGGATGATATTCCTATCTTTACTTTGGTTGAAGAAGCGGTTAAAAATGTCGGGGAAATTGATATAAGCTTAATTTTAACCCCTCCCTATGAAGTATTAGATGCCGGTTTAGAAGCCATGGCTGCCGGCATTAAACAGTTAGTGATTGTTACCGCTTGGGTTCCTCCCCTGGATTTGATCGCCCTCCTCGAACAAGCTCAAGGGACCAATAGTTTTGTCTTAGGATCAGGGAGTGAAGGATTATTGGTTCCTGAGCAGTTTTGGTTAGGCATCATGGAACCCGAATTTTATACCACAGGACCCGTGGGAATGATTAGCCGTTGCGATCGCCTGATGGATGAAGTGGCAAAAACCCTATCGCAAGCAGGGTTAGGGCAATCTTTAGCCATTAGTCTCGGTTCCGATACGGTGATGGGATCGAATTTTGAGCAGTGGTTACAAATCATGGAAGAAGACGAAACCACTGAAGCGATCGTTTTACTGGGCCAACCCTACAGTAGTGCAGAATTATTGGCCGCCCAGTATATCGGTTCAGCCATTGAAAAACCAGTCATTGCCTATCTCCCAGGGATTCAAGCCCCCATTCATCGTAGTTTTGGCGATGCCACCAGCATTATTGCCAGTCAACTCTCCTATCAAACCGAAAAAACCAACGGAAATCAAACCCTTGCCGAATTCAAAAAAGCAGGGGTGAAAATTGCCAACACCATCGAAGACATTACAAAATTAACAAAGGGTGTTTTTTCCAGTCGCCGGCGTAAGTCAAGAACCGTCAGTAAGTAGATAGGTGTAATTATATATAAAATAAAAAAGCTCGTAGTCAAAGCTTCAGCATTGATAATGACCAACGGTCAGAGCAGGCTCCGTCGTTTTACGGCGGAGCTTGCTCTGACTAGGTTTCTCGTCTCTTAGGACTTACTACAAACTTACGTTGATTTTTGCCTACCTACTTACAGCACTTTGCGAGTTATTAAAGTACATCTAACACCTGCCTCCTGCCTCCTGCCCTCTGCCTCAAGCCTTAACTTCTTGTACCACACTAAGTCGAAAACTGCTGTAAATAGCAGTTATTAAAAATTTAGAATTTAGAATTTAGAATTAATTAAATATTCTGAATTCTGTTCACCGTTTATGGATAATTGTGAAATTAGTTTAGTCCCCTTGGTAGAATAACTAAAGCATTAGCTGTTGAACAAAGAAACCCCAAACGTAGCAAAGTGTAATTTGTGGGTATGGCATTCAGAGGAAAATAGGAGTAACATTCAGTGACCGTAAAAATTGGTTTACTCGGTTTGGGAACAGTAGGAACAGGAACCGCACACATCTTACTCGATCCGACAGGACGAAATCCATTATTACAAGAGATTAGCATCGGTAAAGTGGGAGTGCGATCGCTTGATAAATCCCGTCAAGTTCAACTCGCCCCAGGGGTGATCACCACAGACTTAGAAGCAATCGTCAATGATCCAGAAATTGCCATCATTGTTGAATTATTAGGAGGCATCGAACCAGCGCGATCGCTTATTTTACAAGCCATTGCTCAAAAAAAGCACGTAGTTACCGCCAATAAAGCAGTTATAGCGCGTCATGGCGACGAAATTTATGCAGCAGCCAATGATGCAGGGGTCTATGTTCTTTTAGAAGCGGCTGTTGGTGGTGGTATTCCTATCATTAAACCCCTGAAACAGTCGTTAGGAGCCAATCGTATCAGCAGTATTATCGGTATTATCAACGGCACTACTAACTATATTTTGACCAAAATGACCACCGCCGGAGCCAATTTTACTGAAGTGCTAATCGAAGCGCAAAAATTAGGCTATGCTGAAGCTGATCCCACCGCCGACGTAGATGGGTTAGATGCGGCCGATAAAATTGCTATTTTAGCCTCGTTGGGGTTTGGAGGACGGGTTAAACGAGAGGATGTTTATTGTGAAGGCATTCGTCAAGTCAGTGCGGCCGACATTACCTACGCTGATCAATTAGGGTTTGTCATTAAACTATTAGCCATTGCCAAAGGAGCAGAGGGCGAAATCTCCGAACTATTACAATTAAGGGTTCATCCTACCTTTGTGCCAAAAGATCATCCTCTGGCCAATATTAATGGGGTATCTAATGCCGTTCTAGTCGAAGGAAGTCCCCTGGGACAAGTGATGTTTTTTGGACCCGGAGCCGGAGCTGGTCCAACGGCCAGCGCAGTGGTATCGGATATTATGAATATTGTGGCTATCCTTAAAAGTAGTGGACTAACAACCACCCTTGATCCTTTGTTAAGTTGTGTTCATCAACATTTTTGTCAAATTACTCCCATTGAAGCCATTAATACCCGTTTTTATGCCCGTTTCCTCACCAAAGATTTACCAGGAGTCATCGGCCATTTAGGGACTACTTTCGGCAACCATGAAGTAAGTCTGGAGTCGGTGGTACAAATTGGTTTTCAAGAAGAACTAGCTGAAATTGTTGTGGTCACTCATCAGGTTTGTGAAGGCAACTTTCGGACTGCTTTAGATGAAATTCGTACTTTAGAGGCAATTGATAGTATTCCCAGTATTGTCAGAGTTTTATAGAACAGTGAACAGTGACCACAAACGAGTAAATAATGATGGATTTTGCCGACAAAATAAGCTTTTTTTTACTGTTTTTATGGGTAAAAACCAATAGTTTTACAGCAAGATTGATCATTGCTTTACTTTCTGCGATCACTTGGTTCTTCTCTTTATCTGCCATCGCTCAAACTTCTTTATCGGAACTGTGTCCGACTCCTGTTTTATCCCGTTTACAACGTCATCAGGTCATCTCAGGGGAAACCATCGAAAGTATCGCTCAACAGTATAATTTAATCCCTCAAACCTTGATTGGTGTTAATCCTAGTCTGCAAAGGGGACAGGTACAAGTGGGACAAGACATTTTAATTCCTCCCTTTAATGGCATTAAAATTACAGTACCCAATGGCGCGACTTGGCAAGACTTATCTACTGCTTATGGTGTTCGGGCCGATGTTTTGTTTGAGATCAATGGTTGCGTGGAAAGCCCAAAAGTTGCTTTTATTCCTGGAGTGAACTGGAAACCTGGGGAACGTCCGTCTCAAGATAATTATACTGGTTTAAGGGGTTATCCTTTGCCCACAGTGGGACAAGTGGGATTGACTTATGGATGGCATACTGACCCCAATACCGACGAGTCTTTCTTTCATGGAGGGATGGATATTTTAGCTGACGAAGGAACCCCTGTCTTAGCTGCTGATTCTGGTAACGTCATTTATGTGGGACAAGAAGGCAATTATGGCTTTTTAGTTATTGTTGATCATGGTAATGGCAGACAAAGTCGTTATGGTCATCTTAGTCGCTTTAACACACGGATTGGTCAGTCGGTACAAGTAGGAGATGTGTTGGGGTATGTGGGAACTACGGGACGACCGGATATTTTAAATCCTCATTTACATTTTGAAGTACGGTTTAAGTCTCCTGTGGGTTGGGTGGCGCAAGATCCTCAAATTCATTTGTCTCAGTAAATAAATTTTATTTGAACTTACAAGATTCACTGAATTTTAACGACTGTTCTACTCAATTCTTTTTCTCCTGTGGCCGCATGAAATGATTTCGACTAGCTTAATCAACCTTTGAACACCTTTACGCTTTAAAATAATACTGCTGATCTTAGAGGCGTTAATTTAACCTGCATTATTCATGAAGAAAAAATGCAACAAAAAAAATCAGAAATGGGAATCAAGAGGGGATTTCTGTTAAATAGATTTGAAAATAGTAGGTAATATGACCAACAAAATCATAAAAAACTAGCTAAAATGAGGTTATATAGATACACTAATACTATAAAATATAGATGTTTTTATGATGGTTTCTCTCAGACGAGAAACTTGAGCGGTGCAGCCGCACTCGCGGAGCGAGACCGCTAAAGAAATTCCCTAAACTCCTTTTCCTGCGTGAGAATTTCCTGGTCTTAAGTGTAAAATTAAAGGATAACCACTGTTCGCTTCATTAACTAATACAGGAAAATAAATTTGATGTCCATAATAACCATGGAATAAGCTTAACTGTTGATGTCCATGAGTATAAGCATCAAATCCATCTATATCTAATACTATTTGTTCTGGTGCTGAGGGATGATTTTGAAGAAATTTATCGACAAAAAAACGACGTATTCTTTTAATTTCTTGTTTAGTTATTCGATTTTCTAGTCGACTAATTGTCGGTTGACTGGCTAATAATTCTGCTCCCATTTGGGGAATTTTATCATAAATAATCTTAAAAATTGGGTCATGACGTAAGTAATTGCTATCTAAGGTATCTTCATATCCTGCTACTATTTGATAGATTCTTTGACTTACTAACTGAAACAGTGATAGATAAAAAGTACAGACTGTTGTTGGGGACAAATCTCCATATTCCTGATAGCATAAGGCTTTTAGAGCTTTATAGTAGATTTGTATGGGGGAAGTTCAGGTTTACTGGAGTACCAGGATGGAAGGGGTACGATGGAAACATCTACCTCGATCCTACTGGTGAGACTTCATAAGTACAGTTGTATAGTTTTGGAAAACGATAAAATGTAGGGCTGTAATGATAGGATAACAAAGGCAAGGAATTAGTATAAATATATGGCAGAAACTCTATTATTTAATGCCCTGCGTCAAGCCATTGATGAAGAAATGGGACGAGACGACACAGTATTTGTCTTAGGGGAAGATGTGGGTCACTATGGCGGTTCCTACAAAGTAACCAAGGATCTTTACAAAAAATACGGGGAACTGCGAGTTCTCGATACTCCCATCGCAGAAAACAGCTTTACCGGAATGGCCGTGGGTGCTGCCATGAGTGGGTTACGGCCTATTATTGAAGGAATGAATATGGGCTTTTTATTATTAGCCTTTAACCAAATCGCCAACAACGCCGGAATGTTACGTTATACGTCCGGGGGAAACTTCAAAATTCCCATGGTTATTCGTGGTCCTGGAGGGGTAGGACGACAGTTAGGGGCCGAACATTCCCAACGGTTAGAAGCTTATTTTCATGCGGTTCCTGGCTTAAAAATTGTGGCCTGTTCAACCCCTTATAATGCCAAAGGACTCCTCAAGGCAGCCATTCGAGATGAAAACCCTGTGCTTTTCTTTGAACACGTTCTACTCTACAACCTGAAAGAAAGCCTACCGGATAATGAATATATTGTCCCCTTAGATAAAGCAGAAATTGTCAGAAAAGGGAAAGATGTCACTATTTTGACCTATTCGAGAATGCGTCATCATTGTTTACAGGCACTCAAACAAATTGAAGCACAAGGTTATGATCCTGAAATTATTGATTTAATTTCCCTCAAACCCTTCGACTTACAAACCATTGGGGACTCCATACGCAAAACCCATCGGGTCATCATTGTTGAAGAATGTATGAAAACGGGCGGCATCGCAGCGGAATTAATTGCTTTAATTAATGATAACTTTTTCGATGAATTAGATGCGCCAGTGGTTCGTTTATCATCCCAAGATATTCCTACCCCTTACAATGGAATGTTAGAAAGATTGACCATTGTCCAACCTCCCCAAATTTCTGAAGCAGTGGATAAGTTAATGACTCTGCATATTTAGTTAAATTAGATAATAACGGGGTTATTTAAAGTCGAAAAAGGATGGAGATGGTCAGAAGAGTAAAAACAATATTCATATTTTGCTTCCTCTGCTTCCCCTGCTTCCCCTGCTTCCCTAGTCCCAAACCTTTACAGAAGACTCCAGTATGAAACAACGACGTTTGTTGATCGGTTTTATTATCGCCCTGGTAATTGGTGCGATCGCCCTTCTTAATACTATCCCATTACAACTCGGTTTAGACTTGAGGGGTGGGGCTCAGTTAACCATTCAACTCCAACCCACCGAAGACGTTCAAACCATCTCAGAAGAGGACTTAGAAGCAGCTAAAACCGTCCTACAAAACCGAGTAGATGGTTTAGGGGTGGCTGAACCTGTGGTTCAAACCCTCGGACAAGATAAAATTGTCGTGCAACTGCCAGGAGTCACAGATCCTGAACAAGCAGAACGGGTATTAGGAGGAACGGCACAATTAGAGTTCCGTCAACAACGTCAGGGGACTGAAGGGCAATTACAGGCTGAATTTACCATCAGACAGCAAAAACAAGCAGAACTAGAAGCTCTCAGACAAGAGGAACCCACTTCTGAAGAAGAACAACAGATTGCCGAGTTAAATAATTCTATAGAGGAGTCAAATCAAGCCCTTTTAGCCCTTTTTGAGTCCGTCGGATTATCTGGTAAAAACCTCGACAATGCTCGTTATGGCCCAACTCAAGGGACAGAATGGGAGGTGATTATCGACTTTGATAACGAAGGGGGTCAAAAGTTCGCAGAATTAACGAAAAATATCGCAGGAACCGGTCGCAGTATTGGCATCTTTTTGGATGATGTCTTAATTAGTGCGCCGGTGGTGGGTCCTCAATTTGCCGCTACTGGTATTACCGGGGGAAGTGCGGTGATTACAGGTAATTTCACCGCCGAAACCGCCAACGAATTAGCGGTACAGTTACGGGGTGGTTCTTTGCCTTTCCCGGTAGAAGTGGTAGAAAATCGCACCGTTGGGGCAACATTAGGACGAGAGAGTATTCAACGCAGTATCTACGCTGCTGTGGCTGGTTTAATCTTAGTTTTAATCTTTATGGCGGTTTATTATCGTCTCCCTGGAGTTTTAGCGGATTTAGCTTTAGCCATCTATACACTGTTAACTTTGGCTTGTTATTCTTTGATTGGCGTTACTTTAACCCTTCCGGGTATTGCTGGGTTTATCCTCAGTATTGGGATGGCAGTGGATGCTAATGTGTTGATTTTTGAACGAACCCGTGAAGAGTTACGCAGTGGCAAAACCTTATATAGTGGGGTAGAATCGGGATTCTATCGAGCATTTTCTAGTATTATCGATAGTAACGTTACTACTTTAATCGCCTGTGCTGCTTTGTTTGGCTTGGGTTCTGGGTTGGTTAAAGGGTTTGCTTTAACGTTAGCGATCGGGGTATTAGTTAGTATGTTTACGGCTTTAACTTGTACTCGTACTTTCTTATTAGTAACGGTGTTAGGGTTGCCGAGTGTTCGTAAAAAACCAGAACTATTTTGTCCTAATTTACCCACAGCCAGTAAATCTTAACCTAAATTATTGTTCTATTTAATTAAAGAAAATGCAACTCAATATAATGAAATGGGAGCGATTATGGTGGTCTATTTCTGCTTTAATTATTGCAGGTGGAATCATTGCCATGATCATTTCTTATACTACTTTTAAAGCCCCCTTAAGACCCGGTTTAGACTTTATTGGCGGGACTCGACTACAATTACAATTAGCTTGTGCGGTAGAAGGCACTTGTGAACAATCGATTGATGTTGGAGAAGTGAGAGAGATATTAAACCAACAAGAGTTAGGCAATAGTACCATTCAAGTTTTAGAAGATAATATTCTTTCTATTCGTACTAAAACTTTAGATGTGGATGAAAGAACCCAATTACAACAACAATTAAATGATGAGATAGGAAATTTTGATCCTGAAACCATCCAAATTGATACCGTAGGACCCACCATTGGTCAAGAATTATTTGAGTCAGGAATTTTAGCGTTATTGGTTTCGTTTTTTGGCATTATTGTCTATCTCAGTGTGCGCTTTAAGTTTGATTATGCTTTGTTTGCCATCTTAGCTTTGGTTCATGATGTCTTAGTAACTGCAGGTGTTTTTGCAGTTTTAGGATTAGTTGCCGGCGTAGAAGTTGATAGTTTATTTTTAGTGGCCTTACTTACAATTATTGGCTTTTCTGTTAACGACACCGTAGTTATTTACGATCGCATTCGAGAAAATACAGATAGGTATATTGAAGAATTATCCATTAATGAAATTGTCGAAAATTCGGTTAATCAAACCCTAACTCGTTCTATTAATACTACCCTGACTACTTTATTACCTCTAATTGCGATTTTCTTATTCGGGGGTGAAACTCTTAAGTTTTTTGCACTGGCCTTAATTTTAGGGTTTATTGCTGGTTCTTATTCGAGTATTTTTATTGCGAGTACCTCATTAGCTTGGTGGCGAAATCGTCAAACATTAGCTAAGGGTTAAACATAATAAACGTTTTTTATTCTTCATATAAACTTTGTTGTACAGCGTGTCTAACATGAAGAATTCTAACAAAATAACTATCTTGAGTTTCAATTACAGTAAAAATTACTCGATAAGTATTCCGTCCTTTTCCATAAAGAAGCTGACGAATTTCTTGCCTAAAATGCTTATTTTCTCTAGCTAAAGCACAACGTTTAGGCATTTTTTCTAAAGACTGAATCGCCTTTAATAATCCTTTATACCAGTCTTTAGCTCTTTCTTGGGAAAGTCTTTGGGAAATTGATAGGAAAATTTGATCAGTTTCTGCTTCAGCAACACTAGAAATAAGAATTTGATATTTCATACATTAGAATTATAAATTGTATTTTCCATATTGTTCTTCTGCAAACTCATCAAAAGAGCGATAATTTCCCAATTCAAAATCAGTTAATCCTCGTTGAATTCCTTTAATTGCTTCTTGACTATCTTCTGTTTCCCATTCAAGAAGGTTGGTCAGTAATTCAGTAATCAATTGATTAATTTCTTTACCTTCTTGTAAAGCTTTATTTTGTAATTTTGCTTCTAAATCTGATGATAGATTAAGTTTAATTGTCATAGTCGTCTAGTCGAGAATATTTCGATCTAATTATACTCAAAATGATTCAAATATTGCTTTATTGTGCGATCGCTGATTTGCGTCATTCTTTACAAGATAATAAAGATGAATGAAACAATTAGGGTTTAAGCGATCATTCAAGAAATTTGTCTAAGTCATTCTTTATATACATCTTGGCGATGTCTAATTCTGGTAATTTTAATGAGTTTATTATTATCATCTATTGTGTAAACAATCCGATAATTACCAGTACGCACCCGATATAATTAGATCGTCTCCTTTCAATTTAACAACACCAGAAGGTCGAGAATTTTGCTGTAATTTATCGATAATCTCACTTACCCTTTGCTTAATAAAAAGGGGTAATTTTTTACATTCTTTAGCAGCAGAACTTTTAAATTGAATTCGATAATTATTCATTGAGTGTATTGTCTATATCTAATTCTTGTTTTAATTCATCCCAAGAAATTTCTGTTTCATTTTCTCGACTACGAGATACTAAAATATCTGAAAAGTCTTCCCAAAGTTCTCCCCATTCTTCTAGGTCAATGAGAACGGCTTTCTTTTCACCTTTTTCATTGATAACGAAGTTAATTCCTTTCATAATCGTTTAAGAAAATAGTAGATAATAGCTGATTATATCATATATAAATCAATAAGTAGGTAAGCATAATTAAAGATAAAACATTGGTAGTATTTTCTTTTCTCTTTGGAAAATGCCACCAAGTTGTTGAGATCAATAGCTAAATTGTTATGATTAGCTGGTAAGGATTTACGCTCAATATAAATGTTATGGTTGCTCAAAATAACTTTCAAAATTTCTATAATTCTATTAAAAATAGTAATTTGACTATTATTAAAGAGTTAATTGATTCTGGATATGATATTAATATTCCAATAGAAGATGGATCAACTCCACTGATTTTAGCAGCTAGTCTAGGAAAATTGGACATTGTGAAATTACTTGTTGAATCTGGCGCAAATGTCAATGAGATAGATTTTGATGGAACTACTCCTTTAATATGTGCTGCAAATCAAGGGTTTTTAGATATATTTAATTATCTTGTTCCTTTGACTAATTCAGAAATTAAAGGAATAAGCTTACTTATATCTGTATGTGATGGTGAATTAGAAATAATTAAATCTTTAATTGCTACTGGAATTGATGTTGATGCTTATAGAGAAAAAGGTGTATGGACTGAAAATGGTAGAACTCCTTTAATAATTTCTATTTACGAAGAGTATTTAGAGATAGTAAAAGCACTTATTGAAGCTGGTGCTAATCCAAACTTAATAGATGAGGATACAAAAAATACACCTTTAATTTGTGCTGTTAGAGTTAAAAATATTAATATAATTCGTTTACTATTACAAGCTAATGTAGATGTTAATGCTAAAAATAGTGAAGGAAAAATAGCTTTATCTTTGGCTAAAGAATTAGGAAATACCGAAATTATTAATTTACTTATTGAGATAGGAGCAAAAGAAAATATCTAATAAATTTGAGGATATACCCCAAAAAGTAGGCAATACCTACCCTACGATTTTAGAATTTTGTTAATATATAATCACTTGGGTAATGGATATTATGTGACATGAGTTATTATGAAAAACTCAAATAAAGATAGTAATAATATTTTATTAAATAAAGCTATTTCTAGTTTTAATTTACCGAGAATTAAAGAACTGATAGCTGAAGGGATTAATGTTAATAAAGTCAATAAAAATGATCGTTTAACTCCTTTATTACTTGCTATTAAGCTCAGGAGAGCAGATATTGTTAAGCTTTTAATTGATGCAAGTGCTAATTTACATAAAGCTATGATTTATGCAGACACTCCATTAGGTTTTGCTGCTGCAAAAGGAAATTTAGAAATTGTGAAATTATTACTTGAAGTTGGCGCAGATCCCAACAAAGGGATTTATGGTTCTCCTTTACATCGGGCTGTACTTGGAGAATATAGCGATATTGTAAAAATATTAATTGAAGCAAAAGCCAATGTTAATTTTACTGATATGTATGGAATGACACCCTGGCGTGGGGACAGAAAAAGCTACAAGCTAGATTGAATGAGGGATATAGCCCGTCGCCCTTGTCGATAATAGGCACATTTTCCAGGGCTTAATTGCATCAATGCCTGAGATTCAACGGCAAACAAATCGCAAGAGTCAACCCAATCTTTTCCATGTAGCCCGATATAAAAGTTACTGTGTCTCCGTCGCATTTTCTGATTTTTTCTAATTCTTCCCACATATTTAGCTAATCCTTTATCTTTAATGATTTTTCCCGAAAATGTTGCCATTGAATAGGCTAAAATTATTAATATAATTAAGGAAGTAAGACGATGCCCAGTTAATTTGGTTCTCTCTAAATCATAACCACCTTTCTTAAAGTCCCGAAACATCTCCTCAATACCAAATCTCTTGCTTGGTGCGGCGACTTGCGCCGTGCGACGGCGCGTCGGCGCTCCGCTTTTATAAGCATCAATCGTCTCATCAAGACTCTTTAAGTTGGTGATAATAAACCAAGCTTCTTTTGTCTCTATTCCTCGGTATTTTCTCTTCCATTTGGCTACTAGATTGCTTCCTATAAACCCTCTCGTTTTTGTGACTTTAACTCCTTGATAAAATAAAGACATTCCTGAATATAATCCTAAATCCTTTAAAAATATAAAGGAATTCCCCTGTTATCAATTACCAGACTCACCATCAAGATATTAATCAATCCCCATTGGGTTCTATCGATAACAATATGTAATACATCCCCAGGATTAAATGATTGTTATAAATTTCTGGTAACATTTTAGGATTTACAGAGATCGCCAATTTTAGAGCATCTTTGTTTGTACCACAGTTGGCTTAAACTGTCATCTGGCAAGGCTTTCAAGCCGTGTCCCCACGCCAGCAAAATTATCAGTTTACTCATTGAAGCAGGAGCAAAAGATAATTAATTATTCTTAAAATTTTAAACCCCCTCATCCCTAATAAGTCTATGACTAAGGAGAGTAGGGGGTTAAATTTCTGTTTACGGGTCTTCTGATTGAAACCTAACTGCCGGAAGGGACTCCAGCTTATTAGGTCCAGGGGGACTTAACTTCTAGAGAACAGCCCCGGCGCACAGCCGGCTAACTTCAACCAGGAGACCCATGAGTTTACTACTATCTGACATGGGCATCACCTCCTTTCTTACCTGAACGGTTATTTTCTTTAACTGAACTTAGTCTAACGCAAGGTTCTCAAAAAAATCAAGGGTGTGACGAAAAAATGTTTCAGCTATTTGAGGACACCCCCCAAAATGCAGATGGAGATAGGAAGCGTGAAGGTTATAACAGTGCCATCCTTCCTCATAACTAGGGCTATTTTCGAGCCAACTCGATAGGTTAAACATGGGTTGAGGGGGAACATCGGTTAACTCAGAGCGATGAAACTCATGACCCCAAATAGTGTCCCCTTCATTCAACAGAAGACTAGAACGAGAGGCGATCGCTTTTTTATAGCCTAGTATTAATTTCTGCCCCATTTTAGCGTTTGTGGGTAAAATACCAACCATTGGCCAGGATTTACCATTAAAATCAACAATTTCTTGACACAGATACATTAATCCCCCACATTCAGCATAGGTAGGCATCCCGTTGATAATCGCCTGTTTAACCGCATTTAAAGCTTTTTTATTACTTGATAACGTTTCGGCAAACATTTCGGGAAAACCACCCCCAAAATATAGCCCTGCAGTACCTTCGGGTAAGGTTTCATCTTCTAAAGGACTCCAGTAACACAATTCAGTCCCTAACTGTTCTAAAATGTCTAAATTATCAGGGTAATAAAAGTTAAACGCTTTATCTTTGGCGATCGCTATTTTTGGTGATGGAGTAACTAGGTGATTAGGTGATGAAATAACGGGATTACAAGACGATGGAGTAAGGTAAGGAAAAAGTTGCTCCCAATTAAAACAAGTTTGAGCTAAATGGGCTAATCTCTCAAAAAATTGATTAAGTTTTGGCAGTTCATCAGTGGGAACTAACCCTAAATGGCGATCTTTAATGGTTAAATCTATTTGACGATAAATAACTCCTAAAATTGGTATATTCAGAGGATTTAAAGCAGTTTTGAGTAAGGTCAAATGGCGATCGCTTGCCACTCGATTTAAAATCACGCCTACAATGTCAAGATTAGGATCAAGGGAACGATATCCATGAGCGATCGCAGCCACCGATCCCGATAATCGACTACAATCAATGACTAATACCGCAGGAATATTTAAAATTCGAGCAATATGCGCCGTACTACCATAATCCTGACAAAAACTTTCTATTTCCTCCCCTACTCCCTGCTCCCTGCTCCCTGCTCCCTGCTCCCTCTGCTTCCCGAAAGGAACCCCATCAAATAACCCCATAACCCCTTCAACCACAGCATAATCAACCCCGTGACAGTGTTGCTCAAAACAGGATTTAACATAACTCACAGAGGTCAAAATCGGGTCTAAATTACGACAAGGCCGACCTGTGATATAACTGTGAAACATGGGATCGATATAATCGGGACCGACTTTAAAGGATTGAACCGTTGCCGATCTTTTCCTCAAAAATGCCAGTAAAGCTAAGGTTATGGTTGTTTTGCCTGTTCCACTGCGATCGCCAGCAATAATTAATGTCACGATTTTTTAAACAGATAATTGGGTAAATGTTCACTAATTTTCTAGAATTAAGTGATAATAGGCAGAAATTACCGTAAATTTTCTCCCTTACTAATCTCAATGTAAATGTTACCCTAGATAACAGACACTATCACAAAATTGTCATCATTAGAGTTCTTGTCAGTAAAACAAGCTATAATAGACAAATACTTTTGTACTAAAATTGTTGTGTAAGAATTAGATAGAGGCATTAATGGCTGCGATTACAAACAATCCTGATAAAGAAAAGGCATTAGGCTTAGTTCTCAACCAAATTGAGCGAAATTTCGGTAAAGGCTCCATTATGCGTCTAGGAGACGCAGCCAGAATGAAGGTGGAAACCATCTCAACCGGGGCTTTAACCTTAGATTTAGCCTTGGGAGGTGGACTCCCTATGGGAAGAGTGGTTGAGATTTACGGGCCAGAAAGTTCTGGGAAAACAACCCTCGCCCTTCATGCGATCGCAGAGGTGCAAAAGGCTGGTGGTGTGGCGGCTTTTGTGGATGCAGAACACGCCTTAGATCCCACTTATTCGGCTGCTTTGGGAGTCGATATTAATAACTTATTAGTGGCTCAACCGGACACGGGAGAATCTGCCTTAGAAATTGTTGATCAATTAGTGCGATCAGCTGCTGTAGATGTGGTGGTGATCGACTCGGTTGCGGCTTTAGTTCCCCGTGCAGAAATTGAAGGGGAAATGGGGGATACTCAAGTGGGTTTGCAAGCCCGTTTAATGAGTAAAGCCTTACGAAAAATTGCCGGAAACATCGGTAAATCGGGCTGCGTGGTCATTTTCCTTAACCAGTTACGGCAAAAAATTGGGATTACTTATGGGAGTCCCGAAGTTACCACCGGAGGAACCGCACTGAAGTTTTACTCATCGGTGCGTTTAGATATTCGTCGCATTCAAACCCTGAAAAAAGGCACTGGAGGAGAGTATGGAATTCGAGCTAAAGTGAAAGTAGCTAAGAATAAAGTTGCTCCTCCTTTTCGTATTGCTGAATTTGACATCATTTTTGGTCAGGGTATTTCTCAGATGGGCTGTATGTTAGATTTAGCTGAACAGAGTGACGTGGTTCTTCGTAAAGGGGCTTGGTATAGTTACAACGGGGATAATATTTCTCAAGGAAGAGATAACGCCGTCAAATATTTAGAAGAGAATCCCAAGATTGCTGAAACCATTGAACAACAGGTACGTGAAAAGTTAGAACTGGGATCTTTGAGCTTTGCCATTTCTCAAGGAGATGGAGAAGAAGAATAAGAAGAAAAGTAGTAAAATTCTTTTCTTATATGATGTTAATGGATCGGTTGGCGATCCATTTTTTTATGGAGAATTTTTATAGAGTCGTTTCAAATAAGTTTGAGACAGACCGAATGTGAGCATTCTGCTCACTATACTAACAATACAGTCTAGGTTTTGTCTCCTTTCTATTTGAATTAACTACAATTCATTAGGATCAAGTCCCAAACTTCTAAGTCTTTCTTCTAGTCTTTTTGCTTTTTCTTGTGCTTTTTTAGCTTCTTCTTGAGGGGTTAAATAGCGTTTACCTTGTTGATCATACCAGTATAACCATTCTCTTTCTACTCCTTGATAAACACTGATTTCTCTTCCTATTCCTAAATTAATTTCTGCTAACCAAATGGGTTCCCCTGATAATAATTCATACTGTCCATTGCTTAATTGATACACTTCTAAACGGGGATTATAGTTTAATAACATTGTTAAAAATTGAATTCCCTTAGTACAGCTTTTATAATTATATCATTATCGTTATCTCTTCTTAAATAAGTGTAATTAAATATAAAATAGAAAAGTTTGTACTTAAAGCTTTAAGTATCATAATATCTAGAAATAACTAGGGAAGCGATAAAAAAAGCCCACTAAAAGTAGGCTTCTTAATTATTAAAATAGGCTTAATTCCTATTTAATCATCGGGGCTTTCACTGCCATATCATAGCGAGAAGCCACTTCTACCTCTTCGACTAAACTAGGGACAGATTGACGCAATATACTGGTTAATTGTGTGGTGGTTGAATCGTAAATCTGAGTAACGATTTTTGGATACAAACCAATGCCAATAATAGGAATTAATAAACACCCAATAATAAACACTTCCCTCGGTTCTGCGTCAATTAGTTTGGTATGAGAAACTAACTCTTTATTTTCTGGTCCATATAACATTTCCCGTAACATGGACAGTAAATAAATGGGGGTTAAAATGACACCGACGGCAGCTAAAAAGACGATGATAACTTTGAAAGTCGAATTATAAGCGTCGCTGGTTGCAAAGCCCACAAATACCATTAATTCTGCTACAAACCCACTCATTCCAGGTAATGCTAAAGAAGCCATTGAACAAGTGGTCCACATCGCAAACACTTTCTTCATTTTCTTCCCAACACCGCCCATTTCATCTAACATTAGGGTATGGGTACGGTCATAGGTTGCCCCTACCATAAAGAACAGACTCGCCCCAATTAAACCGTGGGAAATCATCTGTAACATGGCCCCACTCAAACCAATATCGGTAAACGAAGCGATACCTATCAAGACAAACCCCATGTGAGAGATAGAGGAATAGGCGATTTTTCGTTTTAGGTTTCGTTGGGCAAAGGAGGTTAAGGCAGCATAGATAATATTAACCACCCCTAAAATGACTAACACCGGAGCAAAATAGGCGTGAGCATCCGGTAACATTCCGGCATTCATCCGTAGCAGAGCATAACCTCCCATTTTTAAGAGAATACCAGCCAGTAACATATGTGCCGGGGCTGTCGCTTCTCCGTGGGCATCCGGTAGCCAAGTATGCAGGGGAAAGATGGGTAATTTTACTCCGTAGGCGATGAGGAAACCAGCATACAAGAACAATTGTAGATTGAGGGGAATATCTTTGGCGGCAATGGCACTCATATCAAAGGTGACGGTATCCCCAAAAAAGGCCATGGTTAATGCACCCACCAGGATAAACAAAGAACCGCCGGCAGTATAGAGGATAAACTTAGTAGCTGCGTATAATCTCCGTTTTCCGCCCCATATTGACAAAATTAGATAAACTGGAACTAATTCTAATTCCCAAACCAAGAAGAAAAGTAGCATATCCTGCACAGCAAAGACGGCTATTTGTCCACCGTACATAGCTAACATGAGGAAATAAAAGAGTTTGGGTTTAAAAGTAACCGGCCAAGCGGCCATGGTTGCCAACGTGGTGATAAAGCCAGTTAATAAAATAAGAGGCATGGCTAACCCATCGGCCCCGACAGACCATTTTAGATCAAGTTCCGGAACCCACGCATAGCTTTCGACTAGCTGTAGGTTGGGGTTGCTGAGGTCATACCCTGTATAAAAAGCGTATACAATAATAGCAAAATCGATCAAACCCACTGTTAAAGCGTACCAGCGCACGGTTTTACCATCTTTATCGGGAATGATGGGTATTAACAACGCTGCCACAATGGGAAAGAGAATAATGGTAGTTAACCAAGGAAAATTAGCAAGGTTCATTGACATTTTCTAAGCATTCATCAATATTTCGGGTATTGGTCAGGAGGCTTGATAGTGAATAGTTAAGAAAATGAGTATTCTCTATTACTTTTTCTCTTTTGCCTGACACCAGACCCGTTAAGATATGATCGGAGTGAACCGTTAAACTGTGAAGACAGACAAACAATCCAAACGATCATCATTCACTCCTAAATCTAACAAGATTTTTCTGGAGATACTATTGTAAAAACCTTAAATTTTTTGAAAATTATTATAATTTGCTTTATCTGTGACTAATTGATAATTCTACATTCTAAATTCTACATTCTATCTATGACTTTATCTTCTGTTCGTCCTGCTAAAATTACCAATGTTTTACCCGGTTCTATTGCCCAAGAGGTTGGCTTTGAAGTTGGGGATGCTATTGTATCTATTAATGGAACTCAACCCCGTGATTTAATTGATTATAATTTTTTGTGTGCTGATGAATTTTTGGAGTTAGAGGTATTAGATAGTCAAGGTAAAATTCATCAAGTGGAAATTGAAAAAGAATATGATGATAATTTAGGGCTAGAATTTGAATTTGCTTTATTTGATGGTCTAATTCAATGTAATAATCATTGTCCGTTTTGTTTTATTGACCAACAACCCCCCGGAAAACGAGATAGTTTATATTTGAAGGATGATGATTATCGCTTAAGTTTTCTTTATGGCAGTTATTTAACTTTAACAAATTTAACCCAAAAAGAATGGCAACGTATCGAAGCTATGCGGTTATCTCCTTTATTTGTTTCGGTACACGCAACGGAACCCGATATTAGAATTAGACTATTAAAAAATGAACGAGCAGGATTAATCAAAGAACAGTTTAAATGGTTCCAAGAAAGACGATTACAACTTCATGCTCAAGTTGTGGTTTGTCCTGGGATTAATGATGGTGTTCATTTGGAAAAAACTCTTAAAGATTTAGCTGAATTTCATCTGGAAGAAATCCCCACTATTATATCGGCAGCCGTGGTTCCTGTGGGGTTAACTAAGTTTCGTCCCAGAGAAGATGAATTAATTCCTGTGAGTCAAGAAAAAGCACAAGAAGTCATCAAACAAGTGCAAAGTTTACAACAAGAATTTTATCAAAAGTTTAACAGTCATTTTGCTTGGTTAGCTGATGAATGGTTTTTAATTGCACAAGCAGAATTACCCCCAGAATCTCATTATGAAGACTATCCCCAAATTGGTAATGGAGTGGGATCAATTCGTCAATTTATTAAAGAATTTCATGACACAGCCAAACAATTATTACCGAAAAAAATAGAGAAGAACAAAACGTTAACTTGGGTAGTGGGTAATGCTGTAGAAAAAGCCTTTCAACCTTTAGTTAAACAGTTAAATCAAGTAGAGAATTTAAATATAAAATTAGCTGCTTTAAATAGTGACTATTGGGGACAAGAAATTACAGTTACAGGATTATTAACAGGAGAAGATGTCATCTCAAAATTGAAAGATAAAAACCTAGAAGATGGTATTTTATTACCTTCTATTATGTTAAAGCAACATGATACAGTCTTTTTAGATGATATGAGTGTCGAAAAAGTCTCTAAAACTTTAAACACGCCTATTATTATTGTTGATAGTATTTCAGATTTAATTGAAAATTGTTATTAAATTCTCTGTGATATCTCTGGAAGATTTTTAATAACTTTCTTTTATATTTTTTGTGAAACGTAGTTTCCCTGTCAGGGAAATTACTGATTTTAAAGAATTCATATTTTAATTTTTCAGTATTTTTACCCATGAATCAGTGATAACTTGGATGCTCAAAAGGGTACTTTAGAACTGTAAACCACATAGTTGGAATTGCCTATTGATATTATTCTGTAAAATCAACAGGTAAACAAACCTTTAAACAATAGTGTTTTGTAAACTATGAGTGTTTCTATGGTTAGGTATTTAACCCTAACCCAAATATTTTAAGATTGTTGCTAAGTATTAATAACTATGATTTTCAACTATTTAACATTATTCCGCTTCTATTTCAACTCCAAGAAACATCATAATACAGGTTTTGCACTATTTATGGTGATGGTACTGGGAACCGTTGGAACCGTTGCTACAGCAGCTTTACTTGCACGAAGCCATAATCTAAGTAATAATATCGAAACATCTATTACCATTAGTCAGCAAAATCTCAGTGTAGCTGAAACAGCAAAAGTTAATCTTCAAGCTTTATTAATTGAACATAATGAATTACTTGAATATAATTTAGATGATTGGAAAAAATATTTAAAATCTCCTAATTTGTCTGAAACATCCCGTGAGTTTAATCATAATTTACGTTTGTGTAAAAAAGAAAAAGATTGGAAAAATACAAAACAGAAAATTTTAAACCTAGCTGAACATAATACCATTGATGCACCGATGGGAGAATTTTCTCTGCTCAATTTCCAAAAAGTTGATAGAAATAACATTTTAGCGACAATTAAAACCCAAAATACACAAGAAAATCAGGCACAGTATGAAATAAATATTAGTTTTAATGATAATTATTTGTCAAAAGCTGTTCCTGTGTTATGGTTAACAGGAAACAAACAAAGTGGTGGAATTGGAAAGGCTAAAGTTAATGGAAATCTTTGGGCAAATGACTGTAGTTTTCCTGTTGAAAAAGCTGATTTAGTGGCAGTTGATGGAAATCAAGCAAAATATACAGGAGTAAAAATTCCTGAGTTACCTAATATAGAAGTAATTAAAGAAAGATTACCAGAAAATCGCTATTTTCCCTCAATAGCAGAAGAACAGGAAAACCAAGAGCAAGAAAATAAAATTTCTTTAAAATTACCACGATTAGAAGATAAACCCACAAAAAAAGAAGGAGAAAAAAATATTTATGAATATTTCATTAATAAGATTGAGGAAATAGATTCATTGATTATTAACTCTGATTTTCAAGGTGAATCTATGATCATTTTATATGTTGTTGGAGATATTAATATATCTGAAATTGTCCATAAATGTGAGTCGTCTAATCCCTGTTCCCCTGAAAATTTAATGATTGTGGCTTACGAAGAAGCTAAAATGTGTTTACAATTTGAGAATTTATCCGCTTTTATCATTGCACCTGATTATGAATTAGGAATCAAAACCAATAATCCCAATCAAGAATCTGCTAAATTTACTGGTAGTATTTGGACTAATAAATTGTTAACGACAGGAGAATGTGGAAGTGAAAAAGTGGAATTTAATGAAGCTTGGAAATGGGCTGATTTACCTAATGAATTTCAATCAATTCATCCTATTCCTAAACTCATTCAAGTCAATTTAAAAGAGTCTATTAAATCTGATATTTCAAAAGAACAGTAAGTTGTCTAGAAGATAAGTTTACATTCATCCCTATCTAAAATTTGGGTGTTTTTTGAGAATTTATAGATGGGGACTTCTTTCAACATTTTTGTGAAAACGATAAGTTACCCCGGCAATGGCTGATAATAATAACCAACCAATTAAATTCACTCTCAAATCAAAAATACTCACATCTAAGAGATTAAAAACAATGCACAAACCAAAGGAAACTAGATAAGTAAACAACAGCAAAAAATCTGCTTCATTTTCAGATAAATTGTTTATTTTTCCATTTTTTTCTAATTTCTTAAAATTCTGATGAATTCTAGTCATTAATATCATAGCTTTAGCTAAAATGATACCCACTAAGCCACTGAATAATAAAGTCCCAATGATACCAATTTCCGCCAATAACATCAAAAATAAATTATGAGGATGGCCCATCCAAACATTCATTTCTTCTTGATAAATAGGGGTAAAATTTCGTAGTCCCCACCCCCAAAAAGGACGCTGTAACATCATCTTCCAAGCTACACCCCATTGAGTCGTTCGCAAGGCGGTAACATAACGATCATCGTACAACTCATCTGTCAATCTTGCCCAAAAATAACTAGGAACAACTTGACGCATAAAATCTTGATAAACAGGAATCCAAGCAGCCCAAATTACCACAAAGATAACCAAGAAAACACTAATAATAATCCAATACCAACGTAAATAAATAGAAAAAGCCATTAAACCTAAAATAGCAAGTCCCCAGGCACTCCTAGAATTAGTTACAATTAGTCCTATCCCATTGAAAAAAATAGCTACTGTTAAAACTAATAATTGCCTATTAATTCGACCATTTTTAATAATAGAATCACGACGATAATGTAAAATCCATAAACCAATGGATAAAGTAAAAGCAACCACCAAAAAAAAGGCTAACGTATTAGCATACATTAACAAAGAAGACATCCTGCCATCAGGATGACCATAAGCAATCATTTTAATGCCAATACGATGTAAAAATAACGGGGTTTCCCAACCAGCAAATAATTGCATAAACCCCAAAAAACACACAGGAATAGATGTTAAAACTAACCACCAAGCGAGTTGATATAATCGCCTGAAGCTATTGAAAAAGAAGGGAAAAGATGCTATCATCAAAAAAGATGGTAAAAAGTTCCCTAACCCTTCCCAACTATAGCGAGAATGAACCGCTAAAAGGGAAGATAGAATTAACCAAAGAAATAGAAGTCCCCAACCCCAATTAATGGGGTTAGTAATGATTTTTTTAAATTTTTGTTGCCATAAACCTATGAGGACAAGGCCAAAGGCAGTGGCTCCAAAATCAGCCGAAAAAGGCAAAAGAAACACCCCAAACTTGAGGGTATTTCCTAACCAATGAACTTTATTTTTATTTAATTGATTCATGGGTAAAGAAACTTATCTTGATGATTAACTATTAATTATTGATTATTAGTTAGTTATTAAGCAAGTTCCCAAGTTTCTGTGCGAGTTAGACGAATTTGAGCTAGAGCGAAAATAACAGGAATAATACGCCCATAGTTAGTAGCGATCGCTCGCCAACCGAGATCCGCCACAAACCAACCCCATAACACAGGACCCACAAAAGATAAAACCCCTCTCACCACACCATAACGGGCTGCTGTCATAGCCATTCCTCGTCGTGCGGTATTTACTGCCACTTGGTTAGCCACAGCGGCACCACCGCGAATCATGGCTTGTTGAGCTACTTGGTAACGGGCAAAATGTAGAGCAAACTGTTGAGCAATATGTTTGAGTAACAAAGGTTTAACAATGGAATTAACTGCAAAGGCACTGCTACCTTTTAACACGAGCTTCATAGGATTATGTTGGAGTTGCACCGGTAGAGCATCAGGAATATTCGATTTTGCCAAAGATGCTTGTATTTGTGCCATTAAGCTATTCTGTTGAGCAGGGGGCAGATTTTTCCACGCTTTCCCCAATAAATTTAAGAAAATATCCGCTTCAATGTCGATGGTGGACATTTTATTAGAGTAAGGAATTTTCAGGTAGTGACAAACACGAATTAAAGTTTGACGATAACTAAACCGTTGAGTTTTGCGTTTTATAACCGTTAACCCGTCGGAGGCCAAAAAACGAAATCTCGCTTCAATTTTGTCTAACCATTGATCCCAGTCTTGACTCTCTACTTCAATGGGATCTGGGGTTTGTAAATAATCAAGAGGATTAAATTTACGGCAAAAGAGAACTTGAGTTAACTGACGTAATTCCTCTTCTGTAGCCATTTCTAAGGCCGATCGCAGTTCATCCAAAATCAGTCCCTCCAAACAGGGTATTAGGTGGTATCTAGAAAATCACCTCTATTATCATACTAAAAAAATCCGTCAGCAAAAGATATACAATGTACTATTTTCCTTTGGCCTAGTACAAGTTTAACAGCCATCAGCTATTTTAATATAACACTGACTGCTGACCGCTTTTTTAACGTTCTGTGTATTCTCGTTCACGATAATAATTCTTGATAGGTTCATCCCCAACTTCTAAGGCAGGGGGATATTGTTCAATCTGGCTACGAGTTTGAGCAATATTAGTTAAAAGAACGCCATAAACAACTTTAGAAAAAATATCAGCCATTGTGAACAGAAATTGTCTTGTAACTGCAGCCCATCCACCCCAAGCAGGATAGAGGTGCCAGCCAAAAGGAACTAAATAAGCAAGAGGATAAAGTGTCCAAGAGATTAAGAGTAGCCACCAAACCCCTTTAAACATTTTAGCTGGTTTTTCTGGTAAACTTTGACCTGATTTGCCGATGACGTTTCCCACTAAAAAGAGAATATAGACATAGAAAACCGTACTAATCAAACCCCAGATTAAGAAAGCAGGGATATTACTAAGTTCAAAATATTGACCAATGTAGCCCGTATAAATCATTAATAATCCTGCAGTAATAAATTTAATCCGCAGGCGACGTTTATGACCTCTATTAAGATCAAATAAAAATAACATTTGTGTTAATAATAAGGGAACATCAATAGACCAATTAAGGTAACGATAGCCATTATTAAAGGTACTTTCGGTAAACGTCCCTAACTCACTAACAGTTAGCCGCCAAACTCTACCATCAAATTCAAAGGCATCTAACCAACCATTTAGCTGTCGAAATAAAATTAAGAAAGCTGATACCATTACAACGGCTGATAAAATAGAAGAAATTTGATAACGAGGGGCTGAACGTTTAAGAGTAACAATAAAATAAACAAAACCACAAGCCATGGTACTGACTCCCAAAGTTAAAAGATGAGAAATAAGTTGTCTTTGAATGGGAGTATATTCGAGATAATTTTCTAGGTTAATACCTGGAATAAAGTTGGCTTGAGACTGAGCAAAAAAGGTGGTTATGGATGAAAAGTAATATAAAATTACTCCATCACTAATAATATCCATAAAATTCTCCAGTAATTAGGAATTCCAAAAATCTAAATTTATCATAGGAAAACAGATTTTAATAATTCCTCTATCGAAAGTATTAAATTCCTGTTTAACTCCGTTTTATTCTTATTTTTTTAGTCATTATTGAAGGTTCCCTAATAGGAAAGTCATTACTTAGGATTCTTCACGGGTGATTTAAGTATTTATTTCCAATATAAAAAACAAAAACCAGTAAATTTAGGCAATTTTATTGGTTTATCGCCTAATTGAACAATTTTTTATTTTTTTTTACCTTATAGCACCCCTCTAAACCCTCTTAAATTCATCACTAACTGCTATTAATTTTTCTCTAACACTATTCAGAAATACCCCATTCAGACTAAACTAGAAGTTTGCAAAATCATTGTTGATGTAGATTATTGAAAATGGCTGTAGGAAAAATTATCATTGCAGGTAACTGGAAAATGCACAAAACTCAGGCCGAAGCCTTAGAGTTTTTAACAGTATTAAAATCAAAAGTAGAAGAGACAGACGAAAACAGAGAGATTGTTCTCTGTGTCCCCTTTACAGTCCTTAGTATCCTCTCCAAAAGCTTGCATGGGGGAAAAGTGCGTTTAGGGGCCCAAAACGTTCACTGGGAAGATAAAGGAGCTTACACCGGCGAAATTTCGGGACCCATGTTAACGGAGTTGAGTGTAGATTATGTGGTTATCGGTCATAGTGAACGTCGTCAATATTTTGGAGAAACGGACGAAACTGCTAATTTACGGGTGATTACCGCCCAACGTCATGGCCTCACCCCTATTCTCTGTGTGGGAGAAACTAAGCAACAACGGGACGCAGGAGAAGCCGAAAGCGTTATCATTAATCAGTTACAAAAAGGGCTAGTAGATGTAGACCAGAGCAAATTAGTGATTGCTTACGAACCCATCTGGGCCATTGGAACCGGAGATACTTGTGACGCAGAAGAAGCTAACCGAATTATTCGCCTTATCCGCGATCAATTATCTAATAAAAACGTCACTATTCAATATGGTGGTTCGGTGAAACCGAATAATATTGACGAAATTATGGCCCAGTCCGATATTGATGGGGCTTTAGTTGGGGGTGCAAGTTTAGACCCGGTTAGTTTTGCCCGTATTGTTAATTATCAATAACATTTTTAAGGCAAGAGGCAACAAGTGTCTAATTCGTCGTTGTACGGCGAATTAGACACTCAAGACAGGCAAGAGGCAAGAGTCAACTGTTTTTCTGCTTTCTGCCTTCCTTGAAAGGTTTTTTACAGCAGTTTTTAATTGAGTGTATTAAACAGCTAAGTGGGTATGGGGTGTAGGAGGTAACGGGAAGAATTTGCACTTTACTCTGAATTCTATACAAATGAAAATGGCTTTTAATAATTAATATGAAAAATGAATAATTTAACAATTAGAAATACTATTTTTGACTGGGAAAAACGCACTTATTTAATGGGAATCTTAAATGTGACTCCTGATAGCTTCAGTGATGGGGGACAATATAACAGTATTGAAACTGCATTAGAACAAGCTAAAAAGATGATGGATAATGGTGCAGATATCATTGATATTGGTGGCCAATCTACTCGTCCAGGTGCCGAAGAAATTACCCTAGAAGAAGAGTTAAATCGAGTTATTCCTATTATTCAAAAATTGCGTAAAAATAGTTTAATTCCTATCTCTATTGATACCACAAGATCCCAAGTAGCTCAAGTTGCCATTGAAGCAGGGGCAGATATTGTTAACGATATTTCTGGGGGAACGTTTGACGAAAAAATGTTTTCAACTGTGGCAAGTTTAGACGTTCCTATGATTATTATGCACATTCGAGGAACCCCTAAAACCATGCAACAAAATACTGATTATCAAGACTTAGTTAATGAGGTCATAGAATGGTTAAATTGTCAAGTTAATCAAGCCATTAAAGCAGGAATTGATCAGCATAAAATTATTATTGATCCTGGTATTGGTTTCGCTAAAACCTATCAACAAAATATAGAATTATTACAGAATTTAGCACAGTTTCATCGTTTAAATTGTCCTATTTTAGTGGGGGTTTCTCGTAAAAGTTTTATTGGACATATTTTAAAGCAAAAAGACCCTAAAAAAAGAGTCTGGGGAACCGCAGCAGCTTGTTGTAGTGCGATCGCTTCTAAAAGTCATATTTTACGGGTTCATGATGTAGCAGAAATCAAAGATGTCGCTCAAGTCGCTGATCAAATTTGGCGTAATTAATGAATAATTAACAATTAATAATTAATAATTATTTTTTAAGAAAGTATCAAAAATGAACACTTTTCCCTATTCCCTATTAAGATTAATTAAAATTCAATAACCAAAAAGTTGCTAAAATACCCCTCAAACCTAGTGAAAATAAGGTCTAGAGCCTATTTTGCTTTATGTAACATTATTTAAGCAAACACTCAATAAACGCAACAACTTTGAGACAATCAAAAACAGCTTATCAGCGTGTCATTATCGCGTCTTAACTATATTAGGAGAATTCTATGAAACTGGCTTATTGGATGTATGCAGGTCCGGCACACATTGGCACCCTACGCATTGCTAGTTCTTTTAAAAACGTCCATGCTATTATGCACGCACCCCTAGGGGATGATTATTTTAACGTCATGCGATCGATGTTAGAAAGAGAAAGAGACTTTACTCCTGTGACTGCCAGTATTGTTGATCGCAACGTTTTGGCCCGGGGTTCTCAAGAAAAGGTAGTCGATAATATTGTTCGCAAGGATGGGGAAGAAAAGCCAGATTTAATTGTTTTAACCCCCACTTGTACCTCTAGCATTTTACAAGAAGATTTAGCCAATTTTGTCGAACGGGCCCAAATGGATGCTCAAGGGGATGTTTTATTAGCCGATGTTAATCATTATCGTTACAACGAGTTACAGGCAGCCGATAGAACTTTACACCAAATTGTTAAATTTTACCTGGAAAAAGCCCGTAAAAAAGAGCAATTACCCCAAGGAAAAACAGCTAATCCCTCTGTTAATATTATCGGTATTTCTACCCTTGGCTTTCATAACCAACATGACTGTAGAGAGTTAAAACAGTTAATGAAAGATTTGGGAATTGAAGTCAATGAAGTGATTCCCGATGGTGCTTCGGTTCACAATTTAAAAAACTTACCGAAAGCATGGTTTAACTTAGTTCCTTATCGAGAGTTAGGGGTGGCAACGGCTCAATATTTAGAGGAAGAATTTAATATTCCTTATGTGGATATTACCCCGATGGGAGTGGTAGAAACAGCGAGATGTATTCGCAAAATTCAACAGATTATTAATGAACAAGGGGCAACTGTTGACTATGAAGAATTCATCAACGAACAGACATTATATGTGTCTCAAGCGGCTTGGTTTTCTCGTTCCATTGACTGTCAAAATTTAACCGGTAAAAAAGCTGTTGTCTTTGGAGATAATACCCACGCTGCTGCGCTTACTAAAATATTAGCAAGGGAGATGGGAATTCATGTGGTTTTAGCCGGAACTTATTGTAAATATGATGCCGACTGGTTTAAAGAACAAGTCAGTGAATATTGCGATCAAGTATTAATTAGTGATGATAATGGAGAGATTGGTGATGCGATCGCACGTATCGAACCTTCTGCTATTTTTGGCACCCAAATGGAACGTCATGTAGGTAAAAGATTAGACATTCCTTGCGGTGTAATTGCTGCACCGATTCACATTCAAAACTTCCCTATTGGTTATAAACCTTTCTGTGGTTATGAAGGCACAAATCAGATTGCTGATTTAGTTTATAATTCCTTTACGTTGGGCATGGAAGATCATCTTTTAGAAATCTTTGGAGGACATGATACCAAAGAAGTGATTACTAAAGGAATTTCTGCTGATTCTGATTTGAATTGGAATAAAGAAGCACAAGCAGAATTGAATAAAGTTCCTGGTTTTGTTCGGGGTAAAGTGAAGCGAAACACGGAAAAATTTGCCCGTGAAAGAGGATTTTCTGAAATTAGTTTAGAAGTCATGTATGCAGCAAAAGAAGCTGTAGGCGCATAATTAAAGTAGGGTGGGCAATGCCCACCTTTTAAATTTTTATTAATTTTATTACCTTATATCCTAATAAATAGGATGACAAGTATTCAATTATTTCAATGGGTAGAATTAAAATTCGATGTCCCTAATAGTCTAGTTAAAAAAGGGGATAAAGGAGTGGTTTTAGAGTATTTAAAACCCACAAAAAAACAGTCAGAACCTGGCTATAATTTAGAAGTGTTCAAAGATGGAGAAACTTTAGATATTATTTCCATTTCTATTTCCTGGGTAATACCTTTACCTGAAATGTGGGGAGAAAATCAATACGATCATCTAAAATTAAAAGAAATGACTTAATATGGACAACCTAAAAATTTATCATGATCAACAAGCAAAAACTTTAACCATTTGGTTTGATGACCCAAAAAAAGAATTTTTAGTTGATGAAGTAGAAGAAGATTTGTCTTTAATTAAAGACCAACAAGGAAATATTATTGGAATTGAAAGATTAAACTATTTAGGAACTAAACTAGATGCTTCAAAAGTTGAATTTGTTGATTTCTAGCTCTACTTTAAATCATAGGGTACATCTGAAAAAAGATCGATAGCTTGACCAAGATTCAACATAAAACCCTCTAAGAATTTACGAAAGCTGACTTAAAACATTCTAATATTATCAGTTTTAATGAATTACCGAACCGTGATCTCGGTCACACATTAGCTATAAATATCCTTTTAAGTAACATTGTTTTAAATATATTACTAATACTCAATCTTTAATCTATTTCATCATCATCGGGTAAAGTTTCCATTTCTTCAGCAATTAAGTCTTGAAAACTTTCGCCACAATGAACTTGTAAATGAATAGTTGCTGTTAATAGTTCGGCTAAAATTTGTGCTTTTTGTTTTTCTGTAATATCAGATAATTGTAATTGATTAATCAAAATAGTAACGTTATTACATTCTTCAGATAATTCTGAAAGTAAATGATTTAAAGTATTATTTTTAATCGGTAAAATAGTTTTCTTGAGTTGCATGATTTATTTCCCTAATCTTTTATAAGCTTGTTTAATTCCTTTTTCAAACGCAGCTATTTCTGCTTGCCAATGATGAATAAGTCCCTCATCAGGTAGTTCTTTAGCGTACTCTTGTCTAATTTTTTCGTGATGTTCTTCAATGCGTTTTGTTAAAGAACGAATTGTTTTCTTATGGTTTTTCTTGCCCATGAAAATTGTCCATGAGTTTAGAGTAGTTAAAATAAGCCTAATCAAATAATAAACAAATAAGGTGGGCAATGCCCACCCTACCAATATTAATTAGTGCGGAACCTTGCTAATTCCTTGCCGGTCTTAGCATCATGAGCATGAACCGTACAAACCAAACAAGAATCAAACGATCGCGCTACATGACCCACTTCTACGGGGTTGCTACTATCTTCGATAGGAATACCCACTAACGCCTCTTCAATAGGTCCTCTGATGTGTTGACCATCCCGTGGTCCAACGTTCCAGGTGGTAGGTGCAATCACTTGATAATTCTTGATTTTACCCTTTTCGACTTCAACCCAGTGGCATAACGCGCCACGACTTGCTTCTGTACCACCCCAACCGCGGCCATCTTTTTCGGTGGGTTTGATGTACCAGGGATCATTTAATTTAAACTCACGCAGACATCTTTCAACTTCCCGATATAGTTTAACCGACTCGTGCATCCGTGCAAACTCTCGGAGATGGATACTAGGGCCACCCATCTTTTTGAACATATCCAAGATTAAACCATCGTAATGCTGCCAACTTTCCCCATGCTTTCCACCAGCAACCAACTGACGCGCTAGAGATCCTACTTCCATACGGCCTAAATCTTTATGAGACACAGCAGTAGACCAGGAATATTTACCCTCGTAGTCTCCTGTATTTATATGTTTAGGTTGAGTGGTGCGATCAAAGGGATGAACGTCTGCGGTTCCTTCTTCATACCACGCATGGCTGGTATTTTCCCGTGCAAAGGTATGGTCCACCATATGGTGCATATCGGTAAAGCTATCATATACACCCCCTTTCATGATCACAGCAGTATTACGGCCTTCAACGGTGGGACGTTGATATTTGTCTTCATGAGGGAGATAACCCCAAGTTAAATAACGGCCAGGACCACCACCATACTTATCTAAACCGATATCTAAGCCCATACGCCAATAAAAACCGAGATCGGAGTTCGCATGGTTAGGACTCTCATCTAACCATTCTAAAAAGTCTTCGTAAGTTTGAATTTCTTCGTATCTTTCCAAGGAACATCCCAACCACACTGGTTCTAACCAGTTAGTCCGAAAATATTCCATAATTCCCCAACCTCTTGTAATATCGGTTAGAGTGGGCGCACACATAACACCACCAGGAACCATATAACTAGAATGGGGCCATTGTCCCCCGAATAGGGCGTATAGTTCGACGGGTTTAGCTGAGGTGGTAATAGCAAGTTCGTAAGAAGTTCCCGTAAACGCACTAAACCGCTTACAAGCTTCTTCGTAGAAAGGACTATTTTTGTATTTTTTATTGGTTAAGTCGATCGCATATAAAGCATAAAAATGTCTGGGGTGACTTTGGATGGTTTCTACTAATTGGCCCAGGTTTCGTGCTAAAATCGCGTTACGAGGCACTTCTGTTCCCCAAGCGGTGTCTAACGCCCAAGAAGCGCAAGTTAGATGAGATGCGCCACAAATGCCACAGATACGGGGAGTGACAATAAGTCCGGCTTGGGGGTCTTTTCCTTTTAAAATAACCTCGAAACCCCGAAATAGTTCTGCTTTCGTCCAAGCATTAACTACTTGGCCATTTTCAATATCTACTCTAACGTCTAAGTCTCCTTCGACTCTTCCTACGGGAGAAATTTCTAATTTTTGTACTGCCATAGTGTTACTTTCAAGAATGGTAAATATTAATGGTGTAGGGGCGAACGGCCGTTTGCCCCTACTAATGGTTAAACTGTAAAGATATCGTCATTAGCCCAAGAAGGACTGGCATCTTTAGATACAACGGTCATTAAGGCATAATCTTTCTTATTAATACCAGGGGGTAATTCTTTAGGAACCCCCATGACAGTCTGTGTTTTAAAGACGGTTCCTGGTTTAAGATCATGGAACGGAAACTCTGGTTCAGTACATCCTAAACAGGGCATACCGGCACGGGTTTTAGAGGAAACTCTATTCCAGAGGATACGATTACAAGAAGAGTGAGTCATCGGTCCACGACATCCCATATCATAAAATAGACATCCGGTTCGTTGTCCGAAGTCTTGAGTGGTTGCTTTGTAAGAAAAGTGCATATTTCGGGTGCAACCAGTTTGCGTAAAGCTTCGGAAGAAGGTCTGCGGACGGTGAAACTCATCTAAAGTTAAGTCTCCCACTCTTCCTGTGGCCACTGCGACTAAAATTTGAGAGATCCAGTCAGGATGTGCCGGACAACCGGGTATATTAATTACAGGTAGACCTGCTTGGGATACATAATCACCCCCTAAAAAACCCCCTTTATCCCGTTTGAGGAATTGTACCCCAAGGGACTCACTAGGGTTCGGTTCCATTGCTGGAATACCCCCGTAAGTAGCACAGTCTCCCACTGCAACAACGAAACCAGCTATCTTAGATAAGTCGGTTAACCAGTCTTTCATAGGACGACCAGCGAAACGGTTCCATTCTCCGGTTCCGTTGGGGGCGTTGACGACGCTTCCCTCATAGACTAGGATGTCTACAGGGACTTTACCGCTAACACAGTCGCGTAATAGTTGTTGTAATTCATCACCTAATTGCAAACCTAGGGATGGATGCCATAAAACATTAATCCCGAAGTCAGTAATTAAGTCTACGACGGTGGGTTCTTCTGCATTGAGAAAAGAAATTGTATTCCCAGAACAGGCACCACCTTGAAGCCATAAAACATTAGCCATAGACTCTCTCGGATGGGTTTTCAAGCCATTATGCTATGATTTCTGCTGATTCCTGACATGATTTAAGTTTTTTTTAACTGTTTGTTAAACTATATTTTTATGACGTAAATTTTCTTATTATTTGTTGATATCTTGTTCTATTTTTCTATTGATTTTAACCATGAAATCATGACATGGAGATGATTGAAATGTATTAAAGTTTACAGACATATTTTCATTTACTTTAATTAGAAAGAAAAAAATGATCAAAAGTCCCTTGCGGTATCCTGGTGGAAAATCACGCGCGATTAAACAAATAGAAGAACAATTGCCTAACAATTTTTCTGAGTATCGAGAGCCATTTGTTGGGGGTGGTTCGATCTTTATTTATCTTAAACAAATTAATCCAAATATTGATATTTGGATTAATGATTTAAACCCAGAATTATACTTATTTTGGAAGATTGCACAATCAGATTTGAACTCATTAGTAACTCAACTGAGAGAAATCAAAAAAAATAGAAAAGATGGACGAGAATTATTTAAAGAATTAATTCAAATTGATGTACAAAAAATGTCTAATTTTGATAGGGCAGTTCGTTTTTTTGTATTAAATAGAATTACTTTTTCAGGAACTATTGAATCAGGGGGCTACTCAGAAAAATCTTTTCATACCAGATTTACAGAATCATCTATTGATCGCGTCGAAAAGTTAGGTCATATTCTTCCAGAAATTCATATTACTAACTTAGATTATCAAGAAGTTGTTAAACAAGAAGGTAAGAATACATTTATTTTTTTAGATCCTCCTTATTTAACAGCAACTAAGTCTAGATTGTATGGAAAAGATGGTAACTTACATACATCATTTAATCATCAAGAGTTTGCTGAAACCATGAAACAATGTGACCATCAATGGTTAATCACTTATGATGATGCTCAAGAGATTAGAAACTATTTTCAAGACTTTAATATTATTCCTTGGCAGTTACAATATGGCATGAATAACTATAAACAAGGGAAAGCAGAAAAAGGACAAGAAATTTTTGTTAGAAACTACCAACTAGAAAAACCAAAACTACAAAGTCAACAATTATCTTTAAACTTAAATATTTGTTAACAAAAAATAATATTCAGTCTTGATGTCGATAGTAGATTGCTTCGGGGAGTTGTTAAGAACAATCAAAGCTTACTGTTTGTATTACCCCTCGCAATGACCCATAAAAAATTGATTACAATAAAAGAAGAAAATACGATTAATCCTTAAACTGTATGCCTAGAGTTAATCCCCACACCCTGCAAATGCAAATATCTCGGATGTTTGAGCAGGGACAATCCTTTTTCTGTGCCATTAAAGTGCAAGATTGGTTAAGAGAACAAAACGAAGATCCCAACGCCTACGACATTTCATTTCATCCCCAACCAGTCCCCCCTAATTCTAGCCTCAACACAAGCATAAGAATTGAATTAAAACGCAAAGATGGCCAAGAAGTTGATCCCTGGTTGCAAGAAGAAGTAAATCGCAGTAGTTAGTTAAGTTTATTAACACCTAGCTATTGATGCCCTCATCTTAAAAAAAAATCTGTACAATATATAAAACTATTAATGACCGATTACGAAAATACTATCGCTAACTATTCAAGCAACTTAACAGTGATCGAAAATACCAGCGACCAACAAATTCAAAATCTAGCTCTCACCATAGCCGAAGCAGCCGACGATCGCAAAGGCAACGATATCACCATCCTCAAAGTCACAGAAGTTTCCTATCTAACCGATTATTTTGTTATTGTGACAGGGTTTTCTCGCACTCAAGTTAAAGCCATTGCAGAGGCGATCGAAGAAAAAGTCTATCAAACCCATCAACAAGTCCCCAAACAAACAGAAGGGAAAAAGGACGGTAACTGGATTTTACAAGACTTCGGAGATGTGATCGTTCATATCTTTTTACCCGAAGAACGAGAATTTTACAATTTAGAAGCTTTCTGGGGTCATGCAGAAAGGTTAGAATTTTCATCATTAGAAGTTACACCAGCATCACGATCATGAGGGAATCATCCATACAAGTTTGTCCAGTCCCCCTAGAACAACAACCAGTGAATGAATACGAAGAGTTAAAAGAATCCTGGTTTTTTCGGTGGGCAACCTTAGACCCCCCCCTATTTTGGCGTAAAATAGCCATTGTTTGGCTAATAGGCTGGTTGATAACCAGTCCGATTGCAGCGGCCAGCTTTTCTCCTGATCAATCTGTGTTACAGTTTATTCTCTTCAGTAATTTGGGTGCAGGGTTTATCTTAGCCTTGATCCTATTACAATTATTCTTTGGGTGGCATTATGTCAGCGATCGCCTGAAAAAAGAAACCATCTTCTATGAAGAGTCCGGATGGTACGACGGACAAACCTGGCCCAAACCCCCAGAAATGTTAACCCGCGATCGCCTAATTGTCTCCTACCAAATTAACCCCATTTTAGGACGCTTAACCCGTACCACCGGACTATTAGCTTTACTAATGGCAGGGGATAGCATGGTTTGGCTGTGTTTATAATTCAAGTTAATTCTTTATGACAACCAGAGCAAAACGTCACATAACACCAAAACTAGAAGTTCACCTACTGCGAGAAGGGATTGTAGAATCAACCCATCACATAGAAGCAACGGTTTGCGATGACAGGGGAAGAGTTCTTTCCGTTGCCGGCAACCCAGAAACCACCGCCTTTGTACGTTCAGCCCTCAAACCCTTTCAAGCTTTAGGGGTGATGACCACAGGAACCCTCGAACGCTACGAGTTAAGCGATAAAGATTTAGCGATTATCTGTAGTTCCCATCAAGGTACAGTAGAGCAAGCTAGACAAGTGTTTAATGTCCTCTGGCGAGCAGATATTGACCCCAGCGCCTTACAATGTCCTATTCCCGAAGGCCGCAATAGTCCTCTCGAACACAACTGTTCTGGAAAACACGCCGGAATGTTGGCCGTCTGTCAGCAACGGAACTGGCCCTTAAATACCTATTTAAAGCGATCGTCTCCTGTACAAAAATTAATTTTAGATAAAATTGGGGAATTATTAGGCATTCCGGGGGCTGAGTTGATCGGCGCCCATGATGACTGTGGCGCACCCACTTATTCAATGAAACTCTCTCAGATGGCTCATTTATACGCTCAACTGTCCTCTGGAAAACGTTTAGACTTAGAAAGAATACTGCGATCGATGACCTATTATCCCACGATGGTCTCCGGTGAGGGATCGTTCGATACTGAGTTAATGCGTTTAACAGAAGGGGAGTTAGTGAGCAAAGCAGGGGCTGAAGGCATTCAATGTATTGGTCGTGTGGGAGAAGGCATGGGACTCGCCATAAAAGTCCTAGATGGCTCGAAACGAGCTAAGTCTGCTGTCGCTATCCATATCTTACGACAAATGGGTTGGATCAGCACTAGCGTGGCAGAAAGTCTCGCCGAAACGTTTATGATGTTGAGCAGTTATAAACGCTTAGAAGTAGAAGGGGAGTTAGTGATGTCTTGATTTTCTTAGTCCCTGTAACCCTTACCTGTTGCCTGTTTCATTTTTTTTCAAAAAAAGCTTGCAATTTTTTAGACCTTACTGTTATACTAGGAAAGGCGACGCGGGATAGAGCAGTCTGGTAGCTCGTCGGGCTCATAACCCGAAGGTCGGTGGTTCAAATCCGCCTCCCGCTATTCATCAGAAAAGGTAAGGGTTAACTTCTGTTAACCCTTATTTGTTTATTCATAAATAAGCACAAAAAAGGGTTTTTGTCAAGGTTTTACTGTTGATTTTTGGAAAATTATTCTTTGAAATGTTGAAACGTTACCAAGGTCTTTTATTGTTATTCTTCATTACTATTATAACGTCAGGAATTACCTTGTTTTCTTCAGGGTTATCTGCGGCTCAAACTTGCGTTTATCATGAAGAAGCTTATCAAGGAATCAATTTATCAAACTTAGGTAACGAATTAGAAACAACAGGGTTATTAGGAGAAATTCATGGGGTTGTTCCCCAAGACAATGTATTTGTATTATCGGTTCGTGATCCTAATAACTTTTTTAAGTCACAGCAATTTTCTGTCATTCCTGGTAACAATAAAACACAAGAGATTTTAAGAAAAACAGACAGACATGATCAAGTTTGTTTACAAGGAAAATTAGTTGAAAATCCCAGTCCTCAGCCCCATATTGTTGTTAAATCGGCTGTCATAACCGAATCATGGGATGGGTTAGAAGGTTATAATAATTATCAATATCAAGCAAATATACCAGTGGATTTAAAGTATAAAAATCAGGCAATTTTTAAAGTTCATGCCATTGATAATGACGGTAAAATATTAGTTGTCGAATATAAAGATAAAGTCTTACCTATTTTTGTTGAAAATCCAGAATTAACCAAAGATTTATATCGAGGGGACTTAATTGATCTCAGTTATACAATACAACCCTGGCCAAGAAAACCCACCCATTTAAACATAAATTTAAAAGCTGAAATTCCCTTAAAAGTAGTTGATAAATTAGTTAAAAAACATGGAATAGAAGAAACATTAACAGGAAAATTAGTTAAATTTCCTCAAAGTCCTCAAATTAAGTTTGATGTTTATGCCATAGAAGTAATCACTCAAGGATTATCTCGTTATTATACTTTAGTCAATTTTGAAGATGCAGAAGAATTTAAAACCATCCGAGAAAAATTAGCCACCATTTGGAACAATCACTTAGAAACAGTAAAAGAGGGTCGTAACTTTTTAATTAATCCGAATATAATGATTGAGGCACAAGGAAAAATTAATATTATTTCTCCTCAACAAGCTAACCCTCAAATTCTTTTAGAAAATGCTAACCAAATTCAAGTAGTGTCTTGATGAAAAGTAAAAAGATTGCAATCTTTTCAAAGAATAATTATTGATAGAAAAAAGAGAAGGTTAGGGTCAACTATAGCATGACGAAACTTTGTAAGGTGGGCAATGCCCACCTTACAATAATGTCATAACTTAAGTAACATTGGACATTTTGACCGATGTTGCTTGACCTGAGTTCGATATAAGATAATCGGCTATAATTTAGTCACTGAGAGAATTACAGGCATTTTCAATTATTTACCAGTTCTCAATTACTGTTGATTAATGAGAATAGAATAGACTTATCCCAAGCTATAGATTTAGCGAAACAAATTTTAAGACATAAAAAATCAGCCAGAATATCTCTAGCTAAATTTATCTCTAAATTATATAATTTTTCTGTTAATATTGAAGATTTATAATAATGGAAATAGAAACTTTGTTTTGTAAAATTGATGATTTCTGTCAAGCCTTTGCTCCAATTTTTGAGTCTCGCCTTCTTCCCCAAAAAATTGTTAAAAGAAAAAGAAAATCTCAATTGTGCTTAAGTGAAGTAGCTACAATAGTCGTCTATTTCCATTCTTCAGGGTATCGAACCTTTAAAGATTACTACCTTAAACACATTTTCAAAAATTGTCACTCAGAATTTCCCAATTTAGTCAGTTATAATAGGTTTGTAGAATTAATTCCATCGGTTTTAATGCCTCTTATTGTCTACCTTAATACAAGAAAAGGAGAAGTGACGGGAATCAGTTTTATTGATTCTACAAGATTACCTATTTGTTCCAATAACCGAGCCACTCGGAACAAAGTTTTTGAAGGGTTAGCTAACTGGGGAAAAAGCTCAATTGGTTGGTTTTTCGGGTTTAAGCTTCATC